>JBPOHN010000099.1:0-9846 GCA_052035525.1 Armatimonadota bacterium
ACAGTGAGACAAACGGCTTCGCCAAGCCCGGGCGCGATACCGTAACCGTCGCGGTTGTGTGGTCGCAGTGGCCGAACTCGTAGGTGAAACCGGGAATCTTCCGCAGGCAAAGGCCGAGCATCAACTCCGGCGGGATAGACGGCTTGCCATCGATCACGTTGACAGCGCGTAACGCCTGGGTCTCGGGTATGCCAAGCTCCCTGCCGATCATCATCAGCGTGAGCGCCTGCTCGGGTGTCTGGATGCCGTTTCAATCCTCACCGGTCGCTGAGGACCGGTGCAAGGGTCATAGTTCAGACCGAGTATTTGCCAGTATTGAACTCAGAGCAGATGCATATCGGCCAGCTAGGAGCGCCCGTCCCTTGCTGGCCTTGTTGTCAATGTACAAGTGTCGGCGACCGCCGTCACGTTCCCGTCTCTGCGCGAACGTGACCCTTGCAACCCAATCGCCCTACTTCCGCGCGAGCGGCCCTATACGACCAGGACCTCATCCTGGAAATCCACGTATCTATCGCGACCGTAGGCCTCGATGTAGTCGTCTCGCAACCCCCTCAAGTGATAGATGCGCAGGCTGTCCTCTTCGGGCTTGATGATCTTCGTCAACTTCGCGCGAAGCCGCTCCAGGTCCATCTCATTCACCGAGCACTCGAAGACAGAGTATTGCACCCTCTGCCCATAGTCCTTGCAGACCTTCGCCACCCGCCGAAGCCGCCTCTCGCCGGCCTTGTCCTCGGCGTTCACATCATAGCTCACCAATATGTCATTACGCACGCGCTCACCTCGGATAGTACGGGAAGTAATCCCGAAGATCGCCCCTCAAGTGCCTGGCAAGTATCCGCGCCTGCAGATGAGGCACCAGGCCCAGCGGTGTCTTGGTCTTCAGCAGCGGATGGTTGACCTCTAGCTGCTTGCGTTTCTGATACGCCGCCAGGACGGTCTTCCGCCCGTCTTCGTTCAACAGGACTGATTCGCCCTTGCGGATGTCAAAGTGCTCCGGCTTGATCTGCTGCCGGTTGACCAGGTTCAGCGCGAGCCGATCAGCCATCACCGGGCGGAACTCCTCCATCAGGTCCAGCCCCAACGACGGCTTCCCGGACCGCAGCGCGTGCAGATACCCGAACTGAGGATCCAGCCCAACTCCTTCCGCTGCTCCCAGGCAGTCATTGAGCAGGATCGCGTACAGAAACGACAACAGCGCGTTGATCCGGTCCCTCGGCGGCCTGCGATTACGGACGTTGAACTTGAAGTCCGTCCGCTGTGCCACAATCATCGAATCGAAGACCGAGAAGTAGTCCGCGCTGGCCTGGCCTTCATATCCTCGGACCTCGTCGATATCCCGGGCCTCGGCCAGTTGCGTCAGGTAGGCGCCAAGCCATTCCGCCGCTTTGCCTATCTCCGACTTCCTCTCTGCCACGGTGGACTCACGAGCCGCCCTGAGCAGCACCGAACGGAGATTCTGGATCTTGCCGGCAACGATCGATCTGGCGATGGCAAAGCTGCGAGCCGGGTCGGCGTGGGCGCTATACTGCTGTTCTCTCAGGAGCACATTGCCCGACACCGGCCCGACGACGCGAGCCAGGAATCGGCCATTCATGCTCAGAAACGAGACCGTCCGCCCCTCTGATGCACACTTGTGCATCAGGTGCGGGCTCATCATTACGTTGCCGAACGTGACGATGCCACCCAGATGATGCAGCGGAGTCTGCAAAAGCGTCTTTCCCTCCGCCTCCACCTTCGCTGTCTCGCCCTCGAGGTGCGCGTAAGCGCCCTGAGTCATCACGAACAACGTATTCAGCAGTTCCCGGCTCATCCCATCACCTCGCTTTCGCAGGGCTCGAAGAGGAACCCGTCCGCCGAGAGGTCCGCCAGCTCATCTACGCCGCCCGGCATGCAGGCGATTACGAGCGAGCAGTTGGGACAGCGGGCGTCATTGACAGGAGGCGGCATGACGCTCGACGCGCACATTTCGCGCACCGCCCGAACCGCTTCGAGGGTCTTCTCACGAAGCAGTGGAGTGATCTCGACTTCCCGCCGCGCATGCGATGAGCTTGAGTAGATCGCGCCGCGAGGAACCTCCCTGCCGAACATCTCCTCCAGACACATCGCCTGCGCGCACAGTTGAAGCTCATCGTGGACGCTCTGGCGCTTCGGGCCGTGCTTGTACTCTATCGGATATATCGAGCCATCAGGATGGAACTCGACCACATCCGCCTTGCCATAGAGGCCGTGGACCTCCGACCAGATCGGAAGCCCCCGCTCCTCGATCACGCCGGCGGATGTAGTCTCCGTAGGCTCGTCCGCGCGCTCATGCGCCATCGAGCCACGCACGGTGAACAGGTTCTGGTCGAAGACCTTCTCGACGTGAATCAACGCGCACTGCCTCGGACAGTAGCTATAGTGCTCCAGCGCGGATACGAGCACGGTTTGGTCTTCTGAGTGTGTGGTGGGCATAGCCTAGGCACCATCTATGACTTCAGGTCTAGGCCAATTCCCTGTCGCGTCCTCAGGGCCTGTGCCGGGCTCGAATGAGATACTCCCGTCTTCCGCTACGGTCAGACTTCTATGGACTTTCGCGGACGAGCATTGACCGCTTGGACAATTGTGCTCCCACCAGATGACCTTAAGTACTTCCATTGATCCTTCTGGCCGAGCAGAAGAAGCGTCATTCTCAAACAGCCGTGGTAAGACCGCTTTGATCGCGGCGGCATCAGCGTCACTGAAGCCCGTCTTGACTGCAAGCTGAGGGTTCATGCTTCCGAAGAACGAGTAGATGCCCGTCTCAACCCGATGCTTCATACCCATTGTGTCGGAGCCGCGCTTGTTGCCATCGCCCTCGCCGCTGACGCTCTTGGTGATCTGCGTGCTGATGATATCGATTGGGCTCACGCTGAATGCAGATTGGACAGTCACCGGGCCACGAATACCGATCGAAACGCCCTTGTTCTCCCCTGAGTTCTCTCCTCCGTCGGCCTTGCTCTTCTTGTCCGACTTGAATGCAAAGAGCTGGCCGAAGGCCCGCACGTCAAACCAAGTGTCGCACGCCTTCCTCACGATATCGTCAGAGCTTCCGTTCTTGGGCAGCACGGCATCGGAGCGAGAGCGCAGGCTGGGGTGGTCGTCCATCTTGTTGTCGTCTGACTGCACGAAGATCTGGTATCCGCTTTCCATCAGCCTATCGCGTATCTTCCGCTTGATGCATACGTCGGTTACCTCTCCGAGTCCCTCGTATGTTCTGCGGGGACGATTGCCGTCCAATGGGTCTCCGTTAGGATTGGCGTTGCGCACGCAGAACACAACTGCAAAATCGATCTTCTTTGTGAGGCTCATCGTCTGTTCTCCTTTGCTGATTCGTCTGCTTGAGTATCACTTGTGTCGTCACCGTCGTCGTCCTTCGGAGACTCCCACAGGCTTTTTCGCTGGCAGTGGTAGCCCAGCAGGAACTCTCCCGAAAGTGGACTGTCGGAGAGGAACTGATCAGGCTCAAAGCAGCTATGCACCTGATCAAGCTCCCTCTGGAGTCTGCTGAGCAACTTGGGCCTGTTGGCATGCAGGCGTGCTTGGTATGGCGTCAGAGAAAGCTTCAGCGTACGCCATGTAGTATGCGGATGGTCAGCAAAACGCTGCATAAGCCGGGCAGCATTGGTTTCCCTATCTTCTCCGGCGACGTGGAGGGCACGGGCTTCCAGGTGTTCCGCAAGTGCAAGCAGCCTGCCATAAAGGTAGTCGCGGGTGTTCCGGTTGATATCCAGCTCCATCAGATAACCCCTTTCTCTGTATTGGTGTCGGTACAATGCACAGGCAATGCCGAGAGTCTTCTCCCACTCCCAGCCTTCCATGCCATTCCTCTTGCTCGCGCGCCTGACGCAGCAGTCCACCAGATCGCGCGGGACAGGCTCGCCGTCGATGATACAGCGAAGAAGACGCGAGACTGCTGCCTTCCGCAGCTTGTTATCAATCCGCGGTCCGTACGCAGCCTCAGCAATGTCACGAGGGGCAGGCGCGCCAACAAACACCTTGTCCTTTCCAAGTCTTTGAGACCAAGCGCAGCCTTCGTGCCAGTCCTGAACGTGCTTCAGTAACTCAGAGCCGGTGAGCTCTCGACAGAACGTGATCGCCATTCGACCGGGTGACCCCGAATCAAGCCCCATAACGACAACGTCCGTACTATCGCCCAACTGGGCCGAGTAGCCCGCCATACGCTTAGCAAGCCTCCGGCCCATGTTTTCGGCGGTATATCCGGCTTTGGGAGGCGTCTCGTCCGTCTCGCTTCCCAGGACGAGCGCTAGTGAATCAGCGGTTGGATCGGGGACGTCGCTGCCTGATACAGCCCAGGCGACTATCGCTTGGTCGCCATCTCTGTAGCCTTGCTTGGCAATAAGCCAGCGGAGTGCGTTGTGCGCCTTCTGAGTCACCTCGAAACCAACGCCGCATGCCTCGTCGGCCGTCAGGAAGCGGCCACGGAATGTGTATCCTGCGGTATCATTGGAAGAGATGAGTTTTCCTGCGTCGCCAGGGCGCCGGATGTTCTTGGGATGCTGTTTGGCCATTACCTGGCGATCGCCGGTGACGTAGCAGAGCCCTTCCCTGGACTCGCCGGACTGATAGTACCGAATCCAGGCATTCCACAGGCTCGTGTCACTCCAGGCGGGAGACTGAGCTACTCCAGGCTCTTCTACTGAGAAACGAACAAGAGCATCGCTCTGCCCACCTTGCCCTTGAACGACTCGGAATATCTCGGGCGCTTCCTTGGCCGGGCCTGGCCATCTAGCCAAGAGCACCCCGGAGTCGTTCGTATGAAGGACTCTTGCAGCAACCAGATCCTGGATCAGGCTCTTCTTGAGAACGTAGGTCAGAATCGCTTGCGCCTTTGGATGTGAGTGCGGAGATTGGCACCACCGCTCAAGCTGACTGCAGTATTGTTCGAAGCTCGATACCTTTGCTCCGCCGTATTTCTTGTAATCCCCAGCTACGTACTGCAGCTTATCACACAGAGGGTGCGGAACAGGCCCACTGGTTCTTCCGGCGGATTCCTCCGTGGCCGGTATGATCGTCTTTGCCTCATCTTTGGGGACTACACTTGCTCGCAGGAAATCCCCGCGGGCGTTTATCACGACATGTATCTGGGCATTCTGCACCGTGTGACAGATCGGCAGCAAAGGCGTGGGACCACTTGGATCAGCCAGGTCCGTGTTGTTCTCGTAGGTCCTGTAGAGCTTTCCCATCCAGCTCATGGCAACAATACCTCCTCCTTAAGCCCGACCGAGCTTGGCGGACTAGGGATCATCTCGCGCACAAACTCCCGCCTGGGACAATCCTCTGGCCGCACGAATGCGATGATCCCGTTCTTCATCACCGGCCACCAGAACCTGCTGTGCAGCTCGTTCTTGCCGATCTCGTCGGGGTAGTCGAAGCCGTGGAACATCAGGCCAAACGCCATCTCGCCCGCATCGTCGTATGCCCCACAGCCTTCACCAAAAGCGCAGGGTTCAACGTAGCCCTGGCACTCGCGAGCGCCGAGAAAGATATCCTGGCGTCCTCCCCTGTCGATCATCCGCTCGGCGATGGAGAGGTGCTTCACATCATCGCGGTCTTCCTCCAGATCCGGACGGTAGGGGTTCCATTCGAAGTGTGCCTGAACCTGATACTCGACATCCGCAAGGTAGGTGTAGATGGCGAGATCATTGCCGCCGCCCCACTTCAGCGGCTTTACGTTCTTCGACTCCGTACGGACCCTGCGCACTACTCGGACCCGGTCAATCACCCACACGAATGTCGGCTTCCAGTAGACTGACTTTGCGATGCCCTTCAAAGCCTCATATGTTGGCACGTGGTAGGAGCACTTCTCACCTCCAATCCTGGTAATCGGGTCGGTGAACAGCGCATATCGCCCGGATACCTTGAACTCAACCTGATTCTTCATCCAAGTACCTCCCTCAAGTACTCAACAGATCCATATCGCCCACTCACTCGGCGCTTGCCCCAAGTTCCTTGCTGTAGTGGGAGGGATCTAGCCAGTAGATCTCGCTATCTGACCACACATGGTAGAGACAACCCTTCTGCAGCAACTGATCCATTTCCTGTGGAAACAAGTTTATCGAATAGCGCTGTGCCTGCCTGAGCAACTCCTTTCTGTTGGCCAAGTCTGTTGATGCAGATAGTTCGGTGATGAGCTTCTTTCCTTTCAGATAGGGGACAATCACTGCCTTTGTTGGAGCATCGATGGCCTTGAACGCGTCGGCCGCGCTCTTAAATGATTGACGAAGACAGAGATCAGGCGCCTCGCGCTTCTTTTTCTTGTACGCCTCTACTGCCTGCTCATTTGTTGACAGTAGGGACAGCAGCGTGTCGCTTCTATCTATTTCCGCGGAGATGGAATAGGACATCTCATGCGCTCTCTCAAAGAAATAGTACTCGTAGTAGCGGGATATGGTCTTCTTGCTCTGCAGATCGTGGTTGAAAGCTGACGGGTCGGCGCGGAACTCGCCCAGGACTCGTTCAGCCACCTCCTTGGCCTTTCGTATTTCGGGTAATCGTGAAAGATCCTCGCGGGACGGGTTGACGATGAGCACCCGTCCCGTCTCTCGTAGAGCGTGCCGATTGCTGCGACCAGCCGACTGTGCTATGGAATCCAAACCGGCAAGATACCGGATGACCGACGCAAAGTCGATATCGACGCCTGCTTCCATAAGTTGTGTGCTCACGCAGATGACTGGCTTAGGGTTGTCCAGGTCCAGCCGCCGAGTGACCTTGTCGAGTATGGCCGTTCTATGCGCCGGACACATGCTCGTGCTCAGATGGAAGACCTTCGTGGCCTTCTTCGCCTTATCCTTGCAGAGCTTGTACATCCTCTTGGCTTGCGCCTTCGTGTTGACAATAACCAGCGCACTGCCATAATCCTCCACCTCTTGGAGCGCAGCCGCGGCGATCTCTTCTTCAGTCCAGCCGCCGACCTTACAGGCGTCGAGGATGTCCACTCGCGGCTGATTCGCAAACATACTCTCGGCATCCGGGGTCATTTCAGGCTGGGCCGAAAGCTCAGCCGCGCCCTTGGATATGTCAACCCTATCCAGGAGTGGCTGTGTTGCCGTGCACAATACAACCGTTGAACCGCACTGCTGGACAAGAAAATTGGCCGCATTGTTGAACATGTGGACGACCTTGATTGGCAGAGTCTGTGCCTCATCCAATATGATGACCGCGTTTGCTAACTGGTGCATACTCCTGACTCGGCGCGTTCCGCCTCCGAACAACACTTCGAGCAGTTGGACGGCCGTCGTGAATACCAGCGGAGCGTCCCAGTTCTCAGCCAGCATCTCGTCCTGACGGGTGGCCGCTTCCGGCGCAAGATTGGAGTGCTGCTCCAGGACGATCGGTCTCTCGGTAGCTCTGTCGAATATGGCCCGAGCTACTCGCGCATTCTGATCGAGGATGGAAATGTAAGGTGCCACGTAAATCACCCGGTCCATCCTGTGCTTCCGTGCATGATTGATGGCGAATCGCAAACTTGCCAGAGTCTTGCCGCCGCCGGTAGGTACCGTGAGCTGGTAGAAACCCTTCTCCCTGTCGGCGAACTCCTTGCACCTGGATGAGATCTCCCGGCGGATAACGTCAACATCATTTCGTGTCTTCAGTGTCACGAGGTGAGCCTCCAGCCGCTCTGCCACAAGTTTCCAGCTCTGATACTTCCAACGAGACCGGAGTCGCGCCGCGCATCCACGTTCAAACTCTGCAGTGTCCGTGCGGTCGGCATCGATGAGCGAGCTGAACAGGAACCGCGTCAGGAGCCCAAGCATGAACGCTGTCTGCCTCTGACACTTGGCATGCGCGCCTATTGCCTGCAATCGATAACGCAGCTCGTCCTGCATCTCCGTGGAAGCAAGCAAGGATTCCGCACGTCGTCTGATACTTCTTTCATCTCTGTTGCCGCTCGTTGGTTCCACGGCCTTCTCCATGCGGTTGGTGTAGCCGTCATCGCCGTTGGGCAAGAGGCAATCAATCAATCCCGAGTGGTGAGACGAAACGCACAATGCCAGCATCTGAGATGCCAACCGGACCACCACATCGCCCTCTGTGCTCTGCTGTTGACTTAGAAACTGGGCGCCTGTTGTGGAGTGATCGACTGTTCCCCTCAGATGCCTGTTGTCCTCCTGCCTGATATAGTCCTGGAAAGACGGGCTGTACTTTCCAAGATCATGTACTAACCCCGCCAATTCGCCCATCAATGGCAATCCCACCTTCGCGGCAGCGACCGATGCATATTTCGACGTCGCTCTCAAGTGGTCGCCTACTTCATGTATCGCGCCGTCTGATTCCCTGCGATGGGCCAGAGAGATATCTGGATGAAGTCTTTTTACTAAATACATTACTAGAACCCCCAAGTCTGTGCATTCTTTCCCCGTCACATCGTCGGGTGAAACGTCGGCTTCGGTCGAATAGCTGCGCGTGGCAGAGCATTCCACATCGGTGAGATGTATGCTGGGCCCACAAAATGCGCCTGTTGCCGCGTAATACTTGATCGAGTGCTTGAATTCCTTGCCAGATGGGCATACAGATACAGCGTCGGCCCTGCCGGCTGAGGATTGAAACTAGTAGTGTATGTAGGAGACATTTGGAGAAGGAACGTGGCGTCGATCTTGTCGACGCCACTTCCCGTTGGCTGACTGAGGGGAGATGAGCCATTGGTGAAAGCACCAACAATCTGCTTACAACCTCCGCTGCCCCAACGCTATGATCCAACCACAGATGCGGTTCACCCCGTTCGTTTGGTGTATGGGCCCAGAATTCCATTGGACTCTCCTTTCATCGTACAGCATCGTCCGACACTCATTTGCAGTGCAGCCTCTCCAGCGCCGAGCTTGGAGGCAGATGACCCGGCTAAGCGAGCGGCCTGCCGCAGGCGGTCCTCAAGCAGACGCCACAGATCGTTCTCATTAGGGGCGTGAGCATACAGGTTCGGGTATCTTGGTCTGGCTAGCATGCATAGAGTATAGCACAGAGCAGTGACAGAATCTGTCAGTGATGGTCGCATAGGAGAACTCAGGACGACACAGCCCGCTCCAAGCCGGAAGCAGAGAGAGATGGGCTCAGGAACAGGCTTATCACGGGGAAATCAAAAATACGCCGGCAGAACCGGCCACTCGTCGTGCGATCCCTGCTGAATCGATCACTGCGTAGAGCGACGCCTCTGCATATGCGTCGACCTATTCTTAGTTGTGCGCGCCTGTGGCACCGGCTAGACTCGGAATGCAGATGGCAGAAGGCCAGAACCCGTGCCGCACCGGACGATCACGGACCCGAGGAATCGGGTCGCGGATTCACAGATCTCGGACCAACCATAGAAGCACGCTGCGCCGTTCCCGAAGCAGTTGCGGTGCCGGCTGGTCATGTTGTTACCAGATTCTTGAGTCTTCCGCATTCGGGGAAGACGAGCCCCGAAAGATGGGCTGGGTGGTCATTCCAGCCCCAGCTGACGGAGTGCCGCCGGCGATCACATGCACCGAGACAGAGAAGACTCGGGCAACCGTCGCCGACATCGGGGGATATCTTGTTTGTTACGGCCCAGGTGTGTGTGACGGCGGTGGTTGTTGTGAGTGCCGTCAGATATGTCAGGTCAAGAAAGCAAATCGGCTGGTCTACCGCCGCCGACACCAGTGACCCTGGGGTGTTTCGTCCGTGTCGGACTGGCAGACCGGCTGTAGGGAATGGAGGCTCCCTTCCCTCAACCATGAACCATAAACCCTCAACCTCCCCACCGTCCGCCGCCATCGGGGAGATATCGTCCGGCGGTGTAGCTGGGTGCAGGCAGGTCTATCGCTGCTGCGTCACGGCAGCAAGCTGGCGAAGCCA
>JBPOHN010000082.1:0-16607 GCA_052035525.1 Armatimonadota bacterium
GAGTGGTGAATCAGGCCAGGTGCTGGATTCCTCGCGGCAATCGCCATCTCAAGAGCATCTATGGCTATCTGCCTTGACAGACTCTCGCTCATCGACCATCCAACGAGCTTTCGAGAGAATAGATCGAACCGCATGAACAAAGAGTAGTCCGGCAGTTCCTCATACTGATACGACACATTGGCCGTCTCAGGATACTCCGGATACTCCGCGTTACCGGCGGGCGCTTCGGCATCATAATAGACATCGGTAAGTCTCAGGGCAGCATCGTACTTGTAGTAAGCGTAATTGCCGCTGCCGTCTTTCTTCCAGGTCAACTCTCCGAGGTAACCGTAGTCGAATTCCTCACTGCCGAGTTTGCGTGTTCTCCCTACCGGAACCAGAACTCACAACTCACAACTCAAGACTCATAACTGGATTTTCCGGGCTTTCTGCCCTTTCGCGTTTTCGCGTTGGTCCCACCATTCCGAAATCGCAACTTTCAAAACGACCAAACAAACTGATATCACGCTCATCTCGTGCGGAGATTGTTCTGCAAAAAAGCCCTTACAAGAGCGCAGAACAAACGGGGCTACCCCACCTTCGCGCCCATCCTTCTGAACGCGCTGGCGAGGACTTCTATCATGTCCTCTACCTCCGATATGATGCGCGGGGTGCCGGGGTTGATGGCCAGTTTGTCCGGTTGGAACCAGTGGCGGCGGTGGTGTTTCATTAGCTCGTTGCAGAGCTCGGGGGTTAGGCGGGTTTGCGGGCCGAAGTTGACCTGTATCTGGTTCCTGAATGTCGAGATCGAGGCGATGCCTAGCTCGTGGCAGCGCAGCCTGAGGCGAATGATGGCGAGCATGTTCCAGACGGGTTTGGGCGGGTCGCCGAAGCGGTCCTCTATCTCGTCCTGAACCGCCTGGACGTCGTCCTTGGACTTGACGGCCGCCATCTTCTTATAGAAGAGGATTCGGTGCGCCTCCGTGGGCATGTAGCCCTGCGGGATGAACGCGTCGATGGGCAGCTCCACCGGCGGCAGCTCGACTTCCTCGACCTCCTCGCCCTTAAGCTCGCTTACCGCCTTACTTAGCAGCTGGCAGTAGAGATCGAAGCCGACCGCGGCCATCTGACCGCTCTGCTCCGCGCCGAGGAGGTTGCCGGCGCCTCGTATCTCCAAATCGCGCATCGCTATGCGATATCCGCTGCCGAGGTCGGTGAACTCGCGGATCGCGTCCAGCCGCTTCTCCGCGACCTCGCTTAGGATCTTATCCGACCGATACAGCAGATACGCATACGCCTGCCGGTCCGAGCGCCCGACGCGGCCCCTGAGCTGGTAGAGCTGCGCGAGGCCGAGCTTGTCGGACTCGTTTATGATGATCGTGTTCGCGTTCGGGATATCGAGCCCGCTTTCGATGATGGTGGTGCAGACGAGCACATCGAATTTGTGCTCGTAGAAGTCCATCATCACCCGCTCCAGTTCGCTTTCCGGCATCTGGCCGTGAGCGACATCGACCCGCGCGTAAGGCACCAGCTTCTGCACCTGATCGGCGACATGCCCGATGTTTTCGACCCGGTTGTGGACGAAGAACACCTGCCCGCCGCGGTCGAGTTCGCGGACTATCGCCTCCCGGACGGTGTCGGCCTCGGCCTCGCGGACGAAGGTCTTGATCGGCATCCGGCCCTCTGGCGGGTCGTTGATGATCGACATGTCGCGGATGCCCGCAAGGCTCATGTGCAGCGTGCGCGGGATCGGCGTGGCGGTCATGGTGAGCGCATCGACCGACTTGCGGAGCTGCTTAAGCTTCTCTTTGTGCTTGACGCCGAACCGCTGCTCCTCGTCAACGACGATCAGCCCGAGGTCCTTGAACTCGATGTCCTTCGATAGCAGGCGATGGGTGCCGATTACGATATCGACCGTGCCGAACTTGACGCCCTCCGCGACTTCCTTCTGCTCTTTCGGGGTGCGGAAGCGGCTCATAAGCTCCACGGTGATCGGGAACGCGGCGAGGCGCTCGCTGAAGGTGTTGTAGTGCTGCTGCGCGAGGACCGTGGTCGGGCAGAGGACAGCGACCTGCTTGCCGTCGTTTACGACCTTGAACGCGGCGCGGATTGCGACCTCGGTCTTGCCGTAGCCGACGTCACCGCAGATGAGGCGGTCCATGGGCTTCGTGGTTTCGAGGTCGTGCTTGACGTCCATGATCGCGCCTAGTTGGTCCGGGGTCTCGTTGAACGGGAAGGCGGACTCCATTTCCTGCTGCCAGGGCGTGTCGGGGCCGTAGGCGTGGCCTCCGAGCGCCTGCCGCCAGGCGTAGAGCTCGATCAGCTCTCTTGCCATCTCCTGGACGGCCTTCTTGACCTTTGAGGTGGTGCGCATCCACTCGCTGCCGCCGAGGCGGTGAACCGTGGGTGGCGTGCCCTCGCCGCCGATGTATTTCTGCACGCGGTCGATCTGGTCCGAGGGGACGTAGAGCTTGTCGTTCTGGGCGTATTCGAGGAGGAGGTATTCGCGCTCGACACCCCCCCTAGCCCCCCCTTGGTAAGGGGGGGAAGTGGGGGGGCCAGCAAGCTTGACGATCCCGCGGTAGTAGCCGATTCCGTGGCTGATGTGGACCACGTAGTCGCCCTCTTTGAGGTCGAGGACGCTGGAGATCGGGATGCCCTCGTGCGAGGTCTTGCGCGGGCGGTGGAGGCGGCGCTCGCCGAAGATCTCCGCGTCGGTGATGACGACGAGGTTGGCGTCGGGGAGTTTGTACCCACTGCGCAATGGAGCGTGGGAGACGTAGGCGCCCTCAAAAAGGGGACGGAGCCCTTTTGGGGGCGCGAAAAAGGGCTCCGTCCCCTTTTTGTCCTCAAGCTGCATTGCGGGGACGTCGAATTCGGCGAGGATTTCGAGCATGCGCTTGTCCTGGCCGGAGGCGACTACCACGGTCTGGTTGTTGCTTAGCCAGGTCTTGATCTGATCGGCGGCGGCTTCGATGTGGCCGGAGAAGGAGTCCATCGGCTTGGAGTCGATCTGGACCTCTTTGTCGGCGCGGGCCCAGGTGATCGGGCGCGGCAGGAGGGTGAAGTTGATGCCCTGGTGGCGTTCGAGCGCGCGCTTGACGGTCGATTCGAAGCTGACGTGCTGACGCTTCTGGGTGGCGAGCAGCAGTCCCTTGCCGGCGCGGTTGATGAGGGTCTCCGTGAGCTTCTCCTCGTGCTGCTCCCAGTGCGACTTGATCTGCATCGGCTCGTCGAGCGCGACTATCGCGTCCGCGGGGATGTAGTCGAAGATCGAGACCTCCTCCGGGTGCAGGTAGGGCAGGTAGAACTCGATTTCGTCGAAGTAGGCCGTGTTTTCGAGGCGGGTGATATCGTCCTCCACCTTGTCGGAGATGCGTTTGGCGGAGTCGGGGTCAGGCTCAACCCCCCCTGTCCCCCCCTTCGTAAGGGGGGGTGAGTTGAGGCTGCTGATCTGGGCTGAGAGCTCCTTGCGCACCTTGGCGGCGGCTTTTTGCGCGGATTCGGGGGTCATCAGGACCTCGCGCGCGGGAAGGAGGAGGGCTTCCTGAATCCTGTCGATCGAGCGCTGGGTGGCGGAGTCGAAGTGGCGGATGGATTCGACCTCGTCGCCGAAAAGCTCGATGCGGATGGGGTCTTCCTCGCTGGATGCATACACATCGACGATGCCTCCGCGGCGGGAGAACTCGCCGTGGCGATCAACTACGTCTGTGCGCTCGTAGCCCATCTTGACAAGCTGCTCGACGAGATCGTCCATATCCAGCTCATCGCCCACCCGAACGGACAGGCAGGACTCACGGAGGGTGCTCTTGGGCATCGTGCGCCTGAGTGCGGCGTTGATCGGCGCGACGACGATGACGGTGCGGCCCGATGCGAGCGCGTGCAGGACGCCCATTCGCTCGCCGATGACGCCGAAGTTAGGCGGGCCTTCCTCATATATAAGGGAGTCCGAGGGCGGATAGAAGAGCACCTGATCGCGCGGGATGCCGTAGAGCGGGAGGTCCTCGGCGATGCGCTCGGCCTGCTCGTAGGTGTAGGTGATCAGCAGGACGGTCCTCTGTGCCTCCTGGAAGAGCCCGGCGAGCATCCATCCTTTAGCCGCGGCGGCAAGGCCCTCGATCTGGACGAGCTTAGCGCCTTTCGAAAGCGTCTCCGTTATCTCTCTGGTCTTGCTGAAATCCTTGTGTAACTGCAGAACCTTGTCAAGCATGGGTGAATATATAACACTCAGTCAATTCGATTGCCGGTACATAGCCGAAAGGGACTTTGGCTCCGATGATGGGGGTGCCAAAGCCCTGGTGTGGCCGTGTATTCGACTAGATTCATGTTAGGGCGGGGAGGGAGGGGTGTCAAGGTGAAGGGGGGGGGCGTTTACCAAGCTTGCATGCTGAAGCCGGACGGCATATAATGAACGCACAGGCTGTAACGGAGCGAAAAACGTGGCTAAGACAGCGCGGGAGATATCGGACAGGCAGGCCCTGCTGCCGCAAGCCGCGACGGCGGACATTGTCGATGTCCGAATGCGGTTCATAACCAGAGAAGTGCGAGAGATAGCGGAGAGGGACGTTGCGCTTCTCGACGACGCGTGGCTTCAACGGGGGGATTCCTGTATAGTAATCGGCGACAGTCGGAAAGCCCTCGCGGCGCTCCCTGACCAGGTGTTTCAGTGCTGTGTGACCTCTCCCCCATACTGGTCTCTCCGGGATTATGGCATCGCCGGTCAGATCGGGCTTGAGGCTTCTCTCGCAGACTATATCAGGGACCTCGTGGCGATCTTCGAGCAGGTCCGCCGCGTGCTTCGCGATGATGGGGTGCTCTGGCTCAACATAGGAGACTCATACACGTCTGGCGGCCGTACTTGGCGTGCTCCTGACAAGAAGAACCCCGGACGCGCAATGGACATCCGACCGCCTACTCCTGAGGGATTGAAGCCGAAGGACCTGATTGGGGTTCCCTGGCGACTGGCATTCGCGCTGCAGGACGCCGGCTGGTACCTGCGATCCGACACCATATGGCACAAGCCGAACTGCCAACCCGAGAGCGTGAAGGATCGTCCTACTCGAAGCCATGAATACTTGTTTCTTTTCAGCAAGTCGGAACGCTACACCTACAACTCAGATGCAGTAAGAGGTCCCAACGGTCGCAATCTTCGGACAATCTGGGACATACACACGCAGGGCTGCAAAGATGCCCACTTCGCTACATTCCCGACGGCGCTAGTGGAGCCGTGCATCGGGCTGGGCAGCCGACCTGGGGACCTAGTCTTGGACCCGTTCTTGGGGTCGGGCACGACCGGATCCGTAGCGCTGGGCATGGGTCGCCGCTTTGTCGGCGTAGAGCTTAACCCTGAATATGTTGCTATCGCGCGCCGTCGCCTGAAAGGGGAACTCGGAAGATGACCGACCGAGTGTTTAGAGTGCCGGGTCCAGAGCGGCAGTTGCGGTTCCATCAGTTGCTAGTTGCGGCTCGCAAGACGGTATTGATGGATGCTCTACGCTCTGCGTTGGCCGAGGTAGAACAAGCAGCGGTCAAGGCACAGGTAATGGAGTATGTGCCCGAAGACGTGCAACAGGTCTTGGCTGCTGCAGGCATACGCGATGAGTACGTGTTCCCTTTGCCCGTGCTTCTGGAAACCAGTCCGACGCTTGTTGGCTACTACCGGTTGCTGCTGGGATCACCTCAGAAATCGTTCTACAGCTCTGAGACAGGCCTGGGGCTATTCCACAGCATGGAACAGAAGGGCGCGGCGACGCCAGCACAATGCAAAGCACTGCCCGCCTTCTGCGCCGCGATGAGCAAGCCTCTGGCTGATCTTGTTCGCCAGATGTCCCCGAGTATGTCCGTGCAGGACATCCAGGAACTCCCGCTGATAACCCTTGGGTCGCAGTTCCAGGGCGGCAACAACAACGTCATAGGCCGTCAGGCCACCATGGGCATTTTCCTTGCCATTACCGACCTCGTAGAACCACATCTCATCAAGCGCACAGAGAACAGGTTGGTCCTGCGGAATGCAGCGGGGCGCACAGTCACGATCGCGCTGGCAAGCGATCCTGACGTAAGCATAGTGGAGCAAGTTGGCGACGCATCACGAAACAGGGTTGCCATCGAGATCAAGGGCGGTACTGATCGCAGCAACGCTCACAACAGAGCAGGCGAGGCCGGGAAATCCCACCAGAAGGCCAAGAGCGAGGACTATCGGGACTTCTGGACAATCATAGCGAAAAAGGGCGTCGACTTTGAGCAGCTGACACGCGAGTCCCCCACGACAACGTCTTGGTTTGATGTCGCAGAGGTGTTGGCTCGCGAAGGCCAAGACTGGGACGAGTTCCGCAGCCGGATAGCGGAAGTGGCTGGTATCCCCTTACCATAGCGGATCAGAGGGCACGGGATCTTCGATCCGCCTCAGCCCTGCGTCGGGTCACGGCCCCGGAACTACGTCCGGGATTGCAAGTCCCAGGCGATCAGCGGGCAAGAGCAGATCCCTCGACTGCGCTCGGGATGACGTGGCTGGTGGGCTCTGTGGGTAACGCTCGGCAACCTCTCGGGATGACGCATCGCGTGACGCTCTTTGTGCTTGACTCTCCCTCTCCCTTGCCTTACCATCTTCATGCAGTCAGCTTGGTAGAAACGGAAGTGGGTGGCGGTGAGGAAGATCGTTGGCGTGATTGGTGGGATGGGGCCGATGGCTACTTGGTGGTTTTGCGAGCACATCACTCGTCACACGCGCGCCGGGTCGGATCAGGAGCATGCCCACGTCTGCGTTGACTGCAACACCAACATCCCCGACCGGACCGAGGCGATCTTGCATGGCGGCGAGAGTCCGGTTCCCGAGCTTGTGAAGAGCGGGGTCCGGCTGCAATCGATGGGCGCGGGTGTGCTGGTGATGCCGTGCGTGACGGCGCATTGTTTCCACGAGGAATTGGCGCCCCGTTTCGATGTTCCACTGCTCAATATGCTGCAGGAGACGGTGCGGGAGATCACGCGAAGGCAGATCGACTGCGTCGGACTTCTCGCTACCGATGGCACGCTGGCCGCGGGTGTCTGCGAGAGGCAGTTGTCCGAGGAAGGTATCAGGGTGGTCGTGCCATCGCCGGGGAATCAGAAGCACGTGATGCAACTGATATACGACGGCGTCAAGGCGGGCAGCGCGGAGTTCGATCTCTCCGGCATAAACGAGGCTATCAGGGAGCTAACTGACAAAGGCGCGCAGGCGATGCTCTTGGGCTGCACGGAGCTTCCGGTCGCGTTTGCGCGGTATGGCATCCGGGCGGCGGTGATCGATCCGCTGGAGATACTGGCGAAAGCGGCCATTCGGTACGTGGGCGCGGCGGTTGTGGATGCTGAAACGAGTTCAGCATGACGGCTTGTCGGTGATGGATGCTGAAACGAGTTCAGCATGACGGGGCGTGGGACCCTGAAACAAGTTCAGGGTGACGGTTGGAAAGGACTGGTCGGATGAACGGTCAGAAGAAGATACGGGACTATGGCGTTATCATAGGGCGGATGGAGCCCGGGCCGCGGAACTCCATCACCGATGTTCCGGGTGTTCTTGTCGGGCACGCCACCCTCTCCGGCGGGGATATCCACACGGGCGTGACCGCCGTTTTGCCTCACGCAGGCAATCTGTATGAGGACAAAGTCCCGGCCGCCTGCGAGGTGTTCAACGGGTATGGGAAATCGACCGGGCTGATGCAGATCGAGGAAGTGGGCACGATCGAGACGCCGATCGTGCTGACGAACACCCTCAGTGTCGGCTGCGCGGCGAGCGCTCTCGTCGAGTATATGCTCGAACGCAACCCCGAGATATGCAGAACACTGCCGACCGTGAACCCGGTGGTCTGCGAATGCAACGATGGCTATCTCAGCGACATAAGAGGCCTCCATATCAAGCGCGAGCACGTGTTCCAGGCGATTGAGGCCGCGGCAGAGGAGTTCGAGGAGGGCGCGGTCGGCGCGGGCACCGGGATGTCCTGTTACCACCTGAAGGGCGGTGTTGGGACCGCATCCCGCCGTGTCGGTTTGGGAGAGGGCTTTACCCTTGGCGCACTGGCGCTGACGAACTTCGGCGCTCTGGCGGACCTTATGGTCGCGGGGATTCCGGCCGGGCAGATCATCTCCGATGTCCAGAAGTCCGACGAGCTGGAAAAGGGGAGCGTGATTCTGATCATCGCCACCGACATGCCTCTTTCCTCGCGCCAGCTCAAACGCATCGCCCGGCGCGCATCCCTCGGACTTGCCCGCACCGGAGCCCACATGGGTCACGGCAGCGGAGATATCGCGGTCGCGTTCAGTACCGCCAATCGAGTGCCCCAGACGGCGAGAGCGGACTTCCACACGATCACGATTCTGAACGAGGAGAAGATCGACACAGTCTTCCGCGCAGTGATCGAGTGTGTCGAGGAAGCTGTCCTGAACTCGATGGTATGTGCCGCGCCGACCACCGGACGCGACGGCCATTTCAGGCGTTCGCTGAGCGAGTATATGGACTTGATTTTGGACGGTAGCAGGCATTGATTATCGGCATCGACTTCGACGGCACGCTGGCCGATACTAATACGCTGAAGGCTGAGTGGATCAGGCAGCGGATGGGGCTTGTGATTCCTCCTTATCTGTGCGATCACACGAGCTGCATCAGCGTTGTCGGCAGGGAGAACTACAAGGAGATGGGCGACTACGTCTACGGCGAGGAGATGACGCTCGCCGTATCGCCCATGCCGGGTGCGCTCGCTGCGATCCGAACGCTGCGCGCCAGCCACGAACTGGTGGTGGTCACGGCGAGGACGGGCGAGCGGTCGGAGTTCACCGAGCGCTGGCTCTCGAAGTGGGAGGAGACGCGCGGGATGCGGGTTGTGGGCGTGCGCACGTCGGAGGTTCCGAAGCTCCAGGTCTGCCAGGATCAGGGAATCGGCGCGCTGATCGACGATGACGAACGGCATTTCCGGGATGCTGCCGGTTTCAACATGGTATCGATCCTGTTCAAGCAGGACGCTCCCCCGAATGTGCATTATGACTGCGCTCAGGTGTGCCGCACGTGGGAGGAGATCGAGCGGTTGATGGCTTGAGATTGCGGATCGGCGAGGAGGCGAGATCCTGATACTTTTACCTGGCAGACTGCTGAGTTTGGCACGGTTTATGCATAGCTAACAAGCTGAAGAGACAAATATCTTTTTCTCCTTCCGTGACAGTGTTGCGGCTGATCCGCCATAGGGGCGCTGCCCTGAAAGCGGCCCGCCGGCCTCCCGGGCTAGGCGGGGTTTTTTTGTGCCCGGTCAAACAAGCTGGGCAAATTCTCCCCACCTGAGGCAGATTGGCACGAATTGTGCAGGTATAAATACCAGAGACTAATCATCTCTTTTCTCCTTCAAAGTGTTGTGGTTTGTACTCGCGCTGGGCAGGGCTCCCAACCCTGCAGAAGCGGCCCGCCGGGAAGACACCCGAGCGGGATTCTTTTTGTACCGTGCGGGCGCGACCAGAGCGATTGGCACGGTTCTTGCACTACACAAAGCCAGAGACAAACATCTTTTTCTCCTTCCTTAAAGTGTTGTGGCTTATACTCGCTGGACAGGGCTCCCCGCCCTGCAAAGCGGCCCGCCGCGAGGCGGGACTTTTTTTGTACGGCACTCGGCCGTCCCGCGGGAGGTGCAGCAGCCCCTGCCAGCTAACCTGACAGTATCAACTCCTGGGAGGCAGGTATGAAGACCATTGGTGTCCTTACCAGCGGGGGTGATGCGCCCGGCATGAACGCCTGCATAGCTGCGATTGCGGAGTGCGCCGATTCGCGGGACGTACGCGTTCGCGGCATCTTTCGCGGCTTCGTGGGCCTGCTGGAGGGCAACTACCTGCCGATCGCAAGCGAGGTGCGCGGGCTTGCCAGGCGCGGCGGCAGTTTCCTCGGGACCTCGCGCAACGGCGACGCTGAAAAGGCCCTGCAGCAGCGTGGGCACCAGCCCCTCTTCGAGGCGTGCGGCATCGATGCTCTGATAGTCCTCGGAGGAGGCGGGTCGCTGGAGGCTGCTGCCAGGGTCGCCGAACAGGGCGCGCGCATCATCGGCATACCATGTACTATAGATAACGACATCTACGGGGCAGGTTACTGCCTGGGGTTCGATTCGGCGGTGAACAAGGCGCTGAGGGCGATCGATGAGATCATGGACACAGCGGAGAGCCTCTCGGAGCGCGTGTTCGTGGTCGAAACACTCGGCGGAAAGACCGGGCACATTGCATTGGCGGCGGCCTATGCGTCTCACGCGGACGCGGTGTTCGTCCATGAGGAGCCGCTTGACGTCGAAAAGGCGGCTCGGAAGATCAAGACCAGCATGGACGAAGGCGCGACTCACGGGTTGGTGGTGCAGTGCGAGGGCCTGGGTACGGAGGAGATCGTCCGGACGCTGGAGTCGGTCACCGGCAGGCGCGTCAAGCTCACGGCGCTCGGCCACACCCAGCGCGGCGGCAACCCCACTTTGCTCGACAGGCAGATCGCTCGTCAATACGGGGAGGCGGCGGTTGAGATGATCCTTTCAGGCGAGTCCGGGAAGATGCTCACCTACGCCTGCGGGCAGATCAAGTCCATCCCCCTCAAGGATACGATCGGCAAGAGCCACCCGCTGGACACCGCCAGACTCCGCGCAGTGAATGGGTGATGCCTCGCGTTTTCCCCTCTGATGTGAGGCCCCTCCTCCGCTTTGCCGGCTCGTGTTGCGGGCATAATTAGAGCGGAGGGGCCAGGATGAACAAGCATACACTCGTCATAGTCACTGCTGTCCTGCTCGCCGTGATCCTCGCCTCAGCGGTCGTCGCGCAGGAGGCCAGGGAGATATGGATGGGCGGCTACATGCTGCTGCGGATCAGGAACGGCGCGGGCGGCTATTCGCTCGATCAGCGCGTTGCCGAAATCCAGCTCCGCGCGAACAACCTGCTGCAGTTGGACAGGAACATCGAGAGCTTCACGATCAGGCGGTCGGGTAACGACGCCAATATCTATGCTGATGGCGCGCTGTTCATGACCGTTACCCCGGCCGACGCGGCTGCCAACGGCACGACCGTCGAGGGCCTCGCCCGCGTCTGGGCGCAGCGTCTCCGCACGATCTACCCGGAGGCGAGGGCGAGAAGACCGGGCAACGTTACGCCCGGGTAACCTTTGCAAAGAGCCGATTCTCACACGGAATCACGGAAGGGAGCCTCCAACAGGAGGGGCTTCTGCCATCTTGCCGTGCTTCCCTGATTCCGTGGTTCTGTGTTCGCTTCTGATGCATTTGGTCTCGCCAGGCAGCCATCTACGCTTCTGCGCAGCGTCTCCCATATCTGTGCCCGAGCAGTAAGGATGCCTTTCCGCGAGGTATCCGGTTGGCCGTTACGGGGTTTGGGCACAATCCACCCGGAGGGCTGCAAATGAAGAAGCTGATTCTCATTGCCATCGCTGCTACTCTTCTCTCCTCGCTCGTCTCTTCGGCCGCACTCTGCGCCAATGGAGAAGTCTACCTCGGCGGATATCTGCTGCTGCGGATTCGCTGCGGGGCCGGCGGATTCACGCTCGAACAGCGGACCGACAAGCTCCAGGCGCGGGCGAACGACCTGCTCGCGTGGGGCAGAAATGTCCAGAAGTTCACGGTCCAGAAGAGCAAGGGAAACGTCGGCATCTACGCCGACAACACCCTCTTCCTGACGGTTGCGCCGGGCGATGCCAAAGCCAACAACACGACCGTCGAGAAGCTTGCCAAGAACTGGGCCGGGCGGCTAACACAGCTCTATCCCGAGGCCAGGCCCGATAAGCAGCTTTAGCTCTTCGGCTTGTAGACGTGCAGCGGGATCCGCTGCGTCATCGGGTTCTTCCACACGAGGCAGAGCGGCTTTGCCGATCTGGTGAAGCCGGACCGCGACCAGTTGGCGTCTGTGGAATAGGCGCGCCTGCCGTCCGCGCGTGTGAACTCGTAGAGCGGAGTCGTCGTCGCGGGCGGTTTGGCCGTATCCGCCGGAAGAGCGTAGAACACGGGTGTGCCCTTCGTGGTCTTTGAGCCTACCGTAAGCCTGCCTCCCTGTTGATACACCGGCACCGTATCGATCCCGGGCATATCCGAGGCGAAGAACGCGATGGCGGGGTTGCTCTCCGACTTGGGAACACCCGGCGAGGCGGCGAACCGGCCATCGGCGAGGGCGTAGATGGGCACCGGAAGCGCTAGCCTCGGGCTGGAGAGATCGAGCTTGTACATGATCTGGTTGTACTCGTACCGCGGCGTCGGGTCCTTGCAGCCGGAGAAGGAGGTCGTGTAGGTGCCGTCGAAGAAAACGGTCCGGCCGCCGTCCTTGTCGAAGAACGGATGATGCCGCGGGTTGTAGAAGGTGTAGTCGTCGTGGGTTATGATCTTCCGCGCGTAGACCCACGGTCCGAGCGGGGTATCGGCCTCCAGATACCAGACCTCACCCAGAAATGATGTGCCGAAGATCTCTGAAAGGATCATCGTCCAGCGCTTGCGATAGGCGTTCCAGGCGATCGACGACCCGTGATACAGGACCTCCTTGCCCGTGTCGCAGTCCCGGATGCGGAAAAGCGCTTCCTCCGCCTTGAGCTTGCCCTCCTTGATCTGCTTCGCCTCCTCGGCTGGCAGCAGCGCAGGCGTATTGCGCTTCCAGCCAAAGTTAGGCTTGCCTTCCGGTGTGCGGTCTATCTCCAGATTGCTCAGCCTGCTGCCGGCTTTCGCGCAGGTGTAGGCCTCATAGGCCGTCGGATCGAGGAGGTGCGCGATGTCGGCGCGAACACGCGTAACGGGCGTGTAGTAGATATACTCCACGCCGTTATGCATCACCCGGAACGTGTGGCCGCTCGGGCGGATTGGGACATCCGGCGGGAACTGCCGGACGCTATCGAATTGCTCCTTTTCGTCGTCCCATTTGGCGATGCCGATCGCCTTGGAATGCATCTCGTTGTCCACGTTCGAGTACATCGCGTAGAGGCTTTCGCGCTTGTTCTCGTCCGGCAGGGTCAGGAGCCCACCGAGCCATACCGGGCCCGACTTGGCTATCTCCGGCAGCTTCGCTACTCCGCGCGAGAAGCCCTTGTCGTCAACGAAGTAGGTAAGGTCCACGCCGACGTCCGGGTCCAGGCCGCCGCTCGAGGGCAGCAGGGACGTTGCGCCGGAGGCGTGGAAGTTGCCGAGCGGGTAGGCGACTTTGCTTGTATCGCCCCAGAACCAGAAGACCTTGCCCTTGTAGACTTCGCTCAACACGGAGTCCTGGCCGACTACCAGGCCATTGATGACGGGGTTGGCGAGCGGTGGCTTGCGCCCGAGCAGCACGGTATCGGAGTAGATCCCCTGGCCGGTGATGCGATAGAGGCGCTCGGCGATATTCTTGCGCTTGATGCGTATCTCCGCGCTGCCTCCCTCGATCGTCTTGAGCGCCACTCCCGCGTAGCCGAAGCTGTCCTTCTTGAACTCGTAGCCGTGGCTCTTGACCATGAAGTGCACATCGGTGTTCATCATGCCGGGTTCGTAGAACGCGACGAGTCCGGCGCTGTCGGTGACGTAGCGCTGGTGGTTGGTCGTCTTGAGCTCGACCGCGGGCACGCCGCGGCCGGTTTCCTCATCGACTACCTTGATGGCGAAATGCTTGCCCGGCTGCGCTGAGGCGGCTGAGCATACGAGGACTAGTGCAGCGAGTATGATGATAGCTTTCAATCGTCTTCTCCTGTGGGGCTTGTTCCTATTGTAAGTGCGTTCCGGAGATTGTCAAGGCGGTGGCGAGGAACGGCTGCATTGGGTAAGACACTGCATAGCGATGATTTGGGAGGGCGGACATGGTTCCTGAAGTCAAGAAGTGCACGGTTAAGCAGTGTTTTTACAACCGCGGCGAGGAGTGCCACGCGCACGCTATTACGGTAGGCAGTGACCAGCCGATCTGCGAGACGTTTGCGAACGGCTCAAGCAACACCGACAGGCAGGGCGCGGGCGAAGTCGGCGCATGCCACGTCACCAAGTGCACATTCAACAACAACATGTATTGCCACGCCTGCGACGATATCCAGGTGGACATGACCAGCGGCAAGGCCATGTGCACGACCTACAGGCCGAGGTAGGGAAGAGGTCGTGGGACTGCAGGTTGCATGGTCGCCCGGTGGCCCGCGCCGCCGGGCGGTTCAGCTCCACTCGGCAAACTCGACTGCTTCTTTCGCGGCGTCAAGCATATGCTTGAGCCTGACCACGTCCTCCCTATGCGGCATATTGCGTCTCCGCGTTAGCGACTACCTCGTCGCGGAAGTAGCGGCTGAGGTCCTCGGGTGTTCTCATATCAGCTTTGCGCCCAAGGATAGCAGAGAGCTCTCGCTCCATGCCTGCAAGGCGCATCAGACCGGGCTCGCGATCCACCTCGAACTCCACGAGCACATCCACATCGCTATCGGGCCGGAAGTCGTCACGCAGCACGGACCCGAAGAACGCAAGCCGCTTGATGCCGTGTTTGCCGCAGAACTGAGCTATGGTGTCTGCGTTGACCGATATGTGGGTGCTCATTGCGCCATCTCCTGGTCTGGACTGCTCCCATTATACCGCAAGCGGGTTTGCATACCAAGCGGGCGCGTGGATGCTGCGATTGGCAGCCTGTGTGTGCCGAGTGCCCGGGGGCAAAAGCATCCGGAAGCGTCGGCATAACGAATTGGGAAGGGAGGGGGCGGGTGGTTTTCGTTTCGGGGATTTCCGGGTTAGATCGCAACTACGTGGAGAAGCCGCCGTTCCATGGTCCAACCCTCAAATCCCGACACACGTCAATTACGAGTTATGAATCACGAATTACGAATTGGGGAGGAAGCGCGTGGGTGAGGGTCCGGCTGTTTTCGTTTCGGGAACAAGATTCCCGAAATACCGAAATCCCGAAACAGCCGCGAACGCTAGATCGCCAGGCTGTGCTGACCATCGGATGGCGCTAGCGGCTTCTGCTTCGTTTGCGCGATACTGCGCTTAGGGGGCACGCGCCGCCTTCTTCCGGGGTCTACGCTCACGATTCTGCCATTCTTGTTCACGCGGACTAGCTGACCTGGCGTCATGCCTTCGGCATATGCTCTGATCGCGTCCCAGTGCTTGAGTAACCAGAGGGCTTGGTCCCACTTCTTGCTGTCCGCAAAGTGGTTGCCGAAGAAGATTGCGCGTGCATTCTCTTTCACCAACACCTGTGCTATGGCAAGGTCAGAGATCATCGCGCAATCGCACGTTATGCAGACGTAACCCCGCTGCGTCGCCGTCGGCACCCAGTCCGTGTCTGGCTTCTGCTCCATATCGCTGCCGAACATTGAGGTGATCGAACGTTCGCCCAAGTGGTGCATGATCTTGACAAGCTTCGGCGGTATGTTCTGGTCAGCCAGGAATTTTACGCTGCTCTTTTTAGCCACTGCTCCTCAAACTCCACCGCTGTCTCAACACACTCCGGCTCAACGTCATACCAGTCCGCCACTGCTTGCACGTCGCGCTCCTCCGCGATGTATGCCCGATGTAGTAGTTGTGTGCGGATGCCACGGCGCGCATCGATGGGTGCACCAAATGAGCGCTGTGGATCTAGGACAACGAGCTTGGCGTGACCCATAGGCCACCACAGCGATGCGAGGGACCCATCGAAGTCTATGTTCTTGAAGAACTGCTCTGCAAAGCGAAAGACCTGCTGGTGCATAGCTACGTTGGCGTAGTGCCCGCCCTCGTCCAACAGAATCTGCGAACCGTCTGTCTGCAGACGCTTGTAGGCAAATGGATACGCAGTGTGCCACTTTTCGCGCAGCAGTCTGGCTGTGTCAACAATCCTCTGTAGCCTAACGCCTGCGCTGGCGAACTCCCGGACGAATACCAGCTCGATCAGATCATGGAACGTGAGCAGGCCCTCTCGCGTCTGCTCTCGCTCCAGGACGCCGTCCCTACGGATTTCCTCGCCATTCAGCCTGTAGACATACCCCTCGCACCACCTGCGTACTTGCTGAGTCGATACACCCAACAGCCTGGCCGCATCGGCGTACGTGTATACGCCGGAACCGAGCCCAATCTTCTGCTTCTCAAATCCTACCATTGGCACCATCCGCGCGTAATGCGCCTATCACAATAGAAGTATAGCATGCTGGGACAGACCCAGCCAGAAAGCCAGCCAAGCCGGATGCAGCGGAGCGCCAGACACCTTACCCGCCATCCGCCGACCTAGCGCGGTACTCTGGTGACGGTTACGCTGAATGTCTTCTTGCCTCTGGCGACGTCAAGAACACAGCTGCTACCACTGTCACCGACCAACATGCTGGCCACCTGTGAATATGTCTTGTTGACCGTCGTGTTACCGTCAATGCGCAGTATCACATCGCAGTAGCGCACTCCGGCCTTGTCGCACGGCCCGCCTTTAGCGGCTTCCGCTACGATGGTGTAAGTGGAATCACCATCAGGGGTGAACCACGCGAGAGCAAGACCCAACGTTCCAGTCCCTGCTGGGAAGTTCTTGCTGGCCGATTGGCAGACATCTAGCTTCTTCAGCATAGGCCAGAGTACGCCCTGGCTTGACACGCGTACGTCTGGGTTCTTACTGCATCCGACACCTGAGGCATACCAGATGCTCTTGCCTGTCTTCCTGTCGAATGCGTTAACTGCAACTACTGGGTAGTAGTACCCCTTTGGACT
>JBPOHN010000054.1:0-95056 GCA_052035525.1 Armatimonadota bacterium
CTCCGCTCCGCTGCGCCAGTTTCACCGCCTCTTCCTTGAACTCGTCGCTGTACTTCCGTCGTCCCATCGTATACCTCACTCAGATTATACTATTAACTGAGTGTCCGCTGGATGGGGTACAGTCCACGGCGCACTGGACTCGGGAGGGCGGAGTGTGCACTGCCGAACGCTCCTATGCGCGCTCCTACGGCACTACTGCCCAGCTGCAAACCGCAGGCAACGGCGCCATGTCAGTGGCCTGGGGGGACGAAGGGCAGCTCTACGAGTTCGCTGGCCTCAACTCGTGGTATGGCGGCGAGTTCACAGTAACTGATTGGTGCGGGGAACTCACCGTCGACGAGGATTCAGTGCTGAGCAACATTGACGGCGCTGCTCGCAATCTGGCGGTGCAGGGCAGGGAGAAGAAAACTCGGAAGATCGAAACCCCGCTGTATTGGGAGGATGGCGGCGCGGAGTATCCGTGGCCTGGACCCGGTGACGTAAGCTACAACTTCAACGGGCAGACTCAGGCGATCAAGGCGTGGTCGTGGGATTGGGCTGACGAGTTCGGTGTGGCGTGGCCGGAGGAAACAGCCTACCCTGTGACTTACGCGGGGAGGCTCACGCTTCTGAGCGATATCGAAAACGCAAGCGAGGACTTCATAGATTTGCCTCCCGGAGACCCCAATGGGTTCTATGAGCATGGGAACCGCCGCATACTCGGGATACGGCCTACATGGGACGGAGGCCAGTGGATACCCGCAGAGTCGAATGAGCCCGCTCACCCACCGCGAGAGCCATTGCCTTATGCGTCGAATCCGAACGGCACACACCAGGAGACGTTCAACTGCATAATCTACAGGCACAATCCCGAAGAGACTGAGCTGCACACCCCGTACCATATCCCTCCGGGTGCCAAGTACGTCCGCTTCAGTGTGGCTGGCGTCGCTATGGCTGCGGGGGATAGCTACACAATCTCTGCCCCTGGTGGGAGCGTCTCCATCACCGAAGCGGGTATGACTGATTGGATTAGCTGCACCGGCGGTGGCGACACCGAGATAATAGCCAACTTCAGCGGAGCTTGGACATGGCACGGGCAGTACTGCATCTTTGATGCGATGGAATGGAAGACGGAGATCCCCGAGTTCGGGGGCGCGGACTGGTATGATGAGGTCGGTTTGGCTTATAGGGCCGATGGTGACTACCTGATACCGGATGCTCTGCAGCTTACCGTTGTGCCTCCCGGCTCAGTGTTGGGCACACCAGTCACGTTTGCCGGTCTTGACTGGGGTCTCAACCACTGCAGCAAGACGATCACAGGCGGGATGCTGCATCTCACCGTAGACATTGGCGTCACTGACGCCTACGCAGACACCGGCGATATTGTCTCCTTGGGAATCCGTATGACCGGGGCCGCTTACGCGAAGGTCTACTGGTCGGCGCCACTAGGCGCGGAGATCGGCCTGCATCTGGGCTCCCACTGCTGGAATCTGCAGATGGACGCGGCTACGCTGAGTCGGGGCTACTCGCTGATCGATCTTCTGAAACCTACGTCGTCTACCGGAGGGACCATTGCCCCTCAAAGCATCGTCCCGGTTGAGACACCGGCAGGGGCCACCCATGAGTGGGAGTTCGCAGCTGGTTGGGGTCTCGGCAAGCTGGTATCGGTCCGGTTGGAGTTGCTGACCGAGTCGGCTGAATACGTCTTTGATCGCATCGACCTCTACAGGCTTACCGAAGAAGAGGGCGGCTTTGTCAAGCTGATAGTCGAGCCGATTGCAGGCCCCTGGAATGACACGAAGACGGCAGAGGACTTCGCATGGTTCGACGCGGGAGACGGTTACCACTACGTGCGCAAGGCCGTGTTGATTGTCGATGGCGCGGTCGTCTGGGAGATTATGTCAGGCATCACCAACGGCAGTTCATGGCACCTGTTCAAGCTGGGTCGTGACATTGCAGACGGGGGAATCGGCTTCCCGCTGGACGACTTCGATACCCCGACCAAATACGACTTCAACGGCGTTGTGAGTGATATCACAATCGCCAACGGCGACAATGATTTCATCGAGGCCTGCAAGCTCGTCACGTTCTTGATGGGCGGCGTCTATGAGCCGGTGGATAACGTGATCAGAGTGGATGTCGGGCCTCGCTTTGTAGGCTGGAAAGAGTATTGGGGCAGCCAGGCGAACCTGCCAGATGGAGCCTACCATGTTTTTCGGGCAGCCATCTACGGCGTCGCATTCAAGCCGGACGGCAGCAGGAGCACGAACGCGCTTATCAGCTTGACCACCGATGAAGGTGTCCTAACGACCAGGAGCGGTGTCGGCGGCTTCTGGCTCTCGCCCGCACTTAGCACAGCGCAGGCTGTAGTCGTTGGCAGTGGCGAGGAGGAGATAGAACTGCCGGTGCGGAGCAGGTTTCACAGCCGTGCAATAATCATGGCGGCGATCCCTGCCGGAGCCGGAGTGTCGCTCGACGAAGAGCCGGGTGGTCGCATCTATCTGGCCTATGCCCTTGATGGTGAGATCTATACGCAGCACACCGATGATTTCGGCGCCGCCTGGTCTGCGCCGGTCAAGGCGGTGAGCAGTGGCGGGACACAGCCCTGCATTTCCGCACGGTGGAGCAAGAGCCAGCGGCTATGTCTCGTATATGTCAAAGACGGCTCTGATATCGTGGCGCGTTACAGCTCGACGGAGGGCGATTCCTGGGAGGCTGAAATGTCACTACTGACCGGAACCAGGCCGTGCGTCTGCCACGACCGCTCCAACGGAATGAAGCTGCTGTTCTATCGGGATGGGACGAACCTGATGGTAAGGCGATCGATGGACGACTTCGCGACTTGGATGGAAGCCGCCGCGGTCGTGGCAAATGATGCCGCAGACGACAGTATAGACGCGGAATGGGTGGGGGACGCGGCGCACCGTGTGATGGTGGTCTACAGGGATACCGGGGGAAGTATAGTCCGGCTCTACTCCACCGCCAACGGCCTGCCGCCATATAGCTGATGAAAAGCCTGCTTGATGATCCAGAGCTGAGAGACAAGCTGATGGGCTGTTACGTCTTCGGAGAGGTCGGGGAGCTGCCGGCATGCAGCACAGCCGCCATAGCCTATCTGGCCCGGTTCGCCGGCGTGACCTGCGAGGACTGCACTGAGCCGGAGTGCGATCACCCAAGATTGCCTCCCGGATACGCGGACGGAGTGCGGATCGGCACTCCGGTTGCAGCTATCATCGTCGCCATCGAGCAGCTCGTCGCGGAGGCGTTAGGCCGCCGTCCTGAACCCGGCCCGCTTGAACAAATGGCTGTGGAAATGAGTTGAGGGTATGCAGGGTATGCATTCCCCCTTGGCGCCGCCAGATTCATTCATCTTCTACCTCCCCTTTGCGACCGGCAGAAGCGCGTGCACAGTGCCTGCGCGAGTGCCGCGAGAACCACGTAGACCACTATCACGAGCATCACCTTTGCCTTGTGCTGCGGCAGGACGGATGCCGCGATTGCAAGCGCCAGCCCGGGATTGCGCTGCGCGTTCGCGTTTGCGATGGTAATCCGGCTGATAGGATCGGGCCCGCCGAGCATGTAGCCGCCGATCATTGCAGATGCCACCACGAGCGCCGCGGCAGCGAAATCCTGCCAGCCCGTGCCGGAAGCTATCGGCCCGGCCACGAATGCCAGAATCAGCAGTACCAGGACTATCAAAACCGCCAGCGCTAGCTTCAGAATGATGTTTCCGACCGCTATCGCCAGGTGGGGCCGCATGTGGTGCGCAACGCGCCCGGCCAGGATCGGGACAAGCTGGATGGCCAGAACCTGCCTGGCGACCGCAAGGGGGTCGATTTCATATCTCGTGCCGGTGATCGCGTTCGTCACGAGGATCCACAACGGAGCGATCATAATCACCAGCAGCGCAACGGTCACCTGGAAACTCGCCGCCAGATCGGGATCGCTCGATGCGCGACGAGAAGCAGAGGTGAAGATCATCGGCGCCCCAGGAGTTATGGCAACCAGCCACAGCGCCGCCTTGGACGGGAAAGATAGCGGCATCGTGTTCATCACGAGGTAGGTGAACAACGGGACGATAATGAACGCCGCCAACAGGGTCTTGAGCAGCAGTCGCGGCTGACGCCACAGCTTGAGCAGAGCGCCGTGAGTCACTCTCAGCCCCATAGAGAGCATCAGCAGAATGACTGCCATCCTGACTGAAACGACGACAAAGGCTTCCATCCGCTTGCTACCGGCCGGGCGACTGCTGATAGTTCGGCAAGCTGTTCTTGAGGTCCGTCATAGTCTGAACGATAGTGCGTGTTGGGCCTGCCTCCGGCCGGTCCAGATCCACGATCATCACCATAACGGCCGCGACGGTCACCGACACCAGCCCCATCACCAGCCAGCCTTGCTGGCCGACCATTCCGAAGCCGTAACCCACCATTCCCAGTCCCACTATCGCAATACACAGGAGTATCCACAGGATGGTATTGGGCACGCGAGCATAGTAGGTGGCTACTCTGCTTGAGTATAGCTCAAGCGACTGGTTCAGGGAGTCAATGAATATCGAGGTTATCTCGGTGTCACGCTCTCTTGCCAGAGCGATCGCGTGACGCCGGATCACGTGCTGCGCTTGCTCGGTCTGTTTTTTCACGCGAGAGAGCCTTGGGCCGGTCTGCACGGCCAGGGGGCTTGCTCTCAGTCGAATGTAGCGCTGGAGGTCGTCCGAGAGTTTTGTGCGGTGTGGCTCAGGAAGCATCTGGGCTCCCATGAAAGCTGTGCCGAGGGCGTTTGCCTCGTCTATCGCCAGCAGCCGCCGGGAGTCGTACCTGGAGGATGCGACCGCAAAGGTGAAGCCGAGCAGCAGTCCGAGTATTCCGAGCAGGGAGGCCTGAATTGTGCTTACCTGCGATTTGTCTTCTATGCGGTCGCGTGACCTGCGACCGATGGCGCTCCCGATCGAGGCAGAGAGAAACAGGATCAGACTCACCGTGATCAACACGACCAGAGGGCTTTGCGAGTAGAAGAGCTGGCTTTCCATTATCCGTCTCCTGGCCTGCCCGCAGTCAGTGTACCTGCTGTGGCTCGTGGCCAAACGGAGGAAGGTCATCCTATCTCGCGCCTGCTCCGTTCGATAATGGTCTGCTCCTGGGTAAACTGATCTATGTAAGACGCAATCATAGGAAGTGACATTCATGACACGTAAAGAAACCATATCCTCGAGAGTCGCCCAATACATAGAAATGTGCGACTTTCCCTGCAGAAAAGAGGACCTGCTGCTGACGGCCGAGGAGTGCCAGTTTCCTGACGACGTGATGGACGTTTGCGAAGACCTGCCCAACAGGGTCTATGAGTCCGAGGACGACGTCATGGAAGCTGTCGAGCAATCTGAGGGACGTTTGGCGCGGGAAAGGCTGGGGCGAGTGTGATGAAAGGGCTGCTCAAGACTCTGTTCACCGCACTCGCAGTAGGCGGGAGCTTGTGGTTGTACAGGCGCCGAGCACATCGACCTTTCGTAGTTCGCCTCGCCTGACCCGGCACCGCTTCTGTTCAACACCTTTTATTCGCATACTACGGACGAGTCAGTTTCCACCCCGGCAAAAAGTCCAAAAAGTCTGCCCGTAAGGGTTGACGCGGCTCAACCGCGCTGGATATAATCTGGTGGTATTATGTGGTAGATTGTGGTGGACTTGGGGGCAAATGCCCAAAGGAGCATGGAAAATGTCGGGGGGAAAGTCCTGTTTCAGCGAGATCTGCGTTAGTCCGCAGCCCGCTGGATTCAGAGCGGTCTATCTTGTGGAGGCCGCTTGCGCCGAGGAGGCCAAGGGCATCTCCGAGCTATTTGGCGACCTGGAATCGCAAGTACAGGTACGGCAGTTGTGCGCGGGCAAGCTGGTGGGTTACGTCGTTCAGATGCAGCAGGGCGACCCGTCGCTGTTCGACGAGATCGAAACGACGCTGAAGGAGCACTACAGCTTCGTCTTGTCGCAGCGTTCGTTTGACGAATTGATCTATCGTATCGTGCGTGAACTCAGCGCCGATACGGCGAGCAAGCTGCTTCCTATCCCGCAGTGTAACATCTGCGGACGAGCCGAACCGTTTCCCAGTGTTCTGGTCAGCCTGGCGGATGCGCAGGGCAGGGTCAAGACCTGCCGCAACTACTGTGCAAGCTGCGCGGCGGAGGCGACCGGAAGGTCCAACAAGGAATTCGTGCGTTCACTGCTCGCTTCGGACAAGAAGCCGTTCCGCGAGATCGAGAGGGCCGAACTGGTCAGGCGCCGCTCGAGAAAACAGCCCATAAGGTACAAGATACAAGCCAGCGTTTGAGGGGTAGGACTTGTTCTCAGGAGCATACGAGCATTCTGTCGATAGCAAGGGCAGGACGGTCATGCCGGCGCGCTTCCGGGCTCAGCTCGGGTCGTCGTTCGTGATGACTCGCGGAATGCACGGTTGCCTCTGGGTGTTTTCGGAGCGGGTCTGGCCTCAGGTACAGCAGAAGCTCACGCCCAAGTCGCTCCTCGATGTGAACGGCCTCAAGCTGGAGCGATATTTCCTCGGCGCGGCCTGCGAGTGTGTCCCGGACAAGCAGGGCCGCGTGGCGGTTCCTCAGATGCTTCTCGAACACGCAGGCATCAAGCCGGGTGATGATATCTGGCTGGTCGGCCTTACCGACAAGGTCGAGATATGGAGCAAACCTGCGTGGGATGCGTTCAACTCCAGCCTGACTGAGGATGTGATTGCAGAGCTCGGCGCGGTCGCGGAGTAGCCCCGCGATCAGCTCCCGCAGGCGTTATTCAGCAGCTTCCTTAGCCTCTTCCTTGCCGCCTTTGATGTGGTGCCATACGTAGAGCGCCAGCAGCACGAGGAGGATGGTACCGATGAGCACATCGGCTTTGTGGAAATACGGCCTCAGCACCTTGTCCCACTTCGGACCGAGGATTTGCCCGACCCACGCCAGCCCCAGGCACCACGGTAAGGAGCCCAGGAACGTGTAGACGATAAACCTGCCGAAGTGCATCCTGGAGATGCCTGCCGGGAAGGAGATAAATGTCCGTATGACCGGCATCAGGCGGCTGAAGAAGATTGCTGCTTCTCCGTGCCTCTTGAACCAGAGGTCTGCCTTGTCGAGGTCCTTGCGGCGGATCAGGACGTACTTGCCATATTTCTCCACGAATGGGCGGCCGCCGTACATTCCTGCCCAGTAGGCAACGGCCGATCCCCAAACGCATCCGAGCGCGCCTGAGACGCCCATCCACCAGATGGCATATCGCGTGGGTTCCTTGTAGACGAGGTAGCCCCCGAAGGGCATGATGATCTCGCTGGGCAGCGGAATGCAGGCGCTCTCGATCCCCATCATGAGGATAATGCCCCAGTATCCCATCTCTGCAACGTTAGTAGTAATCCAGCCCGCTACGTGGTGCAGAATCGACTCCAAGTCATCCTCCTGAGTGCGACATCTGTGTCGCGCTCAACCATTATAGCATTGATGGGATGGGGACGTGGAAGATGGCTATCTTCGGCGGCGCTTCATAGCCCCGAAAAGTCCGACAGCTCCGGTGAGCAGGGCCAGAACGCTGCTTGGTTCGGGAACTGGGCTGTCAGCCGGTGTAAAGGCGGCTATATAGCCCGGGTTTGCTGCAATCGTGAGGTTGGTGCCCTGCCAGGTTCTGGTGTCGAGTGCTGTGACGTTTCCAGTCTTGGGATTGGTGATCCAGAACGTCGTGCCGTCAGGTGACAGTGTGCAGTAACCTTCGCCCGATCCCTGCAGCGTTCGCCTGAGGACGTTCCCGCCGATGAGTTCTCCGCTCGCACTGACCTCGACAAGCGGCAGCCCGTTGGCATCCAGCTCTATTCTCCAGGCCTGACTTGTCCCGTCCTTCACTCCGACCATTCCCAGGTAGTTGGTGTCACCGAGTGAGAAGAACGCGATGTCACTGGGCTGGAAGCTCCCGGTTTGGATAGCCGCCTCAGCGCCTGTCACCTTCTGAAGCGTGGAAGCGCTAAGCACTGAGATGCTTCCAACGGACGTGGCGCCATCGTCCCCAGTCTCCGTGGAGTAGTTGGCTACATAGGCGAGGCTGCCGCCGATGGTGACGCCGCGGGGCTCGTAGCCTTTGTCATCCGGCGCGAATGGAGGACCGCCGAGCCCGCTGCTGGTGACGCTGGACACCCACGTCTGACCAAAAGCGTGGTCTTCCCCCCCGGATGTGTCCCGGTGGGCGATCACAGCCTGTGAGCCCGTTCCCCAAGTTGCTATGTCTGCCAGAAATCCCGTGGGTCTATCGAAGAGGTTGAGGCCCGCCTCGGGCCATTGGTTATCGCCAGACGGAATGTAAGCGATGTAAGAATGCGCGCCTGATGGGTCAGCAGTCCGGGTCTTGCTGATCACGTAAACCCCGCCGGTTGCGTCCACGGCCACCGCTCCGGGATTGGTCAGAGCCCCGAGGTTGATGGGTTGCTCGTTCCAGGTTATGGTGGGCATCAGGCCGGTCGTGTTGATCTGTCCGACATGCAGTCTGCCCATGCCTGAGGAACTGTCTGCGACGAACACGTAGTTGTTCCAAATCGCAACACCCGTGTAACTGCCGCCGATCAAGAGCGGATCAAACTGATTGGTCAGCACGTCAGATTGGAGGTTGAGCAGGCACACGCTTGAGTAACTGGTTGCCACGGCCCACTGCGGGCTGGCGTTGGCCGGCGTTCCCGCAAACGCAATTGCGATTGCTGCAGCAACGACAAGTGCTCTTATCCAGGTTCTCATTCGGGCCACCTCCGTCGATTTTCCGCGTGCGAGTACCAGCTAATGATGTTGCACAAAACGTGCCAATGATATGGTTAGAGAGCACAACTGGCTCAACAACCAGGTCATAAGTGACGGGGAACTGAACGCTGCTGCCGGTCAGTAAACTGAAGAGCTAATGCCAGGCATGCCAGGTCCTCCTCAACGATGTGGCTGGGCGTGGTATAATGTGAGCCGCGACGGACGCTTGCCACGGAACAAATGGTGAGCGCGCAGAGTCGAACAGAATGGCCCATGCCGGCTTGCATTACGCCTGAACCGCTACATCAGGCCGGCAGGCATTGCTCCGAAGGAACGCGGGTGGTGTTGGGCTGTGGTTAGGGTTACACTGGAGGAGAGGGTCCTATGAAGGGCATGAACGCACGCCACCTTCTTGCTATCGCTCTTGTCCTGGGCATTGTCACGCTTGCCTGCCCCGTTCTTGGGCAGACAACGCCGGCAGCGGCACCGGAGGCCATTTGGCCCACGTATCACTTCGATATGCATCGCGGTGGGCGCAACGACGAGTCCAAGGACACCAAAGACCCCAGTACAATAAAGGCCATTTGGGCCTTTCCGCGTACCGATGCCGGAACGAGATTGCCTGAGGATGAGGCATACGTCGTTGACGACGAGGAAACCGAGCGGTTCTTCGCCACCGGGAAATGGTTTTTTATAGATCAGACCGACGATCCCGGTGAGATCCGCGACGCGGTCGGCACCGGCTACCATATTACCAATGCCGTCGAGCCCGATCCCAGTGATCCGGGTAAGGTCTATCCCGAGGCGTTCTGGGACTTTCCGAGTGCTGATGGCGTGCCACCGGGCAGATATCAAATATTCATCTGGGTGCCCGAGAATCCTGACGCAACCCGGCGTGCTACCTACTTCGTGACCGATCGGTTCGGCACCAGGATGGTTACCTTCGACCAACGCAGCAACGCCGACACCTGGCAGCCTCTTAGCAACTCCTTTTTCACGTTCACAGGCCAGGCGGGGCAGGGGGTCCGGCTTACTGCCAGGATTCAGAATGCCGGAGCGAATGAGAAGGTGCTCGCGGATGCTATCAAGTTCGTGCCGGTGCCGATCCGGGAGATCTACTCTTCACCTGTGAGCGCGAACATTCCCGTCACTTTGTATGATCCCACTGTCACGAGCAGCCCTCCAGTTATCTTCGATCCCGTGAATGATGGTCTTGGCACGTGCGTCTACGTCGGCGCAGTGGAGAGTGGCTCGCTGCTCGCGGCCGAGGCTGAGCATGACACGGGAGCCGTCTACTGCATCTACGGAATCGTGCCAACGACCGACGACCCTGAGAAGCTGCCGGCGGGCAGTGCGGAACGCACCAAACTGGAGAAGATCGCCTCTTACCTCGGCAAGCCCAAGTGGCGTTACCCGCGCAACGGTAACGAAGTCAACGACCGGCTCACCATTGAAGGTCCTATAGAGGGCGGTGTGTACTCCTCGCCAACACTGGCTACCATAGCCGATCCGAGTGGAGGCAGCACTCAGTTTGTATGTTTCGTCACGGGAATGGACCGTCAGTTGTACGCGCTGGACGCGGTTACGGGCGCGCTGCTCTGGAAGGGGCCCGGCAAGACGGTCGGCGAGGAAGACGACATCAATGTCGTCAACAACTGGCAGGTCACTGATACCCGTGAGGACGCCTTCGGAGGCAAGTTCCATTACATTGCCTGTGTTGAGGATAAGGCCGCCACTTCCATGTGCACCTGGAATTTCCTGCCGGCCGATCAGACGAATGCCGCTCCGACTGGCGCCGCAGGGCTGTCTTACAGCATCTACGCTTGGATGCCTGAGGGCGAGGGAACCGGTACGCTGCGGCGGTCCAAGACCGCGACCTACGTTATCAGCTACCCGGATGCCGACGGAAGCATAACGACGACTGAAGTTGTTGTTGACCAGAGCGACCCCGCGTCGTTCGGTTCGTGGGTCAAAATCGGTTCATCGTATTTCAACCCGACGAAAGTAGAGCTGAAGAACACAGCTACGGAGGTTGATTATGATGGTGCCGGCTCCGCACCACCGGTGCCGGCAACAGAACATGCCGTAGTCGCCGATGCGATCATGTTCGTGCCGGATACAGTCGAGGGGATGGGGTACAGCACCCCGATCACAGATGCCGACACGGTCCGGTTGGGAAATAATGCTCTCGCAGAGCGCGTGTTTGCGGTGACCGAGAACGGTAGGGTGCTGTCGTTCAACGTCCAGACTCCGGGGAATTACGTCGGCAAGCTGGATTGGATTTACCCCGCTGTCCGCACCAAGCTGAAGCCCAGCGCGTCCGATATGGATCAACCCGGTCTTGGCGCGATGGGCGCGTCTCCGGCGTTCCGCAACGAGAACAATGGCCAGCTCTTTATCGCTGGTATGAATGGCGTCATAACCTGCCTGTCCCAGGTCAAGACCAGTGCTCCGACGGAGCAGTGGAAGTTTGCCTCCGATTCCGACATTGACGGAAAACCGGGCGCGTTCAGCTCATCGCCTGCCATCGACGGAGACCGGCTCTACGCGGCGTCCAGCGCAGGCCACGTATACTGCCTTGATGCGAACGGGGCCAGGAAGGACGGGAAAGGCAATGTCGTGCCGGTGTGGGAGTATCCTTCGAACGAAGGTACCAACCCGCTTGGCGCATTTAGATACTCAACTCCCGCGCTTGGGGTATCGCAGGGCATCAGGCGCCTCTGGATTGCGAGCAATGACGGGCGCATCTACTCCTTCAAGGCTGAAACAGGCGAGCGGCTTTACACTGACGACGATGGCCTCCCCCATGGGGATTCCAGCATAGCTTACGATGAGCCGTCGTTCGGTTTGCCGGTGCAGGCGTCAATCGCGCTCGACGGCGAAGGCAGGAACGGCGAGCACCGGATCATGTACGTCGGCGACATGGGCGAAAACTCAGGAACTCTGCACTGGCGTGATGCTCACACCGGTCAAGTGAACCCCTTGTGGAGTGCGGGTACGACGGACGCCAGCGGCAAGCTCTCGCCATATGAAGGGTGGCGAGCGCCGGGAGTCCTGTTCTCGTCTCCCAACCTGACGCACCTCATGGTGGGGACAACCCCCGTCACGGTGATCTTCGTCGGCTGTGGTGACGGCCATCTGATCGCGTTCAGCAAGAAGGGCGGCGCCTGGGGCGGAGAGTGGCAGGGTGGTGACTGGCCTTTCGAGGGCGACCCCGAGACCCAGAATGCGCAGAGAAGCTCGTCCGCTCCGGTGACTGACGTGCAGTTCGACGTGTTCACCGAGACGTTCTTCAACGAGTCGCTCGGTTTCGACCCGGAGAAAGACAGGGCCACCTTTGACTTCAGCACATGGCCGAGCAACGTGATCGTCAGCAAGGACATGAAGTTCCGGGACGAGACGGACTCGAAGGCCAAGCCCTACGACCCGTTGACGATAGATCAGGATCTGATCGACGCGGCCAAGGTCCAGCGAAACAAGGCGTTTCTTGCGCCCAGCCGGGTGGACGACGCGAAGAGCGACACTGTGTTCTATGAGTGGGGCGAGAGGATCTACGCCATCGTCTGGAACCTTCCAGCCCAGGAGTGGCTGATGGGCAGCAGCATCGCCGACAGGGTCAAGCCTCGCATGACCAACGCAAGCTGTGGCGAAAGCGCCGGGGCTACAAGCGGCGGCCAGACAGGCAACGTAAACGGCCTGGTGATGCAGGTGCGTGCAATCAAGGACTACACGTTCCTGAAGATACATAATGATCCTGTGAGCGGCGAGAAGGTCGCCGATCAGGCCCTCGACATAGAGGGGCAACCGGTGAAGCGGAGCTATGCTCTTATTTCCATCGACATCGATGGCAGCAGAGACAGGCCGCCGGGACCGGGACCGGGTTGGACACTGTATGTAGACATCGACAAGTATACCGAGAAGACCGGCGGCCGGCCAAGCGGTACCACGATCCACCAAACCATACCTCTTGCCAAGCTGAAGAGATCCGGCAGCGGCTATGAGATCGTGCTCGTCAACAATCAGGTCAGAGAAGCGCCGCTCGGGATCAACAATCCCATAGCGATCAGGGACGACGGTATTAAGAATGAGGCTAATGATGGCGACGTCGGAATCGCCTGGGATAACAAGATCAACCCCGATAGAACAAACCCCGAGGCCCATCTGAACGGCAACTACGGTTGGGTGTCGGACGCTTCGGGAACGCAGCCGTATCAGTTCACCAGACTGAGGACACCGCTGATCTACCTCGGTCACGTTGTCCATGGGACCAGTTCACGCGAGGCTCCGTTGGGCATTGTGGACCGGAGCGCCATGGGTGTTACCAACCGCCAGATCCCCAGGTTCCGCATTGAAGACCGGGACCTGATGTTCCGGGGCGGCGAGGGCGCCATATATGCCGAATACAGGCCGAAGGACGCGTTCGGTCAGAACCTGCCGCCGGTAGCGGGAGGCATCAAGTTCCCGTGGGATCAAGGGATAGGTTCCATAGACTATCCTCACATCTACTCACGGTATCAGAACTACCAGCTCATTTCTACTGATATAAACCCGGCGACCAATGCGACCCCGTTGTTGCCAGTGGAGCCCGCTGCAGGCGACCGGAGGCACGAAGTGTCGCTCCTGAGGCCGGATACGGTGAAGATATCCGTCGATGTGCCCAGGTTCCAGCCTGCTAACACCAGCCCGGATGGGGTCAACGATCCCAATGGGTACTCCAGAACGATGGTTGCCTTCGTGGACTCCAATAACAACGTCAATCATGACTCCGGCAACGTCACCCGTGGAAGGCCGACGACCTGGCAGGAAGTGTATCGCACGTTCAGGGTGCAGCTAAAGGTCCCGCCGGACCCGAAGATTCTGGTCGAGGAGCAGTTGATCGATATCGGTAGGGCGCCGCATGGGCTGGGGCAGAACATGACCGGGCCGTTCACGTTCACGGCCTACAATCCGAACCCGCTGATCCAGCAGTGGTTCAAGCCGATCACCATTAAGAACGCGGGCAACGTCAACCTCTACAACATCCGTTTGAACCAGGCCCTGGGATTGCTGGGGGATCAGGCCAGCCCGTCGCAGCAGCTGCCAGGCGTTGCCATAACAAGCTCACTGGATGTCTTCCCGGCTGCGGATCCGGTGTTCAGCGCCTTCGCCGGGCAGCCATTCAACTCGGGCGCCTGGGAATGGAACCAGAAGAACTGGTATCTCGGCTATACGTTGTCCAAGCCTAGAGTCGGCGACGTTGACCCGACGGTTATGACTATACCTGACAGGCGGAAGTGGGAGAGCCAGTATCTGGCAGGAGATCCGACCGTGCAGGGGCCTATGTCGGCGGCGGGATGGGACACTACGAAGCCCTTGCCGGTATTGGTCAGCGTGCAGGTACCGCTTACGCAGCCGGTCGGCACCTACCAGAGCTGGGATCCTAATAACCAGACGCCGTATGTATCGGTGTTCAGCGACGTTTCCAACCGAACGAGCGGCGCGCCCGCGGGGCCGATCTATGGCTCCGATCCGGTGGCGGTGCCGAGCTTCCAGTTGAAGGTGGGCGTCAGGGAGAACCAGTTGACCGGCGGTGTTACGCCGACGACTCTGCCGCAGATTGATTTGGCGACAAGCCAGGGCTTTTTCGCGAAATACGGTGATTCGACTCCCGCCGCCTACCGCGATGCAAACAACGATGTGCGGCTGTTCTACTCCAGTAACAGAATGGAGACAGAGCCCCCGAATCCCAGCGACCAATCGGCCTACGATGCCTGGGCGAGGAGACTCGCCAGCGCGCCGTGGTTCATCCATGAGGCTAGGCTAGGCTATCGGCAGGCTCCCGGAAGCAACGCTCCGGCGACATGGGCGCCTGCCAGCCCGGACCAATGGTGGCAGCGCGTGCCCGAGTGGATGCCTGCCAGCCAGTGGATGTTGCCTATTCCGCCGGATCTCATGAAGTACGATCCGTCAGGCGATAATCCGCTGTACTCGGTGCGGCATCATTCGCCAAACATAGGAGAGAACCTCGCCAGGGAAGCCGCGGACGACAAGAACCGGACGTGGCTCGCCTGGGCCGGAACCGGCGAGTTCCGTGATCCGAACAACAAGGTCAGGCAGGAAAGCTTGATCTTCTATACGGACATCACTCCAGACTCCGACTCAGCACAGGGCACGCCGCGGGTCTATGCGATCGAGCACGACCCGTCGCAGATCAAGCGCGCTCCCGCCATCGTTCCTGACGGGAACAGGATGTGGATGTTCTGGCAGGGAGGCACTGCCGGCAACTGGTCGATCTTCTACTCCCAGAACAACGGTGGGCCGGACTTCGACACCACAAAGTCCGAATGGCAGCCGGACCAGAGACTGAGGACGCCGGATTGCCTGGCGGCGGTTGGATCGCCCAACCCGATCCTGCGGCGTTTCGGCACAGACCTGCGGAACGCAAGCGGTGACAGCAGCACGGATTTCACGAATCCGTACATTGACGAGTATAACGATCCGGCCAAGACATACAAGGCGTTCGACGTCGTCTACGCTGGAACGAACAAGATCACCCGAAACTCCGACATATTCCTGTCCCGGTATGACGCCTATGGCTCTGCGTCGAATGCGCCAAACAGGACCGGTCAGATGTTGGCGAGAGTCTACAATGAACGGCTTGCGCGTGATCCCAAGCTCGGATTCTACACCTCGAAGCACATTGCCTGGGTGCGTCCGACAGCAGGGAGAGCCACCGGAACCGATCATTGGGGAGCCTACACGAGCGATCAGCCTGACCCGGCGCTGCCTAACTATGTCAACCCGGCGTACCCGTACGTGCACGTCGTGTTCCCGAAGGCATATACCGAAGGGACACTGACACTGCCGGCCGGGTCCGTCATAAGCGCAACCGACGGCAGTTGGATGGTCGGACCGACTGTTCAGGAACCTCCCATGCCGATCACGCCCGAGATCGACAGCGCGAGCGGAGTGTATACGTATTCCTATCCTCCGGGGAGCGCTGCCGATCAGATACTCGGCAAGATGGTGGTCGATTACTCCTCGGGCATTATCACGTTCAGCAAACCGTTCCGGGAGACCGCGACTGTGGTCGATGGTGTGACTGTGTTCAGCGCGCCGGAGGTCTATGCGGATTACACTCCGCAGGCCTTGCGGATCACGACGGATGCGGCCGTTGACGGCAGCCCCAGGGCGTTCATCGAGCGCACCAGCATGACTGACGAGCGCTCCGGAAGCATGGCGCCCGGCCTCGATCCCAACTGGGACCGCGGCAAACCGGCGCCCGTGGACAGGCTCTGGGTGTTCTGGCGGAAGACCGGAGCGGCGATCGAGAACAGCACGATCTTCTACACCACGATGAGAATCGGGATCGACCTCACGAAGCTCGGTCTGCCGCCCATTGCTATGGACCCACAGACCGGAGGGTTCGCCGGGCCGCCAGACAACCCGAACGTGCAGATCCAGAACGCCAGAGGACCGTGGGAAGTGGATCGAACCGGAACGAAGATCTACTTCTCAGAGGTTGACGAGCGTTACATGTCCAACAACTTCAAGGGACCGAACTCGGCGGGACCTACGGATCCTCCAAAGTACGGGCTGCGCCTGCAGTACGACTATAAGGACAAGGACGGCAGCAGGAAGAGCATCGACCAGTGGGTCACGGATGTTAGCTGGATCACGGAACTGCCGGAGCAGTCTCTGGGGTTTACGATGGATGCTAACGTCAATGAGGGCAGTATTTATGCATTTGCTGATCCTCAACCGCAGTTGAGTGGAACATCCGTGGGCGTTAGGTCATCAAAGATATGGGTGTTCTGGACAAGTACCCGCGGAGGCAACTCCGACCTATTCTGGGAGACCCTGAGCCCCAACTTCTGGGGCAGATAGCCCGCGAGTTCCAGGCGACCGCGCCTCGGAATTCCGGCGAGTGGATACTACAGGCAGCAGGACCTGTGGATAGAGCAGCAGGCGCTCGCGCTATTCCCAGTTCCTGCTCCTGTTGGGTACAGGCAAAATGTGGCATTCAGGCACTTAATCCAAGCGCTCCGTGCCTCTTTGCCGGTCTCAGATGAAGGATTCGGGACTCGCGGATAGAGGAGTCTTTTCTGTCCCCTACTCCCTGTTCCTGTTCCCTGGGTTTATTGACATACGGCTGGGTTTGATGCTACGATAGCAGGAATCCAAAGCTCTGCAGATGGAGAAATAGCAATTGAGTCCGTCACGGAAATCCGCGCCCTCCGCAGTAGTCGGCTTGGACATCGGCACTGACACCATCAAAGTTGCCGAGGCTAAGTTTGCCAAGGATGGCATCACCATAACCGGGTTGGGCATTGCGCGAACTCCGCAGGGAGTGGTCGAGAACGAGGTCATTGTTGACCCCAAAGCTCTCGGAGCTGCGATCAAGGCGCTCCTCACCGAAAGCGGCATCAAGACCAAGAAGTGCGTGAGCTCAGTATCCGGTGCTTCGCAGGTTGTCGTCCGCGTGATCAGCGTTCCCAAGATGAAGCAAGAGGAACTGGCGGAGACGATGAAGTGGGAAGTCGAGCGGCACGTGCCGTTCTCCCCTCAGGAAGTTGTAATGGACTTCCAGGCGCTGGATAACCCTTCGGCCGATCCCGCTGCAGCGGAAATGGACGTGCTCCTTGCGGTGGCGCAGCAGCAGCTTGTGGACAGCCATGTAGAGGCGCTGTTTGCCGCTGGGCTTCAGCCGGTTGCTATTGACATTGAACCCCTCGCGGCCAGCAGGTCGCTTGTTGATCTATCCCAAAACGGCGCTATGAGCGAGACGGTGGCGATCGTCAACATAGGAGCGACGCGCACCGATCTCGGCGTCTTTGAGAATGGACTGCTCACTTTCCCGAGCCCGCCTCTGGGTGTTGCGGGGATCAGCTTCACGAGAGAGATCGCCGAGGCCCTGGGGCAGACCATCGAGCAGGCAGAGGTTACCAAGAGAGAATACGCGGCGGTTGATCTGGCAGCGATGCAGTCCGCCTCCGCGCCTGATCCGTCGCCCGCTCCTGCCGCGGAGCCCACGACGGCATTCGACACGTTCGTTGCTCCTGAACCGGGCACCCCGAGCGCGTTCGATCTTGACGATGCGGCTCCGGTTGATGCCGCCGCAGAGCCGGCGAAACCGGGCGATTTCAAGGATACGGTTGACGGCCCGGTTTTCGATATCGAGGATATCGGCCCGAGCTTTGACACGCCTGACGTCTCCGCGGGGCCGAGTTTCGACCTTGGTGGCCCGGATCGTGATGCTCCGATCACTCCGGGGCCTTCGTTCGATCTTGGACCCAGTTCGTTCGATCTGGGTGATGAGCCCGCGGCGCCGGCGGCGCCGGCCTTTGATCTGGATGATGACGTGCAGGAGCAGGAGCCGGCCGCGGAGGAAGAGACCGGGCCGAGCTTCGATCTGAGCGACGCTGGCACGGAAATCGACCACGGCGCGGAGGCCGCCGAGGAGCCGGCAGCAGCGCCTGTTGCGGCTGTGGCCCCTATGGATGCTTCATCGCCGGAAGGACAGGTGTTCCAGGCCATATCCGGCGTGCTTGCGGATTTGGCGAATGAGCTCAGGATGTCGCTGGACTACTACCAGAATCGTTATTCGAGAATGCCCGACAGGGTCTACCTGTGTGGTGGGACCGCGAAGATGCCGGGACTCGATCAGTATCTGAGTCGTGAGCTTGGGCTGCCTGTTGTCGTGGCCGACCCGATAAAGAACCTTCCTATACGTGTGCCGAGCGCGTCGCCGCAGTATCTGAACGAGATCTCGCCGCTGCTTTGCGTGTGCATAGGCCTGGCGATAAGAGATATGATCGGCTGATCGCGGCCGATGGAGTGGCTTGAGCAAGATGATCAAGATTAACCTGCTGCCGAAGTCAATAAACGAGAAGAAGATCATAAGAACCACGGCGATGCTCTTTGGCGTGCTGGTAGTCGCTGTGCTGGCGATCGGCATTGGTTACACTCAGCTTGTCCTTGTGCCTAAGGTTGCTGCCCAAGAGGAACTGGCTACGCAGACGGAGGCGCTCGAAGCAGAGGTTGTGGGCATAGAGAAACAGCGCGATGAGTGGTTGGGCAAGATACCGCCCATCAAGAGCAAGCTGGATTTCATCAACAACGTGCTCGAGTATAACAAGAAGTTCCCGAAGCTCTATGAAGAGATCGCCAAGTGGACCTACGAGAAGATATCCTATACGAGCATGGTGTGCGACGGGACCCAGGTATCGATGACAGCTAGGGCCCGGAGTCTCGATGATATCGGCAGATTCCTGCTGAACATGTATTGCGCCACGGATCTTTTCACCGAGGTCACCATATCGGGAGTGCCTGGCTATCCGGCGGGCGCCACGAGTTTTGGCGGCGGGATTACCCTACCGCAGGGGTCGCCCGGCACCGGACCGCAAGCGAACCTTGCCGGCATGCCTGCTATTGCCGAGAGTGTTATGTCTGGGCCGATCGCGCGCTATCTCGATTTCACGGTCACCTGCAAGTTGAAGAATCCGATAGTTGCCCCAACATTTTCGGGCGGAACGGGGACTAGCGGCGATCCGAATGCACCGGGCGGCGTCCCGATGCCTCCGTCGCCTGGAGTGCCCGCCGGCCCGATGGGACCGCCGCCGCCCGGACCTGGTCTTGAGGGCACCGGAGGAGCGGCTCCCTAGCGCGCGCAGCACTTTTTGAGAGAGTAATATGAGTCTTTCCAAGCTCAAAAGAATACACGTGATCATCATCGGCAGCGTTCTATGCATCCTGGCGGGCGTTGCGGTGTTCTTCCTGCTGATCAAGCCGCAGAATGAGAAGTTCGCTGCCGCGAAGGCTCGCTATGATAAGGCCATCGTAAAGGGTAACGAGGCGGCCAAGGCTAAGGCTATCGAGGACCGCCAGAAGGCTATGCTGGACTACCAGATCACGCAGGCTCGCATGGACGCCCAGATGAAGCTGCGGATGCCTAACCTGAACTTCTCGCGGCGCGACATCGGTATGCTGGCGCTCTGGAAGGAGCAGATCAAGACCCTTGGGCCGCTGTTGGAGAATTTTGCTCGCGACAAGGACGTGGTGGTGCGCGGGGCCAACTTCCAGATACCGCCTCCGCCGGCGAACCCCAACGACCCGCTGTTCGAGCAGGATGTGTTGGAGTTCAAGCTTGGGGATGTCACGGTAACCGGTGATTTCAAGCACTTGATGAACAACATCCGCCGGTGGAACACATGTCGGCGTCTGGTTATGGTGGGGCCGCCGAAGCTCGCTGGTGTCAGCCCTGAGCTAGTGCAAACTTACAGCCTTACGTGCTACATATTCCCTGCTGCTAAGGCTGATTCTAGTAACAAGATACAGATGGCTGGTGGAGGATCGGCGACGGGTAGCCCTGGCGCGCCTCCAATGCCGGGTATGCCGGCTCAGTAGTTGATGGCGGAGCAATCCGCCGAGGCCGATGAGCGGACAGGGTTAGGTCGGCCGGGAGTTTTCTGATGGAATGGGTCAAAGATCCGAAGAATCAACCGATTGTGGCGGCGATAGCTATCGTCGTCATCATCGGGGTCGGTATATTCTACTACTTCAGCTTTATTAAGCCGCCAGCGCCTGCACCTGCCGCTACCGAGACGGCTCCAGCGCCTGGAGCGGAAGTAGCGCCAGCCTCGGCTCCGGGGGCTGCTCCGCCACCCGCGCCTGGGATGGATCCTGCTGCGACTGCTGGAACGCCGGATCCGTCAGCCGGAACTGCACCCGCGGCGTCCGCGCCCGCGGCTTCGACATCCGCGCAGGTCGCGTCTGTCACGCCAATGGAAACCTGGCGCAGTGATCCATTTATGCCGATCGGCCACAAAGCCAAGAAGGCCGTTCGGGTGACTCCTCCGATCAGGGATTTCCCGTTCGTGACGCTTCCGGGCGTGCGCGGCAGGAAACAGGTGGAACAGGAATCGCCGGAGATACAGCAGCCTCCGAGGAGGATGGCCGGCATTTTGCTCAACGACAGGGTGTATGCCATCATCGAATCCAACGGCGGCTCGGAAGTCGTGCAGCCGGGCGATTACCTCAAGGACCGGTTGGCAATGGTGCAGAAGATAGAGCCGGACAGAGTTGTTCTTAAGACGGTCGATAAGAAGCCGAGGTATATCACCGTAAAGATGGCTCGCTCTGCCCGCGAGGAGACACCGACAACTCCAGGCCCCAGCAGTGTGGGAGGGCCTCGGGTGCCGATGCCCATGCCTATGGGACCGCCGCCTCCCGGCCCTGGTCTCGGTGGAGGGGCTGCGCCCTAGTGAGGCGGGCAACCGGCCTGGCTTGGAACCTTACCCGGTTGGTGATAGTCTGAAGTATTGTCAGATAGCATGAGTTCAGAGGAAGATGCTAACGCGAGCACTCGCTTCGCGGAGGAGGTTGTGAAATGTTGACCAGATGCATAGCCGTATTTGTGATCGTCTTGATCCTGGGCGGGCTCGCGTGCGCGGTTGCTGTTGCGGCGGCTGATGATAACTCGCCGGTCACGTTGGATCTGAAGGATGTGGAAGTGAAGGCCGCGATCGATGCTCTATTTAGAGGCAGGCCCGGCAAGAACTTCTCGATCTCGCAGGACGTCACCGGGATAATCCCGAGTATGTCCATATCAAACGTTCCGTTCGACGCAGCCCTGAAGAGTTTGCTCAAGAACGCAGGCTTGGTGTACAGGATCGAGAATAACGTATATATGATCAGCAAGAAGCCGGATTCGAACCCGTATGCGGCTGTCACTGATCCAAGCGGTGTCGCAACCGCCCCTGGCACTGACGCAACCATCGACACTACCACCACTGTGGAAAGCGTGATCGATAAGGTTCCGCTTAGCAATATGGGCGCTAGCCAGATGCTCAGCATAATGAGCGGCAACGCGGGCGACCAGTACGGCGGCGGCTATGGTATGGGAATGGGTGGCTATGGCGGCGGTGGCTATGGCGGCGGTGGCTACGGCGGCTATGGCGGTGGTGGCTATGGCGGTGGTGGCTATGGCGGCGGCTACAGCAGCCGTGGAAGCTACGGCGGCAGCTACGGCGGTTACGGTGGTGGCGGCTACGGTGGCGGCTACAGCAGCCGAGGAAGCTACGGCGGCTATAGCGGCGGCGGTTATGGCCGGGGTTGGTGAGTTTACCGGGAGGATGTGTGACCGGAGGAGGAAATCTATGCGATATACGCTGAGGCCGTGGAGGAAATCAAACGCGGCGCTCTACGTTGGACGAACGGCGCTCACAACGGTGCTGGTGGTGCTGGCGCTGTCCTGCTGCGCGCTCGCGGCGAGTGGAATCATGCTGCAGATCAACGACGCTCCCCTGAAGCAGGTCGTTATGATGCTTATGCAGCAGAGCGGGACCAACATCGTCATCGCCGACGAGTCGAAGTTGGAAAAGAAGATCACGGCCACCCTGAACGACGTGCCGCTGGAGAAAGCCCTTGATTATGTTGTCAGAGGCGCGGGCGTGTCGTATAAGAAGATGGAGGACGGCACCTACATCATAGGTGGCTCCATGGCCGAACCCACTCCGGTTGTTCTTCCCAATGTGATTCCGGACGCCCTTCCTGTCGTGGAAACCGCACCTCCGCCCAAAGAGAAGATCGTAACAACGATCAAACTGACTTATTCCAAGCCCAGTGAATTGCTCAGGCTTATGGGATGGGGCGGCGTGAACCCTCAAGCCAACTGCGAACCGATCTATCCGGATCGGACCAAGGGCACACCCGTCAACATCACCCCTGGCGGCGGCGGGATGAATGTCCAGACGTCACACGACGGTGATATGACCACGGTCGGCGGGCCGACTGGTACGCCCAGGCCGAATACGCAGCCGGCGATTCCCACCATCGACCCTGCGGCGCTGAATGGCGGGGCCGGCAGGACCGCCGCTCCGTACGAGGGAGCAGGGCAGGTTGTGGGACCCACCCCTCAACCGTATCGACAGAACCAGCCGAGCACGAGCAGCCGGACAGCGAGCACGACCAGCGGCAGCAGTCAGAACCTGCTCTGGCCGGATGGCATAGAACAGGCCGTTCCGTTCGACTTGGACAACTCGATCATTGTCAAGGGTGACGAGCAGGGCATCCAGGACTTCAAGAACATCATCAGGATGTTGGACGTTCCGCCGAAACAGGTGTCGATCAAGGCGGAGTTCGTTGAGGTCAAGACTACCGATGTCAAGCGATTTGGTATCGACTGGAGCCTCGATAAGCTCAACGAGAGTTTCTCCGCGCCGATCAGCGGCGGCACCGGCAACATCGTAGTCGGGTTCGCTACCGGCAACCTCACTGCGACGCTGAGGGCTCAGTTGACCAGCGACATAGGCCAGATCATCAACTCTCCAATCATCTCGACAATCAACAACCAGAACGCGTTTATCTCGATCAACTCGCAGATACCGTACTGGACAACTTACAACACGGTAACCGGCACAGGCACCGTCATCCAGCAGTCGCAGCCGAACTTCATCAACATCGACACGCACCTCGACGTGCTGCCGAGAGTTAACGGCGACGGGACGATTACTATGACGCTGAGACCGGGCGTTGCCGACACCGGAAACATCGTTACCGGTCCGGACGGGACCGAAATTCCCGAGCAGCGCAACCAGGAGCTGTTCACGCAGCGGCGCGTTGCCAACGGTGAGACAATCGTTGTTGGTGGCTTCATTCGGAAGAACGACTCCAGCAGCGTCAATAAGATTCCGGTGCTTGGCGATCTGCCGATCGTCGGCAGCCTGTTCCGGGGCGTTGCGAAGACGACTGAGGACCGCGAACTGCTGATCTTCATCACTCCGACGATCATACCCGACTCCAACATGGGCACTGTGGGGGTCGGAGGCAGTCTAATCCCGTAGTGCTAACCACCACGTGAGGTCATTAGTGAGGGGATTGCCGGAAAGCAGTCCCCTTATCTCTGTACAAGCCTATGCCTGAAGTTGAAGTCAACCTGGGTGACCGTTCGTACGTTATTACTATAGGGCCCGGTATCCTCGCGAGCCTGGGAGAAACAGTCTTGCGGACCAGCGCTCCTACGGATGTGCTCGTGGTCTCGAACCCCAAGATCGCTGGATTCTACGGCGACATCGCGCTTGATAGCCTGAGGTCTGCCGGCATACGGGCGGAGTTGATGTGCGTTCCCGCTGGCGAGCGGTTCAAGACGCTCGGGACCGTCCGGAAGATATACGACGCGCTGCTCGAGGCCCGCATCGACCGCAGGGGCGCGGTCGTCGCGCTCGGAGGCGGCGTGATTGGCGATATGGCGGGGTTCGCCGCTGCGACCTACATGCGCGGGATCGACTTCCATCAGGCGCCGACAACCATGCTGGCCCAGGTGGATGCAAGCGTTGGCGGCAAGGTCGGCGTTGATCTGCCTCAGGGCAAGAATCTGGTGGGGGCATTTCATCAGCCGAAATCGGTTGTAATAGATACCGCGACGCTCGACACCCTGCCTGCTCGGGAGCTTCGCTCCGGGTTGGCGGAGGTTATCAAGCATGGTATAATTTACGATCAAGACTTCTTCGTTTTTCTGGGTCGCTACGCCTCGGATTTGCTTGCCAGACGCGAGTGCCCGGTGGTAGAAGCCGTCTATAGATCCGTGCGGATCAAGCGTGATGTGGTCGAGCAGGACGAGCGTGAGTCAGGCATTCGGGCGATTCTGAACTACGGCCACACTGTTGGCCACGCTATCGAGGTCCTGAGCGGTTACGGCAAGTACAGGCACGGCGAGGCGTCTTCTATAGGTATGGTGACTGAGGCCCTGCTTGCCGAGAATGAGAGCATTGCGGAATCGGGCACAGCCGCCGAAGTGGCAGACACGCTTGCCCGGATGCGCCTGCCGGTGAGCATGGACGATACCCTGCGGACGGAGGACTTGGTCCGGGCGGCGGAACTCGATAAGAAGACGCTTGGCGGCAAGCTGAGACTCGCGCTGCCTCAGCGGATAGGCCGGTGTGCAATCGTTGAGATAACGCGCGAGGCGCTGGCGTCCGCAATAGACTTTCACAGGACGTGGAAACGGTGAAGCTAAGTTTGCTCGATACGGCTGTGGCGCTGTGGGTGCTTCTCGCTGGCGCGGCGTTCGTGCTTCCGTTGGTCGGCTCTAGCGGTGCCTGGGCGGAACTGGTCACGGTGGCCCGTTACGTATACACAGTTGTGCTTGCAGTGGGTCTCGCAGGCCTGGCCCTTAGAGTCATTAGAGCGCTGAGACGGCAGAGTAGCGATGAGTAGTTCCAGAGTCGCGGTTTTGAAGACGTCCCCGGAGTCGGTTGTGCCCGACTACGCCAGGCTCACGAAGATGGCGGGCTTTGAGGATCACCTCCCCAAGGACAAAGACACCATCCTCAAGATCAACATATCCTGGCACTACTACTTTCCTGCGTGCTCCACTACTCCATGGCAACTCGATGGCGTAACCCAGGCCCTGAAGGATGCCGGGTACAAGAACCTCATTCCGGCGCAGAACCGCACCGTAGTCGTGGACCCCAAACTCGGCGCCAGAAACAACCACCTGGAAAGCGTGATTGACAAGCACGGGCTCGAGTTCATATACCTCTACGAAGAGGACGTGAAATGGATCAAGTACGAGCCGAAGGCGAAGATGCTGGTGCTCGACAAGGTCTTTCCCGAGGGAATTCTGATTCCCGATCTCCTGGTAGGCAAGAACGCCGTACACCTGCCCACTCTGAAGACCCATGTCTTTACGACAATGACCGGCGCGATGAAAAACGCCTTCGGTGGTCTGCTGCGCGAAAACCGGCATTGGACGCACTCAGTGATCCACGAAACGTTGGTAGACCTGCTGGCGATCCAGAAGGAGATCCACCCGGGCATATTCGCCGTCACGGACGGGACCATAGCGGGTGATGGGCCGGGCCCGAGGGCGATGGTGCCATTCGTCAAGAACTACATCCTCGCAAGCGCGGACCAGGTGGCGATCGACGCTGTTGCTGCGAAGATGATGGGTTTTGATCCGATGGGCATCAAGTTCCTGCGTTTGGCGCACGAGCACGGGCTCGGCTGCGCTAATCCGAGTGAGATCGAGATCGTCGGGGAGGACATCTCCGAGGTCAATTTCCATTTCCACGACAAGCAGGAAACGTTTGCGAGCCGTGGCCAGAAGCTGATCTACCACGGTCCGCTCAAACCACTTGAGAATCTGCTGTTGAGAAGCTTCATAACCCCCTGGTCGTACTACGCGTCGAGGTTGTACTATGATGGCTACTGGTTCCGCCGCTATGGCAGACCGAGGGTGAAGGCCATACTCGACCACACGGAGTGGGGTAAGCTGTTTAAGAGCTATGGAGGCTCCGGGCATTGATAGGCGAGATCATTAACTATCGCTACGAGGTATTGGAGAAGATCGGCGACGGCCAGATATTCTCGGTCTACAAGACCCGGGACAAGGTGCTGAACCGGCTGGTCGCGCTCAAGTCCCTCAACGAAGAAGCCGCTTCGAACAGGGAATTCGCGGCGGCAGTTAAGGCTGGCTATCAATCGGTTGCATCGCTCGACCATCCTTCCATCGCGCGTGTCCTCGACGCCGATCCTGAATCCGAAGGGAACTTCGTCGCTTGCGAATACGCGCGCGGGATCAACGTCAAGGAGCGGATACAACGCGCGGGCGCAATGCAGGTATCCACGGCGCTGGATGTGATCATTCCGGTGCTGGAAGCTCTGGAGTATGCGCACTCGAACCGCATAGTACACGGCGACCTCCGCCCGCAGGATATCATCGTCAGCCCGGACGGAGAGGTCAAGGTCACTGATTTCGGACTTTCCCCGGCGTTGAGGGCCTGCCCGGATGTCGCGGACCGTCTCGGAATGCGGTCAGTGCATTATGAAGCCCCGGAACTGGCGGAGGGATCGGCCCCGGCTGTAAGCTCCGACCTCTATTCCGTGGGCGTCATTCTCTATGAAATGCTGACGGGATCGCTGCCTTTCGATGGGCCCACCGCTATCTCAGTCGCCCTGAAGCAAGCCAAGGACATACCTGAAGCGCCGCGAAACCTGAACACATCAGTGCCCAAGTCGCTCAGTGATCTGGTGATGCGGACGCTCGAAAAAGCGCCGTCCCAGCGCTATCCGAGCGCGAGGGCGATGCTGGAGGACCTCCGCGCTCTTAGGGATGCCCTTGCGATAGGCAAGCCCGTGAGTGTCGAACAGCCTGCCTATCTGCAGCAGGCATACAGCAAGCGTGATGACGGCCAGTCCGAAGGTCTGCTTTCCAGGTCATCCTATGTGTGGCTGATAGCCATGTTCGTCGTGGTGATGGCGGCTGTGACCTGGATCACATACTATGTGCAGACGGGCGACGCCAAGGTAGAGGCGCCTTACCTGTTGAATCTGACCGTTGAGGAGGCTCAGGAGAAGGCTCGTGAGGCAGGCATAACGCTCGAGGAAGACGATGCTGGCGCGATCTACAGCAACGAAGTGGAGGAGGGCAAAATAGCCGTCCAGTTCCCCGGGCCTCACGCGAAGATGCCAAGAGATAAGGCTGTCGTCAAATACCGCCTCAGCAAGGGGCCCAGCGGAAGAAGGGTGCCCGACCTGGTCGGCATGCCGGAGACGGAAGCATACAGAACAGCCGAGGAGGCAGGGTTCACCATCGGAAAGGTCGCAACGGAGTACAGCGACAGGGTGCCGGTGAACCAGGTCATCAGGCAGGATCCTGAGAAGGACGTCCTTGCGCCTATCGAGAGCTCCATTAGTCTTGTCGTCAGCCTGGGCCCGAAGCCCACGGATAGCATCACTGACGACACGTCCTTGGAGCCCGAAAGTAGCTCTCGCGATTTCCAGGTTGCGGTCACGGTGCCGTCGGACGCTTCGGGAGATCAGGAAGTGAGGATTGTCGTCAACGACAGTCGCGGCGAGTCCACGCCCTATCAGGCAATGCATCAGCCTGGCGACAAGGTGAGCCAGACTGTCACCGGCTATGGCAGCCACGTGAGGATAAAGGTCTACGTAGGCGGCGAGCTTGTCAGCGACAAGCCGTACTGATTATGAAAAAGATCGAACTACATCCGTCGCTGTTGGCTTCGGATTTCTCAAACCTGGGACAGGCAGTAACGAGCGTGCAGGAATGTGGCGCTGCTTCCGGTATCCACTGCGATATCATGGACGGCCACTTCGTCCCGAACATCACCTTCGGGCCGCTGGTCGTAAGCGCCATAAGACCGCTCACGACGCTTTCGCTGTGCTGCCATCTGATGATCGAGCGCCCCGAGCTCTACATCGAGCGTTTTGCTGAGGCTGGGGCCGACGAGATCACGGTGCACGCGGAGACGTGCCCGCATCTGCATCGCACGCTTCAGCAGATTAAGGCGACCGGGGTGAAGGCCGGAGTCTCGCTCAATCCTTCCACGCCGCTGTGCATGATCGAGAACGTGATGGCGGACATGGATGTGCTGCTTGTCATGACGGTCAACCCTGGCTTCGGCGGGCAGAGCTTCATCGAGCAGATGCTTCCCAAGATATCCCTCGCCAGGCAGATGGCTGAGGAGTCGAACCCCGAGCTGGACATAGCCGTGGACGGCGGAATCGACGCGGAGACCGCCCCGAGGGTCGTAAGAGCGGGCGCGAACGTTCTCATTGCGGGCACTGCCGTGTTCGGTCACCCGGGTGGGCTGGCTGAGGGCTGCAGAGCGATCATGATGTCAGTCGAGGGGGCCTGATGCAGGACCTCGTCCAATGGATAGCCCTGTTGGGCATGCTCGGGATCGGCCTCCTGTTTGTCTCGGAAGTGCGCAAGTGGCGGATGCTTGGCGGGGTGTTGACCCGCGGCCAGCGCGCCCTGCGTGCGGCAATGTTCCTGACAATGGAACTGCTCTTCGCCATGCTGCTTGCGGGTTCGTGGATCACCAGAAGCAAGGATCCGGCCGTGTCGCTTCTATACTGGACCGTGTGCATGGTGTTGGGCCTGGTGGTGATCGTGCTCATCGGGCTCGATTTCCGGACGGTGGTAAGGCAGTATGTGCGCCTGAACAAGCAGATGTTTCGGGATCTTAAGGAGCCGGTTGATGGAGACCGCCGGAGGATGCGTCCGGAGGACAACGGGCACGAGACGTGAACGACGCTGACTACATGAGCCTGGCGCTTCGGTTGGCCAAGCGCGGCAGGACCAGCCCCAATCCGATGGTTGGGGCCGTTATTGTTAAAGATGGGATAGTCGTTGGTAAGGGATATCATCCCCGCGCCGGTGAGCCCCACGCGGAGGTGTTTGCCCTGCGGGAGGCCGGCGATGCGGCAGAGGGCGCCACAATGTATGTCACATTGGAGCCCTGCTGCCACACGGGGCGCACCGGCCCCTGCACGGAGGCGATAAAACAGGCCAAAATCGCACGTGTTTTCGCGGCGATGGTCGATCCTGATCCGAAAGTCGCGGGAAATGGCCTCAATTGCCTGAAACTGGCGGGTATTGACACCCATTACGGCCTCCTGGAGGCGGAAGCGCGGCAGTTGAACGAGGCCTACATCAAGCATCGCACTACCGGCATGCCGCTCGTGATTCTGAAGTCGGCGATGAGCCTGGATGGTAGGATCGCTACTCGGACGGGCGACTCGAAGTGGATAACAAACGAGCGATCACGGGCATTCGCGCACAGAATCCGCCGGGATGTCGATGCGATTGTGGTCGGCGGAAGTACCGCGCGGGCGGATGATCCGAAGCTGACCGCGAGGATAGGCAGGCGGGTGCATTACCCGACGCGGGTGGTGGTTACGGAAAGCGGCGAACTGCCCGAGAGCATGTCGATGCTCCGTGATGGCGGGAAGTGCGTGATTGCCGCATCGAAAAGAGCGAACGCCGGCTCGCTTCGGAAACTTGAGAAGGCCGGGGCGCGTATACTTACTCTGGCGGATCAGAATGGCCGGGCGTCAATGGCTGACCTGATGCGGCAGTTGGCCGCGATGGAGCATCTTTCGGTGCTGATAGAGGGCGGCGGCGAGGTCGCGGCATCAGCGCTGGAGGAGAAGGTCGTGGACAAGGCGATCTTCTTCTACGCTCCCAGGATCATCGGCGGGCGGGACGCGGTGTGCTCTGTGGGCGGACTCGGCGCTGAGACCGTTGCCGGCTCCATCGGTCTCGAAAGAACCCGCATCCGCCGGTTTGGTGATGATATCGCGGTCGAGGGCTATGTGGTGTATCCATAGCCTTCCAACGAGCAACGTATGTTTACAGGCCTGATACAAGAATTGGGAACGGTGCGGAGCCTCAGCCGGGGAACGGTTGGGAAGCTCGTTGTCGCGTCGGAGAAGGTGCCGGGCGAGGTTGCGATAGGCGACAGCGTGGCAGTCAACGGCGCGTGCCTTACTGTGACAGCCATATCCGGCAATGAGGTCTCATTCGACGCGGTCCCCGAGACGCTGGCGCGGACAAGCCTCGGCGAGCTGAAGCCGGGCGATAAGGTCAATCTGGAGACCAGCCTGAAGGCAGGACAGCCGATAGGCGGCCATTTCGTCCAGGGACACGTTGACGGCGTCGGCACGATAGAATCGTCGAGGTCGCTGGGAGAGTCCCGGGTGATACTTATCTCCGCGCCGGACGAAGTGATGAGATACGTAGTCGAGAAAGGCTCCATCGCGATAGATGGCATCAGCCTGACGGTTGCATCGTGTGACAACTCGGGCTTCACGATCGCTGTGATCCCTCACACGCTTGAGGCGACCACGCTGCACTCGAAGCGGCCCGGGGACAGGGTGAACCTGGAGGCCGACATATTAGGTAAGTACGTTGAGAAACTGCTGGGTGCACGGAGATCGGGCGTAACAGAGCAGTCCCTCCGCGACGCGGGATTCATGTAGGGAATTCTGAACTATGAATGAAGGGAACCAGAATCCATAGTTCATAGTTCGCAATTGATCATTAGGAGTTTCAATGCAGTCTGACAGCAACGCCTTCGCAACTATTCCGGAGGCCCTTGAGGACCTCAAGGCCGGGAAGATGATCATCGTCGTGGACGACGAGGATCGTGAGAACGAAGGCGACTTCATAATGGCGGCGGAAAAGGTGACGCCGGAGTCCGTGAACTTCATGGCCAAGTACGGGCGCGGGATGATCTGCGTTCCTACCACGGCTCAACGCCTGGAAGAGCTTGGCCTGCCGATGATGGTCGAGCGCGAACGAAACAGCGCGCTGCTCGGTACCGCCTTCACGATCACGGTGGACGCCGTACAGGGCACGACTACAGGCATCTCCGCCTCGGATCGCGCCATCACTATCAAGACATTCGCCGATCCCGACGCCAAACCAGAGAGCCTTGCACGTCCGGGTCACATATTCCCGCTGCGAGCGGAAGAGGGCGGCGTGCTGGTGCGCGCCGGCCACACCGAGGCGGTTGTCGACCTGGTGCGGCTTGCCGGCCTCGGCTCAAGCGGCGTCCTCTGCGAGATACTGAGCGAAGACGGTTCCATGGCACGCCTGCCGGAACTGCGCGAGATCGCGGCGAAATGGGACATGAAGCTTGTCACAATCGCCGACCTGATCAAGTACCGCCGCGTGACAGAGAGGCTCGTGTTCAAGTTCGCCACCTGCCGAATCCCGACGCAATACGGGGATTTCATGGCGCACGGATACCAGGCAACGGTTGAGTCCAGCCCTTACATCGCGCTGGTGATGGGTGACGTATCCGATGGCGAACCGGCGCTCGTGAGGGTGCACTCCGGGTGTCTTACCGGAGATGTGTTGGGCTCGCTTCGCTGCGACTGCGGCGAACAGCTCCACAGCGCCATGCGGATGATCGCGGAGGAGGGCAAGGGTGTCCTGCTCTACATAGCGCACCAGGAGGGGCGCGGCATAGGTCTGGTGAACAAGCTAAAGGCTTACGTGCTGCAGGACCACGGCGCCGATACGCTTGAGGCGAACCATATGCTCGGCCTGCCGGGAGATATGCGCGACTACGGATTGGGCGCGCAGGTGCTGGTTGATCTGGGACTGAAGAAGATACGGATTCTGACCAACAATCCGGGCAAGCTTGCCGGGCTGCAGGGTTACGATCTGGAGATCGTCGAGCGCGTGCCGCTGGTCTGCCAGCCGAACAAGAATAACGCCCGCTACCTGAACACGAAGCGCGCGAAAATGGGTCACCAACTGGATGAGCAGCTCTTCAAAGACCACTTGAGTTGTGAGGAAGACGGATAGACACACGGTTAGAAAGTTAGAAGGTTCGAAGGTTGGAAGGTTAGAAGGTTGGGATCCTCTCAACCACAGAGTCTTCTGATATTCCAGCCTTCAGACTCCGAAAGGGAGGAAGGTCATGCCAAAGAAGTTTGAGGGCCAGCTTGTAGCTGATGGGCTGAAGATAGGCATAGTTGCGAGCAGGTTCAATGAGTTTATCACCAACAAGCTGTTGGAAGGCGCTATCGACGCGCTGAAGCGGCACGGTGTAGCAGACGACGGCATCGCCGTCGCCTGGGTCCCGGGAGCTTTTGAGATCCCGATGGTTGCAAAGAAAATGGCGGAGTCCGGCAGCTACGACGCCGTGATCTGCGTCGGCGCCGTCATCCGCGGCTCTACCCCGCATTTCGACTACGTTGCCGCCGAAGTCTCCAAGGGCGTCGCACAGGTTGGGCTTCAGACAGGCGTGCCAACGATATTTGGGGTAATAACGACTGACAATATCGAGCAAGCAATCGAGCGTGCCGGAACCAAGTCCGGCAACAAGGGATTTGAGGCCGCGGAGGCCGCTATAGAGATGGCGAACCTGCTGCGGGCGTTGGCCTGAGCCAGGCCGCCTGGAGTGCGGCGCGGCAATAAGGAGCAGAGGATCCTCTGCGTTTTCTGAGGAGTAGGTCAATATGAACAGATTTGCCTCCCATGTTGTGGTGTTTGTTCTGGGCTTTCTGGTGTGTCTGGTCGCGTTCCGGCTGTTCGTATTTGGCGGCGGCGTAGACACGACGATCGAATCCGTGAAGTGCCCGCACCCTGACATGAGAGTCACACGCACCAACTCCGTCGCGCAAGCGGCGGCAATTGCGGGCAAGTATGTAGTTAGTATTGACACGGTCGGAAGACCGGTGCTGTCGCAGCCTGGCTCCATCTTCGGCTTCCGGTTTGGCGTACCGCAGGAGGTTGTTCCGAAAGGCAAAGGGTCGGGCGTTATCATCAGCGAGAACGGTTACATCGTCACCAACAGCCATGTCGTGAGCGGGGCGGCCAGCCTTACCGTCACGCTTCACAACGGCAAAGTCTACAACGCCCGGCTGATCGGCCGTGATCCCAAGACAGACATTGCGGTTATCAAAATCGACGCACTGGGACTCGATGCCGCGAAGTTTGGTGACTCGGATACCCTCAAAGTGGGTGACTGGGTGATCGCGGTCGGGAACGCACTGGGCCTCGGCCCGACCGTGACTTCAGGGATCATCAGCGCGACCAAGCGCGGGCCGATAGTGGTTGAGAACGAGGTGCTTGAGGACGCGATCCAGACGGATGCCGCCATCAACCGCGGCAACAGCGGCGGCGCAATGGCGGACCTCAATGGTTATCTCGTAGGCATCAACACGGCCATAGCATCCGCCGGACCGGACGGCGGCAACATCGGCATCGGCTTTGCCGTTCCCGGTAACACGGCCAAGAAAGTGTCGGAGCAGCTCATCCGGCACGGCAAGGTGATTCGACCCTGGATGGGAATATCATACGCGCCGTACAATGCCGAGATGCGCGCTCAGTTGCAGAAACAGGGCTTCCAGAGCCTTCCCAAGGCCGACGGCGGGGCAGTCATCGGCGAGGTAGTGGCCGGCAGTGGCGCCGCCGAGGCCAAGCTGCAGCCAGGCGACATCATCCTGAGGATCAACGGCAAGCCGATCTCCAGCACCACCAAGCCGCAGAAGGGAAAGACGACTGTGGCTGCGGAGGTCAATAACACCAAAGTCGGAGGCAGGATCACCCTGGATGTCTGGCGCGTGCAGACTGGCCGTGTCAGCACGCTTGCGGTCAGAATCGGCGAAATGCCGGTCGATCTTGCCGATCGGAAGCCTGCACAGCCATCTCCGCAGCGGAGCCTTCCATTCCCGTTCCCGTAGACTCCATTCACGCACGACTGCCTCTCCGGCATGTGACCCGGAGAGGCAGCTTGCCGCTTACGTGAGGACCGTTCAGACAATGAGGATCGGCGTAATCAGCGATACACACGGCAACATCCTCGCGTTCCGGAGGGCGCTTGAGCACTTCGGCGATGTGGATATGATCATACACGCAGGCGACGTGCTGTACCACCCGCCCAGAGTCGGCTGCTGCGAGGGCTACGACATTCCGGCATTCGCGGAGGCATTGAATAGCCTGAGCATTCCCGTGGTGATCGCTCAGGGCAACTGCGATCCCCAGGTCTACGAGGAACTGCTGCAGATGCCGTCTCAGTCGCCCTACGCCTACGTCTCGCGCGACGACATACGGATCGTCGCCAACCACGGGCACTTGCTGACGCGCGACGCGATGATCGACCTTGCCAGACGCTACAAGGCGGATTACTTCATTTCAGGTCACACGCATGTGCCCGTGCTGGAGGATGTCGGGGGCGTAGTGCTCATGAACCCCGGCAGCCCGGCGATTCCGAAATACGAAGTCGAGGGCAGGCTTGTTCCCAGCGTAGGCTTGATCACGGATTCAGCCGCGAGCATCATAGACCTGGACTCAGGCGCGGAGATTCTCAGGATCAGAAGATAGAGAGGCTTAGCGCCATGCCCCGGCTAGAACAGCTCTGGTGTCGGCATAGCTAGCCCCAGGTTCTCTGCGTCAATCACTCTCCAGGTCTTGCAGGGGGCAACCAGCATGTGCCGGTCGTCTTCCTTGGCCAGCCTCAGGAGTATCTTCCTGTCGTAGAACGTTGCCCCGCCCACGTGCTTGAGCTTGACATGGATCTTCACGGTGGCGCGGTCGCCCTCGATCCTGGTGGACAGGTCGGAGGTCTCGACTGTGTAGGCTGTCTCGTTTCGGAGGGCTTGCGCTAGGATCAGCCGCAGTCTGTCATAGGTCAGTTCCCCGTCGTTGTAGTTCGGCGAAATGCACGAGACCATAGTCGTGAGGTCTCGCTCTCGCGTGGCTTCCACTCCGCGTTCAATAAGAGCATTCACCTGGGCCTGATCGGGCCTGCGGTCAACGGTGGCAAGAGCGATAGCCACGTAGGCCGCTGCGAGGATGGCCACCGTAATCCATATTGCAGTTCGCACACCGTCACCTCCTGCGGATAGACTGAAGCCGGCGCTGCCCTCCGGCTACTAGCAAGACGTTGCGAGGCAGGAATTTGTTTCACATCTCCGTAAGTTGAGAGTCTAGGATTCGTATGTCTACTTCAGAGCGAGAAACCCTCATATCGGAGATACTATCAGCGCCCGGCGTGGCGATGATCGTGGGCGCGATCGATACCGGCAAGACGCAGTTCTGCTATGACCTCTGCATGGCCGGCCTCGAGGCCGGGATACCGACGGCCATTGTGGATGCGGACGTAGGCCAGTCGGAAATCGGCGCGCCGGGCACGGTCGGTATGGCGCTGGTCGAGAAGCACGTGGAGTCGCTCACGGATATCAAGCCGCGCAGGCTCTACTTCGTGGGCGCAACCAGTCCCGGCGAGCACGTGATGGAATGCGCGATCGGCACTAAGAAGATGGTCGACGCGGCGCTCGGGCTCGGGGCGAAGCTGGTTGTGGTCGATACGACGGGCCTCGTCGGCGGATGGCTGGGCCGGAAGCTGAAGACTTACAAAACCGACCTGATCCGCCCCGACTATCTGGTAGGTATCGAGAAGAAGCACGAGATCGACCACCTGCTTATCCCTTTCACGCGCGTGGCGGGCATGAAGGTGAAGCGCGTTCCATCGCCCGAGGAAGCCAAGCGCAAACTGCCGGAGTTCCGCACCTCCAAGCGCAGATGGAACTACAACAGGCACTTCGCGGACTCGCACGGCCACCTGATCCGTATGGACGACGTCAGCCTATGGAACACCTGGCTCGGAACGGGCCGCCCCATGAAATGGCAGTACGTGAAGTTCATCGAGGATGCGCTGAAGTGCCCGGTGCTGCACGTCGAGGTAACGGGCAGAGGGATATACATCGTCAGCGAGCGAGCATGCTCCATGGCGAACAAGAAGGCGCTGGAGGAGCAGTTCAAGACCGCGAACATCCTCTCAGTGACGGGGCAGACCTTCCAGAACGTGCTCGTAGGCCTCGCCGATGAGAACGCGAACACCATCAACGTTGGCCTGCTGCAGGCGATTGACTTCAAGCACCGCTACCTGTTCGTGATCTCGCCGATCAAGACCGTCTCGCCGGTGAAGATAGTACAGTTCGGCACGATCAGGGTCACGAAGGACGGCGACGAGTTGGGCACGATCAAGGCGGGGGAGATATAGGAATTGCAGATTGACGATTGAAGAATGAAGATTGCCTCCAGGCAGGACGCCTGGAGGCAATCCTTCTGAAGCGGGCTACTTCCCCGCCACCTTCCACTTGCTCGCTTCGGCGGCGGACCATTTGTCCTGCGAGAACGGCTTGAGCGTTACGCTGAACCGGAACTCCTCGGGGTGCAGGAGATAATGCTTCCACGGGCCTGGGCCGCAGCTTGCGGTGCCGATGCCGTTATGGGCGTAGTCGAGGTTCAGGATCACTTCATCACGCGGCTTCAGCTCGCACGTATGTCTCGCTTTCTCCAGCTCGTCCGCAGTGAACCTCATCGCGCTGAAGTTGATCGTCGGATCGCCGACCGCCAGAAGCCCCGCGCCGTGAGAGTCCGTGAGCGCAACCCAGCTCACGTCCATCCGGTTGCCGAACTCCTGCGGGAAGATATAGGGGGTGTAGAGGTCGTCCACGTCGAACGAGTATTGCCCGAATCTTCCGGCCTGCTTCGTGTCGATGTAGTTCTCGCCGGGGCCGAGGCCGAACCACGTCACCTGCCGCATATCGAGCGGAGCCGACATCGTGAGCCCGATCTTCGGCAGCGTATCCGGCCAATCGCCCTCGGGCACGCCGTGAACCTCCAACACCACGTCTCCGTTGCCGAACACGGTGTAGGTGTAGTCGCACACGAACGCGCGGCTGTGGATTTGTGGGGCGATGCGCACCTTAGCAGTTATCTTCACCTCGGCAGGGCCGATCCGTTGGACTTCAACCGAATCGGTTCGGCACTGTAGATGCTCCAGTCCCGCCTCGCGCCATGGCTTCGCATTGACCCAACTGCGGTCGTTATCGGTCGTGGCTCTCCAGAAGTTGAGCCTTGGCCCCGTTGTAATCAGGCTCTTGCCACCGGCCTTCCAGCCGGAGATCACGGCGCGCACCTTATCGAATGTAAGCTCGAAGTCGGGGCCGCAGATACGCACCATCGTTGCCGATTCGTCGATTTCCAACGGCGGCAGGCTATCCACGCAGATGGATTTGGCCTTCGCCTCAACCGGCAGCTTGAACTGCGCCCAGGCGACCTCGTGGCCGGCCTTAGCCCATATCGCGTCCTCCGCCAGTTCAAAGGAGAGCGTCAGGTAGGTGTCTTCCGACGACACGCCGGCAGGCACCGCGTAGTCGATCTTCGCCTCTACAGTCTCCTTCGGCCCTACCTGCGGCGTTGGCGCGGAGCCGCTTGCGACGACCTTGCCATCCACCGAAACCGACCACGCCAGCTTCAGATAATCCGTGCCCCGGAAATCCTGCCGGTTGATGAACCTGAACTTGCCCGCTTTGAGATCGACTGCCTCGACCTGCACCGGCTCGATCACCTTCTTATACTCGATCAGGCCGGGCGACGGCTTGCGGTCCGGGAAAACGAGCCCGTCGCAGACGAAGTTGCCGTCATGCGGCCACTCGCCGAAGTCACCTCCGTAGGCGAAGTAGCTGACGCCGTCCTCGGTCGTCTGCCGGATGCCGTGATCGACCCATTCCCAGATGAACCCGCCCATCAGGCGCGGATACTTGTAGATCGCATCCCAGTATTCGAGCAGTCCGCCGGGTCCGTTGCCCATCGCGTGAGCATACTCGCACAGCACGAACGGAATCCCAGCGCGGAACGCGGGGTCCTCGGCATCGGGTGTAAGCTCGTTGGTGGCGATCTCGTTCACCCTGTCCACGTGCGTATACATCTCGCTGAACATATCAGCCGCCTGCACCTTGCGGTCGCCTTCGTAGTGGATCGGCCGCGTGGGGTCGATCTCGCGGGTGCGCTTGGCCATTGCGTGGTGGTTGCAGCCGAAGTGCGACTCGTTGCCCAGCGACCAGATGATCACCGACGGGTGGTTCTTGTCGCGCTCGACCATCCGGACCATCCTGTCTACGAGCGCTCCCTCCCACTTCGCGTCGCCTGCTGGATTGCCTTCCCAATGCATCGGCGCCATGCCGAACCCGTGCGTTTCCAGATCGCATTCATCGATCAGATAGATGCCGTAGTAGTCGCACAGGTCATACCACCGCGGATCATCGCAGTAGTGAGATGTGCGGACCGCGTTGATGTTGTGCGTCTTCATCAGCAGGATGTCCTGGACCATCGTCTCGATCGGCACGGCGCGACCGAGGTCCGGGTGATGCTCGTGCCGGTTCACGCCCTTGAGCTTGATCGGGACGCCGTTGACGAAGAAGACTCCACCCTTGATCTCCACCTGCCGGAACCCGACTTTGACCGGGACTACTTGGATGGTTTTGCCGACCGCGTCCTTCAGCGAGACGAACAGATCGTAGAGGTTCGGCATTTCAGCCGACCACTTCTTGGGGTTCTTCACCGGAATCTCGATTTCGGCGATGCCATCCGCCACCTTCGCATCGGCGGTGGCGACCTCCGCGCCCTTGTCCTTGAGCGCGGCGCTGACTGTCACGCCTGCTGAGGCGTTTGCGATGTCCGCACGGATGGAAAGCGTTGCATCGGTATACGTGTTATCGAACGTAGTCCTCACCCGCACATCGGCGATGTGTGTCTTCGGGCGCGCGATCAGGGACACATCCCGGAAAATGCCGCTCAGCCACCACATGTCCTGGTCCTCGCAGTAGGTGCCGTCGGACCACTGATACACCCGCACCGCCAGCACGTTCTTCCCGGGCTTGATGCAGGAAGTGACATCGAACTCGGACGGGACCCTGCTGCCCTTGCTGAACCCGACTTCCCTGCCGTTTACCCAGACGTAGAACGCGGAATCGACACCATCGAACCGCAGGATGACCTGCATGCCATTCCATGTCTCCGGCACGTCGAACTCGCGGATATACGAGCCCGTCGGGTTCTCGGTCGGCACGCGCGGCGGATCGAGCGGAATCGGATATTGAACGTTCGTGTACCACGGCTTGCCGTAGCCCTGCATCTGCCAGCACGATGGCACAGCGATCTCATCCCACCCGCTCGCGTCGAGACCCTCGGCGAAGAACGCTTCCGGCGCTTCCGCGGCTGTCTCGGAGTAGTTGAACTTCCAAACGCCGTTCAAGAGCTTGAACCACGGGGACGCGCCTCGCTCGAAAGTCGCCGCGGTGTCGGCATCCGGGTAGGGGAACGTGTAAGCCCTAGCGGGCATACGGTTGCGGTGTACTATCTCAGGGTTTTCCCAGTCGTGCATCGATATGGTGTCTCCTGTCCAAGTTATGAGTACTCTGACTTATTGCACGTCCTTTCACTTTCTCCCTTCACCGTCGTTAGCCTGTCGTCACCCTGAACTTGTTTCAGGGTCTCCTTTGGATGCTGAAACGAGTTCAGCATGACGTGTGGGCTGGCGCCGAAGGACTTAGTGCCTTCGTCGTGCAAGTGGGCATAGATGATCACTCTGTACTTCGTTCGGCACGGGCAGACCGTGGATAATCTCGAAAACCGCATCCAGGGGCATTCGGACTCGCCTCTTACTACGCTGGGCATGAAGCAGGCGGAAGCCATCGCCGAGCGGCTCGCCTCCGAGCACTTCGACGCCATCTATTCCAGCGATCTCGGTCGCGCGGTCGAAACCGCGGGTGTCATCGCCGCCAGGCATGACCTGCCGGTGAGGACGACCGAGCTTCTTCGGGAACTGAACCTCGGCGTCGCCCAGGGGATGACCGCAAAGGAGTTCGCGGAGCAGTACCCGGAGGAGTACCAGAAGTGGAGCACGTATTCGGTCAAGCACCGTCCGCCCGGGGCTGAGTCGATCGAGAGCCTTACCGAACGCTGCCGGCAGTTCGTGCAGAAGGTCCTGCGCGAGCACAAGGACGGGGAGCGGCTGGTTGCCGTAGGCCACAGCGGTTCTCAGCGAGGGCTCGTATGCGCGGCGCTCGATCTGCCCGTCGAGTACTACAAGGTCCTCTCAGTTGCCAACGCCGCCCTGAGCATAGTTGAGATAGGCGACCGCCCGACTCTTCGGCTCTACAACGACACCTGCCACCTGCACAACATCGAGGTCACAGTCTCGGACGTTGATGCGGGATAGCTACTCCAGCCCCAACTCCCCGACCTGATTGACGCCTTCCAGCAGGTTGTTTGCCAGTTGGAAAACGTCTTGAGGCGTCACCGGCTGGATGGGGCGCACCATCACGCGCAGCGGGACCGGTGGTTGGTGAGGCAGCTTCTGCACGTAGTGGATCCCGGTCAGCATCAGCGCGCCCTGGCGGCGGTAGAAGCCGATTCTCCGCTCGGCAGGCTCTCGCCGGGCAGGGTCCTCGATGTGTTCCGGCGCCTCGACTTCCCACACGAGCGCCTTCATCCCTGCCTCAACTGCGCGGTCCAGGACGTAAGCGAAGCACTGCGACCCGACACCGCCGTTTCTCGCCTCCGGATGCACCGCCAGATACCAGAGATAGGCGGCCTCGCGTTCCCTGATGAGATCGAAGCGCAGCAGGGCCGCGAACTCGCCGTCCTCATCGAGTGCGGCCTGCATGTGGGAATCCGGGTACTCGCCGCGCCCCTTCGCCTTCAGCAGATCGAGGAACCGGGATACTAGTATCCTCTCCTCTGGTGGAAATGCGGTCTCGTAGAGCTCGATCCAGGGGATGAAGAGATCGTCACTTGCGCTGGTAATGTCCACGAACCTGAGCATCAGTCAATCACCGCCCTCGGGCCGTCTGACGTCCATTCGAGCCTACTGATGTGCATCCTGCGCGCGGTATGCGCCTCGTCCCAGGCGTGGTAGACGATGTAGTCCTTGCCGTCCGGTCCTACCACGAGGGAGTTGTGCCCCGGCCCTATCAGCCTGCCAGGGATGCTCCTGAGCACCCTCGCGCTGTCGTTCACGCGGGAATACGGCCCCCTCGCCTTATCCGCGACCACATAATCCACGCCATACGTATCGTTCTGGAAGCAGCCCCCGCTGTAGAAGCAGTAGTACCTGCCGTCGTGCTTCCGCACAACCGGCCCCTCAAGCGTGTGCCAATCATACACGCCGCCATACATCGGCCGGTTCGCCATATACATCTGCCAATCGTACCTCGCTCGCGCAACGACCTTTTCCTCGCCCGCAAGCCGGGTCATGTCGATCAGCCGGTCCACCGCCAGCCCTGTTCCCGCCCTCTGGCCGTCCTCCGTATCGAGAAAATCGCGGGCGTAGAATAGACACCACTGGCCATCATCGTCCTGAAAAGGGCTGCCGTCAATGGCAAAGGCCAGCCTGGCAAGATCGGTCAGCGGCCTGCCGGTATCCACATACGGCCCCTCGGGCTTCTCGCTCACAGCCACTCGAATGTGGTGCGCCTTGTGCCCGTGCCCGACCGAATAGTAGAGGTAGAACAGCCCATCGCTATACGCCACTTCCGGCGCCCAGTAGCTGTCGCCGAACTGCGGATCGACCGGCTCAAGCGCCCATCCCAGCTTTTCCCAATACTTCAGATCACTCGACCTGAGCAGAGCGAACTGCCGACCATCCGCGTCCGCCGGCGAGGTGGCGACTGCGTAATAGCAGTCCCCATACCTCCAGACAAACGGGTCCGCGAAAGGTTCCGAGTAGACCGGGGCTAACGGCTTCATCCTACCATCCTCATCGTGCAATGTCAGACGATAGTATAGCACAGCCGGGCATGTCACACGCGACCACGGAAGTACGGAACCACGGAACCAGGGAACCAGGCCAAGAGCCTCTTATATCCTGCCTTGCTCTGCTTTCGCTCTTTGCCCTTTTCGCGCTTTCGCTATTGAGCCCGCTTCGGCATTTCCGCGATTCCGTGTTTCCATGTTCTTCCCTTCCCTTTCCTGAAAGCTGACAGCTTCTTCATCAGCGAGTATAATAGACGGGAATCTTGCACAAGAGGAAAGGCACACAGATGAGTAACGAGATTTCCGCGCTGCAGAAGGCGCGAGCCACATATCAGCCGAAGCTGCCGAAGGCGCTTCGCGGTGGCAATATGAAGATCGATCTCGGCGAGCCATCACACCCGGCGACCGATGCGGACCAGATCGAGAAGCTGTTCCCCAAGACCTACGGCCAGCCTGTAGCGAAGATCGTGGAAGGCGACGGCATTCTGAGCGCCCAGCCGCTCAAGGTTGGAGTGGTGCTCTCCGGCGGGCAGGCGCCCGGCGGCCATAACGTCATCGCAGGTCTCTTCGACGCGCTCAAGGCTGCGAACAAAGAGAGCAAGCTCTACGGCTTCCTGAAAGGCCCGGGCGGCGTCATCAAGGGCAAGTATAAGGAACTGACGGCGGATATCATCGACGACTACCGCAACACCGGCGGGTTCGATATGATCATGAGCGGCCGCGACAAGATCGAGAAACCCGAGGACCTTGCGGCCTGCAAGAAGAACTTTGCGAACATGGGCCTCGATGGCCTGGTGATCATCGGCGGTGACGACTCGAACACCAACGCTGCGGTCCTCGCCGAATATCTGAAGGCCGAAGGCTCCAAGACGGTGGTTGTCGGCGTTCCGAAGACCATCGACGGCGACATGAAGAACGAGCAGATCGAGGCTTCGTTCGGGTTCGATACGGCGGTCAAGACCTATTCCGAGCTTATCGGCAACATCTGCCGCGACGCTACCTCGGCCGTCAAGTACTGGCACTTCATCAGGCTTATGGGCCGCGCGGCTAGCCACGTCGCGCTGGAGTGCGCGCTGCAGACCCATCCGAACATCTGCCTCATTTCCGAGGAGATCCAGGCCAAGGGCACCACGCTGCAGGAGATCGTGGACTACATCGCCGACGTCATCTGCGAGCGCGCCGCCTCCGGCAAGAACTACGGCATTCTCGTCGTTCCCGAGGGCCTGCCGGAGTTCATATCGGACATCAAGTCTATGATCGACGAGCTCTCGAATATCCTCGCCAAGGACGAGGACTACATCCGCGATCTGGGCGAGCACTCCGAGCGCGTGCAGTACCTCTCCAACCAGCTCTCCGATCACAGCGCGCGGGTCTACGGCTCGCTGCCTGCGGAGATTCAGGAAGTTCTCCTGAAGCGCGACAGCCACGGGACCGTGCCGCTCTCGCAGGTCGAGACGGAGCGACTCCTGATCGATCTCGTATCCGACAAGATCAGGATGCTGAAGTCGCGGGGAGAGACCGACGCCAAGTTCAGCCCGCTGGCGCACTTCTTCGGCTACGAGGGCCGCTGCGCCGCTCCGTCGAATTTCGACGCCGACTACACCTACTCCCTCGGCTACGCGGCCGCTCAGCTCGTTCGCGGCGGCCTGACGGGCTATACGGTGAATGTGCAGAACGTGACGAAGTCCTCCGACGAGTGGGTCGCCGGCGGCACGCCGGTAACAATGATGCTCAACATGGAGCAGCGCAAAGGCAAGCCGACGCCGGTTATCAAGAAGGCGCTGGTTGACCTGGACGGCGCCCCGTTCAAGACCTTCGCCGCCAACCGTGACGATTGGGCAGTGAATGACAGGTATCTCTTCCCCGGCCCGATCCAGTACTTCGGCCCGTCGGAAGTCTGCGACGCCACGACCGTTACTCTCGCGCTTGAGAATGGCGGTTGCTGCAGCCAGTGCGGTTGAACAGCATGCTAGGGAGCGGGCCTGCTCCCTTAAGACGTCGCCCTGAACTCGATTCAGCAAATCGTCATCCTGAACTTGATTCGGGATCCAGTCTGGATGCCGGACCGAGTCCGGCATGACGCAGTTCCTATTAGCGGCCCGGCAGAGGATACTGCCGGGCCGCTTTGTTTGTGGAGACCCGCAGTTCCACGCCCCCAGAAACACAAGCAGTAACAGAACACCCGGGAGTGATGCGATCCCGGACGATGATACCGGAATGCGGCAGGTGCGGCCCTCGTAGTTGGCGAAGCAGGTACTGTAGTGGTTACCGGACGCCGGCGAACTCGGGCCGGCAAGCTTTACACGGACGGAGGGTTCGGATGCGATTACGAAGTCTAGCGATAGCCCTGCTGTTGATGGTTCTGCTCGCAAGCTCGACTATGGGCGCCATCGTTTCAGGCAAGGTGTTTTTCGATGCGAACGGCGATGGCGTTATGCAGGCTGCGGAGAAGCCGCTTGCTGGTGTTGCCGTATCGGACGGTCTGCAGGTTGTGGTGACATCAGCCTCAGGGGATTACCGTCTGGAGGTCGAGCCCGGCAAAATAGTGTCGGTCTCACTGCCCAGAGGCTACCGAGCGGCGAAGAGCTTCTACGGTCACATAGAGGGCGATCGCAAGCTCGACTTCCCGATGGTCGAATGGGCCGCCTCCAAGGCCAACGATGTCCGCTTCGCCCAGATCACCGACATCCACACCGCGGGCGAGGAGACCGTCGATACACTCATCGCCGATCTTGCTGAGATCAATGCCGTGCGCCCAGGCGTCGCGTTCATCCTTGCCACCGGCGATCTCGTGAACAACGGCGCGAAGCAGATAGAGTTCGAGAACTATGTCCGCTCTATCGCCACATCGAAGCTTCCCGTGTTCAATGTGCCGGGAAACCACGACACCAAGATGCCCGGCTCGCAAGGCAACTACGAGCGCTATCTGGGACCGGTGAACTACTCGTTCAATGTCGGGAACTGCCACATCCTCGTCGTGGACAGCATGAACTTCAACGACGCGGAGAAGCGCTGGATGGAGCGGGACCTGGCGGTTGCCCCGGCAGGCAGCAGGCGTTTTGTGGCCATGCATTACCTTCCGAGTCAGGAGCAGGTGGACTACTTCAGCAGCCTTGGCGTCGCCGCCGTATTGAGCGGCCACTGGCACGGGGACCGCGTGAGGCAGCATCGGGGCCTGCTGGACCTGAACACTCCGCCGCTGCGGTTTGGCGGAATCGACCGCACCGCGCGCAGCTTCCGTGTTGTTGAGGTCGTCAAGGGCAACGTGAAGTCCGAGCTCCGCTGCGGCGGGTTCGCGCGCCATGCGGCCGTTGTGGCCCCGTCGGGAGCCTGCCAGCCGCGTCAAGGGAAGCTGTTGGTGGTTGTCGATGCCTATGATTCGCGCTACAAAGTAGCCTCGGTCGAGTGCCGTGTCGGCAACCGGCGTGTGTCGCTCAAACAGGCCGGCGCATGGAGCTGGATCGGCGAGCTGCCTGCCTCGGTGGCCAAACGGACGCCCCAGCGGTTGATAGCCGAAATCCGCGACACCACTGGCGGCAAATGGACCGCTCAGTCCACGTTCCAGTTGAGCACGCAGTCGAGCGACGCGAAGCCGTCTCTGCGGTTCAGCGCGATTGCGCCTACCGGCGGCTTTGTTGCGCTGTCCTCGCCCCAGGTTTGGGGTGACACTGTTGCGATCGGAACCAGCGACTCTGGCGACCTGAAGGACTGCGGCGTGCGTGTCTTCGACAAGACGCTGAAACCGAAGTGGAAGGTCCGGACCGACAGCGCCATCAAGAACAATGTAGGCATGTCGGAGGACAAGGTCTTCGCCACCTCCATCGCAGGTTGGCTGTATGCGTTCGATCGTCTGACAGGCGAGCTCGTCTGGGAGGCCGAACTCGACAGAAGCCGCGAGCGATGGGAAGTGGCCGCGACAACCTTCTCGGACGGAATGGTTTTTGTCGGCGCGGCTTCGTATGTGGGCGCTTACGATGGCGCCAGCGGGAAGAAGATATGGTCCACGACCCACGCCAGGAGCGATTGGTGGCCGAGCTGCTACGTGATCCCGGTGGTCAGCGACGGGCGGCTTATCCTGATGACGCGGGCCGGCGGGTATGCCTATGCCGCAAAGACCGGTGAACAGCTGTGGAAGCTGGCGGGTGACTTCCACGGCTGCGCGGTCGCCGGCGGAGTCATCTACACTATTCAGAACGGCGTTCCCGTGGCCGTAGACTTATCGACAGGAGAGGTCAAGTGGACGGGCAAGGACAAGGTGGGCGACACCGCCTCCTCGCCTGCGGTCTCCGGCGACAGGATGGTCGTGGGCACCGCTGACGGCCGAGTGTGCGCCTACTCGATCAAAGACGGCGGTCTGCTCTGGAGCTATCAGACCGGCAAAGCGCTTTCCTCTCTGCAGCCTTACAAGCGGGACATCAGCGACGTCAACTCCTCACCGGCCATCGCCGATGGTGTCGTTTACGTCGGATCGAGCGACGGGTATCTCTACGCTCTAACGCTTGCGGACGGGAAGAAGATCTGCAGCTACAACCTGGGCTCGCCGGTCGCATCGACGCCGCTCATCGACGGTCAGTTGTACGTAGCCGCGTACGACGGTAACCTCTACGCGTTCGAGTTGCTCAAGAGGTGATTGATGTCTGGAGGGGGATCGACTCCCCCTCCAAACCTGCATCTACTTCGCGCTCTTGGCGGGATTGATGGTGAAGATCAACTCACCTACGCCGATCTCGGAGCTGAATATCTCCGGGGCGACGGGAGTCGCGCATGTTGTGGCGGCGTAGATAGCTCTGAAGCGGTTGTTGCCGAGGCATTCCAGTTCGCCGGTGCCGTCGATGGTGGAAATGCCCAGGAAGTAGCAGTTCTTGTTCTTCTCGTGCTTGCTGCCGTCCAGCTTCACCGGCCCCTCGTCGCCCCAGAACCACTGTATCCCATCGCGGGAGAACTGCAGCGAGGGCACCATCCTGCCGCTGTCGCCGTCGCGCGTGAACGTAATCCGCACAAACAGCGGCCCGCCCGGCGCCTGCTTCGCGTAGGCGCACTGGTTCCCGAGCTGAGCGAACCCGACTCCGGGTTCACGGAGCCGATAGTCAAACGCCATCGGGTCAGCGCTGCGGATGCGGCTGTAGCCCGTGAACTTGCCATCCTGGTTGATCGCCACATACATCCAGAACGGGCGCTTGTCCTTGTCCCACGGGACGTAGAGCAGTTCCTGGTGGTGCAGGGCTGTCACTTGAGGCTTCTCGATGTTCACCACCGCGCCGCGCTCGGCGAATCGTGTCCAGTCGGTGCCGTTCTTGCTCGTGAATAGCTGGATTCGGTCCGCTGAACCCGTTGCCCTCTGGCCCGGCAGGTCGATCGGGTTGCCCTTGCCGATCTCGACCTGCGTATACATATAGTAGTTGCCATTGACCTTCAGCACCTCTGGCTCTAGGCAGTTGCCGGAGTACCACACGTCCTTCTTGCCCTCTTCGGCGCCGATCCAGAACTCAGGCCGGTCACGCGGCATTTTCCAGGTGTCCGCGGCTCCCGTCTTCGAGACGTACTGCATCACGTGGTCGCCGTCGGCTCGATCTATGCCCGGCCGCCTCCAACGCCCGCCCGCATACATCCGGTAGACGTCGCCGTCCTTTATCACGTGGGCGCTGTAGTCATAGGCCGGCTCGCCACCCGTCAGCGGCCGGTTCACGCCCGAGTTGTAGCCGTAGAACGCGCTCTCGAAAGATATCGATTCGATCTCCGGCAGGTTCTTGAAATGCAGCGTGTCCTTCTTATACTCAACAGCCGAACAAGCTGTTGCCAGTGCGATGAGGGCCACTGCTGCCAGGATCATATAACGCATGCCATCCTCCTTTGGTAAGGGACCAACAAGGAACCAAGACGAAAAATCCTTCCGTGGTTCCTAGATTCCGTGTTTCCGTGTCTGCATTTTCCTCAGTCTCTCAATTGCCTTGCGCAGCGTCTCCTCGGTCTTGCAGAACGCGAACCTGATCTTACTTCGGCCGAGTTCATTCGTCGAATAGAAGCTGCTGCCCGGCACCGTTGCTACTCCGACCTCGTTTACAAGTTGAATGGCGAACTCGGTGTCGTCCTCTGCCTCGAATGCTGATATATCCGTCAGCACATAATACGCGCCCTTCGGCACGAACGGCACAAAGCCGACATTGGCGAGTTCGCTGCAGAGGATATCCCGCTTGTGCTGGTAGAACGAGGCCAGCTTGGTGTAATACTCATCCGGCATCCGCATGGCCGCGACTCCGGCTTCCTGCAGCGGGGCCGGCGCGCCTACGGTCAGGAAATCGTGGACCTTACGGATCGCGTTTGTGATCGGCTCCGGCGCGATCGTATAGCCGATCCGCCAGCCGGTGGCCGAATACGTCTTCGACAAGCCGCTGATCGTGATCGTGCGGTCCTCCAGGCCCGGCACCGAGGCGGGCGATACGTGCTCCGCGCCATCGTAGAGGATGTGCTCGTAGATCTCATCGGTCACCACGAGCGCATCGTATCTGTTGCACAACTCCGATACCAGCGCCAGTTCATCGCGCGTGAAAACCTTGCCCGAGGGGTTGTGAGGCGTGTTGATGATGATCGCCTTGGTCCGGTCCGAGAAAGCAGCCCGCAGCGCATCCGGGTCGAACTGGAAACCCGGCTCGATGAGCGGCACATAGACGGGCTTCGCGCCGGAGACTATCGCATCCGGGCCGTAGTTCTCGTAGTAGGGCTCGAAGATCACGACCTCATCGCCGGGATCGATAATCGCCAGCAGCGCAGACATCATCGCCTCGGTCGCTCCGCAGGTGACGGTGATGCTCCGGTCAGGATCGGCCTGGATGTGGTTGTAGGAGCGGACCTTCTCGCAGATCGCGGCACGGAGCCTGGGGCTGCCCCACGTGATCGCGTATTGGTTGAACCCGTCTCGCATCGCGCGAATCGCGGCCTCGACCAACTCCTCCGGCGGGTTGAAGTCGGGGAACCCCTGCGCGAGGTTGACGCCATCAACCGCCGCGCACCTCCGCGTCATCTCCCGTATCACCGACTCCGTAAACGTCTCCGTCCGCCTGCTTACGTAGGACATCCCTAACCTTCCAACTCCCTACCTGACCGGCGCCAGCTCGATCTCCTCAAGCCCGAAATACACGCCCTTGGACTCGGGATTGCTGCCGGCGCACTGGAACTTAAGGTCGAACGTGCCCTGCGGCAGGTCGAATACGCCGAGATCGACCGGCGGGGCGGAACGCACGTCAGCCGTGAACAGGTCCATCTTCCGCCCGACTTGCTTGCCGTTCAGGAGCATCTGGTAGATGCCGTAGTCCCACGAACTCGTGCACCTGACAGTCACTTGATACTTGCCCGCCCTGGCGACAGGCACTTTCACGGTCAGCGCGGCGTTCTGGTCGGTCGGGGTGTAGAACAGCCTGTGTTCCTGCTGGACCGGCGCGGGGCCTTTCTCCGGGACTGCTGTTTGCACAAGCGACGGCCCCTCGACCACGCCCACGCCCGTGTTGTACAGCCGTTCCTCGGCGGAAGGCAGCGGAGCGAATGGTTTGTGAGGCTCGGCCTGATACCAATACGCCACGCTGGAGAAGTCGTCGAAGCGCTCCAGGAACCCGTTCCAACTGCCGTCCTGCAGGTGCCTCGCACCTTTGTGCTCGATCTCCATCACCAGTGACTTCGTGAACGGCACCGGGTCGGTGATGTGGAACCGATACGAGGTCGTGCGCTTGTTGTAGCCGTCGCCCTCCATGATCGGCGTGCCGTAGAAGAGGCCGTCCTGCTGCCGGAGGCCCCAGGCGTCGCAGAAGTAGTCCTCGGAGCCGGTGCCTTTCAGGCTCGGGACCTCCTCGCCGTCAACATAGAAGAAGTCATCGCCTTCGCCCCACCATCCGGGCTCGGACGTGCGCACGGAGAGATTGCAGCCGACGAAGTGACCCTTGCCTGCGGCGTCGAGGATCAGGTAGTTCTTGCCCTTCGCGCACGGGTACTCCTGGCGGTAGGTGGCGTGGAAATACGCGGTGTCCCTGGGAAGCCTGTCGAGCTTCTGCCAATCGATATAGTAATAGAACGCGTGGCAGGGCTGCTTGCCCTGATTCTCGACCGTAATCCTCGCCGATCTCGCAAACGGCATCGGGAAATAGCAGTTGCGCGCGCGGCCGTTGGAGGTCACGCGGAAGGGAAGCGAGTTCACTGTATAATCCAGCCCGTGCCCCTCGCAGAAGAAGTCGTTTAGCGGAACCTCGACGCTCGGCTTCTCCTCGCCGTCCCAATACATCCGCAGGACCAGCTTCTTGCCGTAGAATCGCTCGTTGTGGGCGATAGTGCACCAGATATGCGTGATCCGCCCCGGGCCCTTCAACTCGGCAAGCGTCAGAGTCGCACCCGGCGCGATAGGCCGCGCATCGCCGTTGCCGTTCTCCAGGTTCGGATCGCAGCTCGAAGCCCGTTCCGCCTTGAAGTTCTTCAGCGTGGCGATGTCGCCCATAAACGCCGACACATCCGCCGCCCAGGCGGCCCCACACACAAGCAAACCCATCAGTAAGGCCAGCACAGATCTCCGTTTCACGGTGTTCCCCCATTATCTGTGGGTGACTCGGAGCATCCTGAGCCGCGTCCAGCGGCGCTCCGGTCGCGTTAGTAGAATGTTAGCACATCCGCATAGCTGCCGACTACTCCGCAGTCCCGTGCCGCGCGGTGTCACCAGCCCGAGATCAAAATCCCCGCCTGCGCCTACGTGGAGCAATAAGACGCAAAAGGCCGGAGCATGTCTGCTCCGGCCCTAACCTTCGAACCTTCTAACCTTCAGAACGTCTCCCGCATCTTATCGCAGTAATACCGCACGTTGTCCCATTCGGCGTCCGGCGCGATTCTATGATCGGGGCAGGGGATGAAACCACCCATCTCCACAAGCGGTTTGAGCCTCTCTATCTCCGCGTCTACCGCCGCGCGGTCGTGCGCGAACACCACCTTGTCCATTCCGCCCACGCCGCGAAGCTCCTTGCCGAACTGCTCGCGCCACGGTCTGATGTCGGCCCTCCACGTCCCGACCTCGATCGGGAACATCGTGTTCACGCCGTTATTCACCCAGGTCGGCACCAGCGCGTCGATGCAGCCGTCACAGTCCAGCGAGACGATATCGATCCCCTTGCTGTTCAGGAGCTGCGTGATGCGCTTGTAGTGCGGCCCCACCATCTCATCGAACAACCTCGGATTGATCAGCGGCCCGTTCTTGAAGCAGATGTCCTCCCAGAAGTGGCCGAAGTCGAATGCCGTGGTCCGATTCAGCGCTTCCTCCGCGCACTTATACGAAAGCTCGCCCACGGTATCGATCATCTCCTTGAACAGGTCGGGTTCGTCCGCGTAGATATAGGCCGATCCCTCGACCCCGATCCAGTTGCGGATCATCCCGAACAGGCTCCCGCAGTGCAGCCCGCGCAGGTCGCCGCGGTTCGGGTCCTCCAGGTAAGCCACCGTCTCCTCGCTGATCCCGACCCGCTCCGGCGTATACTCCAGCCTCGGAAGGAAGTGCTCTTCCCACTCCGCTCTGCCCTTCAGCAGGTGCTCGATCTCCGCCGGGATCGATCCCGCTCCGGGCTTCTGAAGCACCACGACTCCGTGGCTGTTCATCACCTTCCGCGACCCGTCCGGCAGTTCCTCGACTACCTTGCCCTCGAATCCGGGGATGATGTCTGTCGCGCTGCTGAAGCAGGAGTAGTAGTTGAGGTCGAAGCCAAGTTTCTCGCTGATCGACTTCTCGACCTCGTTGCCGTCGGCCCAGCCCTGGGCTTCCTCGGTCGTCAAGTGCCCCTCTTCGGCCCACTTGGCGAGAGTCTCGCCCCAGAAGCCGAAGTGTGCGATGGGCAGCCGGTCGTATTTCTCGTAGTGAAGTACCGCCAAAACGCGTTCTCTGTTAGTCATGCCAGTTGCAAAAACCGCCTTTGCTGTTCTTGTGTTCCAGACTCAACACGTAATCAACCTTTGACGCCGCACTCGCGCTATCCTCCGTAGATCGGCGATGTGCAGTAACGCCGCCGGAATGGGTACCATTTCGCGGAATCGCACGTGTTTGACGGGCAGGCGTAACTGGATATAACTGCAGAGGCTGATTGTCTGGAGGATTGTCATGGAACTCAACGTGCTGATCGCATTCTACAGCCGTTACGGCAATACGCGCGCGCTGGCCGAGGGTATTGCAGAGGGCGTCAAAGAGATCGAGGGGGCCAACATCCGGATGAGGCGGGCCCTCGACCTGGCCCCGGAGGAAGTGATCGCCAACGATGAGCGCTGGCTGGCAGCGCGCGATGAAATGGAGCAGCTCTACCCCGAGCCGACCAACGAAGACCTCGAATGGGCTGACGTGATCTTCCTGGGTACCCCGACCCGCTACGGCAATCCGTCAGCGGAGATCAAGCTCATAATCGACAGGACCGGGCCGCTTTGGATGGCGGGGAAGCTGGTGGACAAGGTCTGTACCGTCTTCACCAGCACCAGCACGCTTCATGGCGGAAACGAGTCCACCATCCTTGCGATGCTGCACCCGATGATGCACCTGGGGATGATCGTTGTCGCGCCCGGCTATGCCGATCCGGCGATGTTCGCCGCCGGCACCCCCTATGGCCCAAGCTCCGTCAGCGGCCCAAACGCGGATGAGCTTCCCACTGAAGCGGACATGGCCGTGGCACGCTTCACGGGCAGGCGCACGGCGGAGAGGGCGCTGTGGCTGAAGAAGGGAAGGATGGCAGGCTAGGCGCTCTACGCCTCCGCCGGAGCCGGCTTGCGATACACCGTCAGCGTCAGCACCGCGGATAACGCCATAACGACGAGGCTCACGCCCTGTGCCTCGGTCAAGCCGAACATCCACGGCTCAGCGGAGTATCCGCTGCGGAGATACTCGATCAGGAACCTGTAGATCGAGTACAGCCCCACGTAGGCGACAAAGACGAAACCGGCCCTGCGGCGCATTCTCTCGACGCGGGTCAGCAGCCAGAATATCAGCAGGCTCGCCAGGAACGCGTAGATTTGCGTGGGGTGCGATGGCGGCGTCGTGACGCCGTTCTCCAGGAAGCTTACGCCCCAGGGCAGACTCGTCGGCCCGCCGTGGCAGCAGCCGTTCAGGAAGCAGCCGATTCGAGTGAACGCATATCCGATCGCCACCGAAGGCGCCACCAAGTCCGCCACCTGCCAGTAGGACAGCCTGGCGATCCGCGTGTAGACATAACCGCAGACCATAGCCGACGCCAGCCCTCCGTGGAAGCTCAGTCCGCCCTGCCACACCGCGATGAAATCTCCCCAGTTCTCGCTTCCTGGGTTCAGCAGGATGTAGACGATTCTCGCGCCTATCACTCCGCTCAACAGGCAGGCGAGCGCAATATCGTAGACCCTGTCCTTCTCGATCCCGTAGCGCTTCACCGAGATACGGGTCGCGCGCCAGATGCCGAGCGTGAACCCTACGACCATCATAAGCCCGTACGATCTGATGGGTAGCCCGAATATCGTGAACAGTGTACTTCGCATTAGAGGTTACTGCCCGGTGTCGCCTTCCTGGTCTCGCTCATCGATTGGCTGCTCGTGGTTACGCAGTTTCTCCATCACATATACGTGGAACAGGACCAATATCGCGCCGGCTACTATGGCAATGTCGGCGACATTGAACGTCGGCCACTGGTGTCTGCCCAGCTTCACGGATAGCTCGATGAAGTCCGTCACGCCGCGGCCGGGAAACAGGATTCGGTCGATCAGGTTGCCCAGCGCGCCGCCCAGCAGAAGCCCGAGGCCGGTCGAGAGGCCCAGTGAAGCGCTGCCCACTCTTCTCAGCCGCACTATGGCGAAAATGGCAACCAGGCCGATGAGGACAAAAAGCGGCGCCCAATCCGGCAGCACCCCGAATGCCGCCCCCCTGTTGTATACCAGCCTGAGGTCAAGGACGCCGGGGATGACGGAGATCGCCCTGTCTTCAGTCAAGTTCGCGCGGGCCAGGAGTTTCGTGATCTGATCGACGATGACGCCACCGATTGCGAACGCATAGAACCAGATCGTGTTCTTTCGATTCAAATCAACGTCTCTCAAGCTTTTCCTGGCACTCGATGCATAGGGTGGCGTAGGGGATGGCCCGCAATCTGTCCGGGTTGATGTGCCTTTCGCACCGGTCGCAGATGCCGTAGGTGCCGTCGTCGATCTTGCGCAGGGCCTCCGAGATCTTCTCGAGCAGGTCCTGGAAGTTCTCATCGAGCGCGTAGTCTTTCGTGCGCTCGTAGGTCTCGCTTGCGGCGTCTGCCGGATGGTGGTCATCGTAATCGGCAAGCTCACTGCTGCGGTCCGCGATGTCGCCGTTCACCGCCCGGTGCTCCAACTCCAACCGCTCCTTCTCCGCCAGGAGCAGCTTCTTGTATCTGTCTAGATCCAGTTGTTTATTCACGTCTGCCTCCGGAGAACAAGAACACGAACACGGAACCACTGAATCTCGGAATCACGGAAGGAAGTTCAGTTGACTATGCGCTTAATGGCGAGCATCGAACTGTTGAAATTTGGGAGCAAACCAACCTTCAGGCCGGCAGCGCGCAAGTACGACCGAAGCTGGGCATAATGTACCCGCTGCAATACCTCGACCGCTTTGAGCTCGACTATGATCTTTCCCTCGACCATCAGGTCCAGGACATGGACGCCAACGGCCTTGCCATCGTATAGCACCTCGATCCTTCGCTGGCTCTCGAACGCAATACCACGCTTGGCCAGTTCCATCTTGAGGGCTTCTTCATAGACTGACTCCATGAAGCCCGGGCCAAGTCTCCTGTGGACCTCCGTTGCGGCGGCGATGACTGCCCCCGTCAGCTTTTCCTCAATCAACGCCAACCGCGTGCTCCCGGTTTCTGTGCTCCGTGATTCCGCGTTTCCGTGGTTCCGTGTTTGGTCCCTTCAGGCGAGAGCCTCGTGGCACCTAGTGCATAGCTCGGGTGCGTCACTGTGGCCTCCGACCGACTCCAGCACCAGCCAGCACCGCGCGCACTTCTCGCCAAGTGGCGGCTGCACGTCTACGGTCAGTTCCGGTCCGTCCGATTCCTTCAGCTCCAGCTGCGAAACGATCATCACGGACGGCAGCACGGCCTCGTAAGGCTTCAGGAATGCGTACAACTCCGCCGGAGCCGAGATCGTTACCCTCGACTCAAGCGGCTTCCCGATCTTCCCGCTCTGCCGGGCTTCCTCCAGCGCCGCAAGGACCTTGTCCCGCACCTCGTTGATCCTCGCCCAGCGCGCCGCCAGACCGGCATCCATCCAACCCTCGTTCACTTCCGGGAAAGCGGACAGGTGAACCGAGCTATTTTGGGACTCTTCGCTTTCGGCCGGCATCGCCTGCCATACTTCCTCAGCGGTATGGACAAGTATCGGCGCCATCGTGCGCACCAGCGCCGAGATCACCACATAGAGCGCCGTCTGCGCCGACCTCCGCAGCTTCGAGTCCGCCTTTGAGGCATACAGCCTGTCTTTAAGGATATCCAGATAGAAGCTGCTCAAATCCACCGCGCAGTAATTGTGTACCGCCTGATATACCTTATGGAACTCATAGCCCTCGTAGGCCTGGGTGCAATCGCCCACAAGCTCCTGCAGCCTGTGCAGGGCGAACTTGTCCAACTCCTCCAAGTCTGGGTATGCAACTGCGTCCTTCGCCGGGTCGAAGTCGCCCAGATTGCCCAATATGAACCTGAACGTGTTCCTGATCCGGCGATACGCGTCGATTGCCCGCGTGAACATTTCCTGGCCGAATCGCACGTCCTCGAAGTAGTTCAGGGATGAGATATACAGCCTGAGCACGTCCGCGCCGATGTTCTTGATCGCTTCCTTCGGCGGGATCGCGTTCCCGCCGGACTTGCTCATCTTCTTGCCTTCGGCGTCCAGCACGTAGCCGTGCGTAACGAGGTCCTTGAAGGGAGCCCCGCTTCTTGTCGCGGTGCTGATGATGATCGACTTGTTGAACCATCCGCGGTGCTGGTCCGAGCCCTCGAAGTAGACGTCGGACTTGAACGTGCCGTAGACCTTCTCGGTTACCGCGCGGCTGCTGGAACCGGAATCAAACCACACGTCCAGGACGTCCTCTTCCTTGGTGAACTCGGCGCCGCCGCAGTGCGGGCACGTGAAGCCTTCCGGCACGAACTCGGACACGTCCTTAGCAAACCACGAATCCGATCCGTTCTCCAGCGCGTCCTGATATACGAGGTCGATAACCTCTTTGCTCAGAATCGGCTCCTGACACTTGTTGCAGAAGAGCACCGGAATCGCTACACCCCACGATCTTTGCCGCGAAAGACACCAATCCGGCGAGCTCTCGATAAACGCGTACAGCCGGTTCCGCCCCTCCGGAGGATAGCAGACGACCGAGTCCTCTATCTCCTTCAGGATGCGTTTGCGCAGGTCATTATGGTCGAGGTCCACGAACCACTGCTCAGTGGCGCGGAAGACGATGGGCTTATGGCAGCGCCAGCAGTGCGGATAGCTGTGCTCTATCTTGCTTTCCGCCATCAGGTTGCCGTTCTCGCGCAGCGCGTCGATTACTGCCTGATTGCCCTGCTTTGTGATGTGCAGGCCCTCGAACTGCCCGGCTTGCTTTGTGAACAAGCCCCTGCCATCGACCGGGTTCAGCACTTCGAGCCCGTACTTGCGCCCTGTCTCGAAGTCCTCACGCCCGTGACCAGGCGCGGTGTGCACCACGCCGGTGCCGTCCTCCAGCGTGACATAAAGAGCATGGACGAGCACCGATTCCCGATCGTAGATCGGGTGCTTGAATACCATTCCCTCGAGGTCCTTGCCCTTGACCGTCTTCGCCACGCAGTACTTCTCGATACCCGCCGCGCTCATCGTCTGCCCGACCAGTTCAGCGGCGACCAGGTAGCGATCATTCCCTGCGTCCACGAAGGCGTACTCGTAGTCCGGGTGTACCGCTACTGCCAGGTTCGCCGGTATCGTCCAGGGAGTTGTGGTCCAGATGATGGTGTAGGCGCTGCCGTGCGCCTCGAACAGGGCGTTAGGGTCCGAAACGAGCGGGAACCTTACGAAGATCGAGTGCGAAGTGTGATCGGCATATTCGATCTCCGCTTCCGCGAGCGCCGTCTCGTCGTTGATGCACCAGTAAACCGGCTTCAGGCCCCTATACACATAGCCCTGCTCCACCATCTCGCCGAAAACCTTGATGATGGTCGCCTCATATTCCGCGCTCATGGTGGAGTAGTAGTTGTCCCAGTCGCTGATAAGCCCCAGACGCTTGAGCTGCTCCATCTGGATGTTGATCCACTTGTGGGCGTAGGCGCGGCAGGCCTTTCGGAGTTCGAGCTTCGTAGGGGACTGGTGCTTCTTGCGGAACTCCTCCGCCACTTTCTGCTCGATGGGAAGACCGTGGTTGTCCCAGCCGGGAATGTAAGGCACTCGATACCCGGACATCGCGTGATAGCGCACGATGAAGTCCTTTACGGACTTGTTCAGCGCGTGGCCCATGTGGATGTCGCCGTTGGAGTAGGGCGGGCCGTCGTGGAAGATGAACGTGCCTTTAGGAGCCTCACGGGTTGCGATCTCCTGGTAGACGTTGTTGTCCTCCCAGAATCTCTGGAACATCGGCTCCCTGTTAGGCAAGTCCGCCTTCATCGGGAAATCGGTCTTCGGCAGGTTTACTGTTTTGCTATAGTCCATTCCGAAACAAACTCCAAGTTATTCGAGAAGCAAATTCAAACACGGAACCGGGTTCTACAGCGATGCCACGAACTCGGCTACCGCTTCTTGCCAGGGCCTTGCGTTATCTCGCCCGAGAAGCTCCATCCTGTAGTGCCGCAGCACTGAGAACTTCGGCCTCTTGGTAGGCGTCGGCCATTCCGCCGTGGTGATCGCCGTAATCTTTACCTCGCTCTTGCCAGCCGCGTTCAATATCGCCTGAGCGAACTCGAACCACGAGCACTGCCCCGAGTTCGTGTAGTGGTAAGTCCCATACAGCGGCGATCCTACCAGGCCGACCAGGAACTCCGCCAGGTCCCTCGCGTATGTGGGAGATCCTACCTGGTCCGCCACCACCCTGAGTTCCGGCCGCACTTCGGCCGCCTTGAGGATGCTAAGCGGGAAGTTCCTGCCATTCGGCGAGAACAGCCACGACGTGCGCACGATGTAGTGCTTCGGGCACAACTCCCGCACCGCGTTTTCGCCCGCCAGCTTGCTTGCGCCGTAGTGATTCATCGGATTGGGCGTGTCGAACTCCGTATAGGGCTCGCCCTTTTCGCCATCGAATACGTAGTCCGTGCTGACGTAGGCGATGGGGCAGTCGATCGAGGCACACGCGCAGGCCAGGTTCCATGTCCCGACGGCGTTGATCCTGTGCGCGGCGTCCGGGTCACGTTCGCAGCCGTCTACGTCGGTCATTGCGGCGCAGTGGATCACCATCTCGGGGCGCACACGGTTGATGGTATCGAACACGGACGACGTATCCGAGATGTCCATGACTTCGCATTCCGGCAGCACATCCGTCGGAACCGCCGTATGCTTGCCCTTCAGCGCCGCGACGACCAGCGATCCGAGCATCCCGCAAGCACCCGTGACCAATACTCTCATGTGCAGTCCCCGTACATACCGTAAAGCCCCTGTCCTACAGGGGCCTTACGCTCGATCAAACACCTACCATTATACGTGTGCCGAAAAGCCAAGGTCAAGGCGACGGGCGGGCTAGTCGGTTGGAGCCATGGAACCGGTTGGCTCTGCATTTGCTACGGGTATCTACTTGCGGTAATATAAGCGGGGGAGCTATTAACCAATGCTGCCGGCCCTAAGCTCAGTTGAGCCGCTCATATTCATCGCCGCGACGCTGCTGTCGGTGAGCATCATCGCCAGCCGCATATCAGCGCGTCTGGGCGTTCCCGCGCTTCTTCTGTTCCTGGTGATAGGCATGATCGCAGGGTCCGAAGGGCCCGGCGGGATACAGTTCGATGACCCCAACACCGCGCGCTCGATCGGCGTTGTGGCGCTTGCCTTGATACTGTTCGCAGGCGGCCTCGACACCGATTGGCGGAGTGTCCGACCGGTGCTGGCGCCTGCTCTGGCCCTCGCCACGGTGGGGGTTGTGGTCACGGCGCTGCTCATGGGCTGGTTCGTCAGTATGGTCACCTCGTTCTCGCTGATCGAGGCGCTTCTCCTGGGCTCGATCGTATCATCCACCGACGCCGCCGCCGTCTTTGCTGTTCTCAGGTCCAGAAACGTCAGTCTGCGAGGCAACCTGAAGCCGCTTCTCGAACTGGAATCGGGAAGCAACGATCCCATGGCCGTGTTCCTGACCGTGGGCATCGTCGGGCTGATCGGGTCGCCCGACACTTCACTCACCGGTCTTATTCCTCTGTTCGCCGAGCAGATGCTGATTGGCGGGGCCATCGGATACGTGGCAGGAAGGCTGATGGTCTTTGTGGTCAACCATCTGCGGCTGGAGTATGAGGGCCTCTACCCGGTGCTGACGCTCGCGCTCGTCCTCCTTTCCTACAGCGGCGCGACCATCATCGGCGGCAGCGGGTTTCTGGCCGTCTACATAGCCGGGATAGTGATGGGCAACACCCACTTCATACACAAGCGAAGCCTTATGCGTTTTCACGATGGGCTCGCCTGGCTGATGCAGATCACGATGTTCCTGACCCTGGGTATGCTCGTCTTCCCTTCCCGTCTCCTGCCTGTTGTCGGCATCGGGCTGATTGTTTCGGCATTTCTTATGATTGTAGCCCGGCCCGCCAGCGTCTTCCTGACTCTGGCGCTCAACCGAAGCCTGAACATACGTGAGAAGACGTTCGTGTCCTGGGTGGGACTGCGCGGGGCCGTGCCCATCATTCTCGCTACCTTTCCGCTTCTTGCCGGCGTAAGCCAGGCCGATATGATCTTCAACCTCGTGTTTTTCATCGTCCTAACATCGGCGCTGTTCCAGGGCTCTTCCATCCCGAAGTTCGCCAAGCTGGTCGGCGTGGATGCCCCGCTGCGGCCGGAGGTTGATGCCAGCTATGATATGGGAGAGGAGGAGTGCATCCTGTGCCGGTTGGCGGAGATACGCGTGCCGGAGTCGGCGGAGATCGTCGGCAAGCAGATCGTCGAGGCCGGCCTGCCGGAAAGGGTCGACATTGTCCTCATCAATCGCAACCGCCAGATCATCACCCCGTCCGGCGCCACCGTCATTCAGCCGGGAGATGTGTTGCTGGTCCTGGCGGACGACGATTCACTCAGGCAACTGAGCGAGGAGTTGCTGAGCTGAGTTGACGCCGGGCAGCCTTCCGGCGCGAGCCTCTCCTGCCTCCGACAACGCTTGCGATCAGGCCGGCTGCCGTTACGAGCGCACACCCGTACGCGAAGTAGTCTCCGCCGGTTGAAGCAACGGTCCTGCCGTTTCGCAGTTCCACTCGTGCGACAACTGCACGCACCGGCCCGAGTTCCGCTTGCTCTGCGATCCTTCCGTGCCTGTCGATCACGCTCGACAACCCGGTTGATTCCGCCCAAACAACCGGCACCCCGAGTTCCGCCGCTCTGAAGCGGACTGCGGCGGCATGCAGTTAGTTGAACTGCCCGTTAGGCGACTCCGGATCGTGCACCGGCACGAGTATTATTTCAGCACCCTGCCTGACGAGGCTGCGAGTGATACCGCTGAACTGTGTTTCGAAGCAGATCGGCAGCCCCGCGGTGATCTCGCCGCACCTGACTGTCCTGGTAGTCGTACCAGGCGTGAATACGAACTTCTCGCGGCCAAACAATCGACGCTTGCGCTGCATGCCGATCAGGCTCCCATCAGGCCCGTAGAGGCACGCCACATTATAGGGGTTCCGGCCAGGATGTTTCTCCCGCAGGTTGGCTACCAGATGGACGCCATTGGACCTCGCGGCGCGTGCCGGTCTGTTGTTCGACCACTTCAGGCAGTGCTCCGGCCAGACGACTATATCGGCCTGGCCCTTGATCTTACTGGTTGCCCGGCTTGCCCTAAACGAATCCGGGGCCTGAATCGCCGCGACACGCACGCCCCCCCGGGAGTCCTCATCCGGAAACTCCACAATCGCCGACGCGATCAGCGCCAGAGCAGCGATCACAAGCGCGGGCGCCGCCCTGCGCCAGGAGCGAGTGCACAGCGCCGCCGGGACCAGCCAGATGAGAAAGCTCACGCCCCATATTCCGGTATACGAAGCCAGCTTCAGCATCGCCGGGTTCTGATATTGCGATATCGCCACGTTGATCGGGAAGAATGACAAGCTCAGCAGCTCAGCGGTCACCCCCGCCGAGGCCACAACAAACGGCCAGGCCATCGGATGGATGTTCCTGGCTGCCGACGCGGACCCGGCGGCGAATGCTAATACCGCGCCCAGCGCGCCGAACGCCGCAACCAGATTCCCGAACTGCGCATCCCCGAATATCGGTCCGGCGAGCACAAGAGCGCACGCAACTGCGCTCACCAGCCCGCATCCCGCTGCAATGAGCGGTCTCGATATCCGCGCCGCCAGCAGCAGTGGCAGGAAAGCGACCCAACCGAGAGGGCTTACTCCCTTCGAGGGCAGCGCGTACGCAAGCAGCACTCCCGAGAGTCCCGAGAGGACCAATGCAAGAATGGGGTAGTAACCGCGAGCCTTCACGCCTGCCTCCGCCGCTGCTTCACGCTTGTCTGCATGACGCTGCCGGCGGCGGCCAGGTTCCTTCTATTTCCGCCTAAGCTCCAACCGCTCTTCCTCACGCAGCAGACACCCCTCCACGCACTCCTGCTTACACGTCGCGTCGCACGGCTCTATGTGAATCGTCACCGAGCAGGCCGGGAACCGATCCTTGATAGCCCGCACGATGTCATCGTGCAGCTTGTGCGACTGATCGACCGACATCTCCGGGCTGACCAGCAGGTGGAATTGCACGAACCTGTGCGAGCCTGACTTCCTGGTTCGAAGATGGTGAAAGCCCTTCACCGATTCCCTCAGGCCGCCGACGTACTCCCGAATCCACTGTTCCTCGACGGCGGGCAGGCTGACATCCAGCAAATCGCGGCCCGACTCGATCGTCAGTCCATACGCAGCCCTCATTATCAGAAGCGCCACTCCAATCGCGGCAACCGGGTCGATCCAATGCCAGTTCTGATTTGGCGCGAGCGTCTCCGCTACCCATATCAGCCCGAGCCCGACCATGACCCCCAAAGACGTATACACATCCGTCCTCAGATGCCACCCATCCGCCTGCAGTGCAACCGATTCGGTTTCCTTCCCTACCTTGAACAGCATACTGGAGACAACCAGGTTGGCGATTGCCGAAAAGCCCATCACAGCCACGCCCCAGCCTGGTTCGGCCATAGCCTCAGGGTGCAGCAGTTTCCGTGCCGCCTCCCAGATGATCCACGCCGCCGCGCCGAGGATCAGCACCGCTTCGATAGTGCCGGATAGGTTCTCTATCTTGCCGTGACCGAACGGGTGCTCCTCATCAGCCGGCTTGCCCGAACTCCTGACGGCAAACAACGCTATCAGCGCGGCAAGGAGGTCCGTCGCGGAGTGTATCGCCTCGGAGATGACCGATACAGACGCGATCGCAACCCCGACCACCACCTTCAGCACAACAAGCGTGATGTTCGAGATAACTGACAGCCAGGCAACCCGCGCCTTCCGCCTCTGAATGCTGCTCTCCAACCGCCACCAACCCCGGATCCTATGATCTGCAATCCAAATAAAACAAGCCCCATGGGACAAATCTCTTAGTCCCACAGGGCTCAATAACCTGTTGCCTATCTTTCAGGCCCAGCCGCGCTCCGGCCGCAAACCGGCGCCGCCTGATCCAACGATAGTATAGGAACCACCCGGCCCCGTGTCAAGCGTACCCCGGGCAATGCAATCAAGAGGAAACACGGAACCACTGAATCGATGAAACACGGAATACGGCGGCCGAAGTCCTCTAGCAGCACTTCGTGGGCTTTTTCGCCCTCACGAAAGCGCTGACGAACGAAGCCATCAACTGCTCGACGCCATCCTCGCCCAGCGCCTCTATCACGTCTTCCGGAACAAGGCCGTCCACATCGTCCCTGCCGTAGGTCTTCACGATCTCCACATCCGCGTCCGTGAAGCCGGCCTGCACCAGTTTGGTCTTGTATTCGTCGATCAGCAGCGCCCCTGCCACGCAGCCGGTCCAGAGGCCGATGTGCTCCTTGACCGTGTCCGAAACTGGCTGAGTAAGCACGATGTCCGCCACCGCGAACCTGCCGCCGGGTTTGAGCACCCGGAAAGCCTCCCGCAGTACCTGGTCCTTATCGGTGGAGAGGTTGATCACGCAGTTGCTGATGATCACATCAACCGATGCATCCGGCAGCGGGATGTTCTCGATCTCTCCCTTAAGAAACTCGACATTGGTGATCCCGGACTCAGCCTTGTTCTTTTCAGCCAGGGCGAGCATCTCGTCTGTCATATCCAGCCCGTAGGCCTTACCCGTCGGGCCCACTCGCTTAGCCGAGAGCAGCACGTCTATGCCGCCGCCGCTGCCCAGGTCCAAGACGACCTCGCCCGGGTTCAGATTCGCCAGCGCGATCGGGTTCGCGCAGCCCATAGATGCAAGCAGCGCCTCGACCGGAATGCCCTGGGTTTCTGCTTCAGTGTAAAGGTCACGGGTGATCGCGTCCTTGCTCGTTTCGCCGCAGCAACTGCTCGAGCCGCTGCTGCAGCAGCTCGTCTGCCTTCCCGCCGAGGCTTCCACCGCAATCTGCCCGTACTTCTCCTTCACGAATTCCTTGATGTCGCTGTCCTGCGGGACTCCGCCGCCGCTTCCACAGCATCCGCATTTCCTATCAGTCATTGTGCTCCTCCTCTAGTCTTTCGAGCTGCCGATCACAACGTTGCGTAGATCAGATACACGCCGCCCAGGATCACCAGCACGCCGCAAATCCGCTTCACGACAGACACGCCCCTGGACTTCTCGTTCCAATTCAGGTAGTTCTGAACCGCCTCCGCGGACGTGCCGGCTGCAACGATCACCGCGCAATGCCCTATCCCGTATGCTGCAAGCAGCAGCACCGCATACAGCGGCGCGGACGCCGCCACCTTGAATGTCAGCGTGAGCACTGGAGCCATGTAAGCGAACGTGCACGGGCCGAGAGCGATGCCGAACACCAGTCCCAGCACAAGCGCGGCCAGCATGCCTTTGCGCTTCATTCCTACGTTGCCAGGCCCGGAGAACGGCATCGGGATCACGCCAACCAGGTGCAGTCCTACCACGAAGAACACAGCCGCCACCGCGTAGTTGCCCCACGCGCCGAGGTCGCCCATCATCCTCCCCATCCCGGCGGTCACGACTCCGATGACGGCTATCGTAATCAGAATTCCCAATCCGAACAGGAGCGACAGCCCGAATGCCTTGCGAGTCGTGAGCTTGCCCTGATCGCTGATGAACCCGATGATGAGCGGTATGCTTGATAGGTGGCAGGGGCTCAAGACCACGCTCAGCACGCCCCACACGAGTGAGGCTGTCAGAGCGATGGGTGCTGAACCCTCGACCGCTTTCGTGAGTGCCGCAAATAGCTGCTCCAAACTTCAGTCCGTCCTGTTCCCCTGCCTTATTTCTTGGGCTTCGCTGGAGGGGTGAGCTTGACGCCCTTGTCCTTGAACGCCTTCAGGATATCCGCCTTGGGATAGTAACCCACGTGCCGGAATATCTCCTTGCCCTTAGCGTCGAAGAAGATCTGCGTCGGGATGCTGCGTATCTTATACTTGCTTGCCACCGATGGCTGCTTGGCAACGTCGATAACCTCGACTTTGAGTTGGCCCGCGTACTCCTTCTCCAGCTCTGCGAGGATCGGCTTCATCATCCTGCAGGGCATGCACTTCTCCGAACCAAGCTCCAACAGCCTGGGCAACGGCTTAGCAGCCGGCTTGGCCGGCTTCTTGGTGTCTGTCTCCGCGCTTCCCACCGCGACCGCGAAAGCGACGACCAGCGCCGCGGCTATCAGCATCGTTCTGTTGATCCAACTGCTCTTCATGTCGTGGCCTCCAATTCTGCCCTCAAGCGATCATCTTCTTAAGTTCTTCTACGCTTGGCACCCTGCCTGACACCTTCACATCGCCGTCCACCGCGAGCCCCGGCGTCATCATAATCCCAAATTTCATGATCTCCGATATCTCCGATACCTTCTCAATCTCGAAGTCCAGGCCAAGTTCGCTTGCGGCTTGTTCCGTCACCTCAGCCAGCTTCTTGCACTTTGGACATCCCGTGCCCAGAATCTGCAGCTTCACCACAGGTTACCTCCCTATGAGAAAAACGTCCCGTAGAGCATCCCTGCCGTCGTTGCCGTCACGATAACCAGCCCCACGAATACGACCGTTTTTCTCGTTCCCATAATGCTCCTGATCACGAGCATACTCGGAAGTGACAGCGCGGGACCCGCCAGCAGCAGTGCTAGCGCCGGCCCTTTGCCCATGCCGCTCCCGATAAGCCCTTGCAGTATCGGCACCTCCGTCAGCGTCGCAAAATACATGAACGCTCCGGCGACCGACGCGAACAGATTCGCGCTCAATGAATTGCCTCCGACCGCCCTCGTGATCCACTCGGATGGTATCAGCCCCTCATGTCCGGGGCGGCCGAGCAGCGCGCCTGCAGCAAGCACGCCGAAGAACAGAAGCGGTATGATCTGCCTGGCGTATCCCCACGTGGAGTTCATCCACTCGCTGCCTTCGCCTTCGCTCGTGCTGAGCGCGATCGACAGGCCGATGATAGCGACGGCAAACGGGATCATAGGCTCGTGCGGAACCGCGGCGGCAGCGCCGACCGCGGGAATCGCCGCAAGCGCGATCTTCCACCATTTCACTCCGTACCACTTGACAAGGAGCACCCCGAGCGCAGCCGCGAACGCCTCTGTTATCGGCCATTTCACGGCGTAGATCCTGCTCCACAGGCCGACCTCCTGCGCCGGCTTGCCCCAGTTTACGAACACGAGTATACCGACCATGGATGCAAAGTACGCCGCGTTCTGCCAGAGGGGCCGCGCGGCGTCAGCTTCCGGTACGGCAGCCATCTCCGCCGCCTTGTGCATCTCCTCTCTGCGAAAGATAAGGTGCATGAGCAGGCCGATGATGACGCTGAAGCTTATCGCGCCGACAGCCCTTGCTATGCCAAGCTCAAGTCCCAGGATTCGCGCGGTGAGAATGATCGCCAGCACGTTGATCGCAGGCCCCGAGTACAAAAACGCCGTCGCCGGCCCCAGCCCCGCGCCCATCTTGTATATGCCCGCGAACAAAGGCAGCACCGTGCACGAGCAGACCGCGAGTATAGTGCCCGAAACCGAGGCGACGCCGTATGCCAGCGTCTTCTTCGCCTTCGGGCCGAGGTACTTCATCACGGACGCCTGGCTCACGAAGACGGCTATCGCGCCCGCTATGAAGAACGCGGGAATCAGGCACAGAAGCACGTGCTCCTGCGCGTACCACTTTGCGAGGTGGAATGCTTCCAGAACCGCGCTATCGAATCTCGAATTGCCTATGGGAAGGTAGAAGAACCCCAGAAACACCGCTGCGATTCCCAGCAGGCTCTTCCACTCCGATTTCCAACTCATACATCAGTCTCCAGTTGACACCACTCATCCATAATTGGCAGTTTGGCCAAATCACCAAACGCCAACATAAAGAAAAAGGCTCCGCGGAGCCACCTGGTTTCCTACGCAGAACCTATGCTACCAGTTCCATCTTGTCCTGCGCGTTCGACTTCATTACCGTTTCGATACATCCGAAGAAGCTCGTGATGCACGGGCAGCGCAGGCTGTAGAATACCTGCAGGCCGACCTTGCGATCCGCAAGTATCCCGGCTTCCCGCATCAGCGCGAGGTGCTTTGACACGGTCGAGATATCGGCCCCAACCAGTTCCCGCAGTTCGCAGACGCACTTCTCGCCGTCCTTGAGCGCGTCCACTATCATCAGCCGGCTCGGATGCGCCAGGGCCTTGATGATCTTTGCTCTCTCCTCGTATGCTCGCTTGTTCATTGTAGCTGTTTCCTCTTATTTGGCATTATAACCAAATACCGCCGGAACGGCAACCTCTGGAGCCGCTTGACAATTCTTAACTCGCTGCCGGAGGTTGCGGATAGGGGGTTCTGTTTCGGGCGGGATTGCAGATGCCGCTCGAGCGGGAGCCAGATTACGTATCTTGCACTCAACGGGCTGTGGTTGATGGTCCAGTTGACGGCCCGGCTGAGCGTCCACTGCTAGCTGAGAATTTTCCCTCCCATAATTATAAGACGGCGAGAAGGCCGTTTCTGTACATCAAAAGATTGAAACTTCAGTTAAATGTTGTTCACAAGCGAAAGACAGGACGGAGTTGAGGGTTCATGGGCGAGGGAATGGCGGGCGCGGCGTCGCAGGAACTGAGGCCTATCGCTCCAGCTCCGCGCGGTCCCAATTAGCCAGCATAGCGCCCGACTCATAGGAGCTTTCCAGAAACGCCAGCAACGCCCCGCGCGGGTCCTCCATCTTCCTGAGGTCGTCGTAGAGCAGCGTCGCCTGCGGTGAACCGTGGACATCCCGCCAGAATGCCTTCGGCGGGTCGAGCTGTTGCAAGTCCAGGTTCTTGGGCGCCGGCCATGTGTAGCAGTAGAACGCCGGCATCGGCAGGCTCTCATCGCCGAACCAGAACCCGGCGCTTATGCATTCGTGGGAGTAGGCTTCCTTGCCCACGGGGTCGGCGATGCCCTCGTTGGGAGCGCGCCGTCCGGAGAACCGGGTGCAGGCCAGGTCGAAGCTGTGCCAGAACTGGTGGACCGGACTGCACTTGCCGATGAACCGGCTCCTGAACTCCTTGAATACCGGCTCGATTACTTTCAACACCGACCATGCGCGGTGGATGGCCTCGGGATCATAGGTCGAATGCACCCGGTCGGCAGCGAACGGCTCCGTGCTCTTGCATTTGTAGGGCCTGGCGAGGATTTCTATGTCTATGCCCACCGAGCGCAGCATATCGAAGAGGTGGTTGTAGAACTCAGCTATGGGGCGTCCGTCCAGCGCGAAGCCCATCACTTTCCCGTCGCCGGTGCGGAGAACGAGCCTGTGGTCGGTCAGGTCGAGTTCGATATCGAAGTTGGAGTCTCCGTAAGGGATGGCGCCGGTCGTGGTGCCGCGCGGCGTTATGTACAGCGGCACGTGCCACCAGTGGTTTATCCACGGGTGCAGCTTCAGCCGGATCTTGCCGAGAATCTGGCTCATCAACTGCCAGTAGAGCAGGCTGTCCTCCCATTGGTCGAGTGGCATCGGAGGCAGGTCATGTTGGGTGAGCACTTGTTGTGTCATTATCATCCCTCCAGGCTCGGATTTCAGCTCCGCCGGCATGCCGACGATCACCAGGTGTCCGTTCGATGTCGACGGTCTATTGCCGGCGGAGCCGAAGCGTTATGCAGCGCAGGCTGCCTCCTCCGGCGGTCATCGCGTCCGGATGGAAAAGCACCAGCTCGACTCCCTTCTGCGAAAGAGCTCTCTGTGTTTCGGCGTCCAGCGCGGTATCGTAGTGCAGCATCACGCCGGGTTCCAGCGGGACGAACGTGCATGCCAGGCGCCGCTGTTCGGAATCAGACACGTTTATGATCTCGACGCCCTTGTGCCGCATGTGCTCCTCGAAGTCCACCTGCTCGATGCCGAAGCGGGTGATCGAGTAGGTTGTCTTGAAGGCGGGCAGGTAGGCGAGGGCGAGCTTGTGCGACACGCGGTTGTAGATAGTGTCCGGGTGCATGTACCGCCGGGCCTTGGGAACATCAACGTAGATCACTTCATCGAAGAATTGAAGCGCCGCCTCGGCGAACTTCGCCGTTGCGGCCCTCGAATGGCGCTCGGTTTCGGCCACGAGGACCGTTTCCGGCGACAACAGAAGGCAGCCCTCGAACGCCTCGTCCGGCCTGTCGAACTGGACCATAATCGGGACGCCGAGGTTTCCGAGGGCCTCCTTTACCACTATCTGCTCATCGCGCCTGGCTTCCCACGCCATCCTGGAGAGTATCGCGCCCCGGCTGCTGACGACGGCAACATCGTGCAGATAGATCAGGTTCGGCATGCGGTCTATCAGAGGGCGGCTTCCGTTGACGTAATCGGCAAGCTCCAGGACTTCCACTCCGAGGGAAGTGAGCAATTCTCGATACCTGTCATGCTCTTCCGCGAAGCGCTCGACGTCCGGAACGCGGTCGAAGAGCCACTCGCGGTAGTTGTCTTCGTTGATCAGCTTCAGGGCAGGGCCCGGGCGGTGGAGCATCGCCCGGGTCAGTCTTCCGAACTCCTCACAGCCGTAGCAAGCCCGGGACTCGGGCTTCACGGACGAGTTGTCTATGTGCACTCTCATGTGCCACCTCTACGCGTATGGCCTTGCGAGGACCAGAATGTTCTCACCAGTTGGGTCCGCAAACGATTTGATCATCCCAAAGCCCTGCCGGGCGAGTTGCACCTCCACCTGCGGCAGAGTGTGCTTGAACGTGAACCCAAGCTCGATAGTGGACCCCGCGGCAAGACCTACCTCGACCGGGCCGCAGGTTACCGCGGCATCCCTTGTCACCTGCAGCCACTTGTGAGTCCTGCGGACAGGGCCGGCAGGGGAATCGACGGTAATCACTTCCAGATGAAACTCGCAATCGTCGGGGCTCATTCCGCGCTGGACCAGCGGGTTCATGTTGAAGAGCGCGTTCTGCCGGGAGCCGTAGACCGCCTCGACCGCCTGCTCGCCCTGCTCCGGCAGAAGGTGGCAATCGAACAGGAGCATATCGCCGGGCTCAAGCTGCTCGCGGACCAGCGCCAACAGAGCGTAGGGGTCGAAATTGCTGTAGTTGTTTCCCAGCAGGCACAGGACGACGGGCGTGCTCCAGTGCCTGCGAATCAGCGGCAAGTCTTCAGCGAACGCGACAATCGCGGTCGTATCGACCGGAATGCTCGCTGCCGTGTCAACTGCCGTGCGGACGAGCGACGCGCTTATGTCCACCGCGATGTAGCGGGGCGAACCTGCCTGCAGCATAGCTTCCAGCAGCAGGCGCTCCTTTTCTCCGCTTCCGACGCCGAGGCTCACCAGATCGGGCGACTTCGGAAGTAGGCCGATCAACTCCGGAATGCTCCGCTCCAGCAGGTCCTGCAGCCGGGCCGCTATCGGAAACGCGTCGGAGCTGTCCAGAGTGAGCCAGCTCTGCGCACCGGAATCGCCGATGTAGAGGAACGCGTCCGGCATTCGCCCCTGCTGCAGGTAGCGGGCCAGCCGCAGTTCCAGATCGTCGCCTGATATGAGTTCGATGTGCTTCATCTGTCAGCTCTCCTTTGAGCACTGCAGGCACTCACCGCGGAGGGCGGCGTAGGGGTCTTTGCCCTGGTTGACGCCGACCGCATACGAGTAGCCTCTACAGCCGATGCACTCGTCGAGGTGTTCGCAGCCGCCGCATCTGCCCTCCAGATGGCGGTCGATCTCCCGGACGTAGCGGAACAGCGGCTCCTTGTAGATGGCGCTGAGCGAGCGAATGCGCACGTTGTGAGGGTAGACACCGTCCTCCTTCAGGTCCGGGTGTTCGTCGAACTTGGTCGGCGCGCACGGGCGGACGTTGCCCTCGATCGTGATATACAGGCTGTAGAGATGCTGCAGGCACCCGCTGGCGGTAAGGGGAGTGTAGGGCAGCCAGTCGAAGCCGTAGTAGGTCCTGTCGATGTCCAGGAGGCGGGACTTATACTCGTGAATCTCGTCTGTCTCAAGCCCCTGGTCTGCCAAGTCCTGCTTCGCTCTGCCGGTGGGCGTCAGGACTTCTATGTTAGGGAAAATGCTGTTGCGCCGGCAGAAGTGCCAGACGTCTTCGAGCTCGTCCAGGTTCATCCGGTTGCTGACGAAGGACACGCCGAGGCGCAGACGGTGAGGATCATCGGGGGCCGCGAAACCGGCGTCCATCAGGTTCTGCAGGCCGCGCTGCATCTCCTCGAATGCGCCCTTTCGCCCGGCGAAGTAGTCCTGAACATCGGGCCGGAGCGAGTCCAACTTGCCCATAACGGACGCGTTGTTTTCATACAGGAACCCGGCAAGCCCCCCGGTGATGGTGGTCATATTGGTGAACACCATCGGGACCATGCCGAGGGAGGCCGTGAACGCTATCAAGTCCCGGAAACGCGGGTGCAGGGTCGGCTCCCCTCCGCCGATGACAACGATAGACTGCGCCCCGAGATCGTGCGCCTGGCGGATGATATCTGCCAGGAACTCGTAGCTCAGCTCGTCCTGCAGTCGCTCCCCGCCTTCCGCGTAGCAGTAGCGGCAGCGGAGGTTGCACGAGCGGTTGGTCTCCAGACGAATGGCCAGGAGGCGGTTCTCGTCCCGTGCCTTGTATGCTTCCGCGGGTTCATAGGTGTAGCCGAGCAATATCGGCGGCCTGGTAAGGGTGGTGCTGCCGGTGTTCAATATCAGGTTTTCCCCCAGCGTCTGCCGGTGGCGCGTCCGCGGCCGGCGTTGCCTATCGTTTACCGTGCCTGTTGCGAGACGTAAACATACTGGGGACTAGAGCAGGCCCTTGCGCTTCAGGAACTCCGCCGCAACATCCTTTGCCTGCTTTCCCTGCTGATCGACCTGATAGTTCAGCCGCTGCATCTCGGTTTCGCTTATCTGTCCGGCGAGCTTGTTCAGGACCTGCTCCAGTTCGGGGTGCTCCTTCAGGACTTCGTTCCGAACCACCGGTGCGGCGTAGTAGGGAGGGAAGAAGCGCCTGTCATCGCGCAGGATCGTGAGCTTGAACGCGGGAATGCGCCCATCGGTGGAGTAGGTATCGACTACGTCAACATCGCCGTTGGCTACCGCGCGGTAGACTATGCCCGGGTCGAGCTGCCGGGGCCTGGCCGCGAACTTGAGGTTATAAGCCCGCTGCAGACCGGGCCAGCCGTCCGGCCGTTCCAGAAACTCCGGATCGAGCCCCACGGACAGGCCGTCGCTCTTCTCGGCAAGGTCCGATATCGTGCTAATGCCAAGGCGTCTGGCCCTGTCCTGTTGCATCGTGAGGGCGTAGGTGTTGTTGAAGCCGATTGGCTCCAGCCACTGCAGGTGGAAGTCCCTGGAGTAGGCACGCCTGACGTAGTCGTAGACGGCGCGCGGGCTGTTGAGGCGGTGCTGCTTCAGAATGACCTGGTACGCGGTGCCCGTATACTCCGGATACATATCGATATCACCGCGCAGGATCGCCTGATGCACGACCTGGGTGCCGCCGAGCCAGAACCGGCGCTCCACCTTCAGGTTGGTGTTCTTCTCGATCAGGGCCGCATACATCTCGCCCAGAATCGATTGCTCGGTGAACTTCTTGCCGCCGATCACGATCGTGTCCGTTTCGCGCCCGCAGCCCAGCAGGAGCATGACGGGAAGAAGCAACAGAACGATGAGCGATCTGTTCATCCGCATTTCGAGCCTCCGGGAGCGGCCGGTTGCTTCTCGTGTTTCCGGCGGTTGCGCGGGGTCAGCCCTCGCTCAATCAACCCCAGCAGCCCGTCCAGAACGAGCGCCAGCAGCGCGGCGGGTATCGCTCCGGCGAAGATCATGTTGTTGTCTACCATGTGGATGCCCTGGAATATCTGGTCTCCCAGTCCACCCGCGCCAATGGGCGAGGCCAGAGTCGCAACGCCGACGCTGATGACGGTTGCAGTGCGAACGCCCGCCATCATCACCGGGAGCGCGAGCGGAAGCTGCACAAGCATCAGAAGCTGCCGGCTTGTCATACCCATGCCCACGCCCGCTTCAGTCAGCGCGGGGTCCACACCGGCAATGCCCGTGTAGGTGTTCCGGACGATCGGGAGGATCGCGTAGACGGACAGGGCGACTATCGCGGGCAGGACGCCGATGCCGAATATCGGGATCATCAGGCCCAGCAGAGCGATTCCGGGGATCGTCTGAACGACGCCGGCCGCTCCAAGGGTAGGGGCCGCGAGCCTGCGGAACCGGAGCATCAGAATGCCCAGCGCGATCCCGATCACCGCCGCCATACCCACGGAAACGGCGGTCAGCCAGATGTGACGGGTCAGGCTGGCGATTATGTCCTCGCGGCGCTCATAGACGAACTGGAAGAAGCTCATAGGTCGTCGCAGCATGCCGAGTCAGGCTCAGCATGGGCGGGTCTCACCTCCGTTCAGCAGGCCGTGGACGGCGTCTACCTGCATGCGCAGCTTGGACAGAAGCTCGACCACGAAATCCGAGGCGGGGCGAGACATCAACTCACGGGGCGAGGCGATCTGCTCGAGCGCGCCATTGTGCATCGCACCGATCCGGTCGCCGAGAATCACCGCCTCGGATACGTCGTGCGTGACGAAGACGATAGTCTTGCGGATGCGGCGCTTCAGTTCCAGGAACTCCTGCTGAAGTCCCGAGCGGGTGATCGGGTCCAGGGCGCCGAACGGCTCGTCCATGAGGATGATCGCGGGATCGGCGGCAAGTGCGCGCGCGACACCGACACGCTGCTGCTGGCCTCCGGAAAGCTCACCCGGATACCGGCGGAGATACTCATCGGGCTCCAACCCGACCGCCGAAAGCACCTCCGCGGCCCGGGATTGGCTCCGGGTCCGGTCTTGGCCCATGAGGCGCGGGACGAGGGAGACGTTGTCGGCTACGGTCATATGCGGGAAGAGCCCCACGCTCTGGATCACGTAGCCGATGCGGCGCCTCAGTTGGATGGGGTCCCAGTCTCTTACGTCACGGTCTTCCACGAGGATGCTGCCGGAGGAGGGTTCGATAAGGCGGTTGATCATCTTCAGCGCCGTCGTCTTTCCGCTGCCGCTGGTGCCCACAAGCACCAGCGTCTCGCCCGCGTCGATGTTGAGGCTGAGGTCGCGGACGGCCTGAATCCCGCCGGAGTAGGTCTTGCTGACGTTCTTGAGCTGTATCACGGTTGCTCCTGACGGGCCGTATCAGCGCCCTTCGACAGGCTCAGGATGCTGATTCGGCTGTCACGCCGAAACATAGGCCTGGTCCTCGTAGCACCACATCCAGTCCTCGCCCTCCTCGGCGGACTGCACGATCGGGTGCCCGGTGGAGTGGAAGTGCTTCGTCGCGTGCTTGTTCTGCGAGGAATCGCAGCAGCCGACATGTCCGCAGGTCTTGCACATCCGCAGATGCACCCACCTGTCACCGGTCTTGAGGCAGTCTTCGCACCCCTCCGCGCTGGGTGTAACGTCCCGGATCTCGCTCACGTGTTCACATTTTGTTGGCACCTCACGCACCTCCTTGCCGTTCGGACGGCCAGAGGAGGTATACCCAGTTCCATGCGGCGGAGCGGTCGTTTCCGGCGGCAGTTGGAAAGGGAAACACTAGGTACGATCACACAAGCCGAGCAGCGACAGAAAGGACAAGGCTATGGATGAAGCACGCGGCACCGCCGCCGAAGCAACGGTTCAGATCACCCGGGTGTTCGATGCGCCGCGAGAGTTGGTATGGCAGGCCTGGACACAGCCGGAGCGTGTTATGCGCTGGTGGGGCCCGAAAGGATACACCACGCCGTTCTGCAAGATGGATGTGCGGCCGGGAGGAGTCAGCCATTACTGCATGAGGTCCCCGGAGGGACAGGACTACTGGAGCAAGGGGGTCTATCAGGAAGTCGTGGAGCCGGAAAAGCTCGTGGTCATCGACACTTTCTCGGACTCCGCCGGTAATGTTGTTCCGGCGTCGTACTACGGAATGGAGGGCGATTGGCCGGTGGAGATGCTGATAACCGCCATTTTCGAGGAGATAGACGGCCAGACCAAACTGACCCTTCAGCACTCGGGAATTCCGCCGGGAGAAAAAGAGATGTGCGTGGAAGGTTGGAGCGAGTCGTTCGACAAGCTCGACGAATACCTGGCCGAGGAGCAGGAATAGCCCGCGATGAGGGTTCGCGTTGGCACGAGCGGCTATGACTACAAGGAATGGAAAGGGGAGTTCTACCCGGAGGGGACTCCGGCCAAAGACTTCCTTCGCGCCTATGCCGAACGTCTCGATACGGTCGAGATCAACAACACCTTCTATCACATGCCGACCGAGAAGGTGCTGAGGTCGTGGATCCAGCAAGTGCCGGAGGACTTCGTGTTCGCGGTCAAGGCGTCGCGGCGGATCACGCACATCAAGCGGCTGAAGGACGTAGAACAGGAGACGGAGTATCTCTTCAGAACGCTATCGCTGCTCGGCGAGAGGCTGGGCCCGGTGTTGTTCCAGTTCCCGAAGACATTCAGCGTCAAAGCCGACAGGCTGCAGGGCTTCCTGGAGCTGATTCCCGATGGGGTGAAGTGCGCGTTCGCGTTTCGCGCGCCAGCGTCGCCTGGTGACGACGTCCTGGGTCTGCTGCGAGGGAAGGGCTGCAGCCTGTGCCTCGAAGATACTGAGGAAAGTCCCATAGAGGAGGTAATCAGCACTGCATCATGGGGCTATCTTCGCCTCCGCAAGCCGGACTACACCGAAGAAGAGCTGTCCGGGTGGGCACGCCGGGTGCTCGCGCAGCCGTGGGAGAGCGCTTTCGTGTTTCTGAAGCACGAAGAGGAAGCGAGGTCGGCCCTCGGCGCGGTAAGGTTCAGGGAGTTGGTGCAGCGTTAGGGTTACAGCTTAACGCACGCGCCTGTTCTGCTGCTTTCGTATGCCGCTCTGGCGATCTTGAGGATGGCGAGCCCCTGCTCGCCCGTGCTGACGGTCGGCGGAGTGCCTGATTTGATGCAGCCGGAGAGGTAATCCAACTCCGCGGCATACATATTGACGGGCACGTAGTCTATCTCCCGGACGGTCACATCGAGGCTGGTCTTGGCCTGCTGAGGGTCGTAGTCCTTTGACGCATCGCTCAGGTAGGCCACCATCTTGCCCAAACCTGACTGGCCGATCGTGCCTTCTGCCTGGATGCTGCCCTTGTTGCCGTAGATCTCAAGCCGGTCCTGTCCGGCGCTGTCCGGAACGTTGAAGAATGCATCGACAACCCCGTGAGCGCCGTTTGCGAACCTGACTAGGGTGGTGGAGCTGTCCTCGACCGGATACTTGAAAGTGAGTGTGTCGGCGTGCGCGAAGACGTCCACTATCGGTGAGCCGATGATGAACTCAAGCAGATCATAGCAGTGCGTTGCCATGTCGATCAGCGCACCGCCGCCGCCCAGGGCAGGGTCCTGTCTCCACGCGCCGGGTATATCGGGATACCAGCAGGAAAGCTGCGCGCGAGCGAAGACGACGCTGCCGATATCGCCGTTTGCGACCATCTCCCTCGCTTTGCGGTGCAGGGCGTGGTACTTCATCATGTAGCCTTCGGTCAGGTAGACTCCGGCGCTCTTGCAGGCGCCGATCATCTCCTCGGCCTGCTCCACCGTGAGCGCGATCGGCTTCTCAACGAGCACATGCTTGCCGGCCTTCGCCGCCTCGATCACCTGCTTGTGGTGCAGGAAGACGGGCGTGGCGATGTAGACGGCCTGGACCTCCGGGTTCAGCAGGAGTTCGCCTTCGCTCTGATATGCGCGAGCGCCGATCTGAGCGGCAACTTCGTCCGTTGCGGTCCTGTCGGCGTCCATTACCGCTATCACCCTGCTGTTCCTGCACTCGGGTAGGGCAGGGACCATTCGCCGTCTTGCGATTCCTCCGCAGCCGATGATGCCCCAGTTGACCATTGTCAGCTCCTTCTTGTCAGCTTCAATGGGAAGCTTCTCGGTCGGCGACATAATGTCCTTGCGCGGCTGTCGCAGTTCCCCGTCACCACCGACAGCCGTCAATACCCTATAGGGTTATAGCTGTCGGCGGCGGTAGCCAGCCGACTTGCTTTCTTGACTTACTGTATCTGACGGCAAGCGTGAGTAAGCCGCCGCCGTCATACACACATGGGGGTGTTCAGCCACTTGTCGGCACACCCGCGTCGCCAGTACCACGCCAGCTTGCTGCCGTGGCCTCGCCAGCTACTGCGTGACGCAGCAGCGAGACAGACCAGCCTGCAACCAGCTACACCGCCAGACGATAGCTCCCCGATGGCGGCGGACGTGAGGGGTCGAGGGTTAAGGGTTTATGGTTGAGGGAAGGGAGCCTCCATTCCCTGCTGCCTGCTCACACCGACACCAGCGACGGCATGTGCGAACCCGGGGATTGTGTATGTCGGCGGCGGACGTGAGGGGCCGTCACCCTGAACTCGTTTCAGGGTCCGAGAGAATCAGATTCAGCTTGACGAAAGAGCACTCAGGGGAAGGAGGGAATGCCGTCGCCTCTGAATGCAGATGTAGTTGAATCAGCGTTTCAGGAGTCGAAATGAAAGATATATCCATAGGCATTGTTGGCGCCGCGGGCAGAGGACGGGCCTTTCTCGCGCCGGTAGCCCACAATCCGCGCGCCTCCCTCACTGCCGTGTGCGACATAAACGAGGATGCGGTCAGGGCCATCGCCGAGAGCACCGGCGCGCAGGCATTCACATCCTATGAGGAAATGCTCGATAAGGCCAGGCCCGACGCGGTGATCGTTGCTACTCCGATGCACCTGCACGTCCCGCAGTCGATCGCGGCGCTGCAGCGGGGCATTCACGTCCTTAGCGAGGTGACGGCGGCGGTATCCATGGATGAGGCGAAGGAACTCGTTGAGGCCTGTCGTGCCAGCAAGGCGAAGTATATGATGGCTGAGAATGCCTGCTATATGCGCCCGATGGTGCTTGTGCGCGAGCTGGCACGGGCGGGTCTCTTCGGCGAGATGTACTACGCCGAGGGCGAATACCTCCACTGCGTCCAGTATCTCTTCACGGCAACCCCGTGGCGGCGCAAGTGGCAGTCCGGGATCAACGGCAACACGTATTGCACGCACAGTCTGGGGCCGATTCTGCAGTGGATGGATGATCGGGTCGTGAGCGTCTCGTGTGTCGGGTCGGGCCATCATTATCGGGATGCGGATGGCAAGGCTTACGAGATCGAGGACACCACGCTGATGCAGTGCCGCACGGAGAAGGGCGCGCTTGTCGGAATTCGCCTCGACCTGCTCTCGAACCGGCCGCACAACCTGTTCTACAGCCTGCAGGGCACCGATGGCTGCTATGAAGCGCCGCGAGGGCAGGGGGACCAGGCGAAGATATGGCTGCGGTCGAAGTCTGACGAGGTCAAGTGGTTCCCGCTTGAGCAGATGGAGGATGAGTACCTGCCGGAGGAGTGGCGGAACCCCTCCGAGGAAATGCTGCAGTCGGGGCATGATGGGTCCGACTATCTGATGACTCAGGATTTCATCGAGACGATCGCGCAGGACAGGGAGCCGGCGATAGGGCTTCACGAAGCGATGGACATGACGCTGCCCGGGCTCGTGAGCCAGATGTCGATAGAGCAGGGGGCGGCGTGGCTGCCCGTGCCGAACTCGCGGGACTGGTAGCCGACGTCACTCTTGAGTTCAAACACGCCAACTGGCGTGGCCGGTCTACCTCTTTCAACAGAACGGCCCGCTCGGCCCGCCGGGACCTTGCTTGCCGATGTTGGACCGCGAGACGATCTTCTCGGTTTCCTCGCTGCCGCAGCAGGGGCACTTCGTCCGCTTCTTCGGCCAGATCGACTGCATCGCGCTGAACACCGAGTCGCACTGCTTGCATCTGTACTCATAGGTCGGCATAGCGTTCACCTCCCGTGTCTGCCTACGTAGTACCTTTACCCGCGGTACATGCTCATCAATCGAGCGGCCGTGTTCTCTGCATCGCAGGAGGCTGGCCCGGCGTTGTCGTATACGAAGCTGTCGGCGGACGGCCGGCAAGGAGTGGAGAAACGAAATGCATACGCACGATGATCAATGCAACCACGAACCCGTCATCCTATTTCAGGGAGACAGCATGACTGACGCCGGGAGGGCCTGGGACGACCCCACTAGCATGGGGCACGGATACGCCTATATGGCCAGCGCGTTCTTCGGTGCGCGATACCCGGAGGCCGGTGTGCGGTTCCTGAACCGGGGTATCAGCGGCAATCGAGTGCGCGACCTGCAGGCGCGATGGCAGCAGGACTGCATAGATCTGCAGCCCGGTATTGTCTCGATTCTGATCGGCATCAATGACGTCTGGCGCAGATACGATAGCAACTCGCCTACTTCCGCCGAGGAGTTCGAGGCGGGGTATCGGGACATCCTTACACGAACGACCGAACAGCTCGATGCCGGGATTATTCTGATGGAGCCGTTCGTGCTTCCGTATCCCGAGGATAGGAAGACGTGGCGGGAGGATTTGGACCCGAAGATACAGGTCGTAAGGGAGCTGGCGCGGGAGTTCGAGGCGACGCTGATACCCCTCGATGGCCTGTTTGCCCAGGCGGTGGCTCGCCGCGAGCCCGCTTTCTGGTCGGCTGATGGAGTCCATCCGACTGCCGCGGGCCATGCGCTTATTGCGCGGGCGTGGCTGGAGACGGTGGAATCGCTGATGTGACGTGATTTGTGGGCCGTCATGGGGCGTCGCAGGCCCTCTGGCGGCCCCCTGCTTTACTAATACGCATTATTGTTCAGCTGGCCGAATTGGCCCCATTCGCAGCCGCGGACCCTGTGCCGGATCGCGCGGAATGAGGACACTCTTTGCCCTGGCCGTGCTTGCCTGCGGAACAACGCGCCTTACGCTGTAGTCCAATACATAGAGCTGAGGCGCGGTTTGGATGAGTACCCTCGGCGAGAGTGTTTTCCGCAAGTATGGCAATTCCCCGCAATACCCGTAATACCACCCCTGATGAGGTCCTTCGGGGCTTTTCCCAGCTTCTGCCGGCCTGGAGCAGAGGTCGTATACGCTGCCGCCGCCAAAACAGCGGAAAAATCGCCCAACTAGTAAAAATACCAGTTGACAATACTAAAGCGTATTAGGTATATTCCATTTGTATAACCTCAGGTACTTGTCCCGGACGGTGTCCGGGGCGAGCGGTCCGTCAATTTTCCTGCGATTCTTACTCGCCTCTCCGCAGGCGCTATATCGAACCAAGCACACAAATAGGGGGGATGCGATCATAAGCTCTGAAAGTCGGGAGATTGCTGAGGCAGCTCCAGTGCTGCCTGTGATTTGGGAGTCACGGAGATGAAAGGAGAGAAGGCAGTGAAGATCGCAAATGGCAGGTTACTGTGCGCGATAGCGTGCGTAACCATCCTCATCGTCCTGCTGACAACAGCAGGCTGGGCAACCGTCTACTATGTTTCCACGACCGGCACCGACCCCGCGACGCACGTTCCCGGCGTCGATGGCACTAAGGAAAACCCGTGGAAGAGCCTCAACTATGGTGATTCGCAGCGGATTCTGCTTCCCGGCGACAAGGTCATAGTTGCGGCCGGGCATTACTATGCGCCCAACACGGCCAACGGCTGGACCATAGGCTATTGCTCCGGCACCAAGGAGAACCCCATCACCTATATCGCCCAGGGCAAGGTCATCCTTGACGGAAGCATCCAGGAAGGCGGAGTCCCGAGAACCGCTAACGGCACCGTAGTCCTGATCGGTCACGCTACGGCCGGTTCGGACCACTCTGGCAGAGCCGACTATATCGTATTCGACGGCTTTGAGATCATCGGAAGCACACGATGCCTGGACGTGAAGCAGTGGAACAACGTGACCTACGCGGAAACCGGCGTCATCGTTAGAAACTGCATCTTCCGTGATTCGCGCAACGCGACTGGTGGGGCCGGCGGCGTCATGCTTACGGCTAACGGCATCCACGATTGCCAGTTCTACAACAACATCTTCGCCGTAACGGACGAGTCCCTGATCGGCGTGACTCGTGCGTTCGCCAGCCAGAACAACGCTACGAAGAACAAGTTCTTCAACAACACTATCTACATCAAGGGCCCGGCAACGACCGTCTCGCCGCAGGCCCTCAATGGTGGAATCTTCTTCACCGACCTCAACAAGACGTGCGTCGGGATCCTCGACTGGACGAAGCTGGAGTGGGGCGTCAATGACGCAACCGGCGACTGGACCCAGTATGCGTGGAATGTCTGCAAGACTCCGGACGACGAGCCCGCGCCCGGCGATCCGGAAGGAACCGAGTACCGAAACATACTCAAGAACAACATCGTCTGGGTCAGGAACCCTGTGAGCCACGGCGTGTGGAATACCTGCAACCCGGTTGTCCTTCCCCCAGGAGGAATCGCATCCAAAGGCCATGATCCGGGCCTGGTCCATTCGCACAACGCGTTCTCACCCGCAGCGGTTGGTGGCGCCGGCGGACTCCGCTTCATAGCGGACTACCTGGCGGCTGCTCCCCCGGCCCTGGAGCCCAACTGCCCGTTCCCTGAGGACGCGCACCTCCACGATCACATTTTCCGCCCTACCGAGTTCGAGACGAACGACATCCAGTTCGAGAACGTTGCTGCTGTTGACTTCCGGCTGAAGCCATCGATACCGGGCGTCTACACCAACCCGGCGATCGACGCCGGTGAGGACGTGGGCCTGCCTTACTATGGCTCCGCCCCCGACCTTGGCGCTGTCGAGTCTCTTCCGAGTTCCGCCTATGTTGCCACCGGTGTGGCCGATGCCGTCGAGCAGGAGTCGGGAACGATCATCGACCTCCCGAGGGCTATCGTCACGGTGGGTAACGGCGTTCTGAAGAACTACATCATCTACGTTGAGGACGCATCGAGAGCGAAAGCAATCGCCGTGCAGTCCTCGCAGTTGTTGACCCAGGTTTCCGAGGGGCAGGTCGTGCGCATCACCGGCAAGCTCGACAAGACGGGCGTTCAGCCGGTGCTCAAGGCTACCACAATCAGCCTCGTCGGCGGCAGCGATGGCGCTTTTGCCCAGGATACGCCTCTGGCGCCGGTTGCGACGACCAGCAAGTCGATCGCCGGCGTCGGTCTGGACGCGACCGCGCTGCTCTTCAAGTTCTACGGAAAGGTGACCCCGGTCAACGACGAGTACTTCTGCATTGACGACGGCTCCGGCGCCACGGACGGCATGGGCAACGCCGGCGTGCCGGTGCTCATCAACGAGCAGCTCACGCCGCTGACACCGCCCACCGGCAATCAGGCTACGGTAACCGGCGTAGTCGCCAAGAAGGACCTGGGAGGCGGTGTAGTGTCGGTCATTATCCCGCGCTCTCAGGATGACATTAAGGAATAGCGACGAGAAACGTGCTGGAGCCTGACACCCGGCTCCGGCACTGAGGACGTCTCGCCGTCAGACATATACGCTGGTGGCCGGAACGCAGTTACGAAATGACGCGAGACGTCCTCACGAGTCCCCGGAATGGCCGGCGCGAAGGCTCCATTCCTGAGCTGTCCGATGGGACAGGGAGGTCGGATAATCGGACCCCCAGAGATGGTGAGTGTGCATTTATGAAAGCAAATGATTCAGTCAAGAATACAAGGGCCGGCGGCTTCACGCTCATAGAGCTGCTCGTGGTCATAGCTATCATAGCGATCCTGGCGGCGATCCTGTTCCCCGTTTTCGCCAACGCCAAGCAGACGGCGCAGACCACGAAATGTTTGAGCGCCATCAAGCAGACCGGTGTGGCGATGCAGCTCTATGCGGACGCGAATGATGGTCGCCTTCCCCCTTACAGCGTCGGGAACGGCGCCAACAGACTGCTGTGGTCGTGGTTCATCAAGCCGTATATGAGGGCCGACAGGATATACCGATGTCCAGGCCTGCCGCCGAAGGAGGACAAGAGGACAGATCTCGACGCGAAAGGGACTGCGCGTCTGTATGGGTTCGGCGTCCCGTATCCCCATCTGTTCTTCCCCGCCGAGTGGCGGGACAACAACCCACCAATGCTGCCCACCAAGCTATCGAGCATCCCGCGATCGTCAAAGGTCATGCTCCTGTGTGATTCCTATACGATTTCCACGGTCACCGATTTCATTGCCAGAACGACCGAAACGTTCGAGGCTGGCTACCCCGTCGTTTACTGCCGGGCTTGCGGTGACTTCAACTACACCGGGGTAATGCCCGATGGAAACGTGGCCGGGCGCCACGGCGGCCGCAGCAACTCCCAGCCGTATGGCAAGACTACGGTGCTCTACTGCGATATGCACGCCAGAGCTATTGCCAAGGATACGGTGATCCGCAGGTACTCGAGTCCGTCTCAGTCCGGGCACGGAGACATGTGGGCCCACTTCGACACCCTGCAGCACTAGCTCAGATCATTCAGAAATAGTACACGGGACCTGAGAGCGAAGGCACCTCTCGGGTCCCGTTTGCTATGTACTTGCCGGGGCTCTACTCCACCAGCAGCTTCGTCTGCCGCTTCCCGTTCTCTTCCGTTACGGCGGCAAACCGGGCTTTGGCGCTGCCGGCTGAGGGGATGGGCTGGAGGCTATTGGAACTGGTAATGTAGTCTACGCGACCACTGGCGAGTGTGATCCTCAGCGTCACCGTGTCACCCCTGTCGGTGCGTTCGATGTTCTTAATCACGCGCTCGCCCGAGTAGGGCTCGATCACGTTGACGAAAGTTGTCGAGTCTCCCTGGTGCGATTGCAGGAGGTAGGTCAGCCGTCGCGGCACGCCCGGTTTGTTCTGCGGCGGATCGCCATCCGCGACTATGACCTCGCCGGGCGGGTTTACCATGTTGACGCGCAGCCGGACATCTATCGGTTTGGGATGAACGCCCCACGTGTCCTTGACCTTCCAGGTCAGGGATGGGCGCTCGCCCGGGCGCTTATCGCGCCGCACGTTGTAGAGGTACTGAAATCCGCTTGCGTCCTTCCAGTAGTCAGTGCCGTCACCGAGCTTCGCGGCATACTCCACATCCTCGCCCATCAGGGTCCCTTTGGCCTGTGCAACCAGGCTAAGCCCTTCGGCCTCGACCTCGCCTTCCGGCCCGTGGATGCTGTAGTGATGTTCCTTGCCTCCGCGCACGCGGAAGATATCGACGACGTAGAAGCTCTTCTCGGATGCATCAACCAGCGCCGTCGTGCGCTGATACAGCGAAGCCTGCGGATAGACCTTGTCCGCATAGACCTCAACGGCCGAGATCCCTTCGCCCTGCTTTACGAATCGGGCTGTGCCTGAGAACGACTCCGCCTGCTTCTTCCGGTCTACCACTACGGTGTTGTGGCTGATCGTGTTGCTGGTCCACTCGTATCTCGACGGCCAGACGGTGGCGTGCTCGGGATACCCGATGTCGGGCATCAGGTCCAGACCATAGCCGTAGAGGCCGATATTGAGCGTGTCCTTGTGGGCATGGCCCATGTTGCGACCGTAGTAGAGGGTCAGCGCCCGCTGATGCTCGCCCGTGCCGCTTCTAAGTATGGCCAGGCCGTAAGCGGGAAGGTGATCGGTCCCGGGCACGTATGGCCCCTTTTCCTTGACCACGGCCCTGATCGCTTCCAGATCGTTCTCCGGCTCCGGGTCCAGTATATCGCCGTGCGTCTGCGCTGATTGCAGCCGCGCGACATACTCCGCCATCTGGGCGAAGATGGGGTCCTTGAACGTTGAATAGGCATAGACGAGATCGCGCAGGTTCACGCCCGTAAGCTCCGGGCAGCCCACCTTGCCGCAGTCGCCGATGTTCGGGACATATCTATCAATGCAGATGAGCCTGACGGGCGCCTCGAACATCTTCTTGTACTTCGGAAAGTCAGTGATCTTCGGGCCGCGGTGCTTCGGGTAGTCCTGCAGCACCTCGGAGACCACCTTGAACAACTGCCGCCAGAGCGAGTTGTACATCGGCGATGCTTCGCAGCCCATTCCGTCATCGTCGATTTTGGTGTCGAATAGCCGCTTGATATTCCCGCCGGTGGGATCGCCGCGGTTGACGTCGCCGTCGGCGAAGAGCCAATCGATCCACTTGCCCGACGTGCCCGGCTCGTCGAGCACCACCGCCGCCGTTGCCATTGTTGACTGGTGCATGCCCTCGTTACCGGATATCCGGCCTGCCAATACGCCATCATGCACCACGCGGATGATGTTGTCCTCGATCAGCTTGCGTACAGCGGCTGCATCTACCGGCTTGCCCTCTTTCGCCGACAGGTACTTGAGCAGTTCAGGGTCGTTCAGGCCGGGGTATACGCCGTCATAGGCAAGCATCAGGCTCCTTGCCAGTCCCGTTTCCCATATCCGCCCGTAGACCTTGCCCTTGCCGGAGCCGCCATCGCTGTTGTTGAACCCTAGCTTGTGCCAGTAGTTCCAATCCATATCCGGGTAGAACTGCGCGGCCCGATAGAGCAGAATGCCCGCCTTCCGGGCGTAGATGGGGTCTCCGGTGTAGATGTATGCATCGCGGAGGTTTGTGAGCGCGCTGGTTACGTGCCTCCAGGAGCCATAGTGCCCGTAGAACCCGATGAAGCGATACACGCTGCCGTCATCGTCTTTCCAGCCCAGGCCGTCATCGACGCCATACGTGTGCAGCGGGTCCCTGGGGTCGGGGTGTTCGGTGTTGAACAGGAGCGACCGGTCTGCCAGTTCGGGCCTGAAAATGCCCTGCGCGTCCTTGCCGCTCTCGTAGAACTTGGCGAAATAGTTTGTGGGAAAGACGGCGTTGCAGGACGGGCACATGATCTTCCATGGCCGCGTTAACACGTCCACGGTCCAGGGCCACCTGCCGAACTTCTCGATCGCCTTTCCGCACTTGGGGCAGCCTTTCTCTCTGTTGACCTGCGTTCCGCGGGGGATGCTCTGAGGGGTGACCAGGTTCCACAGCCAGTCGTCCGACTGCCCGGTGTAAACGCCTGCGGCCGCAACCGCGTGGTCGCGGGTCTGCCGCGCCCAGTCGTATCGCGCGATGTTCCGGCGGGCGTTCGCCACCTTCTGAGGTGTGTAGATCGTGCTGCTCGTCTTGGCTGACACCGCCACGCCAAACGCGAGCAGCGCAAAGCAGCAGAGAAGAGCTGAAGGAATCATCTGTCTATTCACTCTCGGGTCCCAACCTGATCCCATTGTAGCACCCGAAGGCGGGGAGAACGCTCGTCCGCATGCGAACTCGTCTATATATTATCTTTGACGAGCGCATTCCTTGCGTCTGCTCCGACGAGCGGCTGATTGTTGCCGGATATCTGGTTCTCGGATATGAGATAGCCGTCAGCGTCCTTGGAGCACGCGATTCCGACCTCAGCATGATGGATGAAGTTGTGCGAGATGATCGAGCGTTCCTTAGTGTTCACCCTGATTCCCGTGAAGCCGGGCGTGCCATGCATCTCGCAGTTGGTGATGATAGCCCCGGAGCCTTCGTTGATCACGACCCCGGTCGAGTTGAACGAATCCCTCATATAGCAGGAATGGATCCGTCCATACGCGCCCTTGTTGAGCTCGATCAACGCCTTCGAATACGCGCAGGTGATCTCCAGGCCGTCGATACTGATCCGGCTGCCATCGTTGACCTGAATGCCGTAGTCGCTGCAGCCCTCCACCCAGCACTGCGAGAGGTAGCTGGATAGCCCTGCGCCATGGTTGCCGTTCTCCTTGAGCAGGAAGATCTTGCCGAAAATCATGAAGCTCTTGGAGATCATCAGGCCGTCTGTTGCGCCCATGTGAAAGCACTTGCGATGCGTGCGGTAGTAGCCTTTTTCATCATTGGGGCCGCCGGCCACGAAGCTGTGGACGTTCTCGATTCGGACGATGTCCAGGCTGCCATCGATGTGGACGACCGTGTCATGCACGAAGCCGTTGACGTGCCGGATCACCGTCTGCCCGCAGTTCGCGCCGCCCTTCGGCGTGCCGATACCGACAAATGCTCCCACGAATGTGATGTTGTCGATATAGCCCGCACCGTTGCCGATCAGCGAGATCGTCTCCGGGGCGTCCTTTACTTTGACCGGGTCCAGGTTGTCAGGATAGATGAAGAATAGATCAGCTACCTTGGCCCCGCAAGGCACCCTTACCGCAGGCGCGTTGTAGTGCTTCACCAGGATCTTGGCCGCAAGCGGTTCGCCGATGATCGACTGGTTCATCTTCATATCAATGGCGCCGCTGAGGACGTATTCGCCTTTCGGCAGAAAGATCGCGGTATTCTCAGGCGAGGTCTTGAACGCCTTCTGGAGGGCCGCGGTGTCGTCGGTCTTGCCGTCGCCTTTCGCGCCGAAATCGCGGGCGTTTGCCATCGTCTTCCTGATCGCCAGGTCGGCAGCGCCGGCTGCGGGTGCGATTAGCGCTCCGCCGACCGCCGCAAGGCCGGTCGTGGCCGCTCCCCTGGTCAGGAATTCGCGCCTACTGAAGAAGTTGTTCATTTCCGCGCCGCTCCGTTGTCTCTGGTTCTGACCGCCTCGTCGTGGCGATTCCCAGGCAGACTCGTCCTGTGTGTCGTGGTCTTGCGCGCCCTGAGCCTACTTCTGCTCTGGCTCCTCTGTCTTCTTCGTTGGCTCCATACCTGCGTTGTTGGCGAAGATGATCTCCGCGTCCTTGCTTCTCTTGTCCTCGGCGATGCGCGCGAATGGTGACGGCTCGAATACGTTGCCTACGATCGACGCGGCCTTTACATCCGGGCCGAGCTTGAAGATGGGGCTGAGGCCCGCTACTGCGCACTGTCCCATGGTGAACAAGTTGGCGCCCTGCAGGTCGAAGAACGGCACGCCCGGGTTCTCATAGGCCCTGCATATCCTGCATCCCGTGAGCAGGAGCGTGTGGCAGGCTGAAGTCTCCACCACAGGCGCTCCGTTGGACTGCAGTTCGGCGTTTGCCACGCGCAGGCAAACGGCAGGATTCCGGATCAGGATGGATTGGTGGTGGTTCCAGAAGAACCCGCCGGTAACGGACACCGTGTGGCCGGTCTTTCCCTCGGACTTCCACGCTACTCCGCAGGCGTCGGTGCCGCAGTCAACAAAGGAGCCCCACGTGCCGCCGGCCGGATCATCCGAGCTCAAGTCGAATCCGACCGCCGTGTTGAATGCGACGAGTTGGCTGCCTCTCAGGCCGTCATTGCGCCCGAATTTGAACGCGGTCACGTTCGGCCTGTTCAGATTGTTCCAGACCTCTATGTTGCGCATAGTGGGAATATCATAGGTGTCGGCGACGTAGACGCCGATGTTCGCCGGCGAAACGATGAACACGTTCTCTATGTTCAAGCGCCCGCAGTTGCTCTTGCCATCGGATATGATACCGTCGTAGCAGTACTGAATCCGCACGTTGGAGACGCAGATGCCGCCGCCGCTGAGCTGAATGCAGGGAGGGAACTTCTCCTTGGAACTCTCATCATAGATGAAGCTGAGGCCGTGCACGGTTGCGCCTTCTCGCGCGATCACCGCGGGGCCGGCGGAATGCCTTACCAGAAGTATGGGTAGTGGCGCGCTGTCGGCGGGCCATCCGCCCGGCTCGTTGCCCGTGAGCGATTGCTCCTCTATCTCAATGGTCTTAGTGATAACATACTCGCCCTTCGGGAAGCAGACCGGCAGGTTCTTCGCCTTGCCGTCAGCAACCGCCTTGAGAATCGCTGCGGTGTCGTCGGTCTTGCCATCGCCTACGGCGCCATAGTCCTTGACGTTCAACTGCGTCGGTGTCGAGGCTGAAAACGCGGGCGCCGCGAGGAGCAGTCCTGCTCCAAGGAAAGCTACAATACACAATGCCAGAATACGAGCGATCATTATCCTACTTCGCCTTTCCGGAAGCATCGTTGGACGGGAGTGGCTCCATGCCGGAGTTGCCGGAGAACACAATGTCGGCGTCCTTGCTTCGCTCATCTATTAGTATGCGCGCATAGCGTGATTTTTCGAAAACATTGCCGTTGATCGCGGCATGCTTCAGGTCTTTGCCGAGGGAGAATACGGGGCTGAGAGTACTGGTGACACAGCCGTTCATCGTAAAGCTGTTCACTGCCTGCAGGTTGATGAATGGATCAGTCGGGTTTTCCATCGATCTGCCGATTCGGCACCCGGTCACGAGCAACTGGTGACACGCCTTCGCGTCGATCACCGGCCCGCCATTCGTTTGCATCTCGACATTGCCGATCCGCATGCACAAGTTAGGGTTGTTGAGCATAAACGATTGGTAGTGATTCCACCAGTAACCGCCGGTAATGCCGACTGTGTGCCCGGTCTTGCCTTCAGCCCTCCAGCCGTGTACTGACGCGTCCGTTCCGCAGTCAACGAAAGTGCCCCAGCATCCCCCGTTGGGGTCATCGGCCAACTCGAAACCTGTATGCACCTGGAACGCGACCAACTGGCTGCCGCGAAGCCCGTCGTTTCGGCCGAACCTGAACGCTGTTACGTTGGGTCTGTTGAGATTGTTCCAGACCTCGATGTTGCGGAGCGTGGGAAGGTCGTAGGTGAGCGCAACATAGACGCCGGTGCCGCCCGGCGAGACTATGAAGACGTTCTCGATGTTCAGTCGGCCGCAGTTGCTCTTGCCGTCGCACATGATGCCGTCCCAGGCATACCTGATCAGCAGATTGGATATGCAGATGCCTCCGCCGCTGAGCAGAATGGTAGGCGGGCGCTTCTTGTCGCGCTGTTCCTCGTAGTCGAACATGAGCCCGTGTATGGTTGCGCCTTCGCGGGCGGTGATGGCGGGTCCCGAGTCGTGCTTGATGAAAAGAACGGGCATTGGCGCCGTATCTGCCGGCCACGCGCCCGGTTCCTCGCTCTTGAGCGACTGGTTTTCGAGCGTGATCGGCTTGGTGATCACATAGTGCCCTCTGGGGAGGCACACCGGCAGCCGTTTCGCTTTTCCCTCCTCAACTGCCTTCAGAATCGCTGCCGTGTCGTCCGTCTTGCCATCGCCGGTTGCGCCGAAGTCCTTGACGTTCAGGACGGTGGGTGTCACCCCGGCATGGAGCGCGGTGCCCGAGCAGGCAGCGATGCATATCAGGGTGAGTGCGAGAGTTGTTGACCTGAGTTTCATCTAGTTCCTCGCTTCTTCGGAATGAGCGGCTCTCACCACCGCTGGCGGACGCCGAATCACGCAAGCGCGACACAAGCGTCTCCGGCCTCGGAAGCGGCCAGGAGCAGCCCTGTCTCGCGCGCCAACTGCACGCCGGCGATGGGTCCGCCGAGGCGCTTGCGGGACAACTGCACGCTCCGCCCGGCCGTGCGCAACTGCTCGGCCAGCTCAGGAGAATCAACGATCGCTTGCCCCAGGGAATCCACGTGGAACCGGGGGAGATCGATCGCCTGGCCGCAGGTGAGCCCGAACCTCATGATAGCATGGGCCAGGAGTGCCTGGACGCTGACGATCTTCCGACCGCCGGGCAGCCCGTTCGCGCAGTAAGGCTCTCCACCGCGGGTGATTATCATCGGGGACATATTGTGCTGCATCCTCTTGCCCGGCGCAATCGAGTTCGGCAGTCCAGGCCGGGGCTCGAAGCGCGACATTCCGTGACCCAGCAGCAGCCCGAGCCCTTTGACGGCGATGAGCGATCCGAACCAACTGCCGTGTGTCGCCGTGAGCGATACCATGTTCCTGTCCCTATCGACAGCAACGATATGGACCGTATGAGGCGAACTGCTGGCGGTGGAGATGTCTGCCGCGGGTGCGCCTGCGCTTATATCCCGCAGTATTTCCCTTGCGCGCTGCTCCGAGAGGAGGTAGTCTATCGGCACGTGAGTGAAATCCGGGTCACCCAGATACTCGAACCGGTCGGCCCAGGCATACCTTGCGGCGTCGATAAGCAATTCGTAGTAGCCGCAGGTGGCGAAATCGGATGGAGCTACTTCCGCCTCGCGCAGCACGTTGAGGATTTGCAGGGCCGTTATGCCGCCCGCGGGCGGCGGCGGAGTGAAGACCTCGTAGTCATCGCAGCATACGTGGATGGGTTCCTCGATGCGTGGCCGGACGGCAGCGAGGTCCTGCAATTGCAGGATTCCACCGCCGCGCTGAACCCTCTCAACGATCCGCGCCGCGATGTCGCCTGCATAAAACGAGAACGCTCCCTCGTGCCGCAGCCTGGACAGCAGCGCCGCCATGTCCTTCTGTACTAGAATGTCGCCGGTTCGCGGGGGTTTTCCATCGGGCAGGATGGCACGGAGGGATTCCGGGTCCGCATGAGCGGCGAAGAGCGCAAGCGCCTCCGCAAGCTCCGGCCTGACGATGAACCCGCACTCGGCCAGTTGTTGGGCCGGCAGCGCGGCGTCGGCGAAGGACATGGTGCCGAAATGCTCCAGGGCCGTAGCCAGCCCGGCAACTATGGTCGGCGCGGTAACGCAAAGACAGCCGTACTCGTTGACGCCCGGGGTGGCGCCGCTGTCATCGGAAATGTCCCAATTGCATGTGCAGGAGTCCTCGGGGAACATATCGGGCGACGCAAGAGCGGGGGCGATGCCGTCGAAGTCTACCGTGAACACCTTCCGGTGCTTCGCGGAATACAGGGCCATGGTTCCGGCGTAGCCGCCGAGGCCCACGTTATGGGGCTGAGCGACGCAGGCTGCCAGCGCGGCAGTGACTACTGCATCCACGGCGTTGCCACCTTTGCGGAGGATCCTGGCGCCCTCTGAAGCAGGGATTGGATCTCCTGCCACCACAACGCCCGCTGATGCAATAGTGTCCCTCATCGCCGTTCTCCAGTATCTACGCGCTGCAACGGGCAACCGCTCGTTCAGGCCTGACTATTCCACTTGACCGCATTACTAATATGAGTATACTCCAGCTTGACCCATCTGCCAAGGGGCATCTGCCTGATATTTCTGTGGCTTTTCAGCGAAAGCCGCCAAAACACGTGGAAATGTGCTTATTGACACGCGAAACCGTTCTATCTACAACAGCCGTGGAATGGCAGTAAAGCGTATTAGTAGCACAGCGCCGATAGAGTAGTGGCGGGCACACACGACGTGCTGGAGAGGCCACGCGCGAGACAGGCATCTGGGTAGACTCTGTAGGTGCGAGGAGGTGTCGCCATGAAGGGACTGCGCGTAGGCCGTGAGCTTTTCACCCGCAGTGAACACAACCCTCTCATAACGCATCGTGACATGCCGTACTGCTGCAACACGGTCTTCAACCCTGGCGCGGCTGTGGTCGATGGTGAGGTGCTGCTCCTCCTGCGAGTGGAGGACCTTGAGGGGCGTTCGCACCTGACGGTTGCCAGAAGCAAGGATGGGGTTACTGATTGGCGGATCGAGGATGAACCGCTGATGCATCCGAGAGAGCACGGGACTCCATACGAGGAGTATGGGATCGAGGACCCGCGCCTCACATATCTCGAAGACATCGGCAAGTGGGTCATCGTCTACACCGCGTACTCGCCGATGGGCGCCGGAGTGGCCCTTGCCGTCACAGAGGATTTCAAGACCGTAGAGAGATACGGGCTTGTGCTTGCGCCCAACAATAAGGACGCGGCCGTTTTTCCTCGCAAGATCGGAGATAAGTACTGGATGCTGCACCGGCCCGCGGCAGGGCAGATCGAGCACGTCTGGCTCACGGAATGCGTCGATCTGGTTCATTGGGGGCACCCGTGGATGGTAATAAACGAGCGTGGAGGCCCCTGGTGGGACGGGTATCGCGTCGGAGCCAACTCGCCTCCCATCGAGACGGAGGACGGCTGGCTGGTGCTGTATCACGGGGTCAAGCAGTTCCCAGGCGGGCCCACATATCGGATGGGCGCGGCGCTGCTCGATCTGGAAGACCCTCGCCGCTTGTTAGCGCGCCTGCCATACTGGATACTCGGCCCACACGAACCCTACGAAACCAGCGGCGAGGTGCCGAACGTCGTGTTCTCCAACGGCCACATCCTCGACGGAGACAAGCTACATATCTACTACGGCGCTGCTGACTCCAGCGTCTGCCTGGCCACGGGAAGGCTGTCCGTGATCGTAGAGGAACTGAGGCAGCATCGGGTGTAGCAACTGGAGCAATGGTCTCCAGCTTACTGGGTGTAGAGGCACGACCCTGACGAGCAGAACCCCGACTTCTGGCGTGCGCGTATCCTGGAGCCCCGCTGCTTGATTCCTTGGCATGGGCGCACTACAATCACGGTGTTATTCGGCTCTATAGCTAAGGACTTGGGCAGTGAAAGTCATCTCCGTAAGCAGAAGAACGGACATACCGGCGTTCTACTCGGAGTGGTTCATAAACCGCATACGAGCGGGCTACGTTCGATGGATGAACCCCTTCTCCAGGGCGGTCTACCAGGTTTCGCTGCAGCCGGAGGACGTGTCGGCGATAGTGTTCTGGTCGAAGGGCTATGCGCCGCTCCTGCCGTATCTGGACGAACTGGATGCGGGCGGCTACCGGATGCTGTTCCATTTCACGATCACCGGACTGCCGCGCGTGTTCGAGCCACGTGTGCCGGAGGTTGATGAATCGATCAGATGCGCCCGCATCCTCTCAGACCGTTACGGCAGCGAAGCAGTCCTGTGGCGCTATGATCCGATAATCCTCTCGAATGTAACCGGTCAGAAGTACCATATAGACCGCTTCGCTGAGCTATGCTCCGGTCTTGCCGGAGCAGTGCGGAGGTGCTACTTCAGCTTTGTCATGTTCTATGGCAAAGTGCTCCGCAACACCGAGTCGCTGAAGAGCGAAACCGGCATCGTGTGTTACGACATGGCATTGGATGACCGTATGGCGCTGGCAAGCATCCTCGCCGACATCGCGGCCGACCACGGGATCGAGATGCATTCCTGCTGCGGCGACTATCTGCTCGGTGAGAAGATCAAGAAGGCACACTGCGTGGACGCGGATCTGCTGCAGCGCCTGTTTCCGGACAGGATCGGTGACCTTTCCGCCAATCCCACGCGCAAAGAGTGTGGGTGTGCGGAAAGCAAGGATATCGGCGCCTACGGCACCTGCCCTCATGGCTGCGTCTATTGCTACGCCAACACCAATCCCCAAGCGGCAATGCGAAGCCACTGGCGGCATGATCCTCAGTCAGATGTGCTTGGACTGTCGGTGAGAAGATCGGACCCTTGAACCCGTACACCAAAAAGCTTCCGCGGAAGCTCTGGTGATGTTTGGTAGGGCAAGGAACCGCGAGCGAAAACTCAAACTCGGCTTGAGAACTGTGTTTGTGTTATCGGAAGTCCTGGAGACGTGCCTCCTGCTGCCGCCAGTAGAACTAGTGCTCCGTTCTCAAGACCTAACGCGAAACTGAACTCAGAATGCCTCCTGACTCGGGGTTCCGTTGGTCCCAAATGCACTGTTCTTGCTGTCAACCGAACGGTTTGATCGACCAGGAAGCCGCTGGTGAAAACCGCGAGCGGTTTTCGGACGTGGGCTCTTGGATAACAAGAGCTCACAGAGCAGAATCATTGCGACCAGGAACGGGCCTTGTGCGTTCAACTCGAGCGCAAGACCATCATTCTGAGTTGTCGCCGGAACTGCAGAGCAAGGACATCCACTCACTCTGAGTCAATCTCCCATTTCCCGATTCATCGTTCCCTGAATAGCCCTATCTCATCAAGTACATCGCCAACCTCGGCAGGACTAATCCTGCCTGCATCGATGTCGACAGAGGCGGAAGCTGCTGCAGCCGCGCGTATAGCTGGTGTGTCCATTGGCTCGTCTTCCGACAGGTAGCCATTATCGGAGAGGTAAGCACGCAGCTTCTCACGCGTCTTGGCTTGAAAGCCCTTCACCCTGCTCTGTTCCAAGGCCGCAAGCAACTGCGCAGCATCACCGCCGAGTTCTGTCGCAAGAAGGGGTACCTGTTCTTTGAAATTCTCCGTTGTGAGCGCGCCTGACTCAACAAGCGCTGTCATATCCACAGGCTTTCCGCGCCCACGACGATATAGTCGATTGGCTTCATCCACAAGTCTGCCAACAGCCTGCACCTGGCCCCAGGATTCTTGACCAATAAGAGGGGCTGTTCCCGCGATCTCCGCTGCGTTTTGCAACGGACCCCAATTGTGGATGCCCAAGTCCAAGAGCGACTTGAGTGCCTGATTATCGCGGACGAAATACCACAGATGCGCACCAGAAACCGACTCCGATCCTAGCGGGAACTGCGGGACTTGGAGCGCCTGTGCATACTCCTCGCGCGACATCTTTCCTGGCTCCGGCGCGGTGGCGTTCTCTGCGAGGGGCACTCGGATTCGTTCCATCTCACCGCCCGTGCCGATGGAGGTTATGCCGAATGCCACAGATGGATGCTCTGACGCCACCACAGCCCACTTGTCACGCTCCTCGTCTTTGCAGGTGAAGTAGAATACCTGTCGGCCGGATTCGGCAATCTCGATAGCTGCCTCAATGATTGCTCGCGCGCGGGCGTCGTCGCTGTCGGCAAGTGTCTCATCAAGGAGAAGAGGAAGCTTTGGTCCCTGTTCCTGCGTCTCCACGAATGCGACGCGTACCGCGAGCAGAAGCTGCAGCCGAGTGCCACTGGAAAGCTCATTCAACGCACGCTCGCGGCCGTCTACAGTATCGTGGGCGGTGAACGACGAATTCTCTCTGTCCAGCTTCAATTGGTACCTACTGCGGGTTACGTTGGCAAAGATATCTCTGGCTCGAAGGAAAACCCGGGGCAGATCGGACTCCAGACTTCGCTTTTCTATGAAATTGGATATCGCCCACCCTGCTTTTGCAATGGTCTTGCGGGTCCGGTCGGCTCTGAGATCGTCGATTCGCTGTTCGAACCGTGCGTGAGCCTCTTCAAGGGTATGCTTCTGCTTTGCGTCCGCAATCGCGCCCTGAATGCTGCCGATGCTCTGATTGATCTGTTCAAGCGTGGATGCTAGGTTGATCTCATGCTCTCTTTCTGACTCAAGATCGGCAACAGTACGGTCGACCATCTCCGGTGCCTGAGCGAGCGCGCTGATCTTCTCTGCCAGCACAGCATCACAGTCGCTCACTCTCC
>JBPOHN010000042.1:0-6371 GCA_052035525.1 Armatimonadota bacterium
GATGCGTATGCGCGGTTTGGCAATCCGCGTGAGATCCAGCGGTTCCTTGAGATCGGACTGCGCCGCTACGGTTGTTCGATCCAGGAAGCCAAAGATGGCCTGTACAAGATGGAGATCAAGAACCCCCGGCTGCAGGTGGCTGGCATCCCCAGGATTCTCGACCAGGTTGTCCTGGATCCCAATCTCCGGCAGCTCTATCCCGAGGCAGTTGTTCTGGACGTGGGACATCCACTGTCCCGCAGGCTGAGCGCCGTGATCAGAGAGGACACACTGCGGACGACATCAGACGGCGCACGCGTCGCCGGTTACGAGGCGAAGGGACAGCGAGGTACCGTTCTTCTGGGACACGGGCTCCTTCGAGCCACGGCAAAGACGAAGCCCGCTGCACTGCTTGAGGAGATCGTAGTGTTCGGCATCCGCTCGGGGCTTGAGGGCGTGACGCTTCTGTCTCCTGATGAAGCCCGAACCGCGTCCGTAAGCGACTCTACGGAGCGAAGACCTGACCGCGCTGAGACATTCGACCGGCTGAAGACTCTCCGTGAGAATCCTGCGTGGGACCAAGCGCAACAGGCTGCGATGAAGGATGCCCTGGCACGTCTGCAAGGGCATCGCTCGAAGCTGAAGACAGAGCTACTTCGCGACAACGCGCACGATCAGGATTGGCTCTCGGGCTTTGATGACGTTGAGGAAGTCGGCTTCGATCTGCACTGCCTGACCATCCTCCTGCCGGAGGCGCGATAGCGATGGCTAGGCTCTCAACGATTGCCAGGTTCGAGGTCTCCGGGGAAATCCTGAGTGAGGATACCCTCTCGCTGCTGTCGGCACCGGTGTGCAAGGTGCCCGGTTCGGAGATGGACGATGGCGACTTCGCGGTCGCGTACGATCTGCTCCTCGACCAGTGGCAGTCGATCCGCAGCGAGGTCGCAGGATACGACACCGAAAGGCTTCGCAAGCGCTGGCTGCTAAGGGTGCTCGATGTTCTGGACTTCAAGCCCGAGCCCCTTAGGGCGCACACTGCATTCGGCGAGCATTATACGATTCCGCTAACGCACCGGTCGGGCGAGATTCCGATGTGGCTCCTGGGTTACGGTGAGTCATTCGACGAGAGGCCGACCGAAGGCAGACGGCGACGGAGCCCGCACGAGTTGTTCCAGGAGTACCTTGATCTGACGGATGATGACTGGGGAATCCTGTTCAACGGCAGTTCGATCCGGCTGCTGCACGACTACCACAAGTCGCTCACCCGCAACTATGTCGAGGCCGATCTGGAGAGCATCTTTGACGCGCTGGACATCGACGGCTTCCGGGCGGTGTGGCGGGTCTTCCATGCCTCGCGGTTCGCCAACGATGCCAAGGGCGAATGCCAGATAGCCAAGCTGCGTGACTTCAGCAGGCAGGATGGTGCAGCCGTCGGCAAGGAGCTACGATCTCAGGTTCGCAAGGCCATCGAAGTCCTCGGAAATGGGTTCCTGGCTGCAGACCAGGAAGGCGTGCTGAGCCAGGCGCTGCATGGTGATCCGGCAGCGGTCATGCTTTTCTACCAGTCCCTTCTCAAGGTCGTCTACCGCATCCTGTTCCTGCTCTACATCGAGAACCGCCCGAACTGGACACCGGCGCAGAACCCCGTGTGGGCCGACAGTTATAGCATCACCCGCCTGCGTGAGATGGCAGAGGAGACCAGGTTCTCCCGGTCGAACGGTGAAGATCTGTGGGAGGGCATGAAGGTCGTCTCCCGAATCATCCGCGAGGGCAGCGAGTTCTTCGGCATACACCCCTATGGCGGTGAACTCTTCGACGACGAGAAGCTCGGGCTGCTGAAGGACGCGTCTCTGTCGAACTCCGATCTCCTGGCGGCGATCCGCCTGCTCACGATGTTCGAGCGCGACAAGCAGGTCTACAGGGTGAACTTCCGGTACCTGGATGTCGAGGCGCTGGGCAGCGTCTACGAGGGCCTGCTCGATGCCACGGCGGTCATAATGCCGGACGGTTCATTCGGTTTCGCCGAGGGCACAGAGCGAAAGCTCACCGGCAGCTACTACACGCCCAAAGAGCTTGTGGCAGAGCTGATCAAGTCTGCACTCGTGCCGGTGATTGAAGACAGGCTGGCGGGGAATACGACTCCGAAAGACCAGGAGGATGCGCTCAAGTCCATCAAGGTTGTCGATCCGGCCTGTGGATCGGGGGCGTTCCTTGTCCAGGCACTGGAGAAGCTGGCAGAGAAGCTCGTGGAGATCCGACTCGGCGGTGAGGAGCCGAGCGATGAGCAGATCCGGGAAGCAAGGCGCGACATCGTCCGTCACTGCATCCATGGCGTTGACCTAAATCCGCTGGCCGTCGATCTGTGCCGGTTCGTCCTCTGGCTCAACGTCGCCCATCCCAGGTTCCCGCTTTCTTATCTGGAGCCGCTCATCAAGTCCGGTAACTCGCTAGTGGGCGTGCCGCTGCCGTCGCAGGTGAAGGCCAGGAGAGCTGAGGTAGAGGCTGAGCGGAAACACCTGCTGGACTTGGGCGACCACAAGGCCGCAGGTAGGGTAGCCTATGTTGGATGGAACGAATCCATACCCGATGAAGCGTTCAACCCTGTCTCAGGCGACGATGCGGCTGCGGCCAAGGCGGCGAAGAAGCAGAACGCCCAGCAGCGCAGCGGCCAGCTTACTACGGACGCGGCAGGCATAGACACGCCCGGTAACCTGGCCGATTACTATGGCAGACTCCGCGCCACTGGAGATGCCACGGTCGATGAGATCCACAGCGCGGAGGTGCTCTACCACACATATCTCGGGTCACTCGAATACACGAAGAACCAATCAGCAGCGGACCTTTGGTGCGCTGCGTTCTTCTGGAGGCATAAGGCGGGACAGCAATATGTGCCTACCAACCAGTGGCTCAAGCTCGCACGGCAATATCCGGATCGTGTTCCGGAGAAGATATGGCACAAGGTCGGGAGACTGCAGGGGCGGGTTCGATTCTTCCATTGGCATCTCGAATTCCCTGATGTGTTCAGGTCAGGCGGGTTTGATTGCGTGCTGGGAAATCCTCCGTGGGAGAGGATCAAGCTCCAAGAGCAGGAGTTCTTTGCCACGCGAGCACCGGCAATCGCCCAAGCGGCAAACAAGGCCGCACGAGAGATCCTGATACATGGCTTGGAGACTAGCGATCCAGTCCTGGCAGAAGAGTTTGCCGATGCCAAGCATGATGCGGAGTCAGAGAGCAGATTCGCCAGGCAGGGTGACCGATTCCGGCTGACGGCTGTCGGTGACGTCAATACGTATGCTCTGTTCGCAGAGCTGTTCCTGCAGGTCCTATCGTCTAGCGGGAGATCCGGTCTAGTATGCCCAACAGGCATTGCCACGGACGACAGCACCAAAGCATTCTTTGCCCATCTCGCACGGGGGAGAAGCATCGCGGGCCTCTTCGATTTTGAGAATCGCGAGGCGCTGTTCCCTGGGGTTCACAGGAGCTATAAGTTCTGCCTCTTAACTATGTCAGGGAGCCCGGTATCGGACGGACAGTACGCGTTCTTCCTTACCCGTCCGGAGCAGCTTAATGACGGGCTGAGGAAGTTCGCGCTGTCCCCCAATGACATAGCTCTGCTGAACCCGAATACGCTCAACTGCCCGGTGTTTCGAACACAAGTGGACGCTGAGATGACGAAGAGCCTCTATCGACGCCTTCCGATATTGGTTGACCGATCGGAGGGGCTGAACCCTTGGGGTGTTCGCCTGGCGACCTTGATCCACATGTCCAACGACAGTGACATTCTCCGTACGCGACAGCAGTTGGAATCTGAAGGATGCCGGGTGGGCGGAAAGAAGATCTTCGTAGACGCAGGTGCTGAGCCCACAGTCTATCTTCCTCTCCACGAAGGCCGACTAGGGCACCAGTTCGATCACCGGTATGCCTCAAACGTGGATGGCGAACCGATTGCCGCCGACCCTATACAGCATGCCGACCCTTGTTTTGAGATAGAGCCCCAGTACTGGTTTCCAGCCGCAGAATGTGCCGTTCGCCTGGCCAGACACGAATCGAACCCTCACGGCGGAATGCTGGGCTTCCGAAGGATCTCGAACAACACGAACGAGCGAGGCTGCCTTGCTTCGATTATCCCGTGGGGAGCTGCTTCGTATGGCTGGATTCTTCTGTTTGGTCCATCAGCGGACGATCTTGCCGTGCTGGCTGGGATGCTCAATTCGTTTGCCTTCGACTACATCCTGAGAAACGCGCTAAGCCAGCCAAGCATTCCGCAAGGCACTGCCGAACAGGTTACTTGCGTTCCGCCTGCTGCGCTCTGCCCGGCAGTTCGAGCGACGTTGATCACGCGTGCTCTTGAACTCACCTACACCGCCTGGGACATCAAGGCATTCGCTGATGACGTCTGGCAAGCTGCTGATGCTGAAGTCAGAGAGGCAATCCAAACCGCGTGGGAGTCGAACAAAGCAGTAACCGGAGGTCACGAATGGAACCATCCTGACTGGGTCGAGATCAATGAACTCGGAATCCCTGTCCCGCCATTCAGATGGGACGAGGATCGCAGGGCAGTGCTCAGAGCTGAACTCGACGCGTATTACGCAAGGCTGTACGGGCTGACGCGGAAGCAGCTCCGGTACATCCTCGACCCGCACGGGTTGAGTCACAAGGAGCTAGAGGACATCCTCGATCCGTGGGAGGATCCGACGTGCTCCGGCCCGCATCTTCTGCCTGCCGAACCCGCCGAGGATTTTCCCGGCGAGACATTCCGGGTCCTCAAGGACAAAGAGGAGAAGCAGTTCGACGGCGATTACCGCACCCGCAGACTGGTGCTTGAGGCCTGGGCGAGACTGGAAGCCGAACTGGGCCCGGTGCAGCCGGTCAACTATCGCGAACTGCTTGAGCAAGAGCGCCGCGAGACGCAGCTTGCCGAGGAGCAGGCAGCCAAGGCCCAGAAGTCGGTGGCGAAGAACTCCGAGCCGGAAGACCTCGTCCTGCGGGCCCCGGACCACTCCGATCAGGGCAAGCTCACATTCGATGCCCCGGAGCCAGTGAAGAAGCCTGGGAAGACAGCGACGACTGCAAAGCCCACACCGCAACCGTCGCCGCAGCCCGACGGCAAGCGCGTCCGCATCAACGGCCAACCTGGTACCCTGATCAGCGAGGAATCCCGCGACGGCAAAACCAAGGTCTTCATCCAGCTCGACCGCGAAGAACAGCCGAGATCATTCTACATCCCACCTGCGGTGATGGAGCACATGTAACTAGGGTTCGTCCCGAGAGGATCATTACCTATGAGAAGACCAACAAGAGAGCTTAGTGCTGTGCATGATGACGATCTGCAGGAGTTCCTTAGTCGGATAGGAATATGGTCAGACCTGGCTGCTGGGAACCTCAGATGCTGGTCCTGTGATGAGGTGGTTTCGATTGAGAATCTGTCAGCTGTCTTCCCGGATGGGTCCAATGTCGCCGTTGTGTGCGATCAACGGGCCTGCTACGAGAAGCTAGTGGCAAAGAAGGAGTAGATCATGGACTTGCCATCTTTCATGGGCGGTGGTGTAACCGTCGCTGCATTACTGGGCGGCGGGAAATGGGTTCTTGATAATCCTGACAAGGCAAGAGCGCTTTGGGGCACAGTGGCAGGTTGGTTCGGTTGGTTCTCCCAGGCGGCCAAGCGCAAACAGGTGGCCGCCGACATTGAGTCGGTTGTCCTGGCGGTGCGCAAAGAGGCAGAAGCGTTGGCACCTGGCATTCTGCCGTTTGAGCTCCAAGTGAAATGGGTTCTTCCTGGATCTGTTAGTGCCGAATCGTTCCGGGAGAACGACAAGGTCGTCGTGCGCCTGCGGCACCACCAAGAGAGAGCCAAGAACCTTGTGGCTGCGGCGGTCTACTACGCCGAGCACTGTATACCTAACCATATCGAGCGCTGCCTTAGCCATGTCTGGAGAGAGCCCGTTCAGCTGACTGTGGCGAGCAAGATGCTGGCAAAGGGTGGTCGCGATTCGTTCGATGAGTTCCACAGTTCCGTGTTGGAGCCGAGGTTCCTGAGCAATGATTACCTGCAGCCACGGTGCGTGGCGCTGCAGTCTATCGACCATTGCGGCTTCTTCACAAGAATCCTTCTGTTCGAGATCCACCAGTTGGGACTGAAGCACTCCCTGGATACTCCGGCAGTCTCCGTTCTGCAGGAAACTGGTGCATTCATAGACTTTCTGACAAACGTGGCAGAGAGACGAGAAGGCGAAGATGTGGAGTTGGCGTTCAACCGGGAGAACCTGAAAGTCGGCATCGTCTTAGTGGCACGGCCGGAGAACTTGACCGCGTATGGCTTGGCACCTTACGTGAACCGCTTTGACGTGTTGTGCAAGGGCGGCGTCCGCTCGATCTATCTGTGCGGGCGAGGA
>JBPOHN010000044.1:0-1873 GCA_052035525.1 Armatimonadota bacterium
GGCGAAGAAGACTGGATCTGCGCTGGCGGCAGACCTGGTATTCGAGACCGGCAAGAAAGCCAAGCCGTTGGCGGCAGTGTTTCGGGACAGACTCTTCCCTACGCTCGTGGACTAAGTCGAGGACAGAAATGAAGATCGTGACATAGGCCTCTCGGGAATCCCGAGGGGCTGTTTTCGTTTGTGAGGAGGATTCACATGCTAACGATTTCAAAGGCAGGCGATCAGTTCGTCGCCAGGTGCGGCGGCGCAAGCTGTATGCTCCCCATTGTCGAACGGCAGGATGAACAGACGGGGCACGAGATCACCGAGTTCATCTCCGCCAGTGGCATCCGAGGGCTGTTCCGTACGGCGGTCGATGTCACATTCGTCCCCAGGCCGGTGGTGGACGACGCTGGCAACACAACCACGACCTATGCTCCGAAACATCGGATCTACGACGACCTGACGCATCTCCTGGTCAAGCTGGCAAACGACAGATTCGGTCACGCCCTGACGCGGATATCGCGGATGTCCGACCGGGACGAGGCCGCCAGGGAACTGCGCGAGCTGATATGCAAGGCCGCTGGTCAGCTCTGCAAGGAGCGATGGGACAGCGAAGAGAGCACCAGCTACGAAACCTACGCATGCAGCCATCAGGCAATCGTGCTCGATGGGCCGCTGCCAAGGATCAACGGCAGATTCCAGGCCGAGGTCGATACGTACCGCAAACTCGCAGCGGGAAGAGCGCTGGTCAAGGCGGGATTTCTTTCCAGCGTCTGCGCCACAGGCACCGGATCTCCAGGCAGCAGCTACTATCTGGCCTATCGCAACGGCTATACGGTGACGGAGCTGGCCAACCCATTGGTGCACGAGATGCCTGAGAAACGGCGCGGGGTCGCGAACGCAACGAAGAACGCGGTCGAAATCCTGGGTGAGGAACTCTGCCCGGTCTGTATCGAGGGTGTAGATCGCACTCCGCCAATGACAAACGCTGTTGTAGTCTGCCTTCCGATGGCGCTGGACGACTCGGTCATCATCAGCGAATCTATTGCGGGGAGGCTGACGGCAAAGGTTCGCAGGTCGAACTGGCACAACATCGACGGCGTCATCAACTATCGCGGCGGGCTCAGGCCGACTGGACGCAATGGACGGCTGGTGAAGAGAGCATCTGAGTGGCCGGTTCGGTTGCAGAGGACAGATACGATGGATGGCGATGTCCACTTCAGTCCTCCTATGACAGAGCCTGCGGCCAGTTCAGGGCCAGCCAACCCAGATGCCCATATCCTGCGAGCACTACGTGCGAGGTACGCGGCCAAGTACGCGGGGATGATCCAAAGGCTTGGCGCATACACGGCGGAGGAGTCGAAGTGCTGGAAACAGTGGCTCGGCAAACAGAGCCGGTGGACGGAGCGCCATCCGCAGCAGCCACAGATAAGGCGTTACGCAGCGGGCATCGACCGGGTGAACATCGACGGCAGGGTGATGTATCGCGAGGATCTCGGTATCAGCTATTGCAGGCCGGAAATCGGCATGAAGATCCAGTCCGATGGCGATCTGTGCAAAGGCGTTGTCTCTAAGATTCTGCCTGACGACAGAATGCCGCTGGTGAAGCTGGCCGGGAGGCTAGTGCGGGCGGAACTCGTGTGCGAGATGAATGGCAGCACACAGAAGCACGGCAGCCTCAGATTCGCGCATGGCCAGATAGCCCTCTACGCCCTTGCCCGTCACCTCGGTGGTCTCGGTATTGTAGGCCAGCCAACGGTCGAGCAGATAGCCGATCTTGCGGTCCAGAGCGGGGTCTATGAGAATGACGATCTGACCTGCGAAGTGTTCGACGCTACTGGCGCTGTGAGCTACGGGAGGTTCCCTGCTGGCGCGACGCGAGTTTGCCGTC
>JBPOHN010000078.1:0-52933 GCA_052035525.1 Armatimonadota bacterium
CTCCGCTCCGCTGCGCCAGTCTCACCGCCTCTTCCTTGAACTCGTCGCTGTACTTCCGTCGTCCCATCGTATACCTCACTCAGATTATACTATTAACTGAGTGTCCGCTGGATGGGGTACAGTCCAGCATTGCAATATAGATAGCTTGCTTTCGCTAATCATGCTTGATTGAACACTCCAATTCTGTCAGTTCAGATATAGTGAGGAATCCTCACAATTGCCGAGTGCCCGCTGCCCAGACACAAAAGGGGGGCGGAACACCGAGGCCCCGCCCCCACTACGCAACTGGATTGACGCCGAAGCGTTACTCCGACTTGTCGCCAAAGCTCATCTTCGCCATGGCTTCATATAGCTGCCAGTCCCGTTTGGTATCGGCTTCCGCGAGAGTCATAAGCTCGGCGGCTGCATCCGGATTGATCTTCTTCAGCACGCGGTAGCGGTTCTCGCCATACGCGTATTCCTCGAAGCTCATCGTCGGCTCCTTGCCGTCGAGCTGCAGCGGATTCTTGCCTTCCGCCGCCAGCATCGGGTTGTAGCGCATCAGAATCCAATGTCCGGAGGCCAGGGCGTTCTTCTGCTCCTGGATGCCGAGCGTGGTGTTGATACCGTGCGCGATGCAGTGCGAGTAGGCTATGATGATGGACGGGCCGTCATACGCCTCCGCCTCGAGCATCGTCTTCACGAGATGCGCCGGGTTCGCCAGCGACACGCGACCGACGTAGACCGTGCCGTAGCTCATGGCCATCATCGCAAGGTCCTTCTTGCGGGTAGGCTTGCCGCCTGCAGCGAACTTGGCAGTCGCCGCTCTCGGAGTAGCCTTGGACATCTGCCCACCGGTGTTCGAGTAGACCTCGGTATCCAGCACAAGCAGGTTCACGTTCTTGCCGCTTGCAATGACGTGGTCCAACCCGCCGTAGCCGATGTCATACGCCCAGCCGTCTCCGCCAATGATCCAGACCGACTTGCTTACCAGATAGTCGGCGACGCTCTCGAGCTGCTTGCACGTCTCGCAGCCGGCCTCGATGCCCTTGGCCAGGATCGCCTTCAGCTCGGCGACTCTTGCCCTCTGAGCTTCGATGCCTTCCTGCGTGGACTGATCGGCGTTCTTGATCGCCTCGGCCAGTTCGGCCTTCACCCCACCGGCCTCGACTGCCTTATCGAGCAGTTCCTTGGCATACTCGTCGAACTTGTCCAGCGTGAGCCTGAAGCCCATGCCGAACTCCGCGTTGTCCTCGAAGAGGCTGTTTGCCCAGGCCGGGCCCTTGCCGTCTTCGCGGGTGGTGTAAGGCGTGGTCGGCAAGTTCGCGCCGTAGATCGACGAACAGCCGGTAGCATTTGCGATGATCGCCCTATCACCGAAGAGCTGGCTCACCAGTTTGACATAAGGAGTCTCGCCGCATCCGGCGCAAGCTCCGGAGAACTCGAAGAGAGCCTTGATGAACTGGCTTCCCTGAACGGTGCCCTTGTTGTAGAGCGAAGGATCGGTCTCCGGCAGCGAGAGGAAGAACTCCCAATTCTCACGCTCGGACTCCCTGATCGGCTCCTGCGGGACCATGTTGATTGCCTTGCGGCCTGTCGGTTCCTTTGTGGCCGGGTCCTTCTCCTTGCCGGGGCAGTTCTCAACGCAAAGGCCGCATCCTGTGCAGTCCTCAGGCGCAACCTGCACGGTGAACTTCTTGCCTGCGAGCTTGCCCTTACCATCCATAGTCTTGAACGTGGCAGGAGCATTCGCAACGAGCTCAGGATCAACCGCCTTCATGCGAATGGTGGCGTGCGGGCAGTAGAGCGAGCACATGCCGCACTGAATGCAAGCATCCGGGTTCCACTCAGGCAGCTCGACAGCGATATTGCGCTTTTCGAACGCCGTAGTCCCCACGGGGTACTTGCCATCGACCGGCATCTTGCTGACGGGGATCGCGTCGCCTCGTCCCGCCATGATCTCGGCAGTGACTTCGCGCACGAACTGCGGCGCATCCTCGGCAACGACCGGAGGCATAACGATATTGCTCGTCACTTGCTTGGGATACTTGACCTCTGCAAACTGGGTCATGCCGGCATCCACCGCCTGGTTGTTCATCTCGACAACCTTGTCGCCGTAGCGGCCGTAGCTCTTCTTGATCGCCTTCTTGATGGCATCGATCGCCTGCTGCTCCGGCAGAATCCCCGCGAGCTTGAAGAACGCGGCCTGCATGATCATGTTGATGCGAGCCCCAAGACCGATCTTCTGGCCGATGGAGATCGCGTCGATCACGTAGAACTTGACGTCCTTCTCTATGATCTGCCTCTGGACTTCCTGCGGAAGCGTGTCCCACACGGTATCAGCCGAGTGGCTCGTTGTCAGCAGGAAAGTGCCGCCCGGCTCGATGTTCTTGAGCATGTCGTACTTCTCGATGAAGCTCGGGTTGTGGCACGCCACGAAGTTCGCGCGGTCGATGAGATAAGGGCTCCTGATCGGGTTCTTGCCTAACCGCAGGTGCGAGACCGTCACCGAGCCGGCCTTCTTAGAGTCATACACGAAGTAGCCCTGAGCGTAGTTGTCGGTCTCAGAGCCGATGATCTTGATCGAGTTCTTGTTCGCGCCGACGGTTCCATCGGAACCCAGGCCGTAGAACATCGCGCGGAAGGTTTCCTTGTCCGCGGTTGTGAACGCCGGGTCGTACTTGATGTAGTTGCCGGTCACGTCATCTTCGATGCCAACCGCGAAGTGATTCAGCGGCTCCGGGGCGTCCAGATTGTCGAACACGCCCTTGACCATTGCCGGGGTGAACTCCTTGCTGCCAAGCCCGTAGCGGCCGCCGACGATCACCGGGGATTTGGCAAACGGCGCGGTGCCGGCGGAAATACCCTCTTCGACAGCGCCGACGACGTCCAGATACAGAGGCTCGCCGGGCGACCCTGGCTCCTTGGTTCGGTCGAGAACGGCGATCTTCTTCACGCTCGCAGGCATCGCCGCGACCAGATCCTTGGCGCTGAAAGGCCTGTAAAGGCGGACCTTGATCAGGCCGACCTTCTCGCCCTTCCTGTTCAGGTACTCCACCGTCTCGTGCACTGTCTCAGCGCCGGAGCCCATCAGGATGATGATCTTCTCGGCGTCCGGAGCGCCGACGTACTCGAACAGCTTATACTGCCGGCCAACGAGCGCGGCGAACTTGTCCATCGTGTCCTGAACGATCTTCGGGGTCGCCAGATAGAACGGGTTCACAGTCTCGCGGCCCTGGAAGTACACGTCCGGGTTCTGAGCGGTTCCGCCAACCACCGGGTGGTCCGGGCTGAGAGCGCGCTTGCGATGAGCGATAACGAGATCATCGTCGATCATCGCCCGCATATCATCGAAGGTCAGTTCCTCGATCTTCTGCACCTCGCTGGAGGTCCGGAAACCGTCGAAGAAGTGCAGGAAGGGGATTCGACTGGCGAGAGTCGCCTGCTGCGCGATCAGGGCAAAATCGTGCGCTTCCTGGACGCTGTTGGAACACAGCATCGCAAAGCCGGTCTGGCGGCAGGCCATTACATCGCTGTGATCGCCGAAGATCGAGAGGGCCTGACAGGCAAGAGCGCGCGCCGACACGTGGAAGACGGTCGGGGTCAGCTCGCCGGCGATCTTATACATGTTCGGGATCATCAGCAAGAGGCCCTGCGAGGCCGTAAACGTGGTCGAGAGAGCGCCGGTAGCAAGCGCGCCGTGCACTGCGCCGGCAGCGCCGCCTTCGCTCTGCATCTCGGTCACGGTCGGGATGGTTCCCCAGATGTTCTTCTCGCCACGGGCGGTCTTCTCGTCGCAAGCTTCGCCCATGGTAGAGCTAGGAGTAATCGGGTAGATTGCGATTACTTCATTTGTTGCGTGCGCTACTTGGGCAACTGCAGCGTTCCCGTCGTAGCTCTCCATTTGTCGTGCCATGACATCTCCTTGGTTTGATGGTTTGATGGTTTGATGGTCTGATGGTTATGTGGTGCGAGGGCCGCGACTCCAACTATCAAACAATCAAGCCATCAAACCTGCATCATATTTCCCTCCGCCATTGGAGCGCCTGGATCAGTGTCGCCTGATCGGCGTAGTCCATGTCTCCTCCGACGGGCATACCATGAGCGATCCGTGTGACCTTGACGGCCAGGTCTCGGTCCTTGATCGTTCGAGCGATATACATCGCGGTCGTGTCGCCCTCGATAGTGGGGTTGGTAGCAAGGATGATCTCCTTGATCTCGCCCTCCTCCAGGCGCGACAGCAACTCGCGTATCTTGAGCATCTCAGGGCCGACCCCGTCCATCGGCGAAATGACGCCGCCGAGAACGTGGTAGGTCCCCCGAAACTCGTTAGTCTTCTCCATCGCAACCACATCACGGGGTTCGGCAACTACACAGAGGAGCGACCTATCGCGCCTGGCTTCGCTGCATATCCCGCAGCGCTCCTGATCGGTGTAGTTGAAGCAGACGGGGCACAGCTTGATCGAGTGCTTTACTTCCAGCACCGCCGCTGCCAGAGCCTGGGCGTTGTCTTCGGACATGCGCAGGACGTGAAACGCCAACCGCTGGGCCGATTTGGGCCCGATGCCAGGCAGCTTCTCGAACTCACCCACGAGTCTCGCTAGTGGTTTTGCGTATTCCATTGGTAGTACACACAAATAAGGGCGGGGTATCGACTCCCGCCATGCATATCAGTATCGAGCCTCTATATTATAGCAGAAACACCGTGATTGTTGAAGTGCCCTAAGTTGCATACACGTTCGTAGACGCTTGCCAGATTGCGAGTCAAAAGTGAGATCTCTCGGCCCGCTCGGAATGACACGGAGCAAGCAGCCCCGCACGCAAAACGAAGCGATCTTTCGACACGCTCACGATGCTTCGTTTTGCGGCTCGGAATGACATGTTTCTTGAATCCGGCGCGCGGATCACCTCAGGTCTGCATTCCCGGTTCGGGTCTTCTCGGTCTAGGTATGCCTTGTCGGACGGCGCAGGAGAAACGCAAAAGGCAGCAGGGCGAGCATCAGCACGCCGGCGAGCCAGAACGCATCCACGAAGGCCATGAGTGTCGCCTGTTGGATGACAGTCTGGTACGCGATACCGATCGCTTTCTGCTGGGCCTGCATCTGCGACTGACCCGCGGCCATCAGTCTGGCGATAGCATCCTGCTGCCACTCCATATAGCTCTGGGAGTAGATGGAGATGTTCTCGACGAGGCGGTATTGATGGAACTGCGCGCGTTTGGCCAGCAGCGTCTGTGCGGCGGCTATGCCCACACTGCCGCCGATGTTCCGCATAAGGTTGAAGATGCCTGTCGCACTGCCGATACGTTCCGGAGCCATGAAGGCAAACGAAACCGTTGCCAGCGGGACAAACAGGAACGCCAGCCCTACCCCAAGCACGATCCTCGGGTTCGCTGCCTGCCAGAAGCTGATGCCGAGCGTCCATCGGGACATCATGAAAAGCGAAATGGCGGCGAGAGTGAACCCGAGAACGATCATCTTACGAGGATCCATCCTGCCTACAAGCTGACCGACAACCGGCATGAAGAACAGGGTGCCGATCCCGCCGGGCGACATTACCAGGCCGCTCTGCATCGCTGTGTAGCCGAGCAGTATCTGCACGAACTGGGGCTGCAGGACTCCCGAGGAATACAGCGCCACGCCCAGCATGAACACCAGCAGCGTGCCGGTACCGAAGTTTGATATGCGAAGCACTCTGAGGTCCACCACGGGGTGTTCCACGTGCAGTTCCCAGACCACCAGCGCCGCGAGTGCGATAGCGGACACCACCGCCAGCCGGGCGATCCACGCCGTCTGGAACCAGTCGTTGCGCTGGCCGTTATCGAGCACGATCTGCAGGGCTCCGATGCCGAGAGCCAACAGCCCAAGCCCGATGTAGTCCATCTTGACCGCGCCCCTTCTCAGGTAGGGCGGGTCGATCACGTAGATCTGCGCCATCACCAACGACAGCACGCCGATAGGAATGTTGATGTAGAATATCCACCGCCAACTGTAGTTGTCAGTCAGCCAGCCGCCCAATGTCGGTCCGATAATCGGCGCGAAAACGACGCCGATCCCGAATATCGCCATCCCGACTCCCCGGCGTCTTACCGGGAAGCACTCCAGCAGGATCGCCTGCGATATCGGCTGGAGTCCGCCTCCTCCCAGTCCCTGAATCACCCTGAAAACGACGAGAGCCGAGAGCGATGGCGCAAGACCGCACAAGAACGAGGACACGACGAAGGTGACGACGCAAGCCATGTAGAACCGCTTCCGGCCGAAGATGGAACTCAGCCATCCGGTTGCGGGCAGGATGATCGCATTGGACACGAGATAGGACGTGATCGCCCACGTGCTCTCGTCAACGCCTGAACCGAGGCTTCCGGCTATGTGCGGCAGCGAGACGTTGACGACGGTGGTATCCAGGACCTCCATGAAGGTCGCCAGCATTACCGCAACGGCGACGATTGCCGGACTGCCTGCCGGACACCATCCCTCTTCCGAGTAATCAGCGTGCCGGGGCGCTTCCAATGCATTTTACCTCGTGTATACCGTTGCGATCACGTTCTGACCGGGCCGGAGCACCACGTCTCTCGGAATCTTCTGATCGAAGACGATCCTCACGGGTATTCTCTGGACCACTTTGACGAAGTTTCCTGTGGCATTTTCGGGTGGCAGAAGACTCGTGATGGCGCCCGTGGCCGCGCCGATGCCCTGCACCTTGCCTCTGAACCGCCTGCCGCGATATGTATCGACGGTTATCTCCGCGACCTGGCCCGGCTTCATGTTGCCTATCTGGGTCTCCTTGAAGTTGGCGACCACCCATACCCTGTGGAGCGGGATGACCGACATCAGTGCCTGCCCGGGAGACACGTGCTGCCCTAGCTGCACGCTCCTGTTGGAGATCTCGCCCGTCACCGGCGCGCGGATGGATGTATAAGACAAGTTGAGTTCGGCAGAGCGGACTTCAGCAGCGGCCTGACGGATCCTCGCCGCAGCGGCTTTGCGCTGTGCCTCGGTGATGCCCACCTGCTGTGGTACCGTTTCGGCGCCCCTTTCGGCGGCCTGTGCCTGCCTGAGCCGCGCCTCGGCCTGGTTCAGAGCAACGCGTGCTGTACGGACACCCGTGCGAGCCTGCGCCAGGGCAGCAGTCTGAGCAGCGAGCTGGCTTTCAGCTCTCGCCTGAAGCGCCTGCGCGCCAGCAAGCCGCGCCCGTGCCTGGCTAACGGCGGCCCTCGCACTTACCACCCGGCTCTGAGCAGACCTCAGAGCAGCTTGCGCGTTGTTATACCTGTTCTGGACGGCGTCCAACTGCGCCTGGGCTGCCGCGCCGCTCCTGACCAGATACTGGAAGCGTCGCAGTTCGGTCGTCTGTGTCGTCGCCTCGGACTCGGCGGCGGTCAGGTCAGCCTGAGCAATCTGCACCGCCTGCTGCGCGTCCTCAACCTGCGCCCTAGCCGCGTCAACGTCCGTGCGCAGGGCGCTCACCTGCTCCCGAGCGGCTGCAACGCCTGCTTCAGCCGCGGTCACTTCGGCCTGGGAAAGAGTGATTTGGGTGCGCGCGGCATCGACACCCTCCCTGGCGATGTCGGTGGCGGCGGCGGCCTGCCCGTAGGCCGATGGTGCAGTCTTGCTGGTTAGCGTCGTCTGCTCTTCAGCGGCGGCGGTCTGGGCTTGCTGAGCGGCGAGGTCGGCTCTTGCCCTTTGGAGGGCCTGCCTGTAGCTGCGCGGGTCCAACTGAACGAGCAGATCACCCTCGGTGACCTTGTCGGTGTTGTCTACGGTGATGGTCTGCACGTTGCCGCTGACGCGAGCCGTGACAGCGACCAGGTGCCCGTAGATCTGAGCGTCGTCGGTCGTCACCCGGCCTCTGGTCATCAGCCAGTAAATGGCGCCAGCCACAAGCAGCACCAGGACAGCACCGGCAACAATCAGCGCGTTGCGACGGCGCACCGAATGCGGCGGTGGGCTGGGTGTAGGTTCGTCAGACAAGCGGATCACGCCTCCCGGCTACAGATTACCTGCCTAACGGCTGCCTGAAACGCTGGATGGCGACTGCTTTGACGGGAATACTGTGCGTGACAATCAACGTCCTGGCGACAGAAAGATGTGGCAATATATGCGGAGGTTTGGCGCTGTCCTTCGTCGGACACGCGGTTCACGGGGCGCGCGAGCATAACAAAGAGCAAGCGTTCTTCGGCCAATCGCCGATCAGCGTGTGGGAGTTCGCAAGGACGTCTGAGTTCTGGTTTCAGTCGTTTCAGAACTGGCAGAGCGAGTTTCTTGCCGTAGGGGCGATAGTCGTGCTGACCATATACCTGCGGCAGAAAGGCTCAGCCGAATCCAAGCGGCTCGGAGCGCCTCACGCCAAGACAGGATCCGACTAGACACCCAACGACGCGGCCGGCTCAATTAGAGCGGACTCTAGAACAGGCCCGGAAGCCCCATGCCGCCGGTGAGTTCGGCCAGCTTCTCGTTCTTGAGTTCGGTGGCCTTTTCGAGGGCTTCCCGAAGCGCGCTCACCACCAGGTCCTGCAGCATCTCGACGTCGTCGGGGTCCACCACTTGAGGATCGATCTTCACCTCGAGGACCTGTCCCATTCCAGTGACAACAGCCGTCACCATACCGCCGCCGGAAGTCGCTTCCACTTTCTCGTTCTGCAGTTCTTCCTGGATGCGTTCGCTGTCCTCAGCCATCTTCTGAGCCTGCTTCATCAGGTTGCCCGGGCCGGGTATGTTAGGCATGTTGCCGAAAGGGTTGCCTTTTGCCATCTTATGAGTCTTCCTCCCAGGGATCCGAATCAGAATCTTCTAAAACCGTACCGCCGAGCGTCGTCAGCACATCGTTGAGCAGCGGGTGTGCAACTTGCTCTTCAGGCTCCTTAACAGGCTCGCTGACCTCCTCGGCGGGCTCGTCCACGACCAGCGTACTCACCTTCAGCCTCGCCCCAAGAACATCGAGAGCGCCCTGCTCCAACCATTTTGCCCCGGTTTCGACCCTCTGCCGGTGGAAATCGTATTTCTTCGTGAAACCAAGCACCAGAGTGGAACCCGACAACTGAACGGGCTGGCCGCCCCGAGCGAGCGCCGCGACGTTCGGCTGCTTGAGAATCTTTTCTACGTGACGAAGCACCTTCGGCCACTCGCGCTGTATCTCGCCGAGCGTAATGGATGCAGCGTCGCGCTGCGGTTCCGGCTCGGCAGGGGCCTGCTCATCTCCGTTCCTCGGCGCCGCCTGCGGCTTGTCAGGAGGAGCAGGCTTCGGTTTCTCCGTCGGCTGCGGTCGTACGCCGGCCGGCGGAGGCACCGGTTCGTGATCGGCGGGCCTCTGCACGGCCTGCGGCCTGGGCTGCGGCGTCGCAGCAGGAGCAGCCGTTTGAACGGGAAGCGGCGCGGGCGTCATAGCGCGCAGAAACGCCATCTCCAGCGCCAGCCGATGCTGCTCATTCCACCTCAAATCCTTCTCCGCGGCCGCGAAAACGTCCACGATCTGAACCAGTCTGGCCTGCGAGAACGCATCGGCCTGCGCGCGCCATCTTTCGTCGCCGGAGTGCCGCATATCGGCGCCCACCTTCTGTTCCAGCACATCGCGGAAGTGGCCTGCGGCCGACCTCAATAGCTCGCGGACGTCCCTACCCTCCCGCATCAGTCTATCGGCGAGAGCAAACGCGGCAGCGGCGTCCTCCGAGGCCAGCACTTCGCCTATCTCCAGAAGCGCCTCCTCGTCCACCATCCCGAGCACGGTGTATACGTCCTTGGCAGTAATGGCCTCGTCCGTATATGCCATCACCTGCTCGAGCAGGCTCAGCGAGTCCCTGTATGACCCATTCGCGCTTCGGGCAATGATCTCCAGCGCATCCGGCTCTATCTTAGCCTTTTCGCCTTCCACCACATGGGCAAGCCGCTTGCCGATTTCATCGATCGTCCCTCGTCTGAAATCGAACTGCTGGCAGCGCGATCGGATGGTAACGGGGATCTTGTTGGACTCGGTTGTTGCAAGAATGAACACCGCGTGAGGCGGCGGCTCTTCGAGTGTCTTCAGAAAAGCGTCTTTCGCTTCCTTCGTAACCTGATGGGCTTCGTCGATGATGTAGACCTTGTAGCGAAGCCGCATCGGAGGATACTTCACGCCCTCGTTCAGGGCGCGGATATCATCGATGCCGCGGTTCGACGCGGCATCCATCTCTATCACATCGACAGCCTGGCCGTCCGCTATCGAGACACACGCCTCGCACTTGTTGCACGGCTCGGGCGTCGGCCCGTGTTCGCAGTCCAGAGCTTTGGCGACAAGGCGGGCAACGGTCGTCTTGCCCGTCCCCCTCGACCCGCAAAACAGGTAGCCCTGAGCAATCCTCCCGGCCTTGATAGCATTCCTGATCGTCCGAATCACGTGATCCTGGCCGACCACATCATCGAACGTCTGCGACCGATATTTGCGATAGAGTGATACGTAGGCCATAGTTGAAAGTTGGAAAGTCGTACTCAGAAACAAGTGATCGTGCACCTGCCTCTGATAAGGTCGCCCGGGTGTTGCCTCGGCAGCCGACTCCAGTCAGATCACCATGCGGCACATGCGCGTAAACGCTTACCGCTGCTTCCTTCCGGACCTGACGGGGTTCACGCAACGGGCATTGCGCAGGGCCCGACTATCAACGCCACTTACCGAAGTACTTTCCCAAACGGCCAGACCGCGGGCAGGAGTTCAACCCCGCTGTAGCGGATTGCGGGTAGAGGGCACCGCTAGTTCCCCGTCTAGCACGATCACATCTGGAAACCACATCCAAGCGAAAAACAAGGCCGGGACAGAGCCCGGCCACAATGCGTTTCGCTCTATCAGCTCTATATTATATCACTTCTCTTGAGGATAAACTCCTTTTTCAACATGTGAAAGCCTGGTCGTGTTTTCAGATCGAGGTAGTTCTTGTCCGTAATAGCCTCGCCTTTCCACCCGACCCTGTCCTGTATGTAGTCCGGCATGCCCGGATCAACGGGAGTCATCCAGATAGTGAGCTTATACTTGTCTGCCTTGAACGGATACATTTCCCTGTCTCTGGCGTCGCCCATATCGATTCTGGAGGTGAACTTGCCCTCCCCCACGTAGATATCGCCCCACGCCACGGTCTTGCTGGTGTCGATCTTCCAGGAGAACGTATCCAGTTCGTCCATCTTGTAGTCGTAGTCCTGCAGCCGCCAGTATACCCGGCTGCCGTCGCGCCACTCCTTGTGGGTCGGGCCGCGGTCCGCGCTGTTGCTTGCGAACCAATTGGTGAACGACTCGGACGCAAGACCCTTATACTCAGAAGCCGGAACGAGGTTGACGCTGCCGCTGATGAGCAACACCTGCGGACCCGCGCGCATCCATCGCACATCGAACTTCGCGTCGAGGGGCCTCGCCGCATCGCCTTTCCAGCCCGTGCCCTTGCGCATCTCGAAGTCCTTGCGAGCTCTGGCGGTCGCCGCAACCCAATCGGGCGGGCCGGTAAGCCTCTCGGCAACCTTCAAGCCTTCCTCATACCGGTCCATCATGCCGTAACGCCAGCCCAAGCGCAGCAGAAGCAGGGAAAGATTCCTGTCGCAGACCTCCAGTGAAGTCCCGTCAGAGGTCCCGCCGCTGCCGGGTTTCTTCTTGTTCTTCTCGATGTTGGCCAATGCGCTCCTGCGACACTTGTACCACTGCTTGATTGCATCATCGTATCTGCCGAGCTTCTCGTAGGCGTGCGCGAGCATGCGGTCCACGAACTCCGGACGAGGCTGCCTCTGACCGGTGTTAGGGTCCACGCCATCGTGCTTGCATGCCTCAGCTATGTACTCCGCGGCCTTGTCATAGTCGTAGAGCTTCCGGGCATAGTGCGTCCAACCCAGCTCGAAGTAGAGGTCCCAGATGGTCGGGTTGTTCCTGATGCCCTCCTTCATAAGAGCAATGGCAGCAGGAATGTAGCGCTTGTCCGATAGCGAATTGGCCTCGTCCACGAAGTTGTAGTCGAGATGCCACGCGCCCGTGGTGAAGACGTCGATATTGTGCGGATCGAGCCAGGTGACGATCCGAACGATAGGAACGATCGCCTGGTACTGGCCCCGATGGAAGAAATCATCGGCCCTTATCCACAACGCGCCCGCGATGACCTGCTTGAACCCGGTGAACGACGCCAGTATAAACTGCCCCGGCAACTGCGCCATCACGTCGCCGCTCTTCGTGGCTCCGATGTTGCGCTCCTTCTCCAGCATCTTGTAGTAGGTCGGGTTCAGACGGTTCTGGATGAGGATGACGCCCAACAGCAGCACCACAAGCAGCCCATAGAGCATTTTGCGATGTCCGTCTGACATAGACTACACTTCCTTCCGCTCAAAGATGAGAATGGCCAGCACCAGAGTGATCAGCACGTAGATCACGGCGTAGCCGCCCCACGATAGCGAGTACAAGCCCATGTTCGTGATCTGAGTCTCCGGGTGGAGCAATTGGTTGGAGACGTTGAACCTGTCGAACTGAGGCAGGACCCAGAACACGACCGCGAAGAACGCCTTCAGGAAGCCGCTGGCGCCCTCGGCGTGGCCCAGTGTCTGCACGATGGAGGACATGAAGCCGACCATGTACACGCCCGCGCCCATGAAGAAGTTCACGGTCGGGGTGAAGATCAGAGAGAACAGCAGAACCACCGAGCTCAGCATCATGAACTGCAGATAGACCAGCAGTACACCCCATACCATATTCCAATCGAAAATCTGCATTGCCTGTGCGCCCGCCGCCGCGCTTGTCTCAAGCGCGGCAACTGTTGGAGCCGAGGCATAGTGCTGGGCGGCAAGAGCTTTGGCGACAACGGTCAGGATGAACGCCAGGCCCATCAAGCCAGTTGTGATGCCAAGGGTCATCAAAGCTCCAATGAACTTGCCGCACACGAACTCGTATCTCTTCACCGGCTTTGCAAGGATGGTGTAGATCGTCCGCCGCTCGAACTCCTGCGGGATGAGTGTCACGCCGATTATCAGGCTGATAAATATCCCCGCCAGGGCCATCATTCCTAGCCCGAAGCTCTTAAGCAGCATGAGGTCTGTGGATACGCCGCTCCGGCTCGAGAACTCCAGCGTCTGCGAGAACGAGAGTGACAGAACGATAAGTCCGATAGCTACAACTACGAATACTTGCAGCACCTTCTTGCGCAGAGCGTCGCCAACAGTGGTTCTGGCAATAGCCCAGATGATCATTTTCGTCCCTCCCGCACTATCTCAACAAACAGATCCTCCAGCGTCTGCCGCTGAGGTACAACAGAAACCAGTGATGCCTTGCCCCGGCTGAGCTCGATCAGCTTGTGGACATCATCATCCGCATCCACATAGAACCTGGAAAGAGCCCCCTCGACAGCCACGTGCGCGGCCAGAGGCTTGACCTGCTCCATCAACGCATCGCTGACACCGGAGAGCGAAACGATCGTGCGGCCTGCGTGCAGAAGCTCCTCCATGGTACCGATCCTCACCAGTTCGCCGCGGTTGATGATCGCAACCCGATTGCAGACGTTCTCAACGTCCGAAAGCTGGTGGGAACTCAGGAAGACCGTCTTTCCCTGCTCGCGCAGGCTCCGGATAAGGTCTTGAATATCCTTGTGGGCTATGGGGTCGAGGCCCGAGGTAGGTTCGTCGAAGAAGAGCAGATCGGGGTCATTGATCAGCGCTTGGGCGATTCCAATCCGCTGAAGCATACCCTTCGAGTACTGCCGAAGTGCGCGGTCTCCGTCTTTGCCAAGCCCGACTCTCTCGAGGAGTTCCGCCACCTTCGCCTTACGGGCCGCCGAACCCATTCTGAAGAGCTGGCAGTAGAAATCCAGGCACTCGGCGCCTGTCATGTGCTCGTAGAAGTAAGGACTCTCCGGAAGATAGCTGATGCGCTCCTTGGCTTCGATATCGCCCGCCGGCTTTCCAAGCACCATGGCTTTGCCCGCTGTAGGGAACAGCAGCCCGAGAAGCATCTTGATGCTTGTGGTCTTGCCGGCGCCGTTAGGCCCTATGAAACCGAATATCTCGCCTTCCTGAACGGAGAAGCTGACGTTGTTGACCGCCATCACGCGGTCGCCAAGCCGGCCCTTGTACTCTTTACAAAGACCATCCACTACAATGGCTTCAGCCACACTCGTACCTCCATCCTGTGGAAATGCAGCGCATTCCCGTCCTTCTTGGTGAACACTACAGCGCACCATTCACACAAACAGGCAGCCTATAGCTGCCCTGCAAGAAGTATACGCAGGCGTGCTATAGGCTGTCAAGCAAACGGTTAAGCTGCCCCAGCCACTACCTATACGACAAGGTCAGCCGTTCGGTTCCAGATTATCCCACGTTCCGTTACAACCGAACTCAACTCGTTTCAGGGCCCCATACGTCCGTCACCCTGAACTTGTTTGAGGGTCCGGTGCCCCTAGTACAGAAGCAGCGACTTGGTTTCAGCCTTGAACGCTTCAGTCTCCGGCTGCCACTCCTTCTCCATCTCAAGCACCGACTTCCCGGCGCTGATCCCCTCCCGAATCTCCGAGTTTCCTGCCAGCAGATCGAAGAACCCCGGTCTGCCGGGAGCCGCAGGTCTGAACTGGAACTGCTCCGGATAGAGCTTGTGGATCGCGGCAACAGCGGCCAGCCCCGTCACAAGCGGCCTGAAAGTCTGTCGATCGGTCACGTAGAACTGCAGTCCCTGGCACGGCTCCTTGCGGAACTTCCATTCGAACGGGGCGAAGAAAGCCTCCCTATACATCACGCCCGGCAGGTCATAGCTGAGCATTTCCTTCTTCAGCGCCTGCGCGTCGATCCACGGAGCGCCGAAGATCTCGAACGGACGCGTGGTGCCCCTGCCCTCCGAGACATTCGTCCCCTCGAAGTAGCAGGTTCCGGTATACACGATTGCCGTATCGAGCGTCGGCATGTTCGGCGACGGCATCACCCAGTGCAGCCCCGTCTCGTCGAAGAACATCGCCCTGTCCCAGTTCTTCATCTTGACAACTGTCAGGTCGCACTCGACTCCGAACTTCGTCTTGTAGAGCATTGCCAGCTCTCCTGCGGTGAAGCCGTGCCGGGTGGTGGTCTTGTACTTCCCGACTCCCGAGCTAAAACCGTCTTTGAGCACCGGCCCGTCCCACACAAGGCCGCTGATCGGGTTTGGCCTGTCCAGGACCCATACCTTCACGCCGTGCTCGCCACAGCCCTGCATAACCGCGGACATGGTATAAGGAAACGTGTAGAACCTCGCGCCGGCGTCCTGTATATCAACCAGCATGACGTCGATGCCCTGCAGCATCTCAGCCGTCGGCTTTGATACCTTGCCGTAGAGGCTGTAGGCAGGGCAGCCGAGGCGCGGATCGACTGCGTCCTCGACGGAGGCGCCTTCCGCGGCATCGCCTCTGACCCCGTGCTCCGGCCCGAACAGCGCCTTTATGTTGACGCCCGCGGCACTTAGCGCATCGGTGATATGCACGAGATCACGAGTCACCGCGGTATGGTTACACATAATCCCGACGTTCTTGCCCTTGAGCGAGCCGATCTCTTCGGTCATAAGTACATCAAGTCCGGATAGTACGTTGCCTTTCATTTGCGGTCCCCTTTGTCTGGATGGTCAGTTGTAAATCCGGCGGCCTGGTACAGCAGCATCACTCGGATCTCTCGCTTGCCTGCCACGCAACATATCTCACTACAACACCCCACGCCCTATGACCTTTTGGCGTTTTGACTTTTTGACACTGCCCGCGGGTGGATGGTATAATCTCACTGGACGTGGGGCTGTGGCTCAGTTGGGAGAGCGCTTCCTTCGCACGGAAGAGGTCGTGAGTTCGAATCTCATCAGCTCCACCAGTCTAGAGGTTGCAAGTTAGAAGCTAAAGGCAAGAAAGCCCCGCAGTGGCGGGGCTTTCTTGGTTTGTCGTCATTTCACCAGCCGCACCAACGCGCCGCCGCCGGGAAGCAGGTCCAATCTCATCCGCGAACTACCCGGTATCCAGGTCTTCGTTGACGGATGAAACACCTCCATCGGCCCCGGCCCCACCAGCGTAGTCGTGAGCGCGTTCTTGTAGTCCAGATTCACCACCACCACGTGTGTCGGCTTGTTGCGCGACCGCCCGAAGCAGCCTAGCAGGACTTCCTGCGACTTCGGTTCGGGCGCGAATACGGCACTTGCCGGCAGCGGCTCTCCGCCGAGAGGTACCGTGCCACAATGATAGGCGCCAATCGAAGTCAGCGGCTGCAGTTCGGTCGCAATCGCAACAAACTCACGGTTGATCCGCGACAGCGCCCAGTAGAGCGGCAGAGGCGTCTCCGGATTGCTGGGGTCTTTCCACACTCCGATATCATAGCGGAAGTGGCTGATTCCCTGCGCTCCGTAGGCAAGTGACGTATAGGTCAGCCATCGAAGCTCGTGCTCGCCCGGGCCGCGCCATCCCTCTGCCGGTGAATCACAGGTCTGGACGATATTGAGGAATGGCAGCTTGGCGTCCAACGCCGCCCTGCGAATCAGCCCGAGGTTCAGGAAGTACTGGTTCCCGTCGCTGTTCTTCAGGAAATGATAGTGATCGTAGCTGATCAAGTCCGGCTTGACGACGTCCACGAACTGCCGGAGGTGCTCGACATACCGCATCGATGTCTTATCATCGGTGTTCACTCCCGCAAAGTCCTGAGGATAGCCTGCCTTGGCTTTCTCCGCTGCGTCGTCACTCACTTGAAGCTGCGCATCTGAGGCATAGGTCGGCAGGAGGTTGATGTAAGCAAGGTGCGCCGGATCACGCTGACGCAGGAACGAGACGATCTTGCCCAACATCGGAAACGCGCCTGCTCCGGGCTCATCTACAAGATAATAGGCATACATTGCCGGGTGCGATTTGACTCTGTCAACGAGTTCGCCCAAAGCCTTCGCCTGCGCGGGATCATCTACGTTCGGCGTGTTGATGATCAGCATAACGCGGAGACCTTGCTCATGGTAGATGTCCAGATCCTCGGGGTTCTTGGCCCATGCCAGGTTCCACCCGCCGGCAGCCAGTTGCTGGGCCGTGCGTTCGCTGACGGCCATATGAGTCCCAGGACCCGCCCAATAGGTGACAATAGGCTCGCCCAAAGTCCACTTCTGACCGCCACTAGCTGCCAGCGAAACGCTGTAGCTCCCTGCAAGCAGCAAGAGACTACCCGCACCGATGAGCGCTCTGACAAGCGTCTGCATATCCATACTCCTCACCCACCATTTCAACTTAGCTGATCGGCATTATACCATGCTCGCTCCCATCACTGCGCGGCACGGGGTTACGGTTCAGGGCGGCGCGTTTGGGCCAACGAGCGCGTGGATACATAATAGGTAGAGAGTATCAAGCATCCCTGGTGCGTGGTCAAGGTTCTCGCATACGGCCAGGCCGGTTCAGCCGGTTCGGCAAGCGACGCGAGTAAAACCTGCGGCGGTGCATCAGGGAGTTTTTGTGTACCTCCAGCACCGGGCAGGCGTACCTTTTCCACGCGCCGTGCGTTATTATCTGAGAGCTGAGCGCGGCTTGACACTCAGCAAACTCGTCAGTTATACTTGAGCGGGCTAATAGCCGCCTGACTCGCCCGTCTGCACAGGGGTTGCGGTGTGGTGAGCTAACTGATGGGTAGACATTCGACAGGAGGTCCAGTTACTTGGGCAAGCTCTTACTAACCGGCGGCGAGAGACTACGCGGTACCACCTGCTGCAGCGGCAGCAAGAACAGCACCCTGGCGGTAATGGCTGGGGCGTTGCTCGGCAAGGGCGAGACCATTCTCCGCAATGTTCCGGATATCGGCGATGTCCACACCATGATGGACATGCTGCGAGCTTTGGGAGTCGATTGCAGAGAAACAGATCGCGGCGTGGTACACATAGACGCCACAAATATAGAAGCCATCGAGGCCCCCTACGAACTGGTAAAGAAGATGAGGGCCTCGTTTTCCGTACTGGGTCCAATGCTCGCAAGACGGGGCTATGCGAAAGTTGCCATGCCCGGCGGCTGCGATATCGGCGCCAGGCCGATAGACCTGCACGTTAAAGGCATCCAGGCCCTCGGCGCGCTGGTGAACATCGACCATGGGTTCGTCGAGGCCGAGGCGGACTCCCTCAAGGGAGCGCAGATCTATTTCAACCTGCCCAGTGCCGGAGCGACTCAGCATATTATGACAACCGCGTGTCTGGCGGAAGGTACTACGACCATCCACAATGCGGCTATGGAGCCGGAAATCGTGGAACTCGCCAGCTTACTCAGAAAGATGGGGGCCCGTATAGCAGGCGACGGCACACCCACCATTCGCATAGAAGGCGTCAAGGAACTGCAGGGCTGTGAATTCGATGTGGTGCCGGATCGTATGGAAGCGGGAACTCTAGCGGTTGCTGCAACGATAACACTAGGTGATGTGCACATCGAGAACGTCCGTCCGAATCACATCGAACCGTTCGTGCTGAAGCTGCGTGAAGTCGGCGCTGTCGTGGATATGTATGACAATGCGATGCGCGTAAGGTGCAACGCGAGGCCGATGGCAACTGACGTGATGACGATGCCGCACCCGGGATTTCCTACGGACCTTCAGCAGCCGTTCGCGGCGATGCTGGCGATAGCCGAGGGAACATCGGTCGTGACCGAAAACGTCTACGAGCGGCGCTTCAAATACGTCAATGAGATCGTCCGGATGGGGGCTGTGATCAAGCAGGAGGGACGTACCGCTGTGATAACCGGCGTGCCGAAGTTGATGGGCGCGCAGGTGACGGCTCCGGACCTTAGAGGAGGGGCGGCGCTGATATGCGCCGGGCTCGCCGCCGAGGGCCAGACTGAGATCAGCGGTATGGAGCACATCGAGCGCGGGTATGAAAGTATCGCCGAGAAATTGCGAGGGCTGGGCGCCATAATCGGTACCGCCTCGGACGGCATAGAGAGGGAGATACTAAGTGTTTAACTTGGTGCCTGAACTAGGCATCGACCTTGGAACAGCTAACATTCTGGTTTACCTCAAGGGTAAGGGTATTGTGTTGCGCGAGCCGTCGGTAGTCGCCGTTAACACGACTACTAAGCGGCTCGTTGCAGTCGGTGAGGAAGCCAGAATGATGCTCGGCCGCACGCCTGGCAACATCGTCGCTATCAGGCCGATGTGCGAGGGCGTCATTGCGGACTATAGCACCACGCAGAAGATGCTTGAGTATCTGATCGCCAGAGTGTGTGGTAAGCGCCGGATGCTCAAACCGACTGTCATCGTTGCCGTCCCATCGCAGGTTACTCCGGTTGAGAAGCGGGCTGTCGTACAGGCGGCCAAGAGCGCTGGCGCGAAGCAGGCCTACCCAATCGAAGAACCGTTGGCGGCGGCTATCGGGGCGGGACTGCCCATCTCATCGCCTGGCGGAAACATGATCATCGACGTCGGCGGCGGAACGACCGATATCGCCGTGATTTCGCTGGATGGCATTGTAAGCTCCAAGTCGATCAGGGTCGGCGGAAACAAGCTGGACGAGGTCATTCAGCGACACGTTAAGACCAAGTACAGCCTGATGATAGGCGACCGGACTGCCGAGGAGATCAAGATGAAGATCGGCAGCGCCTACCCTCTGGAGCAGGAACTGGTGCTCGAAGTAAGGGGGCGCGACCTTGTGGCCGGGCTTCCCAAGACCATCGAAGTCACCTCTGGCGAAGTCCGCGAGGCTCTGATGGAGCCGGTGATGGCAATAGTCGATCGGGTCAAGTCGGTATTGGAGGGCACTCCGCCGGAGCTTAGTTCCGACATAATCGAGCGCGGGATTATGCTCACCGGAGGCATTTCGTTGATCCGCGGCTTTGACAAGCTGCTCTCCAAGCAGACGGGTATTCCCGTGCACGTAGCGGAGGACCCGCTTAGCTGCGTAGCGCTCGGCTGCGGCCGGGCCCTGGATCAGCTCGACGTGATCCGCGACCAGTTCATCGAGACGGGCTTCGACTCCTAGCCGTCATGCTGAATTCGTTTCAGCATCCATTACGAATCGACCTTGGACAACATGCGCCCGATGTTCCACTGAGCATCGGGCGTTCTTGCTACGTAGCGCCACGCACTCCCACCTGTTGGACGATGGCGCGCAGGAGGCATATATGAAGCACGCAATCGCAGCAGCAATCGTTCTGGCCATCATCACTGCAGCACCGGCGATAGGCGCCGAGCCACCTTTCAAGGATGTGCCGAAGGACCACTGGGCGGCGGAATATGTTGCCAAGGCGGCCTCCGACGGCATCATGAAGGGCTACCCCGACTCGACGTTCAAAGGCGACAAAGCCGTCACCCGCTACGAGCTTGCCGTCGCGCTCGAAAGAATGATCGAGGTGGTAGAAAAGGGCTTGAAGCCGGAGGTGGACCGGCAGAAAGCAGAGAGCGGAGAGAGCAAGGCAACACCCTCTACCCAAGAAGAGGGAGTCGAGAGTCCAAAGTCGAAAGTCGAAAGTCAGGACGCCGCGGCGAGGCTGAAGGCCGGCGGTTACATAGCAGCGGATTCGCCCCTGCTCACCAACCAGCAGAAAACCGTCTCACCCGCCGAGCTCGCCCAGGCCCTGGCATCGGTTGCAGACAGACTGATCCAGAACGCAATCCCCCCGCCGAAGGAGTAGCTTGTGTGATGTTGTTGCCCTTATATTGGCATTATACTGCGTTCATTGTGGTATAATATAGGTGAGGTAAGCAACTATGGCATCACGAATTCTGACCGTTCCGCAAGCTGCTGAAAAGCTGCAGATGAACCCCGACATAGTCCGTGACTACCTGCGTCTGGGCAAGATGCCCGGGCGCAAGGTGGGCAAGGCTTGGCGCGTGCTGGAGTCGGACCTTGAACTCTGGATAAGCACCGGGCAAGGTCAGCGTAGAGAGCAGTTCGTCTCAGCGCGAGGAATGCTGAAGAGATTTCCCGGCACGCTTTCCAGCGAAGAGGTCAACGCAAGCAAGCGACTCGAAGCGGAGATCGAGGAAGCCAAACTAAGAAAGCCCGCCCGTCTCTCAAGGAAGTCCGCATGAACCTGGTCTATGACTCCAACGCCCTCATCGCTTACCTGGAAGACGAACCCGGCGCGGAGATGGTTGATGAGTTGCTGGCAGACAGGTCGAACGTTGGCTTCGTCCACTCGATCAAGCTCTGCGAGGTGTTCTACCATGTGCGCCGCACATACGGCGAACAAGCAGCGCAGGATACTTACGAGGCGATTCAAAGGCTTCGGCTCAACATCCGTGAAGACATGGATGAGGACTTGTGGCAGGCTGCTGCTCGTATCAAGGCTGATCACGCCAGAGTGTCTCTAGCGGATTGCCTGTGCATTGCTCTCGCGAACCGGGTGGGTGCAGAGGTAGTCAGTTCCGACCCTCACGAGGTAGAGACGCTGGCTGCGGCACAAGTGTGCAAGGTCAGGTTCATCCGCTGAAGACAGAGCTCAGTCGCCTAGAACTCCAACCTCCCTTGCCTCTGCTTCTTGGCCGGAGGCGGGTTCAGGGAATTGTTGCGGTTGTTGTTCCGGCCTTTCTTCACGCCTTCGTTTGCGAGCTCATCGGCGCGCTTGTTGTACTCACGGACAACATGGGAGATTGAGACTCGCTCGAACGCGCGCAGCAGCGTCACCGCCTGCTCGAAGAGCGGCTTCAGATTAGGGGCTTTCACCTTGTAGACGCCGGTTAGCTGCCGCGCGAGGAGCTCGCTGTCGGTACAAATGGCAATCTGTGTCGCGCCGAGGTCAGCGGCTTCTTTGAGACCCCGGATCAGCGCGGAATACTCGGCAACATTGTTCGTCTGCTCGCCGATGTAATCGGCGACCTCCCGAAGGACCTTGCCCTTCTCATCGGATATCACCACACCGATACCCGCGTCGCCGGGATTGCCTTTGGAGGCGCCGTCCGAGTAGATGAGGACCTTCTTCATGAGAAGTCCATCGTGAGGATCCGCCCGCAGTTCTCGCAGTACTCGATCCCCTTGTCGTCGAATATGTTCCGCACGGTGAAGCTGGTAACGTGGACGTGGCAGCCCTCGCACTGATGATCCACGATCTTCGCAATGCCCGTGCTGCCGGTCTTCTTGCGGATCGCGTCGTATCGCGACAGTAGATGCCTATCCGTGACTTTTGCCGCGAGTTCGGCGCGTTTGGGCTCCAATTCGGCAAGTTCCGCCTCGAATCTCTTCTTGTCGGCTGCTTCCTTCGCCAACGCGGCCCTCGCCTGCTTTTCTATATCCTCGTACGCCGACTTCAGCGACGACACCTTATTGCGGAGGGTCTCCACCTGTTCGTAGAGCTCAAGCACACGCCCGTCCAGTTCGCCCTGCTGATTCTTCAGGTGCTCGATTTCCTTTTCGAGGCTCGATAGCTCCTTCGGGTTGCTAACGGTACCGCCGTAGAGCCTCTTCTCCGTTGCCCCCCGCTTCTCATCGATCGTCTTCAGCTTCAACTCGCTGTCCTTGAGCTCGATTTCCGCGTCCGCCGCGGCCTCTTCCGCCGCATCGAGATCCTTCTTCGCGGCAGTAAGCTGCCTCCTGAGCGCCAGAGCGCCAGTAAGCGCTTCCAGCCCCGCATTGGCCCGTGCGATCTCCACATCGATCTTCTGAAGCTCATACAGCGCGTTAAGCTGATCTTTCATACGTGACCTCCGTCGTCGCACACAGATTCTACCAGACCCGCCGCTTCAGTTGCAATGCCGCCCGCAGTCCACCGTCCACTCTCAGCTTCCCTCTGATTCCGCATTCTGAGCTCTCCGCTCTCCACTCTCAGCTTCTTTCTGAGCTTGGTTGTCTGGAAAATGTGGTATGATCATGAAGCTTGGCGACTGCGAGGCCGGGCGGGGTGATAAGGATGATCGAGGAAGTAGTCACGTTTCGCACGTCGAGAGGCCTGAAGCTCTCCGGGGCGCTGCTGGCGCCGGATGAGAAGCTGCATGATGTGGTTGTGTTCGCACATGGCACCGGCAGCAGCAAGTCCAGCCCCCGCAACCGCGGCATAGCCGAGCAACTGCTTGACGCCGGCATAGCCTCATTCCTGTTCGATTTCACCGGATGCGGCGAAAGCGACGGGATGCCGGAGCAATCCACCCAGGATCAGCAGTTCGATGACCTCGTGAGCGCCCTTGATTTCATCACCTCTCAAACGTTCTTCGATACGCGCTTCGTCGGTGTCAACGGCTCCAGCACCGGCGGCACCGTGGCGATCCGCGCGGCAGCCGAGGAAGACCGCATCGCCGCAATGGTCCTGAGGGTGCCTCGCAATATCGACATCATAGGACTGGTGCCCATGATCAAAGCCCCTACGATGGTTCTGCAGGGAAGCGAGGACTCCATCGTCCTGCCTGAAGCCAGGGAAATCTACGAGGCTCTCACTTGCTCCAAGGAGCTGCACATCGTCCAAGGGGCGGGGCACCTGTTTGACGAGAAACCCGAGTACTTCGAGGAGATGACCAACGCCACCTGCGCGTGGTTCGAGAAGTGGTTCAGGAAACTGGCCGAGGAAGACTAGGCATTCACATTCTCAGTCGTGAGTCTTCAGTCTGCGGCGATGCCTAGCTCCTCAACATGCGCTGCGCGGTCTTGAGCGCCTCCGCTGATCCTACATCCAGCCAGTCGCCCTCCAGATAGGACGGATAGAAGATCATGCCATCTGTGATCATCGCATTAATCGCGTCGGCAAGCTCGTGTTCTCCGCGCCACGAGGGTGACAGCTTCCTCAGATGCTCGAAGATGACAGGATCAAACACGAAGATGCCGGCGCTGTTCCAGTTGGAGAGCCTCGACCCCTTCGCGGGCTTCTCCACCACCCGTTCAATGGTCTCATCGTCATTCACCACAACCGCGGCGCCCTTGTAAGGGTCATCCACCCAGTTAAGAGTCACTACCCCCGCGCCACGTAGGTCCGCATATAGGTCTATTGCACGGGCGTAGGTCTGCGTGGAGGTAACAACGTCGGCGAATGTCACCAAGAACGGCGCATCACCAGCCAGTCCTTCAGCCGACAACAGCGCCGCGCCGGTGCCGTACTTGTCGATCTGCTCGACGTAGCGAATGCTGACGCCGAACCGCTCGCCATCGCCGAAGTAACCCTCGATCCTGTCGGCAAGGTACTTGGTGACGAGCACGAACTCGGAGACACCCGCCGCAATCATCCGCGTCATCACGTGCTCCAGCACCGGCTTGCCGGCTACGCTGATCATGGGCTTCGGCGTATCTCTGGTAAGATCGCCCATCCTGCTGCCCTTGCCTGCGGCGAGTACTACGGCTTTCAGCGCTTCTGCCCCCATTGCGCACAAGCGTCTACGAACGCCTGAAACAGCGGCTTCGAGATGGAGTTGATCCACTCGTCCGCCTGCTTTTCAGGATGCCACTGCACGCCCACCACAAACGGCGCGTCCTTGAGCTCCACAGCCTCGACAATCCCATCGGGCGCCACGGCAGTGACTCTGAACCTGTCGGACACGAACTCCGTGACGATGCCCTGGTGATGCCGGCTGTTCACGCGGACTCGTCTGGAGCCATAGCAGCGTTCGATGATACTCCCGGTCGCCACGGCAACGTCATGCGCGCCGCTGACGCCGTCCGTGGCATAATGGACCAACGCGTCTGGCTTGTAGGTGAGAATGTCGCCGATCAGATAGCCACCTACAACGATGTTCAGGACCTGGAAGCCACGGCAGATACCCAGGAACGGTTTGCCTGCGGCGAGGGCATCTTTGATGAGGCGTAGTTCGATCTCGTCCCGGTTCTCCTCGGTCTTGATCTTGTACTTCGCCATCACCTCATCGTGCGACAGGCCCTCGTCGCCCGGCAGCGGCCTGATATGCTTCGGATGAACGTCGCAGCCGCCTGAAACGAACAGCCCATCACAGTCCGCAAGCTTGCCGGGTCGGCCGTGGCCGAGCTGGATCGCTTTCGCGCCCGCGCTTTCCACTGCAGCGGCATAGGATAGGTAGGCGCTGCCATTGCTCGACCACTCCTCGCCTATTCCTCCGGTTATTCCGATGATAGGCTGATCTTTCACTTCACACCCTTTAGCTGAACGTAGTCCAGCCCAAACATATACGACTTCACGGCCTTCGGATTGGCGCCGACTATGTCTACCGACAACTGGTGGGTCCCCGCTCTAAGCTCGAACACTCCGAGTGAAACCGGACCGAACGGGATCACGCCGTCGTTATAGAGATCGACCTCTTTGGCCGGCAGAGAAGCATCGAATCGTATCTGCGCGATGCCGTAATCAGCCGCCTTCGTGAGCTGAACCAGCACTTCATACTTGCCGCTCTTCCGCACCGGCACTTCCAGTTCCAGCCTGTCGCCGGGTTTCGCACCGGTCACCCACAAGTGCGAATCACCGCTCCACCTGTCATCGAGCACCTGGGGTTCCGCGTTCCCACCCGTCTTGCGGATGATGCGCATCGATTCGCCCTCGATTCGCCCCGGCACGATCTTCACCACCGGCTTCACGTACCAGTTCAGCCTGTCTCTCGCTGAAACCGGCCCGTATGGGTCCTTGCCGCCCGGAACGAGATACCAATACGCCACACACGCATAGGTGGTCGGCCTTTGGTTCGGGAAGTACTTCTCGATATAACCCTCGAACGAAGTCTGGAATGGTATGTTCTCGGCTATCTGCCACCGGTTGACGTTGATATGGCTGGCGTTGTTGACGTTATCGTTGCGGGTCTGGTTGTGGTACGCGTTATGGAACAGATTGGGGTTGCACCAGGCATAGCCGAAGTAGTCCTCGGAACCGGTTCCGATTGTTGACGGGAACTTCTCGCCATCGACAAAGAACTTCTCATCGCCTTCGCCCCACCATCCGCCTCTGGGGTTCCATACCTCCAGTGCGACCCCGCAGAACCGTCCCCTGCCCTCGGTCTTCAATATAGGCCAATCGATCCAACGCTCCTTCTCCGCCGGAAGGAAGATGTCACGATGCCACTTCGCATGGAACCTGCCCAGTTCTTCGATGGGCCTATTGAGCGGCGCATAGGCTATGTAGAACTGAGTCTGGAATCGAGATCGGCCCTCGTTCGTCAGCTCGATACGTGCTTCCCTGGCAAACGGCATGTACCAGTAGGAGTAGGCATCATCCTCGGTCGCACCGAGCGGAAGCGACTTGTATGGCGTCAGCCCCAGGCCGGAGCCGAAGAAATCACCAATTGGAGCCCACACGCTGGGGTTCTTCTCGCCATCCCAGTAGATCTTGAGGACAACGTTCCGAAGCTGCTCCTCGCCGTGCTTCGCCGCGCTTATCTTTGCCCTTAGGCAGGTGATCGCCTGCGGGCCAGGGATGGTTGCAACGGTTACCGTCTGGCCCGGCGCCAGGTCAACGGTAGGGGCAATCGGCACCCGCTTATCGTGGCTTGCAGGATCAGTTCCCAGGCTCTTTGTCACAAAGAGGCTGGCCCTCGATAGCGCAGCAAGTTCGTCCGGGCCCAGGTCACGCGTGAACGTGGGCACTATGGTGTCCTTCGGGAAGGTGGTGTAGTTGAACTGGTAGTAGGCTCCCCAGTCACCCTCGCCAACGATCTTGCAAGACTTCTGATAGGGAATCGGGATATAGCAGTTCCGGCCCCGGGCGGTGGTGTGAACCAGGCCTGGATAGTCAAACGGCTTGTTCTCCATGTTGAAGTAGCCGTCGAATTCGAGGTCAACGGCTGGCTCGGAGGCGCCATCGAGGTAGATCTTGACGTGCCCTTGCTTGGCGAGCGCCGACCATATCCTCCAGATGCAGCCTGGCCCTTCCATCTCCGCGAAGACCTGCTGATCACCCTCTTTGCGGATGATGCCATTGCCGTCCCAGTTGGCATCCCAGCCGACGTACTTGCCGGTGGCCTCATCGTAACGGCTGGCCCTGTCATAGCTCGACCACTGCTTGCAGGTCTCTCCCTCCATAGGCAGCACAGCCAGGCTCTGAAGATCGGTTAACCTGTTGACGAGATCGACGTAGGTATACTCCACCGCCGCGCACGGCAGCGCGGCCAGCAAGACGATAGCAGCGACCAGAACCCATACCATCCTCATCCGAACACCCTCCAAGCTAGCTCTCTCAGATACACTAGAGTCTAACACCCAAGCAGCAGGCAATACAAGAGCTGGCAACAACTCATCCCTCCTCGCTCATTGACACGCACAGACGTGCCTGCCATAATCGGGCTATGGACTACCGCGATAGAAACACTGTCAGAGAGCTTGCGGGACGGGTGGCGGAGATAGCCGCCCTATCCCAGATGTCGGAACTGCGCGAGATATGGAAGCGGCACCACGGGCTGGAGCGCGTGAGGCCGATGATACTGGTTTTCCCGGAAAATAGCTGGAACGAGCTGATTCCGGCCGATAGCCTGCAGTGCAAGGACCCGCTGGCACGGGAATACGAGATGAACCTGCGCAAGAAGCTGTACTACTATGACCACATCAAGGATGATACGGTGATCGAGGGCGCCTACATCGTCAACAAGGCGATCTCGAACACGGGTTGGGGCCTGCAGCCCCAGTGGGTCTGGAGCGATCAGAAGGCCGGCGCGGGGACCTACAAGCCGGTGATCGAGTGCGCCGACGACCTGAAGAAGCTGCGGTTCCCTGAGGTCATTCACGATGAGGCCGAAAGCCTGCGCCGCCTGGAGCACGTTCAGGAAACGCTCGGCGACATACTGGACGTGCAACTGAAGGGCGTACGGACGGTCTCTTTCCACATGATGAACCTGTATACGCACCTGAGAGGGCTGGATCAGGTTATGATGGACATGTATGAGGCCCCAGAGATGCTGCATGAGGCGATGTCGTTCCTTGAGCAGGGGCATCACGGGTTGATCGATCAATACGTGGACCAGAACTTGCTCAGCCTGAATGACGATGACGCGTGGATCTACCCCGGCGGGAATGGCTATTCCTACGAGCTTCCCCCAACCGGCTGCGATCCCGATCACGTTCGACCCTGCGATATGTGGGCTACGGCGGAGGCACAGGAGCTGACTCTGGTGTCTCCGGAGATGACGAACGAGTTTGCGATCCAGTACGAGAAGCGGTTGCTGGAGAGGTTCGGGCTGGCGGTCTACGGCTGCTGCGAGGACGTGACCAGGAAGCTCGAATACATATTCACAATCCCGAACCTGAGACAGGTCAACATATCGCCGTTCTCAGATGTCGCCAAGTGCGCCGAGCAGTACAGAGAGGACATCATCTTCTCCTGGAAACCGCATCCCGCGCAGTTGGTCGGGGATTTCGATGAGAATGCCGTTCGAAAGAGCATCCGGCACGCGCTCGATGTCACAAAGCATCTCGTGTTCGAGATCGTTCTGAAGGACACTCACACGTGCGACAACCACCCGGAGCGGTTTGAGAGGTGGGTGGAGATTGCGCGAGAGGAGTGTGGGATGGTTTGATGGATTGATGGATTGATGGATTGAGGTTGATGGGGGCGGGCCGAACGATCGGCCCGCCCTTCTCTCAACACTAGACTACTCTCTGACCTTCTCCCACTTCTCGCTCTCGTGCGACTTCTCGACCGCTTCGAGCACGGCCTGGCACTTGAGACCGTCGTAGAAGCTGGGCGTGGGCTGCTTGCCGGTCGCAATACCGTTCATCATCGTGTAGATCTGATGCACGAACGTCTGCTGCCAGCCGATGATGTGACCCGCCGGCCACCAGCCCTTGATGAATGGATGCGAGGCTTCCGTCGCAAGTATCGTCTTCCAACCCTGGAAGCCCTCTTTGTCCTTGCGGCTGAAGTACTCGATCTCGTTCAGGCGCTCGATGTTGAACCGGATGCTGCCCTCGCTGCCGTTAAGCTCGAAATGCAGCCCGTTCTTGTTGCCGGCGGCGAACCGCGTGGCCTCAAAGGTACCGATGGCGCCGTTCTTGAACTTGGCCATGAAGACCGTTGCGTCGTCAACGGTGACCTCGCCCATCTCCTTGGAGCCCTTCATCTTCGCAAGTCCGGCCATCTCACCGCCAGGCAGCGGCCTTTTCTTGATGAACGTCTTCATCAGGCCGTTGACGCTGTCGAACTCTCCGCAGAGGTTGCGGGCCATGTCGATGATATGGGCATTCAGATCGCCGTGGGAGCCCGACCCCGCCTTGTCCTTCTGCAGCCGCCACACAAGCGGGAAATCGGGGTCGATGATCCAGTCCTGAAGGTAGACGGCTCTGAAGTGATACGGCGTGCCGATCATGCCCTTCTCGACCATGATCTTTGCAAGCTCGATAGCCGGGATGCGGCGATAGTTGAAGTTGATCATGGCTATGACACCGGCCTTTTCGACCGCCTTGATCATCTCCTTGCACTCCGCGACGCTCATCGCCATCGGCTTTTCGCAGAAGATGTGCTTGCCGTTCTTGGCGGCGGCAACGGCGATCTCCTTGTGCATATCATTGCCGACTGCGATATCGACCATATCGATGTCGTCAGCCTCTACGACATGCTTGTAGCCCTCGCTGGCCCGCTCCCAACCGTAAAGCTTCGCGTAATGCTCCGCCTCGGATTGGATGAGCCCGCATATCTCCTTCATCACGGGCTCGGCTTTGACGTCCGGAAACGCCCACGGGCAGTCTCTGTACCCTACGCTGTGCGCCTTTCCCATGAATAGATAGCCAACAAGCCCCACGTTGACCTTTTTCTTAGCCATTGCTATCCTCCGTTGTAAGGTTAGAAGGTTGAAATGTTCGAAGGTTGGCTGCCACTTCAGGGCGATTGCGCCCGAAGGCCCATCGTCTAGTTAGACTTGCAGGCATAAAGACCCTTCCGCCCGTCAAGCATCAGTTTGATTTGCACACGGCTGAGGTTATAATACCCGTATGCAATCCTGAAGGGGGCGAGCCGCCATAGACACACTGCTTCTATCGAGAATCCAGTTTGCCTTTACGATTGGGTTCCACTTCATATTCCCTCCCCTGACTATCGGCCTGAGCTGGTTCATCGTGGGCATGCTGACGACCTATCGAGCTACGGGAGCCGCTATCTACCGTGATGTGGCCAGGTTCTGGGTCAAGGTCCTGGGAGCGACTTTCGTGGTCGGGGCGGCGACCGGGATCGCGATGGAGTTCCAGTTCGGGACCAACTGGGCGGGCTATTCCCGGTTTGTTGGCGATGTCTTCGGTGCGCCGCTCGCAATCGAGGCGGTTGTATCGTTCTTCCTGGAGTCCACGTTCATCGCGCTACTCGTGTTCGGGTGGAACCGGGTATCGAGCCGGGCAATATGGTTCTCCGCGCTGATGGTTGCACTGGGATCGACGCTGTCCGCATTCTGGATACTGGTAGCAAATTCGTGGCAGCAGACGCCGGCGGGGTTCGCTTTAGTGGATGGGCAAGCGCGGCTGACCAACTTCGCCGAGGCAGTCTTCACGGCTTCGATGTGGCCGAGGTTCCTGCACACCACTTGCGGCGCGATGGCGACCGCATCGTTCTTCGTGCTGGGCATCGGCGCAGCGTATCTGCTGAGAAAGCAACATACGGAGTTCGCCAGGAAGTGCGTTACGGCGGGGCTGATCGCTGGATTCCTGTTCTCCATTGGGCAGTTGGCGACGGGACATATATCAGGCAGGCAGGTAGCTCAGACTCAACCGGCGAAACTCGCGGCCTTCGAGGGGCATTACACTACCTGCAAAGGCGCGCCTATGATACTGGTCGGTGTGCCGGAGCCTCAGTTGTGCGAAACGAAGAGACTGCTCACGATCCCCAAGCTGCTAAGCTATCTCGCCTATGGCAGCTTTGAGGCTGAGGTGAAGGGTCTGTCCGACTTCCCGATAGAGGAACGTCCGCCGGTGTGGCCGACGTTCGTTTCGTTCCATCTGATGGTGATGATCGGGATGGGGTTGATCGGGCTGACGGCGTTGGGACTGCTGCTGCTCTGGAAGGATCGGGTAGACAACAAGCTCTTCCTGCGTCTGGCCATGATCGCTCTGCCGTTTCCGTTCATCGCAAACGAGCTTGGCTGGATGGTAGCGGAGATCGGCAGGCAGCCGTGGGTGGTGTATAAGGTGCTGAAGACGGCGGATGCGGTCTCGACGTCAGTCCGTGCTGGCGAGGTGGTGATTTCGAGCGTCATGTTCGTCCTGATCTACGCGCTGCTGTTCGCCGGCTGGATCTACACGCTGAGGCGGATCTGCCTGCACGGGCCGACAGAATCCAGGAAGGGCGAGGCGGCGATATGAGCGAGTTGCAGATAGCCTGGTTTGTGCTGATCGGGGTCCTAATTACGGGCTACGTGATCCTGGACGGTTATGACCTCGGCGTCGGGTTCTGGCATCTGCTGTCGCGGTCGGCAGAGGAGCGGAAGGCGCTGAGAGCATCGATCCTGCCCTACTGGGATGCGAACGAGGTTTGGCTGCTGACAGCGGGAGGAGCGCTCTTCGCGGCGTTTCCGGCTGTGTACGCGACAGTGTTCAGCGCATTCTACCTGCCGTTGATGGTAGTAGTATTCGCTCTCATATTCCGTGCCGCGTCGCTGGAGTTCTGCTCGTACGCCGTATCGCGGAAGATGCTCAGGTTCTGGGAGTGGACGTTCGGTATCGGAAGCACGCTGCCGATGCTGCTGTTCGGCGTCGCGATGGGCAACATACTTCGCGGCCTGCCGATGGACTCGCAAGGCAACTATCAGGGCACATTCCTCGATCTCCTGAACCCCTACTCGCTCCTGATCGGCATCGCCGGCTTCGCGTTGTTTGCAATGCACGGCGCGCTGTTTGTGCAGATGACGCAGATCGGCGAGTTGGCCGAGAAGGCACGGCGGTGGGCGCTACTGGGTTTTGCCGCGTTGGCGCTGCTGCTCGTCTCCAGTGCAATGGTAACCCTGCACCTGCACAGCGGTCTCGTCTACAGGGCTTTGCTGATACATCCGTCCGCGTTTTTTGCGTTCGGGTTCGGCGCCTCATTCTCATTCTACCGCCGAGCAAGGCAGGCATTCCTGGCATCTTGCGTAGGGATCATTCTGCTTATGGCCACCATCGCCACAGCGCTGTTCCCGAACTTCGTCCCGGCGCGTGGAGGAGGCGAGTCGCTGACCATAGCTAACTCATCATCTTCTGAGCTAACCCTGGGGATCATGTTCGGCGTCGCAGGGGTGGGCATGATAGCCGTGTTGATCTACACAATCTGGGTGCGGAAGCAGTTCAGAGGCGGCAGCGTGGAGTACTGACCTCCCAACTCTCAACTTCGATGGTCAGGGGATTCTTACCTCGGCCCCCGTGTTTTCGATGGTCGGGGGATTCTTACCCCCGACCTCAGTGTTTTCGATGGTCGGGGGGATTCTTACCCCCGACCCCGGTACCGCGGCATTCCTGCCGCATACGGAGCGTGAATGCTCCCAACACGCCCGTCCGGGGGGCAGGAATGCCCCGGACGATCAACTTCGACTCCCAACTTGCAACTGTAGCCTCTCGATCATCGGGAGGATTCTTACCCCGGCCCCCCGTGTTTTCGATGGTCGGGGGGATTCTTACCCCCGACCCCGGTACCGCGGCATTCCTGCCGCATACGGAGCGTGAATGCTCCCAACACGCCCGTCCGGGGGGCAGGAATGCCCCGGACGATCAATATTCCTTCGCTCTTCGCTCTCCACTATACGCTTCTCAGCCTCTCCGCATGCGCATGACACACACACAGCGCCAGCGCGTCCGCGGCATCGTCGGGTTTCGGGCATTCGTCGAGCTTAAGGATGCGCTGGATCATATACTGCACCTGCTGCTTTTCTGCGTTGCCGTAGCCGACCACTGCCTGCTTCACCTCAGGCGGCGTGTACTCAACGACGGGAACGCCTCTCTGTGCAGCCACCAATTGCAGCACTCCGCACGCTTTGCCAACAGCGATCGCGGTGGTCTGGTTCTTGGCGAAGAATAGCTGTTCCATAACGATCACGTCGGGTTCGAACTCGTCAATGATGCAGTTCAGTTCCTCGTGAAGGATCATCAGCCTCCGGGGCGACGGCTGCTTGGGGCTAGTCGTGATGGTGCCGTAGCGCACCAGCACAGGCGATGCGCCGATCTTATCCACCACGCCATACCCGACAGTCGCCGTGCCGGGATCGATACCAAGTATCCGCATAGTTGGAAGGTCAGAAGGTCTCAAGGTTGGAAGGTTTACCTGCTAACTCGCTCGTATTGTATAACCAAAGCTCATCCGAAGGCAACAGACATGACCGATCTCGAACGTTTCATCGCAACGATGGACTACGCAAGCCCCGACCGGGTACCGAACCACGAACTGGGCGTGTGGGCGCAGACGATTCCTCTGTGGCAGAGTCAGGGCGCCCCGGAAATGCAGTATAACTGGTTCGTCGGCGAAGATTGCCTCGGCCTCGACAAGCGCGAGTTCATTCGCGTCAACTTCGAGATGATTCCGCCGTTCGAGAGCAAGGTTCTGGAAGAGACCGAGCGCTACCAGATCATCCAACACCCCACGGGGATGATCACGAAGGCGCTGAAGGAGGGCTCCATCGGCGGCGGACGCATGTGCATGGACCAGTACCTGAGCTGGGCAGTGAAGGATCACGAAGACTTCAAGGGGCTCAAGAAGCGGTTCGTGGCGAAGCTGGATGAGCGCTATCCCGCCGATTGGAAAAAGAACCTGCTGCCCGGCTGGAAGGATCGCAAGCATGTGCTGGTGCTTGGCGGCAACTGCGGACCTGATGGGTTCTACTGGCGCGCCCGGGAGTGGATGGGCACCGAGGAGGTGTCCTACGGATGGTATGATCAGCCCGATTTGATGCACGACATGATGGAGTTCTACGCGGACTTCACGATCGAATGTGCCAAACCGATCCTAGAAGAGATCAACGTGGAATACTTCAACCTGAACGAAGACTTCGCAATGAAGACCGGGCCGCTGCTTTCGCCGGAAACCTTCAAGACGTTCATCTTCCCGCACATGAAGCGGCTGGTGGAGTTCTTCAAGTCACACGGGACGCGGTATGTGCTGCTGGACAGCGACGGACATCCCGAGCCCCTGATACCGCTGCTGATGGACGCAGGCATCGACTGCATCTGGCCTCTGGAGCGCGCATCGGACATGGAGCCGATGCGGATTCGCAAGAAGTTCGGCAGAAGCCTGCGCCTGATGGGTGGAGTGGACAAGCGCGAGCTTGCGAAAGGCCCTGAGGCAATCGAAGCGCATCTGCGGTCGCTGATTCCGATAATAGAGGACGGCGGCTACATCCCGACCGTGGACCACACCGTCCCGCCGGATGTTTCGTGGGACAACTTCCGCTACTATATGGACCTCAAGCACAAGCTGCTGGAAGGCAGGCTCTGAATCGCCCTAACGCGCTGTCGCTAACCGGCCATAATAATGCTGTACGAATTGTGACGGCGCGCCCTCTCCGATCTTGCTCATCCTCCTTCCTGGGCGCGAGGGCTGCTGCCCAGCCGTCCGCCCAACTCAAGAATGGAAAAGTGAATAAGCCCAAAGAGAATGGGCTCGCCCTGCCCGGCGAGCCCGTTTTCCCATCTCATCCCGCCAAGCCGGATCAATCGATATCCCGCGCCAGCACATGAGGGTAAACCGCGCCTCCAGCCGCTTTCCTGCACGAAACGACGCCGGTCACCGTAACGAAGCTCCTGTCAGCGACGGAGTTGGGCGAGCCGGTCCAGACCTTGATGCCTGCGAGGCCGGTTTCGTCGGTCATCTTGCTGCCGTCGTCGAGGTAGAAGCCGTCCGCTACGACCTCCGTTACCCTGCCCGCGAGTCGCACGAGCAGACCAACATTCCCGAGGCCTGTACCGCCGCTGTCGGCACCTCCGACGTGCCTTCCACTCATCGCCAGGGGCTTGATCACCTGCCCCAGCGAGCCCTGGGACACCTGGCAATCGACCAGCGCCCGCTCACACCCATCGGCAACGCCAATCCTGCCGAAAACCTCCACCACTTGGTTAGGCTCCACTGCAGTAACCGACTCGACCCGGATACCTGAGACGCGATTGCGGTCCTCGATGTAGAACTTGCCGCCAAACTGCCCGGTGGCACTCGCAGCGACGAAGTGCACAGGCTCCCCTTCATCAAGCGACTTCGCCTCCACCACGCTTGCGACGTCCCGGGCGACTGTAATGCCGGCGGAACTCATCGGGGCCGAGGTCAGACTTGCCCCATTGATTGCGCGTGCGCTGACGTAGTACGTGCTGCCGGGCTGCAGAGTAAGACCGGTGATGACTAATGAAGTCGATGTGCCCGCGTCCGTCCACTCCTTGACGTCGGCCGCGCCAGGCGCGGTCCCAACAGCATAGCGGTACGCGGTTACTCCCGACTGCGGATCAGACGCACTCCAGGAAGCCTCCAACGTATCAGTGGAGGCGGTATACCTCGGCGCGGTCACCGAGTTCATCACGGGGGCCGTCACGTCGCCTTTGTAGCGGAACATGACCGCGTCGGCGATCACGTTTCTCGTGTCAGTCGTCTTGTTCGTGAGTGTCACATTACCTGTCTGCCCGGCAACAAACGGCAGGTTCGAGTCTCCGATGCGCAGCCACGTGCGGTCGTTGATCGTCTGGTTTACGTGCACAAGCTGGCTGCCGCCCGAGTAGTTGATCGTGAACTGGGCATCGGTAGTGCGGTTCGAGCCGGCCCGATAGTAGACGAACACATCATAGGGACCGGTGCGCTGAAGCAGAGGGCTCCAGACCGCAGTGACGGTCGGATTGCCGGTTACGCCGGTCCTGTACTTGTAACCGCCATTCCAGCCCGTCGTTGAGGTGGTATTGATCCAGGGGCCGGTCAGCGCGCACTCCGGATCCGTCTCATCGATTATCACATCAGACGCGATGTACTGTGTCGTGAACTGGTAGTCAGCGGAATAGGCCGTCATCCCGACGCCGTTGGTGGACTTCACGCGGAAGTGGTAGTCCGTGCCGGGGTTCAGCCCCATAAGCGTCACACTGTGGCTGGTCACCTGCAGTGGATTATGGGGCGTGCTGAGGCCATAATAAGGCGCGAGATCATACTCCACCTGGCTCGTGGTAAGGTCATCGGTCTCCCATGTCACCACGGCACTGCCATCAGTGATTTGCGAGACCTGAACGTTTCTTATCACCGGGGCCGTCGTGTCCGCAACAAGCTGGATATCACCGTTTGCGAGAGCGCCCGCCGTCACCGTCACCGTCTTGTGACCCTCGGACCCCTGGAAGATGACGTCTATCTGATACACACCGGGGTCTAGATCGATGAAAGCGTAGAAGCCCGTCCCATCGCTGACCATCGTGCGGCCATCCGGACCGGTGATAGTCACTATTGCGCCGTCCGCCCATTCACCGGCAACCGTGGTGAGCGTCCCGCCTATGTGGCCTTTGGTCGGCGACGTCTTCCACGGCATCTGGGGGACATCCGCCCATGTCGGCGTGACTTGCGACACAAGATTCGAGCTGAACGTTGCCCAGGAGCCGTAGCTCGAAGTGCTCTTGTTGATTGCGTAAGGCGACTGGTAGGAGTAAACCCCGAAACCGTGGTTGTAGTTGCCTGCCGGAGAAGCGTTTCGAGTCTGCTGGACCATCGAGATCGCGTCGCTCAGATAGTTCAGGTAGACTCCCGCATCCGGCACCATCAGCCGGTTGCCCTTTCGGTCCCTCTGGAAGTTCAGCCAGTTGGTGTAGTCCGCCTGGCGGGTTGTTATGTCGAAGTAGGTCATCGGAGCGGCAAAGTCTACTATGCCCTCCTGGATCCAGCTATCCCAGTCCGAATAGGCCGCATAGGCGGAGGACTTGAGGAACGCCTCTCTGGTGGATGAGGTCGGCGAGGGCGTGCCGCCTATGAAAGAGCCGGAAACCTTCACCCACGGCTTGCTGGCCTGAACGAGAGCGTAGACCTTGCGCACGATCGCCGTGACCTGGTCGCGCCGCCACTGCTTGAAGAGTTCGCTTCCCGAGGGCGGCTGGCCTGTGAGGCCATAGCGCGCATTGAACCGGGCAACGCTCGTGGGGTTGTAGCCCTGGGTGGAGCCCGTGAAGCGGATGTAGTCGTAGTGGATGCCGTCGATATCGAAGTTGTTCACGAGGTCCATGCACACGTCAACGACGTATTGCGCCGCCTTCGGGTGGCCGGGGTCGAGGGCCTTGTCGTCCGGCTCGAAGCCTGAATCATCGCGTGTTATCCAGTAGTTCTCGGGATCGGATGGGTCGCTGTGAGCGTCATAGACCTCGCCTTCGGCAGTCCTGAACACGACCACCCAGCAGTGGACCTCTATACGCTTCTTGCCTCCGGTGGTATCGTGCGCAGCGTTGATGATGGCCTGAAGAGCGTTGAAATTCGCCGGAGTCAGACCGGACATATAAGGCTCGCCGAGCCCTGAAGGATAACAGACATCCGCCCGCCGCCGCACCTGGACCAGAACGGCGTTGCAGTTGGCGTTGCGGATATCACCCTTGGAGTTCGGATCACCCGGCACGCCCAGCAGCTTATCCACTTGAGACTGGCGCAGAAATCCCGCGTTCCATGCGGTGACGGGGACTATACGGTACTCATCGGCAACGCCGCCGCAGGCGCTGGACAGCAGGATGACACAGAGCAGCAAGAGAAGACGTGCGTAAGGGTCGAGCAAAGCTGTTCCTCCATATCCCGTCCTACCTGCAAGATACCACCGATCAGGCCGCCTGTCTACTGGTAAGATTGCCTACAGCCGTTCGTCTGTTGTCGGCGGATCATTCGTGGTAAACTTTTTCTGCTTGCTCCTCGTTTATACTACTGAGGATCAGGGAACGGAAGAGTATGCAACAATCAGGCACTGTGCTCACGGAAGATGGAGTGCTCATCGAGAGGTTCCAGCAGGGCGAAGCCGAGGCGTTCGACCGATTGATGGCGCTGCACATGGACAAGATCTTTGCCCTTGCCTGGGGAGTTCTCCAGAACCGTGAGGACGCGATGGACGCCACGCAAGAGGTGTTCATCAAACTACATAGCGCGCTCGACAGGTTCTCTCCCTCGGACAACCTGAACGCCTGGCTGTACCGGGTATGCCTGAATCATTGTATCGACCGCAAACGCAGGGCCAAGTGGACATCGACCGAGATGAGCGATGAAGACTGGGAGCGTTTGCAGGGATCGCCGGATGGTGAGCCGGAGTTCCGGGCCTATCAGAGCGAGATGGGACGCATCATCCGAAAGGCGGTCGATCAACTACCCGAGCGCCAGAGATTGGTGTTCGTTCTGAGGCACTACAAGCTGCTCTCCCTGAACGAGATCAGCGAGGCCATGGGATGCACGCCGGGCGCCGTGAAAGCGCACCTTTCGCGCGCCACCGCTAATCTGCGGGACCGGCTGAAGGGAACGGTTATCCTTGAAGCCCGGGAGGTAGATTGATGAAGTGCAGGCAAGCACAGGATTTGATTGGAGCATATATCTACGGAGATCTCACGCCGGATGAGATGCGGGATCTCCGGGTTCACGCACAGCAATGTGCTCTCTGCCGCGAGGACCTTGCCAGCCGCGGACGCATCGTCTCCTCGCTTGACTCGTCAGTGCCGGAACTCAGCGACGAGGACAGGCAGAGAATCTCGTGGTCAGTCAAGGGCGCCATCAGAAAGGAACAGCTCGAAAGCAGGCCGCTCATCCGCAGGCTCGTACCGGCGTTCGCGCTTACGGGCGTCCTCGTTGCAGGCATAGTCGTAGGCAAGTATATGACCACGCAGCCAGAGCCTCCGCGGCAGAATGTCGCCAGGGAAACCAACAACAGCCCGGAAGTCAACATCGAGGAACTGCCAAAAGCCGATGGAAAAGCCGACCCGATAGTCGTAGCGGATCAGATATCACAGCTCCTTCAGGCGCTTGCAAACCCGAACAATACGGGTATGTTCCAGCCCGACCGCAACAGCCTGCCGGGCAGAGCATGGCTTCCCGATCGCCGGGGCCTCATCTCACCCGAGGATGTGTTCGTAGTGCCGGAGCATAAGATGCCTGCTGCCCCTCAGGCGGAGCAGCCGGTTCCGGATACCAACATGGTCAACCCTCCGAAGGATTCCGCCCCTGCTGTGGATAACACAGACACGGGTGCGGACTCGGAAACTACGCAGTTGCCTAGAGTCACGGACCCCAAGAACGCTGAGACTACTCCGCAAGAAGAACAGTAGAGGTCTAAGTTGCATACCAACCGAGTCCTGCTACCCGCGATCCTCATCGCAGCGCTTCTCTGCGCCTGCGCTTCCGTCCACGCCCAGACTGCGACGGTCAGCGTTCGCCCTCTGGACGACACGCAGCCCGATACGCTGATACTGATCGACAACAAGCTCGTATCGATCGAGAACATGGAGATGGCTCCGCGAGGCCAGCAGGTGATGGTATGGCTGCGCGAGTTGGAGAAGCTGGGATGGGGAACCGTCCTTGCCGGGGACGTGCCCGAGAAGACCCTGTTCAAGACCAAAGGCGTCACGCTGACGTTCATCAAGGGGCAGAGTGTGGCCATGGTGAACTCTCTCGCCGTGCAACTCCCGATCGACGCCTACCTCAAAGACGGAAAGCTGATGGTCCCGCTCTCCTTTGTGGCCAAGTCTCTGGGCTACGACTATGAACTCGAGATGAAGCCGGTGGCGTCCATTTCTACGCAACTGCCGCCACCTCCCGCCAAAACGAATACCATTCGCGGCAGCGTTCTCTACAACGGCAAGGGGATCGCGGGAATCAAGGTGTCACTCGTTGACCCGGACTACAATACGATCAAAGGTTTCCAGGCCACCAGCGACGAGAGCGGCGTCTTCGTCTTCGAGGGCGTCCCTAATGGCAGTTATCTCGCCTACGTCTGGATAGGGCTCAACCCGGACTACTTCAATAGGGTTTCCGACGAGGTGACGGTGAACGACGGCGCAACTGGCCAACTGCAGCCTATCAACCTTGGCCGTATCATTAGGCCGGTGAAACCGAAGCTGGGCGAAGCCGCCGTGCCCGCTAATGGAAAGGTGACGCTGGAATGGACGCCGTGCAGTGGGGCCGTCACATATAGCGTCGTCATCACGAAGTTCGGTACTCAGGACAAGGTGGCATCAGCGGAAAGCCCGAAGCCCAGGGTAGAGATCGCGGCGAAGTCGCTGGTCCCGGGCGTTGAATACGCGGCCGACATCGAGGCGAGAGACGCCGATGGCCGCTTGTTGGGTGGAACGGTTGGCGTAGGCGGCAAGACCTGGACATTCAAGGTCAAAGAGGCCGCGAATCCGTCCGCGGCAGAGGCATCGGCAAAACCGGCCCAAAAACCAACGGTCGAAGTCACCCCGAAACCTTCCTCCAAACCCATAGTAACAGTCCAACCCAGATAACCTTCCAACCTTCTAACTCCCCAACTCCCCCTTCGCCATCAGAACGCCGCAGATCGTCTTCGCGTCCTTGATCTCTCCGCTCCGGATCATCTCGACCGCTCTTTCCACCGGCACTTCGACTATCTCTATGAACTCATCCGGGTCTCTTTCCGCGCAAACCCTGGTAAGCCCGCGCGCAACGAATGTGTAGAGCATTTCCGTCGAATACCCAGGCGCGAGATACGACCTGAACATGAGGTCCAAACGGTCCGCCCGATATCCGACCTCCTCCTGAAGCTCCCTGTGAGCGCACAGATCCGGGTCCTCTCCCGGCTCCAGCGTGCCGGCAGGAATCTCCATCAGCGCCTCGCCCGCGGCCTGCCTGAACTGCCGCACCATCACGATCCTGTCGGCATCTATTAGCGGCACGACGGCGACCGCGCCCCGGTGGACCACGATCTCCCTAGTTGTTTCCCGGCCGTTCGGTAGCCGGACCGTATCCACGCGCAGCTTCACCAGCCGCCCGCTGAATGCTTCCCTGCTTTCAACTGTCTCTTCCCGTAGTTCCATCAAACACCTCGCGGCCATCCGGCCATGCAAAATGGCCGGAGCAAGCTCCGGCCATTCCCAAATCATACTGGTGATTCGCTTAGAGCGCGCTCGGCTCCCTGATCTCGAACTTGTAGCCGACGCCCCAGATCGTCGTGATCCGGCACGGGCTGCCGTTGGTCTCGATCTTCCTGCGGAGCCTCTTGATGTGCTGGTCAACGGTGCGCTCGTCGCCGTAGAACTCCTGGTAGGCCCAGACCTGCTCCAGAAGCTGCTCGCGGGTGAACACCCGGTTTCTGTTGGAGGCCAGATACCAAAGCAGATCGAACTCCTTGGGCGTGAGGTCCACTCTCGAATCGCCCACCACCACTTCGCGGGAGATCCTGCTCACCGACAGGCCCGGCAGATTCAGGACCTGCTGCTCGTCAGGGCTCGGGACATACGCCGCACGCCGCAGAACAGCCTTAACACGAGCAAGCAGCTCCCTCGGAGAGAACGGCTTGGTGACGTAGTCATCGGCGCCAATCTCGAGACCAAGGACTCTGTCCACTTCGTCGACTCGCGCGGTCAGCATGATCAACGGAATGTTGCTGAACTTCCTGATCTCCTTGCAAACGTCCAGGCCGTCCATGCCAGGCAGCATAAGATCAAGAATCACGAGGTCCGGCTTCTGAGAACGAATCATATCGATTCCCTCATTGCCGTCTCCGCTGCAGACTACGTCGTAGCCGGCCTTCTCGAAATAGAGGGAAATGAGTTCGCACACGTTCTCTTCGTCATCTATGACGAGAATCTTCGGCTTACTGACGCCGGTTTCATCGCTCTTCAGCACATTCTGTACGTCCATATGTCGAGTCTACCTCTATCTGTCTACTATATTCTTAGCCATGCGACCGGGCACAGCAACCCCAAGTATAGACGGTTTTAGCCACTATGTCAATGGTAAAACAAAAAAGCCCTAACAAATGTCTTGCTCAGCACACAATAGAGCCGAAAACACTATTGTAGAACCTTCTCCGTAGATGCCGGAACGCAAGGCCGTCGTCGTTGTTGCAGACCCGGTTGGTAAGCAGAATCACGAAAGTCTCCGACTCAGGATCGATCGTCACGCAGGTGCCAGTGAATCCGGTGTGCCCTATCGAGGACCTCGAAGCAAAGTCCCCGCCGATCATCATATCGTTCGGAGGCGCGAACCAGCCCCAGGTCTGCCCGCCGATCGACTCAGGAATGGCCTTCGTGAACATTCTCCTCACCGCCGGTGGGTTCAGAGGAAACACGCCCCTCTGTTCCCTGCCCGCAAGCAGCGCCTTGCAGTAGGTAGCAACATCGGCTGCGGTTGAGAAAAGCCCCGCGTTCCCGGAGACTCCCTCCAGCGCATAGGCGTTCCCATCGTGTACCTCGCCGACCATCTGGCGCTTCCGGTAAGGGCAGTTGTCGGTAGCGGCTATCTTCCGCCCCGGCTTCGCCTTCGGATTGAAGCCCGAGTTCTCCATTCCAAGCGGCTCGAAAATGCGTTTCCGTGAGATCTCGTCGATCCGCTCGCCGGTCACTGCCTCGATCACCAGCGACAGCATGATGTAGCCCATGCAGGAATACACGTGGGTGCTTCCAACAGGGTTCACAAGCTGAAGCTCGAACAACTCATCGATCAACTGCGACCGGGTCTGCCCCTTGGAATACAGGTCCTTCCACGCGGGCAGTCCGGAGGTATGCGTCAGCAGATGATGGAGGGTTATCCCCTCCAGGTGCTTCAGGTCCCGATCCGGGAAGAAGCTCTGGACGCCCCGGACTGAGCAATCGAACAGCCCTTCCTGCGCGAGCAGCAGCACGGTTGTTGCGCAAGCCATCGGTTTCGTGCAGGACGCCATGTCAAAAAGCGTGTTCTCGTCTACCTTGCACTTACCGGAGAAATCCGTAGTCCCGGCGGAGCAGACAAGCGCGTTGACGCCTCTGCGCCAGACCCACGCGGACCCGCCGGAATAGAGCTTCTGCGAAGCCCCCTCATTCAGAATTGCTTCTGCTCTCTCCAGCCCCGCAGGGTCGAACCCCGCCTCAACAGGGTCCACCTTGACCTTCGCCATCGACCGCCTCCACTTTATACGCTCACCGAACTAAACGCATGGGCATTGTAAACCCATTCACACATGAACGTCAACAAGCACTGCAGGATAAACGCATATCTTCGGGCACGAAACCTACTCAGCACGGGACCACGGACAGACAGGAACCACTGAAAGACATCCTGTAGCTTTGAGAAGCAGCCACTACAACTCCGCCCTTCCAGCACACGAACTTCGCCCCATCCGTGGTTCCGTGCCTCCTCTTGCTGCCCTGAAAGCACGCCGCGCTTCTACCCCTGGCCGAGCATCTTCTTCGCAAGTACGTAGGCATCCGAGAACACCTCCAGGGCCTGCTCGGGCGTCGTAGTGTAGCCCACCCGGCTCTGCGAGGTATCCTGACGGACCACCGCGATATCCACTTCGCCCTCTTTCTTCAGTTCCACAAGCGAACCGTGGAATCGGGCGAATTTCGACTCCCGCTTCATGTTGTCATCAGCAAACAGCCCAAGGAATCCCACCGGGAAACCACCCTTCGGCGGAATTTCCACCCCCTCGGTCCGTTTCGTCAGCGCGAATTCAGGCTTCGCAAGGAGAACGCAGTACGTGTAGGGATACGATTTGCCCTGAACGTTGTTGAAGGAGGTCTGGACCTGAATGCCCACGAAATTCGGCGGCGCATCCTTGATCTTCACCATCAGCTTGATATCGGTCGGAACAGCCCCTTTGGAGCCTTTGGATAGCTGCAGACTCGGCTCGAACTCAAGCTGCGGGTTTTGCCTTGCGATTGCCAGAATCCCTCTCAGCTGATCGAATTTCGTGCGCAGCTTGGGCGGTTCCCAGGGCTTCGCGCCGCCCCCCAGCCACGTACCCAGCCAGAACGTCAGCACGTCCACGGTGAATACGGCTGACAGCGATCCTCCCGATACGACGGGCGACCAGACATTCAGCCGGCCGCCATCGACCACCACGAGCAGCACCACGGCCACGATCGCCGCCCCCAGTGCCGTCAGGCAGCCAAACGCCCACGCGCCGCTGCTCGACCTGACTTCCGAGGTCGTATCAAGCAACTTCTTGGCCCTAGACAACTCCTCGATCGTCACGGTCTGCCAGTCGCCGTCTGTCGCAACCTCTGGCTTGTTTGTCTTGCTCTGCGTCCTGCCCATCAGGGCGGCGGCAAGGATCGCAAACCAGCCCAGCAGCGGCAGCACGAATATCTGCAGCAGGAAACCAACCCCTGTCGCAAGAAGAATGCGTTGCACCCGCTGGCGAATCGAGATGCCCTTCATAAAGGCGAATTCCGGGGTCAGCTTCTGCATAGCGCGCCCCCTGCTTGCTCCAGCTCGTCATATCCCATCGAGTCCCAGTAGATCGGGCAGGCGCCCGTGCACAGGTTGAACTGCGGACACGTCTTGCACATGCGGTGCGCGAACCTCTTGCCGCGCCAGTAGCGCGCCTTCCGGCCGTTCCAGACTCTGTCGAACCTGGTCTTCATGAGGTTCCCTACGTTCGCCGGTACGCTGGAACACGGCAGAACATCACCGTTCGGCGCGACCGACAGCAATCCATCACACGCCGCGCACGACTTGCCTCCAAGCCGCGCGGCGATAGGGTTGAAGATGCAGTAAGGCGTCGGAGAATACCACATGAACTCGATCCCTAGTTCTCTCGCGGCGGCCCGCACATCACCGATCAAGTCCGCCATCTCGGTATAGGAGATCGTCACCTCGGCATCCGGAGCACTGCCGCATGGAATCACCATGTTCATCGAGAGCCGGTCCAGCCCCATCTTCCTGGCAAGCCGCACAATCTCCCGCAGGTGCGGGGCATTCACGCGGTTCACGGTCGTGTTCGTGTGCACGTGGATTCCGGCTTCCTTCAGGATCGCCACGCCGTCCAGCGTCCTTGCGAACGAGCCATCCACTTGCGTGAGCGAATCGTGCACCTCCGCGTCCGGCCCCTCCAGGCTCACCTGCGCGCTCCTCAGGCCGACGGACTTGAGCGAACCCGCCAGATCACCGGTGATGTTGGTCCCGTTCGTGATCAGGTTCACCCTCATGCCGATCCCAACCGCATACTCAGTCAGTTCCACGAGATCAGACCGCAGGGTCGGTTCTCCGCCCGTCCAGCTCACGCTCGGGACCTCGGCATCGTGCCTGATAATATCCAGCACCCGCTTCACCTGCTCCGTCGTCATCTCGCGCGAGTCAGGCGCCTTAGTGCACTTGCACCCGGCATAGCAGAACCTGCAGGACAGATTGCACCTGTAGGTTAGCGCGATCTCCGAAAGCACCGGAAGCGAATTGTGCGGCCTCTCGAAAGCGACCGTCTCCACCGCGCGGCGATCGCTCCCCTCCCCCAGACAACCCATCACCAGCGCACGAAGGTCGCAGAAGAAATCATGCACGTCAGCAACCGCAGCCTCGTCGCCGAGCCTTCCGCCCATCACGTCCCTGATGGGACGCCCTCCTAGCGTCTGCTTCAGCAGATACAGCCCGGTCGGGTTCAGCATATACGCCTGGTTCGGCAGCAGTATCAGCAGCCTGTCCTTTTCGCGGACGTAGATGTGCTCCGAGATGCTCTTCACGAAGTCATCGATCCACGCGATATTCGCGGCCATCAGTGCGCCCCTCCGCTCACGCACGCGCTGTGACACGCTGAATGACATGCGCTGTGACAGGCCGAGTGGCAGGCCGAATGACATGCGCTGTGACAGGCATCGTGGCAGGCCGTATGGACGTAGCAAGCGCTGTGGCAGGCGTCGGAATGGATGAACGACGCGTAGTCCTTAGCGGCCACGGGCGGGTCAGCCGCAATTGCCTCGCTGATCTGCTTGGGTCTGCCTGCATCCTTGTGGAAGAAGTAAGGATAGTACCTGGGATAGGCGTGACCCCAACTCGTGTAATCGCCGTCAAGGTCTTCTCCCGCCTGAATCTGCTGGAACTGCTCCTCGATCTGACGCCTGTAGTATTCCTTGGTCGCTTCCAGGTCACAGTCCCATGCCTTCGCCTGAATCTGGTCCGTCATCTCCTCGAACAGGCCCTTTACCTCGGCCTTGTCGAGATGTCCGTCCTGCCGGATACCGTTGATGAGGATGCTCTCATACTGGTTCTCCGGCGGAACCCCGAGCGGATACAGCCGCTCCAGCCTCAGCGGATCGAGCGACAGCACCTTCACAAGCCCGATGTGCTCCATCCTCGCCACTATCGCGCCAACGATCTTCACAAGCGGAATCTCCAGCAGCAGCGCCGTCTCGATCGGGTCCAGGTCGGCGATCTTGCCCTTCTGCCGAAAGTTGGATACCTGAATCCTCGGCGGCACCCAATCGCCGCTCTCCCAGCTTATCTCGTTCAGCTTGTTGATCGTGTTGGAGTAGGTGCTGAACCGCTTCTTGAGCGCCCACGCGACCATCATCCCGACGAATGCAAGGCCTACGATGCCGGTAATCACCCGTGCGGACGGCGCCGGCATGGGGGCTTCCTGCCCAGCCGGCGAGGTTCCAGGCGCGGAGTCCTGCCCGGGCGACTGAGTCTCCGATCGCTTACGGTTCAGCGAAAACCACTGCGAGTCGATGTAGCACTGCACCCGCATGTGGTAGTTCGCGGGCGGGTTGTTCTTATGAAATCGGACGGTCAGGTAGTGGTTGTTGTTGTAGGGCTGCCCGTAGTAGCTGATCAGATAGTTCTCGTTGACGAACTTCTCGGTCCGAAACCCGATCTTCCTCAGGAACTCCTGGCTGACCTCCTTGCCATCCACCCGTATCGGATAGTGCAGGTAGATGGTCATGTGCTCCATGGGCAAGTTCCACTGCACCGGCGACCAGTTCAGGTAGGTGAGCTTGCCGAACTCGCTCTCGGTGTATCCGATCTGCCCCGCTTCGAACAGGTCCGCGCCGTAGAGCACGATATAGGTCGCCGTTCCGCTGGATACCGCCGCGCGGTTCGCCAGTACGATATCATACTTGTCGCCGCTGACGGGGGATATCGAGAGGCCGTACCTGCGCCCGCGGGAATCGAACGCATACGACCTATCATAGTCGAAGTAGGGACGAGCGCCGCCGAAGCCCTCGAAGTAGAAGCCGTGAAGCTCACCTGAGAGCACCTCATAGCGGATCTTGTAGACCAGGGTAGCCTTGCCGCCATTGGTCGGCGAGATATCGACCTCGACCCACTTCAAGGCAACCTGTGTCGCATGCGCGCACGTGCCCGCCAGAAGCAGCAGGCACAGCGCCCGGCTAATGTGCCTTACCAGCCGCCGCATCACTCTTTGGAGGATTCTGTTCTGGCTCTCAGCAGATCGGCTTGTGAAGCTATGAACTGCCCGAAGTCACTCTTTGCCTGCGCCCACTCGCCCTCGCTCGGGAATGTGTCGATCACGCCCTTCCAGATCACCTGATAGGTGCGCTCCAGGCATTCGGTGCAGGACCCGTCACCGCAGTACTCGAACTTGGCCTCGATATTTGTGGGGCGGAAAACAGGTGTAGGACCGGACGCTACCTCGGTAGCGACCCCGAGGAATCTGACGCCCAGTTCCTCCATCACATCCAGGTGCTCCCGAATCGCGGCTATGACCGATGCGACCGAGAAATCGGCCGACGAGAATCGCATGGTCAGCGTCTTACCATCAACATCCCCGTAGGGCATCTGCATGTTCCCAAACCTCCGTCAAGTAGCTCACTGGCTTACTGTCGAGGCCATGCTTCAACCCCGAAGCCCGTTATTCCTGCACGAAGCTCAGTCCCGTCATTCCGATATCGCAGTCGAGGAAACCGCTTCTGTTCCAGCTATTGGTCCCAAGGCGCATGAACTGCCGCAGGCCAGCCGCATTCGGGGCGAAAAACGAGCCCCGAAACATCGTGACATCACGTACTGGACCGACGAGGGATGGTTGTTTTGGCGACGGTGATCGACCTGTTTCTCGAAAGGCGGAAGGGAGATCTTCGAGTTCATCGAAGTCTTCTATGACCGGCAGCGCATGCACTCGTATCTAGGCCTAAGCCGGGTCTAGTTCGAAACAGCTGCTAGGGCTGCTTAGCAAAGTGTCCGTTTTTCGGGGATCAGTCCATAAAGGCATGTAAGTGTGGGAACAGTGACGCATATCCCAGTAAGGTGAACAGCGATGGATCCTGAATCAAGTTCAGGATGACGACAGCGCCCGCATCTACTCTGAGCAACCTCGCCGAATCTAGACATCTCCGGCGATCCGTGCTATACTATCTCGTCTGCTCATGCGTGCGGACCACAAGCTGGCGAGGAATCCGGGCGTCAACCACGGCGATCCGGTTATACTCTCCGTTCCGACTGTTGATCGGAACCGATCTTAGACCGAGGGGAGGTGAACACCACGAAACGTCTGTACGAGTCAATGTACATAGTCGACACTTCGCTCACTGACGAGCAGGTCGATTCCATCATCGGGAAGTACTCCAAAGTCATCACCGATCAGGGCGGCGAAGTCAGGGCCGTCGGAAGATGGGACAAACGCCGCCTGGCTTACGAGGTCAAGGGGCGCCGCGAAGGGCTCTACATCCTCATGTTCTTTGAGGGCGAGCCGGCCGCAGCCGCCGAACTGGACCGCGTCTACAGGATATCCGATGACGTATTCCGCCATCTGATCACGCGCGTCGAACCCGACCACGTTGACACTTCTCGAATCGACCAGCCGCTCCCGTCCGAAGCCGCACCTGTTGAGGGTCCGGTGGACGTCGAGGAAGCAGTCGAGGAGGCTCCTGCAGCCCCGGCCGAAGAGGCGGCGGAAGCAGAAGCGGAAGCTCCGGCTGAGGCAGCGGAGGAAGCTCCTGCCGAGGAACCGGCAGCAGAGGAACCTGCGGCGGAAGAGCCCGCCGAGGAGGAAGCTCCGGCAGCCGAAGAAGCTCCCGAAGCCGAAGAGGCAGCGGAAGCGGAAGAGCCCAAAGCCGAACCTGAAGCAGAAGCGTAAGCAACAATATCGAAGGGAGCATCCCGGATGAACTTGGTTGCGTTAATCGGTCGGCTAACTGCTGACCCGGAACTGAGGTATACGCCAAACGGCGTGGCGGTTACCACGTTCACCATTGCCGTGGACAGGCGGTTCAAGAGCGAGTCCGGCGAAAAGCAGACGGACTTCTTTGACGTTGTCGCCTGGCGGCAGCGCGCTGAATACGCGTCCAACTACCTCAGCAAGGGGCAGAGAATAGCCGTTCAGGGTACGCTGCAGCAGCGAAGCTGGGTGCAGCAGGACGGTCAGAAGAGATCGAAGATCGAGGTGGTGGCTGACAACCTCCAGGGCTTGGACAAGCCTCAGGGTGCTCAGGGCGGCCAGACCGGCGCTCCACCCAGCGCCGACATGCCCGCGCCGCCGCCTATGGAAGAGTCCGACATGGACTACGATCCCTTCGCGGAAGAGTAAGTAGGTTACCGGCCGGCGGCCGGAGGCTAACAGCTAACGGCTGGCGGCTCAGTATTATGGAGGTGGCTTTATGCCCGCACCAAGAGGACGAGACAGCGGCGGTAGACCCTCCAAGTTTCGAAGAATGCGCAGGAAAGTCTGCTCCTTTTGTGTCGATAAAGTAGATTATATCGACTACAAGAGTATAAACAGGCTGCGCAGATTCGTCTCTGATAGAGGGAAGATACTGCCGAGAAGAACCACGGGCACGTGCGCTTCGCATCAGCGCTCGTTGACCCACGCAATAAAAAGAGCAAGGGAGATTGCCCTTTTACCGTTTACGGCTGAGTAGTATTTGTAGTTCAGGAGTAGTACGGTCATGGCAACGCAACCGATACCCGCTTTGGACGATGTTGTCCGAATGCAGGCTATAGACAAGCGGAACATGCTCCGCTTGATCAATGAGCTGCCGGAACAATGCGAAACCGCGCTCGGTATCGCGCGCGATTTTGAGATTGAGTCTGAAGATGCTGCCCCCAGCAGTGTCTTCATTTCGGGAGTTGGTGACTCAGGGGTCGCCGCGGACATGGCGGCGGCTGCCCTTGCGGACGTAGCACACGTGCCTGTTATCAGCGATCACGGCGGCCGCCTGCCCAGGTTCGTGGCGGAAGGCACGCTGGTTTTCATCGCTGACTACACGGGCAAGAGCGAGATTGCGATGCGTAACCTGCGCGACGCCAAGTTCAGGGGCGCGCAGGTTATCTGCATTGCAACTGGCGGCAAGCTCCTCGAGTCTGCCGCCAATGAGGAAGTCCCCGCAATCAAGATCCCGCCTGGACAACCCGGACGAACGGCTATCGGCTATCTTCTGGTCCCCATCATTGCCGTTCTGGACAAGGTAGGGGTCGCCCCGGGGCGCATCGAGCAGCTTTCGCACGGTATCAAGCTGATGAAGAACGTGCGGGAGATGTTCAGGTTCACTACCCCAACGGTCAGAAACAGCGCCAAGCAGACGGCGGAAGCGCTGTTCGGCAGGTTTGTCGGGATCTACGGCATCACGGGCTATCGCACGGCGGTAGCCGACCGATGGAAGAACCAGTTCGCCGCTAATGGCAGGGCCATAGCTTGTTCGGGCTCGCTTGCGGGACTGGCGATGGCGGGAGTAGCCGCCTGGGAGACCGCCGGAGGGCGCGCGGACGAGCTGGCCCTGGTGCTGCTGCGCGACAAGATGGACAGGGGCGAAACGGCGGACCTGGTGAACGCCACCGCGGAGGTCCTGCAGGACTATCGTATAGTCGATGTGGAGCTTCGCGGAGCTACCACTATAGAGAAACTCCTCTACGGCATATACTTCGGCGACTATGTGAGCTATTACCTGGCTCTGCTGGCCGAAGTGGACCCGAGCTCATCGGAGTATCTCGCGCGGGTGGAGGAAATCCTCACACCGCCCGAGCCTCCAGCGCCGGAGCCAACCGAAGAGGCTGAACAGACCGAAGCGGGCGGGGAGTAATCCCCGCCTGTCTTTTGCCCGCAAGCCCTTCCAAAGACCTCGATTCCACCCCCTTCGGTTCACCGCCGCATTTGACAGCCTGCCTGCCACAATGTATATATAAGGTATTGCTCACCCATTTATGTCGAACATGAGGTCCCCGGCATGTCGTTCCAGACGTTCACATTCGAGTTGTTGCAGACGCGAGGCGCTAAAGGCAAGGCTTTGAAGAAGACGATGGCGCTTTGGACGGATGCGGTCGGCATCTTTCTGGAACTGGCGGCGGACAGCGCGGATGAGCTGGAGGCTATAGTCAACTCGGAGGACGCCCGAAAAGCTCTCGACCACTGGGTATATGATACCGTCTATCATCATCCGGCCCTCTCCGCCACGGTACAGCAGCTCGAAGCCACAGTGAAGTTCGCCCTCTACCGGACCATGCATTCTCAGCTCAAGTCGCATTTTGCACTCAAGGCAGCGGGCTACGAGCCCGGATTCCCTACTGGGCGCGTTGTAACAGAAGATGACTTCGCCGCGCTGCTTGATGAGTTCGCTGACGACAGCCATACCACTGCGGAAGGCGATTTCGTCACTCTCGCGGGACTGATCTCCGGGTGCGGACGTAGATCGCAGTACCTGCCCGTGGACTTCTACTACTATAGACCGGAAAAAGGGTTCTTCATCGCCAAGTCCGCCTCCGGCAACTACTTCGCGGGCCTATACATCGAGCCCGGAAACACGGGGTTCAGACCTGAAGGCGATGATCTCACAATCGTAGGGTTGAATGTGCCGGTGAAACCGCGCCACAAGCCCTGCCGCCTGTTTCCTCTTGCGATGAACCCCTGGCTTGAGCGCAAGCTGGAACGATACCGGCCAGCCACGGGCCGGCTCGTTGAGCGCGACGGCAGATATTTCCTCAACGTAACGTTTGAGGTGCCAGATCGCGCCATAAGGGAGCCAGCCGCCATCATTGGCGTGGATATGGGCAAGAAGCGGATTGCAGCCGCGTCGATCATAGATCTCTCAGGCGCATGGCTGAGTTCCATGAGCGTGGATGGGCTTCACGTGAATCAGATCAGGGAGATCAGTGAGAAGGTGCGCAAGGCTCAGCAGCGTGGCGGGCGCTACCGATACCGCTACGGCCGCATCAGCAAGCAGATAGTCCACCTCACGGTTAACAAGATCATTGCGCTTGCCCGGCAGTACAACGCGGTGGTGGTGATAGAAGAGCTATCCAACCTCAGACGGGCCAACGTTGCCCCCGGCAAATCGATCAGCAACCGGGGCAGGAAGTCCAACACCTATGGCAAGTGCCGTGAGGTACTGCTGTACAAGAGCAAAGCTGCCGGTGTGCTCGTGGATGAGGTGGGCGCCGCGTATACGAGCCAGACCTGCCCGAAGTGTGGCAACATAGACGCCAGGAACAGGCTGGTGTTTGTAGACGGCAAGGTCACTCGATTCCGGTTCCGCTGCACGAACTGCGGGTTCGAGCACGACAATTCCGACGAAGTCGCCGCGGTCAACATCGCCCGGAAGCACTTGTTCAAGAAGGAGTGCATAGAAACAAAGAAGAAATCTAAGTCAGCCAGCAACAGAAGCTGGCAGGACTTTGTGAAACAGATGTGCGCGGGTTAGTCCGCGCACCGGCGGCAGGAGGCTGCCCGCTGCATACGCGGCGGGAGTTGGTCCCATTGTCGTCGTGAAGCCGAACTGGGGCATTTCGGAAGACAGCTTGCCTGTCGGGCCACCATGCCTTCGAACGGGTGCCCTGGGCGGAACCTTGTTTCCCGCTGCAGCGGGAACGGCACGATTAGCGCTGTGTTGGGTTCATTGACAAGAAGGCTGCGGATGCCGCGCACGGATCGCAATCGCCTCACATCCGCGCACCAGTGCTGTGGTTGTGGGCGCATACGCCAGAGCTCCGCGCTTCGGCCCGTCCGCTCTGCCTTGGCCGTTGCAACACAGCCTTAATCGGGCCGAGGGTTGGGACCCGACGACGCCCGGGCAGATCTACGACGAGGTCAAGGTTGCAACACAGCCTTAATCGGGCCGAGGGTTGGGACTCCTCTCGCGTATTGCCTCGCCAGGCTACAGGGGTTGCAACACAGCCTTAATCGGGCCGAGGGTTGGGACGGAACTGAGGCAGAGGCTCGGCGACAAGCCTCCGTGGGTTGCAACACAGCCTTAATCGGGCCGAGGGTTGGGACCCGGACTGGATTCGCGGCGATACGTACGAATGGTGGTGTTGCAACACAGCCTTAATCGGGCCGAGGGTTGGGACAAGTGGCCCCGGTGGCAGGTTCGCCGGGGCTCTCTGTTGCAACACAGCCTTAATCGGGCCGAGGGTTGGGACTGACAAAGTGTAGGGCGGGCTCTG
>JBPOHN010000020.1:0-88672 GCA_052035525.1 Armatimonadota bacterium
CAACCATGAACCATAAACCCTCAACCTCCCCACCGTCCGCCGCCATCGGGGAGATATCGTCCGGCGGTGTAGCTGGGTGCAGGCAGGTCTATCGCTGCTGCGTCACGGCAGCAAGCTGGCGAAGCCACTACGGCAAGTTGTCGCGGTACTGGCGAGGGGTGTGCCGACAAGTGGTTGAACACCCCCATGTGTGTATGACGGCGGCGGTTGATCTACGCTTGCCGTCAGAGATGTCAGGTCAAGGAAGCAAGTCGGCTGGCTACCGCCGCCGACAGCTATAACCCTATAGGTTAATGTCGTCTGTCGGTGTGGCGTGGAGAACAGCAGCACAACAACGTCATTTCGAGCGGAGCATAGCGGAGTCGAGAAATCCGCTTATCAACAAGCACGTCAAAAGCAGATTCGCCGCTGTGCGTGGGTCTCCGGACCCCGCACCTGACGTGTCAGGTCAGGAAACCTTGACACAGCGGAGCGGGTCTGAATACGCTCGGAATGACGGAAGCCGCCATCTTCCGACATCCGTCGCAACCCCCAGGGTTAGTGGTGTCGTCGTCGGCGGACCGATGGGTCCTGAAACAAGTTCAGGATGACGGCGCCCCAAGCTCAGTCTGACTGCTCCCAAAAAAACTTGGTGTTTCGGGAATCTTGTTCCCGAAACCAACTGAGCTGCCCTCGGTATCGGGAATGAAGTTCCCGATACACCAATGGGAAACTGCGGGACGAGCTTCTCAACCGAGAGATCTTCAACTCGCTCCTGGAGGCACAGGTGTTGACAGAGCGCTGGAGAAGAGAGTATAAGACGGTTAGGCCTCACAGTTCGCTTGGGTGGCGCCCTCCGGCACCAGAGTCAAAGCTGCTGCAGTCCGCAGCCTAAACTGGGGTTTGGTGTAACATGCTACCTGGACCAAGAACTGGGGGCAGGTCAGGTATGAGAACGGCCATAACCGCATGTATGGTGACGAGGTTGAATCTATCGTTGAGAACAGCATGAAGAATTACGTCCCGTAGGAGTTTGCCCCGCCTGAGGCTAAGAATACGCCGGTGGTGGGCTATGGATTCCCTCTCCCCGGAAGAACGCAGTGAACGCATGAGCCGCGTTCGTAGCAAGAATACGAAGGTGGAGCTTCGCGTGCGCCGCCTGGTGCATTCGATGGGTTTCCGCTACCGCCTGCACTCCAAGACCTTACCCGGACACCCGGACATGGTCTTTGCCGGTCGGCGCAAGGTCATCTTCGTGCATGGGTGCTTCTGGCATCGGCACGAGAACTGCGGACGGCTGCCGAAGTCACGGCTTGACTTCTGGCTTCCGAAGCTGGAGGCCAATAAGGAGCGAGACGCGGCGGCACAGCGCCTGCTGTCGGACATGGGCTGGAAGTTCTTAGTCGTGTGGGAGTGCCAGACAAAGGATATAGACGAGCTGAGGAAGAACCTTAAGACGTTTCTGGAGGGGTGACTGTGAGGTCGGTTGAGCTTTTCACTGGAGTCGGCGGTCTAGCCATTGGTGTGTCTGATTCAGGCTTCAAGCATGAGGCGGTCGTGGAGTGGGACAAGTATTCCTGCGACACGATCCGGGAGAACCAAGCCCGCGGCATGGAGCCGCTTGTGTATTGGCCCCTGAAGGAAGACGACGTGCGGGAGTTCGACTACAGCGGTATTGCCACCGATGTTGATCTATTGGCCGGTGGTCCGCCTTGTCAGCCGTTCTCCCTGGGTGGCAAGCATAGAGGCTACCTAGACAAACGCGATATGTTCCCTCAAGTCATAAGGGCGGTGCGTGAGCTCAGGCCTAAGGTGGTTCTGGTTGAGAACGTCAAGGGGCTCCTTAGGCGCTCATTCGCTACCTACTTCCATTACATCTATCTGCAGTTGTCATTCCCTGAGATCCTGCCGAAGGAAGATGAAACGTGGATCGACCACCTTGCACGGCTTGAGAAGCACCACACCGGTGGGCATTGGCAGGAGCCCTATTATCACGTGGTTCCACGGCTAGTGAATGCTGCCGACTACGGGGTGCCTCAACGCCGCGAACGGGTCATCATAGTGGCTTTCCGCAACGACCTCCACCGGGAGTGGTCATTCCCTGAGCCTACTCATTCACAAGACGCCTTGCTATACAGCCAGTGGGTCAGCGGTGAATACTGGGACCGCCACCGGGTAGCAAAAAAGAACCGCCCGGAGCTATCGCCTCGGCTTGCTTCCCGGATTGCCGCCCTCAAGTCTGGAGCTATCGAGCTCACCGGCCAACCTTGGCTGACAGTGCGTGACGCAATTGCTGATCTTCCCGACCCGACAAAGAAGGATTGGAGCACACAAATCCCGAACCATCGGCATAACCCCGGTGCACGATCTTATAAGGGACACACCGGGAGTCCGCTGGATGAACCGGCCAAGACACTAAAGGCAGGAGACCACGGCGTGCCTGGCGGGGAGAACACCCTAGCCTACCCTGATGGTAGCGTCAGATACTTCACCGTGCGGGAGTCGGCAAGGCTTCAGACGTTCCCCGACAGCTATGTCTTTCATGGGTCGTGGACCGAGAGCATGAGGCAGTTAGGTAACGCAGTGCCGGTGACTTTGGGCCGAGTGACAGCCAGCGAGATCGCAAGAATACTGAGGGACGCGGGCGCTGCATGAGGATCGAAGAACCATACAACCCACTGGACAAGGAGAACCTGGGCAAGAGCGTAGCGGAGAAGTTGCTTGACTGTCAGCCGAGCCCGCTACCGCCTGAGACCTTCATCGGTGCTGGGGTGTATGCCATCTACTACATAGGCGACTGTCCGGCCTATGCTTCGATAGCTGCTATTGAGGATGAGGACCATTTGAAGCCGCCTATATACGTCGGCAAAGCAGTGCCTGCTGGAGCACGTAAGGGCGGCCTGGGGCTGAGCAAGGAACCAGGAACGGTTCTATCCCGCAGATTGCGTCAGCACGCCAATTCAATCAAGCAGGCGGAGAATCTTGACCTGTCGGACTTCTACTGCCGTTACCTCGTGGTTGATGATATTTGGATACCATTGGGCGAGTCACTTCTGATCGAGATGTTCTCGCCTATCTGGAACAAGGTCATAGATGGATTCGGGATTCACGATCCGGGCAGAGGTCGGCGGGTGCAGAGGCGGTCACAGTGGGATGTTCTACATCCGGGGCGGCCTTGGGTTGAGTCGCAGGGATCGAGTGACAAGACCAAAGCCGAGATACTGGAGAACCTGCGCCGATTCCTAGCCCACGAGGATGCCGAAACCATCAACGAAGTAACGGACTAGCCATTGCAGGCGCTCATGTCAACAAGAATGCGCTCGATGCTTCGGCACGAATAGAGTCCGGCGGGACAGCACAAAGTAAGCGGATGCTTCGGGAGGCTTTTCGCCCCGAAGCAGGAGCGGCTAAGAGCACACGCATGCCGAAGCATCGAAATCCGCTTATCAACAAGCACGTCAGAAGCAGACTCCTCGGCTGCGCTCGGAATGACGAGGGTCTGAATACGCTCGGAATGACGGAAGCCGCCATCTTCCGACATCCGTCGCTACCCCCAGGGTTAGTGATGTCGTCGTCGGCGGACCGATGGGTCCTGAAACAAGTTCAGGATGACGGCGCCCCAAGCTCAGTCTGACTGCTCCCAAAAAAACTTCCAAAAAAGTGTCCACAGCCTATTGACAACGTGTTGTTCACCCGCTATACTCTCTCATGCGAACAGATGTTCGTGACACAAACGCCCCTGCGTCCTTCGACAGGCTCAGGATGCTCGACAGGCTCAGGATGCTTGATACGCAAGGATGCTCGGGGCGGCATCGAAAGGAGTATAGCCTTATGATCGATCTTGGGGAGAGCAGGGCAGATGTCCTGGTATTCCTGCGCGGGCTATTCGCTGACCTCCGAAGCGAGGAGCGGATCGAAGTGCGAGTGCTCAACCAAGGAAAAGCGAAGACGTGGATGTGTGGCAGCCCTGAGGAGGTTGTCAGCGCCGTCGAGAGAGGCGCCAACGACGGCGAGAATGTCTACTTTGGCGTGCTGCCCCGCCGAAAAGGGGTCAAGAGCGGCAAGCGTGAGGATGTTACCCGAGGCACAGCCGCATGGATCGACCTGGACGCGGACATATCCGTCGCGGAGGCAAGGGCCAGAGTAGGCGCCTATCCGGTGAAGCCGAGCTATGTGGTCAAGTCCGGTCACGGCTACCACGTGTATTGGCTGCTGAGCGAGCGCGTAAAGCGCGAGGACCTCGGCAAACTGGAAAAACTGAATAGAGCGATCGCGGAGATAGTAGGCGCTGATGCCGCGTGCCACGATGCGGCCAGAATCCTCCGCCTGCCGGGCACGAAGAACTTCAAGCACGAGGAGACGAGGGAGTGCGGGTTCGTAGGCAAGCCCGCGGTAAGGCCGGTCCGGCATACGCTTGACCAGTTGATTGCCGCTTCCGCCGTATTTAGCCGCTCCGCTGCTTCGACGGGCTCAGCATGCTCCGCTGGCGCTGGCGGCTCCGCTGCTTCGACAGGCTCAGCATGCTCCGCTTCGTCACGCAACGGCTGGGACGGGGTTGCGGAGGGCAGTCGAAACAACGAGCTGTTCAAGAAAGCCTGCGATCTGCGCGAGAGGCGCGTTCCGCTGGAGATGGCGCTTGGCGCCCTCAAGGAATGGAACCAGAAGAACCAGCCTCCGCTGCCGGAGCAGGAGCTTACCGACACAGTCAGGAGGGTCTACACCCCCACCGTTACGGGTGTCGGCGGCGGTGTCGGCAAGGGAGGGGAAGCAGCCGGCGCAGTTGCGCAGACGGACGATGATCCGCTCAAGTGCTACTCCGCCCACGACCTCACAGGCCTTGCCCCAACCGAGGTGGAGTTCACGGTAGACAGACTGGTGCCCTCGAACGGGGTCACGATCTTCTCCGGCGAGGGCGGTATCGGCAAGAGCTTCATCGCGCTGGATATGGCGATGGCGGTCGCCTGCGGAGGGACTTTCGCCGACCGTTTCGCCTGCAAGCAAGGCCCCGTGCTCTATGTGGACCTGGAGAACGATCCGGGCACCATCGGCCGCCGGTTGAAGCAGCTTGCGATAGGCCGGGGCGTGGACCCGGACAGCCTGGACATCTACTTCCCTATGTATGGGATGCCCGGAGTCGAACTGCAGCAGGACACTCCCGAGGGCAGGGCGTGGCTCTGGGCGGCGGTCAAGAAATACCAACCCCGCCTGGTAGTGATCGACTCCCTCATCGCCTGCCACAGCGGGGACGAGAACAACAACGTGGCGATGAGGCAGCTTATGAGCGGCCTCGATGGGCTTGCTCGATGGGGTGACCTGGGCCTGCTGCTGGTGCATCACCAGAGGAAGAAGGGCAACAACAACGACGCCGGTCAGCTAATGCGCGGCGCAAGCGATCTCAGGAACTCCGTGGTCTCTCACCTGGCCGCCAAGAGCTGCAAGGACGGCGCCGTAAGGTGCGAACACGACAAATGCCGGCCCGCCCAGGTCGCGCAGCCCTTCCGCATAGCCATCCACGACCGCGAAGATGGCGGAGTAGTGGTGGAGCCGGTCTCGGACCACGAGCTGCCGGTGAGAGTCAACGAGGTCCACGAGGAGCGCGAAGCGCTGGTCATCGAGACTCTCCGCAGCCGCGGTCCATGCACTCCTCAGGCGCTCTACGCCGTCCTGGACTGCAGCGAAAGGACCGCTCAACGAACGTTCTTCGGGCTCATCAGACGGGGCCTGATTGTCAAACTCACGGACGGCCTCTACCGGCTGACCGACACAGGAAATGGAGGCGATAATGAAGACACTGACAGTTTATTCGGCCCCGCATTGCAGGCCGTGCCAGATGGTGAAGCAGTACCTGCGGGATAGACACGTGCCGTTTGAGGAGATCGACGTGTCCAACGATCCTGAGGCCTGCGAAAGACTGCTGAAGCTAACGGGCTGCCTTAGCATACCGGTCGTGCATTACGGAGACAGCTTCGTGGTCGGATTCAGCCGGAGGCGGCTTGACGAGTTGCTCAAGACTCTAGCCGTCAGCGTGGTGTAACCCCAGGGTTACTGGTGTCGGCGGCGGTGACACAGGCAGGGCCGGACTGCGTGCTCCGCCTGATTCCATGCCGCCCAAGCTTCGGGGCTTGCTCCTCGCCCCGAAGCACCACTCCGCCACCGCCGCATCTCTCTTGCACCCCAGGGTTACTGGTGTCGGCGGCGGTGACAGAGGCAGGGGCCACAACCACAGACCCTCAACCGCGTGTGACTGCCGGCTCATCTGGGTAAACTGAGTGAACTGCTGAGCCGTCTCAGCAGCCTACCTGTAAGCCGCTGGAGCATCAATGAGAGAACGCTCACCATCATACGGCGCCGACGCCGAGCAGGCGCTCCGCCGGAGCGAAGAGAAATACCGGGAGCTTGTGCAGCACGCCAACAGCATCATCCTTCGCTGGGACTGCCAGGGCAGGGTCACCTTCTTCAACGAGTTCGCCCAGAACTTCTTCGGCTTTTCCGAGGAGGAGATCCTCGGCAGAAGCGTCGTCGGCACGATCGTTCCCGAAACGGACTCCGCCGGGCGCGACCTTACCGCCCTTATGGAGGATATCTGCAATCACCCCGAGCGCCACGAGACCAACATCAACGAGAACATCCTAAAGGACGGGCGGCGGGTCTGGATCGCGTGGACCAATCGGCCTGTCCTTGGAGAGGGCCAGGAGCTAACCGAGGTCCTGAGCGTCGGCGTGGACATAACCCGGCAGGTGCTTGCAGAGGAGGCGCCGCGTAGAAGTGAGGAGCGCTTCCGCAGGCTGTTCGAGAGCGCGGCCGATGCCCTGCTTCTTGCGGACCCGAGCGGCCGGTATGTGGAGGCGAACCGCGCTGCCTGCGAGAGCCTGGGCTACTCCCGCGAGGAGTTGGTCAAGCTGAGGGTCCAGGACATCGTGGTTGACTACCCGGAAGAGGAGATGCTGCGGCACTACCGCGAGCTGCACGAGAAGGGGCCCGCTACGTATAACGCCATGCAACGCCGCAAGGACGGCTCCACGTTCCCGGTGGAAGCCAGGCTTAGTCTGTTCGATTATGATGAGCAGACCCGCATTCTGGCCGTGGTGAGGGATATCACCGAGCGTCAGCAGGCCGAGGAACGGCTCAGGGAAAGCGAGAACCGCTTTCGATACCTGTTCGAGCGCGCCTCGGATGGTCTCTTCCTCGGCGACAGCAGCGGTCGTTTCCTGGAGGTCAATCAGGCCGGCTGCGACAGCCTTGGATACACCCGGGAGGAGATCCTTGGCATGACCGCTGAAGACATCGTGGTCGGCTACGGCAACGCGACGATGGCGGAGCATTGGCGCCTCCTTCGAGAAGAGGGCACCCTGGCTCTGGAATGCCGGCACCGTCGCAAGGACGGCTCCCTGATCCCCGTCGAGACCCGGCTTACCCTGTTCGACTACGGCGGGCAGACACTGGCGCTGGCGGTTGTGCGAGACGTGACCGAGCGTGTGCGGGCCGAGGAGGAAAGACGTGCCGTCGAGCAGCGCGCAGAGCAGCAGAAGAAGCAGTTCTACCGCGAGACCATTTACAGCATCACCGGAGGCAGGCTCGATATCTGTGACCGCGAAGCCCTCGTGCCCTACGTTACACGCTCGGAGATTTGCACGGAGGTAACCGCGGCCTCGCAGGTCTCAGAGGCGCGACGCGATGTGGAGCACGTCTGCAGGGTGCACGGGCTTACAGGCAGCCGGTTGGACATGTTCATGGTCGCGGTAGGTGAGGCGATAACGAACGCCCTGAAGCATGGCAGCCGCGGGACGGTCTACGCGGGCGGTGACGACTCGGAGGTGTGGGTAGGCATAGAGGACGACGGCCCCGGCATCGAATCGCTGATCCTCCCTCGCGCGGTTCTGCTGAGAGGCTTCTCGACCAAACCATCCCTGGGCCTTGGATACACGGTCATGCTCGAAGCCGCCGATGAGATACATCTCAAGACCGATGATACCGGCACCTTTGTGGTCCTCAGAAAGGGGCTCACCGAGCAGGAGCCTGAGATCGATGTGCGGGACCTCCCGGACCCCTGGGACAACATCCCAGCCTCATCCTAGAGCCCAGGAAGCGACTCCGCCATCCGCCTATGCGTGTCTACACCCCAGGGTTACTGATGTCGGCGGCGGCGCTCCTGCTCCTATTCCTCCGGCACGGGGTCGCCTTCTGCCTCGATGTTGCCGCTCCAGAGGTATCTGCGCGTCTCCTTGACGACCACGTTGCTGAGGAGCAGCAGCGCGAGGAGGTTCGGGATCGCCATCATCGCGTTTGCGGCGTCGGCAAAGTCCCAGACTACCTGCGTGTGCGTCACCGAGCCGACCATTACACCGATCACCCACAGCAGGCGGTAGGGCTTGATTGCCCTTGTGCCCAGCAGATACTCGATCGCCTTCTCGCCGTAGTAAGACCAGCCGAGGATCGTCGAGAACACAAACGTTATCAGCCCCACGGTGAGCACAACCGGGCCAATCCCGTGGACCTGCGAGAACGCTGCCGTGGTGAGAACGTTGCCCTGGCTGCCTGCCGTCTGCGTGTGCCAGACGCCGGTATTCACGACGACCAGTCCCGTCAGCGCGCAGACGACCACAGTGTCCCAGAACGTGCCGGTAGCGGATACGAGCGCCTGGCGGACCGGGTTCTTCGTGTGCGCGGCGGCGGCAACTATCGGAGCGGACCCTAGCCCGGACTCGTTGGAGAAAAGTCCCCTAGCAACGCCATATCTCGCGGCCATCATCACGGTCGCTCCCGCGAAACCGCCCGCCGCAGCCTGGCCCGTGAATGCGGACTTCAGTATCAGCGCGAGGGTCGTGGGTATCGTGCTCCATCCCACAGCCAGGATGATAAGGCAGCCCAGCACGTAGAATATCGCCATGAACGGGACCAGCCTCTCGCACACGCGGGCTATGGACCTGATCCCGCCGATGATGACCACGGCGGTGAGGATGGTCATAATGCTTCCTGTCAGCCAGGGGCTGATTCCAAGCACGTTAGCGGCCTGCGTGGAGACCGAGTTCGCTTGCGCCGTGTTGCCGATCCCGAACGCGGCGATCGCCGTGAACACCGAGAACAGCACCGCGGCCCACTTCATCTTCAGGCCGCGTTCCAGCGCATACATCGGCCCGCCGGCCATGCTGCCGTTCTTGGTGCGGACTCTATACTTGACGGCCAGCACGGCCTCGGCGTATTTTGTGGATATGCCGAACACGCCCGTGAGCCAGCACCACAACACCGCGCCAGGGCCACCTAACGCGACCGCCGTAGCGACGCCTACGATGTTTCCCGTGCCGATAGTAGCCGCAAGCGCCGTAGCAAGCGCCCCGAACTGGCTGACGTCGCCGGCGCCCTCCTGTGACTTGCTCACGGATATTCTGATCCCAAGCCCCGTGAAGCGCTGGATAAAGCGCAGCCGGAACGTAAGATACAGGTGTGTTCCGAACAGCAGCACCAGCATCGGCGGCCCCCACAGGTAGCCGTTGATCCATGTCAGTAAGGATGATATCGTTTGCATACTCGCCCCTTGATGGGAGGGGATCCGGCAGCCTGTCCTACAGGTCTCTGATCTTCACGTTCTTATACCAGACCGGGTGGCCGTGCGCCTGGAAGCCGATGTGCCCGACCCGCGACCAGTCCTTGAGCGCAGCGCTGTACTTGTTAGCCGTCCCGTCCGGGTTCTTGCCCGGCGTGTCCCAGTTGTTCAGGTCAACCGAGACCACCGTGACGCCGTTCAGCGTGATGACTACCCAGCTATTGAGGCACTTGATGCTGCAGGTGTTCCACTCGCCCGCGGGCCTCATCGGGTTTGACGAGGGTTCCTTCGCGTCGTAGAGCGCGCCGCAGTCATGCTTGCTCACCTTGGTCTTGCCGGCGGAGTCCAGCACCTGCATCTCGAAGCCCGTCTGGACCGGATCGTTGAGCTTGTCCCAGCGGAAGAAGATGCCGCTGTTGGTGCCCTTATCCACCTTGAAATCGGCCTTGAACTCGAAGTTGCCGAAGCGCTTCTCGGTGTAGGCGTACGCGCCGCCCTTAGCGGTGAAGTGCATCGTGCCGTCCTGCACCACCCAGCCACCGGTCTTTGGTTCGGTGAATCCCCAGCCCTTGAACGTCTTGCCATCGAAGAGCAGTTGCCAGCCCGCGGCCTTCTCCTGCGCGGTCAGTGTGTTGTCCGGCGCTGCCGCGCGTACCGGGCAGGCGGTAACGGTGCAGCACGTAGTTGCTGCCATAGCCTGGACGGAGATCAGCGCAATCAGGCATAGCGCAATCAGCGAAATGGTCCTCATTATGACACTCCTCTTTCAGCGCCCCTATCGAGCGTCTTGGTCTTGATATTCCTGAACCACACCCGCAAGGTGTGGCCCGGTTCCTCTCTACGCGTGCTTGCTTTCGGCGGCGCGTGGTATAATACGTGAACGGTCGCGCGTGCCGCGTCCGATTCTGTCTTAGACGCGTGAGCGCAAACCTCCTGATTTTGGAGCGACATTTCTTTGCGCGCAGCGAGGATACCTGATGCCATATCCGGTCAACCGAATGAGAAGACTCCGGCGCTCGGAGAACCTGCGGAAGATGGTGCGTGAGGTGAACGTCACGGTAGACGACCTCATAGCTCCGTTGTTCGTGACGCACGGGCTGGACGTCAAGCTGCAGGTGCCCTCCATGCCGGGTGTGTTTCACTACTCGGTGGATGCGCTCGTTAAGGAAGCGCGCGAGCTTGAGGGCCTGGGCATTCCGGCGGTGCTGTTGTTCGGACTCGCCGCAAGCAAGGACGAGATGGGAACGGAGGCCTATTCGCCCGATGGGATCGTGCAGAGGGCGGTCCGCGCGCTCAAGAAGGCCGTGCCGGATTTGGTGGTCATCACCGACGTCTGCCTGTGCGAGTATACATCCCACGGACACTGCGGTGTGATCAGAAACGGCGAAGTCCAGAACGACGAGACGCTGGACCTTATCGCCAGGACAGCTCTTACTCACGCTCAGGCGGGCGCTGATGTGGTGGCGCCGTCGGATATGATGGACGGCCGGGTGCTTGCTATACGCGACATGCTCGACGAGAACGGCTTCACTGATGTAGCTATCATGGCCTACTCGGCCAAGTTCGCATCCGGGTTCTACGGGCCTTTCAGAGAGGCCGCCGGCTGTGCCCCGCAGTTCGGCGATAGATCGACCTACCAGATGGACCCTCCCAACCGCCGCGAGGCCGCTAAGGAGATAGTGCTGGACATCGACGAAGGCGCGGATGTGGTGATGGTCAAGCCGGCGATGGCCTATCTCGACATCGTGAGCGATGCCCGAACTGCTTTCGACGTACCCATAGCCGCATACAACGTCTCCGGAGAGTACTCCATGGTGAAGGCGGCGGCGGAGCGTGGGTTCATCGACGAGCGCAGGGTTGCCACTGAGATCCTCACCTGCATCAAGCGCGCCGGCGCTGATATGATCATTACCTACTTCGCGCGAGACTTTGCCACCTGGCAGATGAAGGTTTAACTGAATCCTCCACTGGGTAAACAAGCTCCACCGATTTCTGAGATGACGGAGCAATGCCCAGGAGACGCAGTGCCAAGACGGTCGTTTTGAAGCAGACCGCGCGACGATTGCCCGAGTTCCACCGGCGCGCAGCGAGGCTGATGGCAAGGGGCCATGTTGTAAGCCCCGGCGACCTTCTTATCGCCTACCGCGTAGATTCCACCGTCCCCTCAGGCCCGGTTCTGGTCACCGAATCCACGGAGTTCGTTTTCGCTGGTTAGCCGTCTATTTGCCAGGGGGTAGTGAAATGGTAGCAAAGCCGGATGCGCAGATCATCTTTCTGAAGCAGACGCGATTGGGCCTGAACGACCTTAACCGTCTGGCAGTCCACGAGCGTGCGTTGGGGTGTGTTGTTGAGCAGGGCGACGATCTTGCTTCGTTTCAGGTCTACACAACAATGCCGGAAGGTCCTGTGCTGGTGACCGACTCCACAAGGTTCGTGTTTTCGTCCTGAGGCACTAAACCCCATCCTTGACTACGTTTCGGTGGTACAGCGAAGGGCCAGCCTTGGGTGATCCCATTCCTCCCGTGCGTAGATCACCAACGATAGAACGGCATCGTTTCGCAGTTCCACATCGTACACTGCATCGTGCAGCATTCTCTCTTCCTGATGAGACAGCTTGCGTTTCGTGAGCACCAGTAGGTCGTAATCGGAATCCGGCTGGCGTTCACCGCGGGCGGTGGAGCCGTATAAGCACCACCTCGGCATCGGGCACGAGGCGTGTTACTGCTTCCTTCACTTCACGCATCAGTTGCTTGTCAGATTCGCTGATTATGCGGGTCCTAGCTAATCGTCTCATGATACCGCCAGCCTTCCATCATCATTATACGATCTTGCCGGGGACTCCTGCACCTCTACTCGCAGGAGTGTTGCTGGCGTTCGTTGAAACATTACTGCGTTGCGCGTCGTAAACTAACTGATGCTGCGCTTACGCCATGTGGAGGCACTGCTTGCTCAAGGTAGAAGGACTGGTCAAGTACTATAAGAGGACGCTCGCGGTCGATAATCTCTCGTTTGAGGTCGGGAACGGGGAGATCGTGGGCCTGCTCGGGCCAAACGGCGCCGGCAAGACGACTATCCTGCGCTGCGTGACCGGAATCGTGCAGATGACGGAGGGGAGGATCGAGGTCGATGGGATCGATCTTTCCACTCACGAAGAAGAGGTCAAGCGCAGGATTGCCTTTGTGCCCGAAGTGCCTACTCCGTATGAGCTTCTTACCGTCAGGGAGCATCTGCGGTTCATCGCCATGGCGTATCAGACGATGGACAGCTTTGACGAGCGCGCTGACGCCTTGATGCATCGATTCGACCTCTACGAGAAGCGCAACGACCTCGTGCTGAGCCTCTCCAAGGGGATGAAGCAGAAACTGGCGATAGCCTGCGCTTTTGTTCACGAGGCGAAGGTGATACTGCTTGATGAGCCCCTGATCGGCATCGACCCGAAAGGTGCTCGCGAGCTCAAGGATATGCTCACGCAGACGCGGGATGAGGGCGGTTCGATCCTCATCAGCACTCACATGCTGGACACCGCCGAGCATCTCTGCGACAGGATTATCATTCTTCGGAGCGGCGTAGTCCTTGCCGAGGGCACACTTGCCGAACTCCACGAACGCGCCAAGATGGGCACCGACGCCTCACTCGAGGACGTCTTCCTTACCCTTACAGAAGAGAGCGGAGCGGTTGAGACCTCTACTTTATCTTGAGATAAGGCAGTTCCTGAACTCCAGCAGGAACACCCTGCGCACGCCCAAGCGTCTGATACCTGCCCTTATCATAGCGGCAGGGACTTTCGCATGGGTGATGCAGGCGATCCTCTTCTCATTCGCTGCAGCAAGCTACTCGCACGACCATCCCGAAGTGACGCTGGCGGCGTCCCTGCTTCCCAGCGAGCTGATACGAGCGGGCGGTTTTCTGGCGTTGAGCATCGGAAGCGTGATAGTGCTCTATCAGGCCTTTGCGTCGGGATCGCTCATCTTCTCCATTGCGCACATAGACTTCCTCTTTCCGACGCCGATCTCACGCCGTTCGGTGCTGCTCGTCAAGCTGGTAAAGGACTACCTGAAATACGCTTTCTGGGTAGCGTTCTTCGTGACGTTCCTGGGCTCACCCATCTGCCTGGCGCTTCGGCTCAGCGTGTTTCCAAGCGGTTTCATCACGATTGCGGCCCTAACCGGATATTTGCTGTTCGTTGTCAACCTGGCGCACACGCTGAACATCATCTTTACCTTCGGCTTCGAGCGGCTGAAGCAGGCGGGACTCGTGCTGAAGCTGGCGCTGGTGGGCGTCTTGGGGTCGGTGATCGGCTACGGAGCGCATCAGTATGTCGTTGCCGGGCTTGACGTGGAACAGATATTCCTGGTCGCGGCGAACTCCCCGATAATCAAGACGGTTTTTGCCCCTGCCAGTTGGTGCGCCGATCTCGCTCTCGCCCCTGTGCTTGCCGTCGGACACAGGGAGCTGGCGTATCTGCCTGTGATCTGGATCCTAGCGGTTGCCAGCTTCGCTTTGCTGATGTCGAGAAAAGAGAACATCTACGAGCCTTCGCTCGGAGTCAGCGTCAGAGCGAGCAGACTGAGGGTTGCGATGAGGTCCGGCGATCAGGCCGCTGTCCGGACTGAGATGATGCGCGAGAAGGGAAGCGCGAAGGCCGGTAAGCTGACGATCCCTCCGTTCGGAAAAGGCGCTATGGCGCTGATGTGGAAAGGTGTGCTGGTGCGGTATAGGATGTCGGTGGGGCATATGCTCTTTATGGCACTGCTTCCCATCCTCCTTGCGCTGTTGGCTCAGAACACGCTAGCCAAAGAGGCTCAGGTGCTGCGGTATCTGCCTCTTCTGCTTGTCTACGTGTCGTTTGTGTTCTCGATGACAGTCCAGCCGCAGATCAGAGCGGAACTCAAACATGCTAACATACTGAAGTCGATGCCCATCGCCGGCTGGAAGGTGATGCTGGTTCAGTCCGTGAACGGCTCGCTGTTCCTGGCTCTGGGGATCCTCGCCTTCGCCGGGTCCTTGTGGGCGTTCGTGCCGGGAACGCGCGGCAGCCTGCTGCCGACCTGCACCATAGCATCGCCTTTCCTGGGCTTTGCCTGCATATCGGCCACCATCATTCCCGCGTTGCTGTACCCGGACACGCGCGATTCCGCGCAGAACTTCACCTGCAATCTGATAGGTTTCATCCTGACCACGATCGCTGCTGTGCCTACGGTAGTGATGGGGATTATGCTTCTGCTCGTTGTCAAGAGTTCTCTGTGGGCTGCGCTGGTTCCGATCTGCCTGGCGAACCTCATCATCGGCGGGGCCGGAGTTGTCATCAGCGGAGCGGTGTTCCGCAGGTTCGACCCGACCAGCGAATAGCCGCAATCTGCTGCGCAAGCCGCTCTCAGTTCTCGTCTCCCGGAAACCTGCAAGCGGTCCAAATTGCCCTGAATCATTACTAATATTAGCGGAAGTCTAGGGCTGCCTGATACGGACCTACTGACAATTGCCTGGAGGCTGACACGGCTTCTGCAGCGTATCAGGAGGCTTGGACGCCACCTCCCTGTACAAAGAGAGCTCCCCGATCCTGGCGGATCGGGGAGGAGAAAAGAGGGTGGGAAGGTTTGCTAATTAGTATACGACGCAAGAGTTGCGATTGTTCCACCCATCGTTCAAGAAATTTGCTGATGATTTGGCCGTGTGGTAGAATTGAGGCTGCGAGAGCGCAGTCACTCCAGCTCTCCACCAAAAGGGATATCATATGCCGCTCGTAGTGGGCGTTTCTTTCAGAAGAGTAGGTAAGGTCTATTACTTCGATCCTGGCGAACTGCAGCTCCGCGAGGGCGATTTTGTCATAGCCGAGACCGCGCGTGGCGTGGAGTTCGGCGAGGTAGTGCTTGAGCCGCGCGAAGTGAGCGACGAGGAACTCGTTGCCCCGCTGAAGCGAATCGTCCGGCTTGCATCCGGTGACGACCTCGAAAGAGAAGCATCTAATCGGGAGCGTGAGGCACACGCGTTTGAGGTATGCGAGCGCAAGATCGCGGAACATGGGCTCCCGATGAAGCTGCTGGAGGCGGAGTTCGCCTTCGACGGTTCGCAGGTGACGTTTTCGTTTTCCGCCGATGGGCGCATTGACTTCCGAGAACTTGTCAAGGACGTCGCGGGGGCGCTCAAGACCAAGGTGCAGCTCCATCAGATCGGCGTGCGCGATGAAGCTAAGCTGATCGGCGGTTACGGCACCTGCGGAAGAGGCCTGTGCTGCGCCACATTCCTCAGCAACTTCGATCCGATCTCAATGAAGATGGCGAAGGATCAAAGCCTTTTCCTGAACCCCGCCAAGTTCTCCGGCGCGTGCGGCAAGCTTATGTGCTGTCTGCGATTCGAGCACGATTACTATAAGTCCTCGCAGAAGCGGCTTCCCGCGGTCGGCGCCATATTGCAGCTCGAACACGGACGCGCGAAAGTGATCGACGTTAACTGCATTAGCAACGTGATCACAGTGCAGACCGAGGAAGACGTGCAAATCCACATCCCTGCCAGCGAACTGAAGCTGGAGGGTCTTTGCCGCAGGCACGGGATTGCCTGCACGCTCTCCGAGCCGCACTGCGAGGCGCTCAGAGCCGATGTGAACGCGGTTGCGGTCGAGGATGATGAGGAAGACGTCCTCGATGCGGAAGATGAGCTTGCCGATGTCGTGGAGGAAGTGGCTGTCGTCGCTGAACCGTCGTCGGCGCCTGATCCAAAGCCCGATGATGGCGGCAATGGCGCCGATGGTGATAACGGCCAAGCAAAGAACCAGGGCGGCAACGGCCGCAGAAACGGCAGGCCGGCCAGTAGGCGAGGCGGCAGGTCGTGGCGCAGAAGGAGACCTGGGGGCGAGTCCGGAGGCACACCCGCGGGAGGCGAGCAGAAGTAATGCCGATATATGAGTTCGACTGCAAGCCCTGCAAAGACAGGTTCGAGATTCTTATCAGCTTTAGCCGGGTAGGCGAAGCCAGGTGCCCGAAGTGCGGGTCAGGCGAGGTCACTCGCGTGATGTCCATGTTTTCCTCAAGGACCTCCGGTGGGGGTCACAGCCACGGCAGCGGCTCCTGTGCCGGCTGCGCATCCGGCAATTGCGGCTCGTGTGGCTGTCATCACTAGCATTTGCGAACGCCAACCTGCCTGCAGTGGTATAATACTGTTGGAGGCGAGAGACATGGCCATAAGAGCTCATTTCGACGGCAAGGGCTTCATCCCCGATGAGCCTGTAGACGCCCCCATTAATCAGCCGCTGGAGATCGAGTACCGGGTCGTTGAGGGCAGGCTGAGTGATGAGAAGATACAGCGGCGTTTGGCGGCGCTGCAGCGTTTTACCGCGCGCGTTGCTAACGACCCTGTGATTCCGTTGGAGGCTACCAGGAGAGAGAACATGTATGAGCCTCCGAGGGGCCTGTGAAATACCTCGTTGACACGAGCATTGTGCTCAGATGGTCACACGCCGACAGCATCAACCATGATATCTGTGCCAAGGCTGTGGCCAATATACTGACTGCCGGAGATTGCCCCTGCATTTGCGCGCAGGTCCTCATCGAATTCAGGTGTGTTGCGACACGTCCAGTGGTGTGAATGGGCTCGGCATCTCGCCATCTGAGGCCACAGGTCGCACGGCAGATTTGTGCAGTATCTTCACTTGTCTTCTCGAACCACCTGATATTGCAGATCGCTGGCAAGCGCTGGTTGACAAATACGCTGTCGTTGGCAAGCCCTGCCACGACGCCCGTCTGGTGGCGCTCATGCTTGCTCACGGCGTTACACACATCCTTACCCTCAACCCCTCTGACTTCGCTCGCTATCCGGAAATCACGTCAGTTACCCCTCAAGAGATAGTGTGAGGGAGGAACCAGCGGCATTTTCGGCGAACTCCGCTTAGGCTGCCTCACTTGCGAACCATATCCCGACTCCAAGGGTAACACCCTCGCGGGGCATCCTCGTATACTGATCCAGATCGAGAGAGCAGATGAGGAACAAAACCTACTACGTAACCACACCGATCTACTACGTCAATGACGTACCTCATATAGGTAACGCGTATACGACGATCATGGCCGATATCGTCGCCCGGTATCATCGGCTGAAGGGCGACTCTACGTTCTTCCTCACTGGCACTGACGAGAATGCGACCAAGGTTGCTCTCGCCGCTGAAGAGAAGGGCGTGCCCGTCACGCAGTATGTCGATCAGCTTGCGGAGGACTTCAAAAAGGTCTGGGCGAGCCTGGAGATCGAATACGACGACTTCATCAGGACGACCGAGCCGAGGCATGTCAGGGTCGTAGAGGCGATCTTCAGACGCCTGCAGGAGCAGGGCGATATTTTCGAGGGCAGCTACGAGGGTTGGTATTGCGTTCCATGCGAGACGTTCCTCTCCGATGGTGAGTTGGAGGATGGCAAGTGCCCCTCGTGCGGGCGTGAAGTGGAGTGGGTCCAGGAAAAGAACTACTACTTCAGGCTCTCAGCCTACGGCGACCGGCTCATCGACTACATCGAGAAGAACCCGGAGTTCCTGCAGCCAGAGTTCCGCAAGAACGAGGTAGTCAGCTTCATCAAGCAGGGCCTCAGGGACGTTTCTATCACCCGCAACAACAAAGGCTGGGGTATCGCCGTCCCGGGTGATCCAAGCCGAGTAATCTACGTCTGGTTCGACGCGCTTATCAACTACATCAGCGCGATCGGCTATCTGGATGGTCAGTCCAACTTCGAGCAGATATGGCCCGCGGACTTGCAGTTGATGGGCAAGGACATATTCGTGCGGTTCCATTGCACGTTCTGGCCCGCGATGCTGATGGCGCTCGATCTTCCGCTGCCGAAGGTGCTGTTCGGGCACGGGTTCTGGACGATCAACGGCGAGAAGATTTCCAAGTCCAAAGGCAACGCGATATCGCCTGCCAAGCTCGCCGAGGACCTTTCGGAGGAATCGGGCGCGCAGCGTGATGTGTGTCTTGATGCGGTGCGTTACTTCCTCGCGCGGGAGGTGCCGTTCGGGCAGGACGGCGATTTCTCGTTTGTATCGTTCAGGAACAGGTTCAACTCCGACCTGGCTAACGACCTGGGTAACCTGCTCAACCGCACGCTCAGCATGCTCGGGAAGTACTTCGACGGCATCGTGCCGGACCCGAAGGGCCGGGGCGGTGGTCTCAACGCAGTCATCGCCGAGACTGCCGGAATCGCATCGGAAGCCTGTGACAAGCTGGAGTTCACTCGGGCGCTTGAGGCCGTATGGCAGATGATAGGCACAGGCAACAAGTATGTTAACGACCAACAGCCGTGGGTCCTCGCAAAAGAGGGGAAGACGGACGAACTGGCGGGAGTGATCTACTCCGCGCTCGAAGTCGCCCGGGCGGCGGCGATTATGATCTCGCCGTTCATGCCCGCGACTGCAAGGGAGATCGCGCGGCAGCTTGGTATTGGCGAAGGATTCGCGTCCCTCAAGTGGGCCGATGCGAGTGCCGAGACGCCATTCGCCGTCGGTACGAGGACTCAGGGGCCCGACCCCATATTCCCGCGACTTGGAACCAAGAAGAAAGAGGAGAAACCCAAAGTGACCGAAGAGGTTAAGGAAGCTCCACAGCCGGAGAAGCCGAAGGAAGAGCGGATTTCATACGATTACTTCAGCAAACTGAAAATCCGCATAGCCGAAGTGAAAACAGCAGAGCGCATCGAGGGCGCCGACAAGCTCCTGAAGCTGACGGTGAGCCTTGGCGACGAAGAGCGCGGAATTGTCGCCGGGATAGCGAAGAGCTACGAGCCCGAATCGCTGATCGGCCGCAAGATCGTGCTGCTTACGAATCTGGAACCGGCCAAGATTCGCGGCGTCGTTTCCGACGGGATGCTGCTTGCGGCTACTGATCCCGATGGCAACGCGGTTCTTCTCCAACCTGACTCCGACGTTCCGGCAGGGTCGGGCGTCAAGTAAGCGAAGTAGGAATTCGGAATCCGTAATTGACGGGGCGCGCCCGTCGGCGGTATCATTGAGCAACTCAACAGCAGGGAAGTCCATGAACAAGAGAATTCTTTCTATACTTGCGCGCGACGCTCGCACTACGCCCGACAAGATAGCAACGATGATCGGCGAGCCGGAAGATGCCGTCGTCAAGGCCATCCAGGACATGGAGAAGAGCGGTATCATCAGGCGCTACAAGACCATCATCGACTGGGCGAAGGCGGGCAAGGAGCGCGTTTTTGCGTTCATCGACGTAAGGGTCACTCCCAGCCGAGGCGTGGGATATGACGAGATCGCCAAGCGTATCTACGGTTACCCGGAGGTCCATTCGGTCTATCTTGTGTCTGGCGACTACGATCTGCGGGTTGTGGTAGAGGGCAAGACAATGCAGGAAGTGGCGTTTTTTGTGGCCGAGCGGCTCGCGCCTCTCGATGGCGTGCTATCGACCCGAACAAACTTCCTGCTTAAGAAGTATAAGGATGACGGCGATCTGTTTGAGGATCAGGGGGAGGACTTCCGCCTGCCCGTATCGCCCTAGCCTGGAATCCTCGATTCTGAATGTTGAATGGCAGTATTCCATTGAGCATCGAGAATTGAGCATTGAGAATTTCCTTATGAAGCCGATTTCCCAAGTAGTCAAAGAGACCCCACCGTCGGGTATTCGCAAGTTTTTCGACGTTGTGGCAACGATGCCGGAGGCGATATCCCTGGGCGTCGGAGAGCCCGACTTCACCACGCCCTGGCGGGTGCGCGAGGCCTGCATCTATTCGCTCGAGCGCGGCCGGACGAGCTATACCTCCAACTACGGAATGCTCGAACTGCGCCAGGCGATTTCAGAATATCTGCGCAAGCATTGCGAACTCGAGTATAACCCCGAGAACCAGATTCTCATTACCGTGGGCGTGAGCGAGGCTATGGACCTTGCGATGCGCGCCATCCTGAACCCCGGGGATGAAGTGATCTGTCCGGAGCCCTGCTACGTCTCCTACCTGCCTTGCGTGACGTTTGCCGGAGGCGTTCCGGTCGGCCTGCCGACAACTGAGGAAACGGCGTTTCGCGTGCAGCCAGAGCAAATCCGCGCGGCGATAACGAGCAAGACCAAGGCCGTTCTCATAAGCTATCCTTCCAACCCAACCGGCGCGACGGCTGCACGGGAACTGCTCCAGGAGATTGTGCAGATCGCCGTCGAGAACGATCTTTATATCATCACCGACGAGATCTACGATCGCCTGACTTACGATAGCCAGCACACCTGTCTGCCCACGCTGCCCGGAGCGTATGAGCGTACCATTCTGCTGAACGGATTCTCGAAGGCCTACGCTATGACGGGTTGGAGAATCGGCTATGCGGCAGGCTCGCCGGAAGTCATCGAAGCGATGATGAAGATCCATCAGTATACGATGCTCTGCGCGCCCATCATGGGGCAGGTGGCGGCGCTGGAGGCGATCAAGAACGGCTACGATGACAGCACGGAGATGATCGAGCAGTACGATCAGCGCCGGAGGGTAATAGTCAAGGGTCTCAATGAAGCTGGTCTGAAGTGCATCATGCCCGGCGGAGCCTTCTACGCGTTTCCTTCCATAAAGGATACGGGGCTGAGCAGTAACGAGTTCTGCGAGCGGCTGTTGTTCGAGGAGAAGGTGGCCGTTGTGCCCGGTACCGCATTCGGCAAGTGCGGAGAGGGGCATATTCGCTGCTCGTATGCGACTTCTATAGACAAGATAGAGCTGGCGCTGGAGCGTATTGCTCGCTTCGTCAATAGACTCTAGAATTTGCGGGTGTCGCGCGGCTTGGGCGGCCACAATGGGCATCCCCACGCAATGGCCGGTAGGCATACCGGCCAGGGTGCTGTTCCTGGGCGAGTACCCAGAGCTGACGCGTCTCAATGGAATGGAGTTGAAAATGATCCTCAAGCGTGCTCTGTTTTGCGCACTTATTGTTCTTCTGCTAGCTAGCGCATCGTTCGCTCAGGAAAGCGATAAGGACCAAGTCTCCTGTTTTACCACCTGGGATGACACCTTCTTCTACCTTGCCTTCAAGATCGACAGCCCTGATGTCCAGGCAACGCACAGCCAGCCCAACGCCGTTCTTACCGGAGATGATTCGGTCGAGTTCTACATAGAGACGGATAACAAGCACTCAGAGCAGATCACTCCCGCGTGCTTCTCCATGGCGGTCTCGGCGGCAGGAGGCTCCAACTTCCGAATAGGATCCGAGAAAGGCGAACTGAGTCTGACACCGGTCTTCTCATACAAGTATGGGGCCAATATCCAGGGCACGAACAACAACCCCGACGACATAGACATGGGCTACAGCATCGAGATGGCGGTCCCGTGGCGGTTGCTCAAGACGAAATGCCCCGCTCTCGGCAACATGATGAGCTTCAACGTGGTCGTGCGCAGGCACGGGGGCAGCTTCGTCAGCCTGTCCCCGCGTGTCCAGAACGAAGAGGACATGCTCGTACCGGCGAAATGGTCCAACATCGTATTCGCTGCGCACACGTTTGGCGTAGCCACCACCACCCGGGAAAAGATCCTCTCCGCCAAGTACGTAGTGCGGTCGCCGTTGATCGACGGCATTGTCAGCGATAAGGAGTGGCACCGCAATACGTCATTCGCAATCGATCTTCCAATGCCGCCGGGCTTTGTGTATGAAGCCAAGTTCCCGGTCCAGCGCTCCGTGCTGGCTAGATACGTCTACTGGTATCAGGCGGATGCGCGCAAGGCTGCTCCGATGACACCATTCACCCGCCCAGATGGCTCTGAGCTGGCCGATCTGCCCGCCAAAGGCATCGGCCCGTGGTTCAGCTACGACCGGGTTCAGTGGCACAAGGAAGAACTCCTGAATATGATCCAGACTGGCATAGGGGTTGTCCTGCCGGACTATCTCGGTGCGGCCGCAGGGGCTGACAAGGGCCTCGATTGTATGATCGCGGCGCTGACTGAGATGCGAAACGAGGGCAAGTCCTACCCGATGGTGGGGATGTATCTCGACGCCGCGCTTCTTGGGCCCGACAGCCAGACGCCGGGGAAGCTATATGCGAAGATCAGAGACTTCTTCGATAGGGTCCCCCGCCAGTTCAGAGCTTTTGCTCCGGCGGCCAAGCCCTACGCGGGTGCTCCGGCAGCCGTGGTATTCATCGCCAACGCCAAGTCGATGCCGAACTTCAGCCCGGCGGTCCTGGGTTCGTGTTCTCAGAGCTTCATTCGTGATTTCGGCTGCCCGATAGTCTGGATCGGTGACGCAAGCCTTGCCGAGGAGACGGCAGGGTTGGATGGCGTGGTCGGCGCTTCGGGGACGCGAATCAGCATTGCCTTAGTGCGGACCGATGACTCCTGCGCTTCGGATTGGGCGGAGGCGTTGGAGAGAAACCCGATGTGGGTCTACTGCGATGCGTGGAACGACTTTGCCAGCGGAAAGTGCATCTGCCCGACCAAGAACCTGGAGTCACGTCGGATGGACCTCGTAGCGGGCGAGATCAAGCGTTTCCTGGTATCGAGGGACTACTCGGCGCAGTATATCAGGTTTGATGTTCCGAGGGTAGTCTCTCCAACGGACCTGGCACAGGCGGAGGTTACTGTCCGCAATGCAGGCAATGCTATCTGGCGCTCTCTCGACGGGTTCGCACTGAGCTACCGGTGGTATCGGAACGGACGCTACTACGGCGAGAGCAAGGTGAGGATGCCGATAAGCAGGGACGTGGCGCCCGGCGATACCATTGCGATTCCGATAGGCATTGCACCGGTCACGGCTGCGGGGACTACGATGCCGGAGGGAAACTGCGAACTGAGGCTCGAGATGCTCCGGCTCAAAGACAACAAGTGGTTTTCCGCGCTGGGCGATGTGCCATTGATGGTCCCTGTTACAATTGGGCAAGCTCCCGAATGGGCCGCATCCTGTGTCTCCTGTGACTTGCCGAACATGGCCGGAGCCAGCTCGGCTTATGCGGCCAAGGTGCGAGTGCGCAACGATGGAACACAGACCTGGCGCAACGACGTAGTGAAGCTGAACTGCCGGGTCACGAAGGCAAGCGGTGATCTTGTAAAGGAAACCCAGATCCCGCTTGCTAAGCAGTGCAAGCCCGGCACGGTTGCGGAGTTTTCCTGGGCATTCAGCGCGGCTCCTGTCGGAAAAGCGGCGAAAAACTTCAAGTCAGATGATTCCGCTGGTTACAGGCTGACGTTATCGCTTAGTAATGGAGACAAAGCGAATCCTGTTGAGCAGACGGTGCTGAGCCAGACCCTGGGAATCTTTGAAACCGACTATGGCGTGCGCATCGTGGACTCCGACGTTCCGCCGGCTTTGGCCCCGGGCCAGTCCCTATCTGCCAGAGTGGTTCTCAGGAACTACGGCGCTCAGCCGTGGGACGGCAAGAGAACCAAGATCGGCTACCATTGGTACAATGCTGACGGGACCGAAGCGATCTGGGACGGAGCCGGGACTCCGTTGAAAATGACGATCCAACCCGGCTGGCCGGCTGTAGTGACGGCGAACGTGCAGGCTCCAGAGCAGGAGGGAGTCTACACGTTGGTGTGGGACCTGATGATGGACGGCAAGTGGCTGTCGCCAGGTCCGCTGAGCCGCGGTGGAGATATCCTCCCGGTGCGCATCGAGGTGACGAAATCAGGGTCCGCCACGCCCGGTTCGGCAGTCGAGGTGACGGAAGCAAAATAAGGAGTAGGTAAATATGTTCTTTCGCCTGAAGCACTCCAGGGCGCTGCTGCTTGTCGCTCTGGTCCTGGCTCTCGCTTGCCCCCTATCTGCTACTCAGACCACAAAGCAACTCGCAAACGGTGTCACCCTCTATCAGGAGATCATCACCGACGCCGGGGCCGAGCAAGTGATAAACTGCGTGACGGTTGATCCCAAGGCCGAAGGAGTGTCGATCAAAGCAGCCCTCGGGAAGGACGTCGTCTACGTTCCTGATCCCTATGAAGGTCGAGAGGCTGTCAACGCCATGACCGGGCGCCGCGGCGCGCTGATCGGCATCAACGCTGACTTCTTCCCGTTCACCGGAGATCCACTCGGCGTCTGCGTTATCGATGGCGAGCTCGTCAGCGAGCCCTCGTTCCGTCACGGCGTCTTTGCTCTGCTCAAGGATGGCACAGGTGTTCTCGATAACCCGACCTGGCAAGGCAGCCTGACGCTGGCGAACAGGGTCAGCAGGCAGATCGACGGCATCAACCGTCCTCGTGAAACCAACCAGGTCATCGTATTCACCAGCAGGTTTGATTCGTCCACGCGGAGCAAGTACAAGGGCACGGAGGTAGTCTGCACAACCCCGGACCTGCCCGTTCAATCGGGTAAGACTCTCAATTTGACGGTCGTAGAGGTCCGAGCGGATTCCGTGAACACCCCGATCCCGAGAGACGGCCTCGTGCTATCGGCAGGCGGACCGGCGGCATCGTTCCTGAAAGAGAACCTGAAGCCAGGTGACAAACTGACCATCAAGCTCGAAGTCAAGAGCGCCGGGAATGTTGATTGGAGTCAGGTCCAGCAGGCGGTGGGTGGCAGGCCGATCATTCTGAAGAACGGCGTGGAGCACATCGATCTCGCCTATGAGAAGGTCGGGAAGTCATTCTCTACCACGCGGCACCCAAGAACCGCTGCGGGGCTCACGGCGGATGGAAAAGTGCTGCTGGTCACGGTCGACGGGCGGCAGAAGATCAGCCGGGGCATGAGCCTGCCGGACCTTGCGGCCCTTATGAAGCGGCTCGGCGCGGTCGATGCGGTGAATTTGGATGGTGGCGGCTCTACCACTCTGTCGTACAGGGGCTCGGTCATAAACAGCCCGAGCGGCGGCGATCTCCGCCCGGTGGCGGACGCTTTGCTCGTCTTTGCGAACCCGACTTCCCAGGATATACCGAACCTGAAGCTGGCGGCTCCTGCCGAGGGAATTGTCGTCGGTAAGGGAGCACGGCTCACGGTCACCTGTGGTGAAGGCGACCAGCCTGCGACCAAGGAACAACTCGATCAGATCGTCTGGGGAACGGCCAGGGGCAATGGTTTCGTAAACCAGCAGGGATACTTCATTCCGAGGTCCCTGAAGAAGGCATCAGCGAAGATAATGAGCGGTCAGCAGGAAGCTGCCGTGGACCTCGTGTCGGTTGCGGGCCCGCCGGCGAAACTCGATGCCAAGCTGGCCTCGGATGGCACGGACACGTCCAGAGCCACAATCACGGTTACGGTCTCCGATGCCGACAACAACCCGTGCGCCGGACAGCAGGTGACACTGAGCGTAACCGGCGGAAAGACCGACACGCCGAGCGGCTCGACCGACGAGAAAGGGCAGTTCACCGCCGTGATTGTCTGGGATGCCGGTGTCGATCAGCAGGCGGTTCAGGTATCTTCGGGCGCGCTGACCGCAACCGCGGTCTGGCCGCCGACGAATTAGGACTAAGGAAACAAGTCGAACGATTCATCGACGCGATCAAACGGCTGATGTGCTAACCCGGAGGCATTGATGAAGAGTAAGCTGCTTATCATCATAATAGCTGTGCTTGTGCTGATAGTCGTGGGTGTGGGGCTGAGTGTGTTCATCCGCACTTCTGAACCGGTCCGGCTAGCACCCGCCTGGCAGTTGACCCCAAAGGGGATGTATGCTGCCGACACGATCCTTGATCCCTGGATGTCGTGGTCGCCCGATTCCAAATCCCTCGTGGTGGCGGCCAGCAGCAAGACGTATAAGAGCTGGCTGCTGCTGTGGAAAGCGGGTGAGAAACGGCTTGCAAGGATCGGGACAGGAGTGTCTCCCAATTTCACACGGAACGATTCCTTCCTGTATTTCGTTCCCGAGGCTTTCGCCGTCAAGGAGCGCAATCTGGCTTCAGGCAAGGAGCGCGTAGTCTGCGACAACTTCCGCCAGGTTCCTTTTTGGAAGGAGATCACCTCCTTCAGTTACCTGCCTGAGAACAAGACTATAGCGCTCCGGTTTGCCAGGTTCACGCGTTACCCGGAGTCTCCGCGAGAAGAGGTGGACTTCGCCGGCAAGCCTATCGGCAAGCTGCCCCGCGTCACCGGGGACGGCGTACTCCAGCGCAGCACCGGCCCGACTGATGCCGAGATTCGGGGTGAGCTAACGGGAAGCATGCAGGCTTTGGTGGTTGGCGGCAAAGAGATCGCCAGAGGGAACCTGGGCTCGGTCGCCTGGTCTCCTGATGGCAAGACTCTCGCCTATGCCGATTCCAGCGACATCAAGACGATCGATCCTTCCGGCGGCAAGGCTACTGTCGTCGCCCGATTTGACTCTACCGCGCAGGCAGTACAAGCGCCGTATGTGTGCAGGTTGGAGTGGTCCCCGGACAGCAGATATCTTGCTGCGCTCCACATTGTTCCAACTCAGACTGGAGCGGATATGATGGTATATGTGCTCGATATGCACGGGCTGAAGAACTGATTCTGCTTGAGGAGGCGTCCATGGGTCTCGCAAGGCGTCCGGTAGTGCTCGCCGCGTGTTTGCTTGTCGCGTTTGCTATGGTAGGCTGCGGCTCGCAAGAGAAAGCCGCGATCGAGCGCCCTCGACCGAGCAAGACGCGCTCCTCCAAAGCCGCCACTGCTGCTGCTCCGGCCGCTAAGCCTCCAGAGGCCTCAAAAGCGAAAGCGCCGGTCGCGCCCAAAGCCGTGAGGAAGATGACCCCGGGGGAACTGCTCCGCCAGCTTCAGCGGACCTACCGGGGGATGTCCTCGCTCAGGATAAATGGCTATAGTGAAACCGTGGTGCTCGCGGACGGAAAACCCGTGAGCAAACCTTCACGCCAGGACGCCCTGCTGGTGTTCAGGAGGCCGAACAGGCTGCTCGTACGTACCAAGGCCAGTGAGGTCACGGTCGACGGCAAGAATGTCTACACATACAACCCGGCAGCCAAGCGGTACATGAAGGACCCGCTTACTCCGGCTTTCCTGAAGAACATTGCGGGTGGCAAGCCCGGCGTCGGTGTTATGGGTCTGCTTCTCGGCACCGACTACACGAAAGCGGTTGTCTCGGCCAAGATGCTGCTGGACACCAAAATCGGCGGCCGGGATGTCTACGTGCTGTCATTCCAGCTCAAGCCCAGGGAAGACGCGCTGAAGGGGATCACCGGCTCACAGACGCTTTGGATAGGCAAGAGCGATATGGGGATCTACAAGAACGCTCTGACGATCAAGCTCGATACAACTAAGGTCCCCACGCCCACGCCGCACAAGACGGGCGAAAAGGCCGCGAGGATCATAGAGACGATTGTCACCAGCGAGCAGGCCTCGTTCGAGCCGAATGTCAAAGTCACCGACGCAGACTTCGCGTTCCGCCCGCCTGCCGGAGCGAAGCTTGTCAAACAGAGCCCGCCGGTGAACCTCCTCAACAAGCCCGCCCCCGACTTCCCCTACACGGCGGCTGACGGAACATCGACGAAGCTCTCCGACCTCAGGGGCAAGCTGGTTGTCATCGACTTCTGGGCGCTGCCGATGTGCGAGCAGCATCTGCCGGTGATGCAGTCGCTCAGCAAGTCCCTGACTGCCGATACGGAGTTCCTGCCGATCAACTTGAACCCTGACAGGGAGGCGGTCAAGGAGCATCTGAGGAAGAAGAAGTACACGTTTCCCCTGGTGTTCGGAGACCAGCAGATGGCCAAAGTGGTGGGCGAGCAATACGGCCTGAGGGCGCTGCCGACGGTGCTGATACTGGACAAGGACGGCATAGTTCGCGCGCAGTTTCTGGGGGAGGCGAGCAGGAAACAGATCGACGAACGGCTGAATGTCCTGCGCTCGAAAGGCCAGAGCGCATCTCCCTAGCTTTCTAACCTTCAGAACCTTCCAACGTCCCTAATGGACCGTGTCCACCATCTGCATGATGACCACGTTCTTGATGACCGTCGCGGCTGCCTGCGCGGCTTGAGCAGGAGTTGTGCCCATCAACCTGGCGTCGGCGTCCGAGAAGCTTATCAGGACATTGTTGCGCGCCGTGACTGCACCTGCTGAGGCGTCAGTCTTGATCTCAAAGACCTTCACGCCTGAATCAAGCGCCTGATTGATTCGGTCCGCTGCCGCCTGAGCTAGCTGCTGTGCTTGCTTGGCGTCAGGGGCCGAGGGACGGTAGAGGACCTTCTCGGATAGAACAACTCCGGGCACATCGACCTCGCCGACCTTCTCCACTGTCACTATCGCCTTGGCTGCGTTGGTCACGGCTCTGCGGTCGATTGGCACCTTGAGCTTCGTCAGCAGGTCTTTGGCGGCCTTGATACGGTCGGCGTCCAGCGGGTGGGACCGGTAGATGCCAAGGTCCACGAATTCGGGCCTGCGGGCGAGCCGCTCCATGAACGTCAGAAGCCCGACGGGGTTGTAGCCCGCCTGCATCATGTAATGAATTGCACCCGCATCTGCATCACGCTCCGCCTGCATCCCGTATCCGTTGAGCTTGGCTATGTTGAACAGGGTGATGCCCTGAGCGATGTTGAAGACGTCGCTGCCTTTCGCGCCACTCATAATCGTGGCCAGAAGCGCGATTGCCTGGGCGTTTTCCAGGGCCGCCTGCCTCTTCAGCAGGAACACCATATGGTGGTGGGCTGCGTGCGTGGTTTCGTGGGCAATGACGGCTGCCAGTTCGTCATCGGATTGGACGAAATCCAACAGCCCTCGAAAGATGTAGATATGCCCTCCCGGCACGCAGAAGGCGTTGATGTCTTTGTCTTCGATGATGTCGAACTGGTAGTCGAACTTCGTGATCGTGTCGGCTCCGTAGACGGCGGACACGGTCTTGGTATTGGCGACCTCAGCCAGCTTGGCCCCTATTGCTCGTATGCGCTTCAGATCAGCTTCATTTGTGCTGAGCTTGTGTTCCTTGGCGACAGCAGCGGCGGCTTCTTTGCCCAGCTTGACCTCATTCTCCCCGAGTTCCGGGCTTTTTGCCGCAGTCGGCGAACACAACCACGCCGCGGCCAGCAAGGCTGCCGCGAACGTCACAACGATCATCCTGAGCCTATTGCCGAACAACGTCATCGCAACAAAACCATCCTTCTTGCCATTCGGGAGAACCCACATGATATTACCATTACTCTACTATTCTCAGTCGGATTACGTTTCCCATCATTGCTGCTGGGGTAATAGCTGTCTGGCTTCCTGCTCAGCTCCCGGCCCGGCTGCTTTCACGAGGGCAATCGTGAAGCAAGCACCCCCGTAGGAATACCGGTTTTGGGAAGGATTGCCATCCGCCATGTTGCACCGTAGGTTGCCCTATGGAAGTACTGTCATGCAGGGAGAACCAGCATGACAAAGCTTTCACTCTATCTCGCAACGCTCTTATTGGGTTCCCGATTTCCCGGTCCGGCCATTCCGCCAGTGGCCCCCCCGACGGCGGTAATCGTACCGGCGCCAATAGCTCCAATAACTGAAGACGAGCAGAAATTGGTCGATCTTGCCAACGCCGAGAGAAGATCTCGAGGCATGGCGGGACTGCGGTCCAACTGGATGCTTGTGCAGATAGCGCGCGAGCACAGCCGGGAGATGTGCGAGCGGGATTACTTCGATCACATATCTCCCACGCCCGGTCTTAGAACGCCCAAGGATAGATACCTAAAGGCGCTGGGGCGGACGCCAAGCTGGGCCATAATCTCAGAGAACATCTTCTATGCCTCCATAGTGAGCCCGGAACTCGGGCACAGGTGCCTCATGAGGAGCGAGCCGCATCGGGAGAACATCCTCAATTCACGGTTCGAGGAGGTTGGGGTCGGAGTGTATGAATCCCCGGACGGCAGGTTCTGGGTGACCCAGGTGTTCCTGACACAGATCGACTAGCCCTGTAGTGGCCGGCCTCTGTCCCGGCCACGGAGTTGACCCCGCGAGCAGAACGAGGGATAATGAGAGAGCAGCAGGCACAAAGCCGCTGCTCTCTTTTTGTGTGTGGTAGGCGCAACCATGCTTCTGGCAATCGACGTAGGCAATACCAACATAACGTTCGCTGTATTCGAGGACAGCGCAATCAAGGCCGACTGGCGGATCGGTACTGTGAGCCGCCGTACGGGTGATGAATACGCGGGCCTGCTGATCAGCTTGTTCGGAGGACGCGGGCTGAAGCTGTCCGATATCGACGGTGTGGTTATCTCCAGCGTCGTTCCGGCGGCTGTTGACGCGCTTACGCGATTCTCCCGCAAGCACCTAGGAATCCCTTCTCCGCTGGTGCTGTCCGCGGACATGGACCTCGGGATCAAGGTGAACTATCATCCGCTGACCGACGTCGGCGCAGACCGTATAGCCAACGCGATAGCCGCGCACGCCAAGTACGGCGGCAAGCTGATAGTGGTCGATCTCGGCACCGGCACCACGCTCGATGCGGTCTCCGAGGACGGTGAATATCTGGGCGGCGCGATCGCGCCCGGCATACAGATCTCCCTGGAAGCCCTCTTCTCCCGAGCCGCAAAGCTCACGGGCGTCCGGCTTATCGCACCGGATAAGGCCATAGGCGACACCACATCCGGCAGCCTCCAGTCCGGCATAGTTTTCGGCTTCGCCGCGATGATAGACGGCCTGGTGGACCGGTTCCAGGCCGAAATGGGCGGCGGAGCGAGAGTGATCGCCACAGGGGGCCTCGCCGACGTGATCGCCGACCACAGTAGGACTGTAGAGCTGTGCGATGAACTGCTGACACTGGAAGGGCTGCGCATCATTTACTCCCGCCAGCAGTCCAAGCGGTAAGCAGCAACTACCATGAAACCTCTTCGCATTGGCAGTGTCCTCGTCGATCCTCCCCTCATTCTTGCTCCCATGGCTGGCGTGACCAACCGTGCTGCCCGGCTGATGTGCAAGCGCGCGGGTGGGTGCGGGCTTGTGACGACTGAGATGTTCAGCGCTTATGCGATCAAGTTCCGCGCGCCCGGCACCAACACGATGATCGACTGGACGGACGAGGAACGTCCTGTATCGGTTCAGGTGTTCGGCGGCGACCCGGAAACCGTCGCAATAGGCGCGCGTGCTATGCAGGACGCGGGTGCCGATATAGTTGACATCAACTTCGGCTGCCCTGTGCCGAAGGTTGCAAAGAGCGGCTCCGGCGCGTCTTTGCTCAAAGACATAGACCTCGCGCGGGAGATTCTGATCGCCGCCCGTCATGCCGTCACTGTTCCGCTAACGATCAAGACTCGGGTGGGGTGGGGCGTAGGTGAACAGCAGGTCTTCGATCTCGCCAAGACCGCCGAGATATGCGGCGTCGATGCTATCACCGTCCACGGCAGAGTTGCAGCGCAGGGATATTCAGGAACCGCAGATTGGGATATAATAGCCGAGGTCAAACGGCACGTGAGCATTCCGGTCATCGCAAATGGCGATATCGAGACGCCCGAGGATGCGGCTCGCGCATTCGAGCAAACCGGCTGCGACGGGCTGATGATCGGCCGGGGATCGCTGGGAGATCCCTGGGTCTTTCGCCGTATAGCCGAGTATCTTCGGACAGGAGTTGTCCTGCCCGAGCCTACTTGCCAGGAGAAGCTTTCCGCTGCCAAGGAGCACGCGCGGCTGCTTCTTGAGATACTCGGAGAGAAGCGCGCCGCGAAGGAAATGCGCGGCCATTTGATCTGGTATCTCAAGGGCATGCCCGGTGCGCCAAGACTGCGCGGCCGGCTGATGACCACGAAGTCGATAGAGGAAATCGAGGCCGTACTGGATGAAGCAAGTTGTGAGCATCAGCCTGGGCTCGTCGAGCAGGGATAGCTCGTCAGAACTGGAACTCCTCGGAGAACGTTTCGAGGTGTCACGAATAGGGACTGACGGAGACATGGCTGCCTTCGCCGGGAAGATCCGCGAGCTAGACGGCAAGGTGGACGCGATCGGCCTCGGCGGTATAGACCGCTACGTCTGGACCGACAGACGCCGGTATACGATTCGAGACGCCGAAAGACTCGCGCGCGTTGCGAAGACGACCCCTGTGGTAGACGGCAGCGGGGTGAAGAACACCCTCGAACGAAAGACCATCCAGTATCTGCAGGACAACGGCATCGTAGACTTTGCCAACAGCAATGTGCTCGTTGTCTGCGCGGTCGACAGGTTCGGAATGGCTCAGACAATCGCGGGCCTCACCGACCGGACGATCTACGGCGACTTGATGTTCAGCCTCGGCATTTCGATTCCTATGAAGTCCTATAGCACCGTGCGAGCAATCGGGGCCATGTTCCTGCCTCTCGTTGCCCGATTGCCGTTCAAATGGATCTATCCCACGGGCGATAAGCAGGAAGGCTCGCGGCCGAAGTATCAGAAGTATTATGACTGGGCGGACGTGATCGCCGGCGACTATCATTTCATCAAGAAAACGCTGCCGACGGTTGAATCCGGCCTGCTAGAGGGCAAGGTCCTTATCACGAACACGCTTACGCCTTCGGACACGCAGCATCTGGCCGAGCGCAAGGTGCGAATGTTCGTGACGTCCATGCCGGAGGCGATGAAATCGCCCGACGGCCGCTACTACGCGACCAATGTCTTTGAGGGAGTGTTGATATCCCTGCTGGGCAAGTGGCCTGAGAAAGTGACTGTCGACGACTATGAGCCGCTTCTAGCACGTATGGACTGGCAGCCGACCATTATTGAGTTCAAAGGTTAGAAGGTCCGGAACCTTCCAACGACGGAACGGAGTTGATTTTGGAGAAATTCGCATTCGTAATACACCCGCTTTCGGCGAAAAAGGACGTCGCACGAAAGTATCCGTTCGTGAAGATGATGCCTGAGTCGTGGGTCGAGTGGGGCATGAAGCACAAGAAACCTATGCTCGTGAGTCACATCACCGGCATCAAGTCTGCGACCGGCGCCGAAGCGGAAGGATGGTTCGTCGGCTGCCCCCTCAGCGCAAGACAGATCGTGACGATGCCTATCGAGCAGGTATATGACAGGATCATCGGCGCGATACGGATCGCCGAGGAACAAGGCGCGAAGATCGTTGGCCTTGGCGCGTTTACCTCTGTGTGCGGCGATCAAGGCCTTACGCTTGCGAAAAACGCGAACATCGCCGTTACCACGGGCAATAGCTATACCATTGCCACCGCCGTTCAGGGCGCCCTGAAAGGCGCTGAGCTGATGGGCATCGATCCAGGCCAGGCGCAGGTAGCCGTAGTCGGTGCCACAGGCTCCATCGGCCAGACATGCACGCATCTTCTCGCTGACAAATGCGCCTCCATTACGCTCGTGGGCATCTTCTCCGATCAACTGGAGACACTGGCAGCCGAAGTCACGCCGAAGGCGAAGTCGCCTGTCAGGATAAGCACGGACGTCGAGGCTGGCATCAAGGACGCCGACATCGTGGTTGCGGTCTCGAGCGCCGTCGAGGCGATTATCCAGCCGAGCTTCATTAAATCCGGCGCGGTGGTGTGCGACGTGGCGAGACCCAGAGACGTATCCGAGGCCGTTGCCAAGGAGCGCAACGATGTGCTGATAGTGGAGGGTGGGGTCATCCAGGTGCCGGGTGATGTCAACTTCAACTTCAGCTTTGGCTTCCCGCCCAAGACCGCTTACGCGTGTATGAGCGAAACGATGATGCTGGCGCTCGAGGGCCGCTACGAGAGCTTCACCCTCGGCAAAGCCGTCTCAGTCGAACAGGTTGAAACCATAACCCGCCTGGCTGATAAGCACGGTTTCAAGCTTGCCGGCTTCCGAAGCTTCGAGAAAGCGGTCACCGAGGAGCAAATCGCGCAGATACGCAGGAATGCAGGCCGGGGCTGAATCGCCGGTTACGCCGCCTCACGCCGCGCCTGTTCCTTCACGTATTTCAGTGACCTGTGAAGCTCGTCCTTGAACTGCCCGTAGTCGATCTGCATCCCGTGGATGTACACACTCCAACTGGTGCTGAGCTTAGCAAAGTGGACCGCTTCCTCTATCTCCTCGTCCGTAGCTCCGTACATCTTTGCGGTCTCAGTATGGTAGAGGGCGCAGTACTGGCACCGTGTCGCCGCCGATACGGCAAGTCCCATCAGTTCCTTGTACTTGTTGGGGATGTGAGTCTTGTCCGAAAGCTGCAGGTTCTTGAACAGGTTCCACTCATCGGCCAGATACTCATCCGGGATGTTCTTCATGTAGGTCGGCACAAGCCCGAGCGTATCCTCGATTTCCCGATATATCTCCTCACGTGTCATCTCAGTGTCCTCCTATCTCATGGTACCCGTCCAGGTCGCAGTGGATGCTATGCAACCTTGCGGGCAACATGCTAACATTGAGGCGACACGAGATCTGGAGTCACACGCTTGCACTCAACGACCATAGCAGCCATTGCCGGCGCCGGAACGATGCTGGGACTGGGCGCCTACGCGATCCTATACGAGCAGTTCGCGCTGCGGACAAAGGAACTTCATATCAGCTTTCCCAGCCTGCCTCATGCTTTCGATGGCTACACGCTGCTGCACATCTCAGACCTGCACCTGACCAAGCTGGGCCTGCTCGAAAAGCGCACGATGGAAATCCTCTCCACCCGCGAAGTTGACGGCTGTGTGGTTACGGGTGATGTCACGGCGGAGCCGCGAGCATCCGATATATTCCGCCGAATCTGTTCGACAATCCCGGTCCGGGACCCGATCCTGCTGGTTCTCGGCAACTCCGAGCATAAGCCCTGGCTGGACTCGGACATGCTCGTAGAGGCGCTGAGCTTCCCGGGACTGCGGATACTCCGGAATAGCTCGACAACTCTTGAGAGGGAAGGTGGCAGCCTGGCGGTCGTGGGTGTTGATGATCCTTACTCGCGCAGAAGCGATATGGAAGCCGCGTTCGCCGGGGTCGATCAGGAGAGCTTCATCCTGTTTCTGACGCACAGCCCGTGCGTGACGCCGGAAGCCATCGAGCGTGGGGCTGACCTGATACTCTCAGGCCACACCCACGGAGGACAGGTGCGCGTCCCGGGGTTGGGCCCCTTATGGACGCATATGCATCGGAACAAGCGCCTCAATGACGGCCTCTACGGCCCGGAAGACATCAGGAATGCAACGGGGACCGATGCCGGCCACTCGGTGCTGTTCGTGAACCGAGGGATAGGCACGAGCCGTCTGCATATCCGGTTCCTGTGTCCTCCCGAGATCGTCTACATCACTCTGCACCGAGACTAGCTCGTCCTGCGATGGTTCGCGGCGCAATCATCCCCTTCGGCACTACACCTGAAGTGGCTTGCTACCGATAATCCTCTTGGGTAGTCGCCGTCGAGCGGACGCGGATAGTGCGGTGGCTCGCCCGATCCTGGAGGTGCCACATTGCCCAAGCGCGTGATGATCGTGGATCCAAGTCTCTACAGCCGTATGGTGCTCAAGAGCATTCTCGCCACGTCCGGCTACTCAGTTTGTTGTGAGGTCGCTAGCGGGAAAGAAGCGTTGCAGAAGTTCGAGAAGGTCAGACCGGACATGGTCCTGGTTGAGGCCCAGATGCCCGATATGGACGGCGTAGCGACCATAACCGAGCTGCGCCGCGCAGACACCGATTGCCAGATCCTTCTTCTGGCAGGAGCCGGGCAGCGAGCGACCGTCTGCGAAGCGCTGAGCGCTGGGGCGGTTGACTTCATTCCGAAGCCCATCAATGAACGCCGTGTCACGGCGATTCTGAGGAAGCTGTAGACGGCATCATCTTTTTCAGGCAGTCTGCCGTAGATGGGAATCAATTACATCTGGCTCAGCGTAATAGAGACGTCAGGTGTAAGGCCAGCTCTTCTGTTGACACGCTTTGACGGGTCATGTAAAATGAGCCGCGTACCACAAGTTCGTTTCAGGATGTGGATTTGATGAGCGTGCCGGACCTCCAGGCAGCGTGGCGACAGTTCAAAGTTGTTGGTGATATGAAGGCCAGAGATGCGCTGATCTCGCATTATGCGTATCTCGTGAAGATCACCGCCGGACGGGTTGTCACGAGTCTTCCGCCGAACGTGGAGCGAGACGACCTGATCAGTGCCGGGATTATCGGGCTCATAAAGGCCATAGACCAGTTCGATACGAAGCGCGAGGTGAAGTTCGAGACCTATGCCATCGCGCTAGTCCGCGGAGCCATCCTGGAGATGCTGCGCGAAGAGGACTGGGTGCCAAGGTCCGTTCGTGAGAGGGTGAAGGCTCTTGAGCGGACGTATCTGGACCTTGAGAGCAGGCTGGGTAGGCCGGCGACCGAGGAAGAAGTCGCTGAGGCGATGGGAATGGAGATCGATTCATTCCACGCGCTGCTGGCGGACACAGGCAGGGCCTCTCTGCTGAGCCTGGACGACATTGTGATGTCCAGCGACGGCAACGAGAAGATACACCTGGCCGACGTAGTACACGATGAGAGCGCCGATACGTCCGCGGACGTTGAATCCGGGGCTGTGAGGCAGTCTCTTGGAGAAGGGATCGACAGGCTTCCTGACAGGGAGCGGTTGGTGATAGCCCTCTACTACTACGAGGGGCTGACGTTCAAGGAAATAGGCAAGATTCTAGAGGTGTCCGAGTCCCGAGTGTATCAGTTGCACACTCAAGCGGTGCTTCGCCTGCGCGGTTACTTGCAGCGCGATCTGGCGTTGTTCCACTAGCCCTGTCAAGAGTTCTGTCATGCTGAACTTGATTCAGCATCCATTGGTTACGTCGTGCTGAACTCGGTTTCCCCGGGCGCCGCGAAGTCCGGGAGATCACGAGGGTCAGCATCGAGATAGGCCCTGAATCAGGTTCAGGGTGACCCTTACGACGATGAAGGAGCATCATCCTATGCGTGGAATCAAACTTAGCCTGGTGACTATCGTGGCGCTGATGGTAATCCTGTTGGCGCTGGCGGGTTGCGGGCGGAAGGGCCTCATCAACGTCAACGGCGATAAGCTCGCTAAGGACGAGTTCTATGCGAGGCTGGAGCGCGTCCCGGTGCAGACCGTTAAGGGCGGCAAGAATGTGACCGTTCCTGCCGGCCAGTACGTGGTCGAGCAGATGATAACCGAGAGGCTGCTGACCCAGCTTGCCGAGAAGGAAGGCGTAGCACCCACCGACACGCAGCTGAATCGGAAGCTCAACTACCTCAAGAAGAATGGCAACTTCTCGGCGCAGCTCCGCCAGATGGGTGTCACCGAGCAGGAGTGGAAGCGGCAGATGTCCCTTCAGCAGTCTGTCATCAACCTGATTACCAAGGATACCAAGGTTACTGATGCCGAGCTGAAGAATGCTTACGACCGTCAGATCAAGAAGGTCCCTTCGCCGTTCGTTCGTCCCGAAGCCTGCCACATCGCGGTCATCATCAGCGCATCGCAGGAGAAGATCCAGAAAGCCTACAAACTCCTTGAGGATGGCCAGGACTTCGGAAGCGTCGCGTTGCAGCTCTCGGAGGATAAGAACACAGCTCCGTATCAGGGTCGGGTCGGCTGGTTGTCGATGGATATGAAGGTAGTCCCCATGCCGATTCGCACCGCCGCGTTCGCGTGCCCTGTGGGCAAGTACACGAAGCCGTTCCACGTGAAAGACGGAAATGACAACGCATGGGTGATCCTCAGAGTTGATCAGAAGCGCCGGAAACTCGTCCAGAAGTTTGCTGATGTGAAGGAACTCATCAGAGAGGAGATCGCCCTGACCAAGGCGGACAAGACTCCGTTCAACAAGCAGCTTCAGCAGTTCATCGCTAAGTCAAAGATCGTCGTCAACGCAGAGCGCTACAGCAAGGTACCCGAGATGCTGAAGAAGAACGCCAGCATGCCAACGAACATACCGGCTGCTCCCAAACCGACACCGGCTCGCTAGGCTGCTGCCACAATAGCAAGAGAATATCGAGCCCCTGCCGTCTGGGCAGGGGCTCTTGCTTTTTTCGGCCGACTGCCAAAATATCCAGATGTGCGCTTGTCGGCTCGGAATACCGCACAAATTCCCGCCCCGCGGGCGTCTATTGCTTTGACTACCGCCACGAGGTTGAGTATGCGAAGAATGCTTCCGAGCCTGATCCTGATCTGCCTTGCGCTGCCCGCACTCGGGACCGGCAAGGTGACGACCGACCCCAACGCGACGTCCGCAGTCGGTGATCCGCTGTTACAGAAGACCGACGTCAGGCTTACGCGAAAGGTCACGATCGAGAGGATTCGCACTCCTGTCTGGCAGATCATAGACGAGCTCAGCAAGTCCACCGGTGTTGTCATCAAAGCTGGCGCGAGCAACAACGACTGGCAGGTCCGAGACCGCAGGATGAACGTGTTTGCCAAAGACGTGCCGCTCGTGCAGCTAATGAACTCGATCACGCACGTGATGAAGTTCAAGTGGTCGGTTAAGGGCGAACCGGGCAAGTGGACCTACCGCTTGTACATGGACCGCAGGACCCTCCTGGATGCGGAAGCCCAGCGGGCACGCGCTGAAGAGAGACAGGCAGCCCGTTATGCTCGTCGCAGGCAGAAGGCGCTTGAGGACTACTCCAACGTCAGCAGCATGACCGACGAAGAGAAAGCCCAACTGCGGAACGATAGCCCGTTCCTGTATGCGGTCTCGGAGATCGGCTGTGCAGACGCGCTTCGCGATCTGGTACGGGAGGTGCCTGCGGTTGCGGAGGCGTTGGCTGCCGGCCGCACGGCTGAGATCGAGGCCGCCTCGCTGGCACCCGCGGCGCGTGATGTTGTGATCAGGGCAATCTGCGCGGAACTGGCACTGGAGCGGCGTCTTGGCGGGAATCCGTACGTGCTCCCCGACATGATCGATCGGGACAAGTTTGAGATCTCCGTCAACGAAACTCTGGAGCGCGTATCACCCCAGATCAAGGGAGCTTTCCTCGGCGAGATCAGGTTCAACTGCGGCGTGGGCTCCGTGGCTATGCCACTTATCAACCCCGAGAGCGAGATCGCCAAATTCCTGGGCAGGATCATGCTTCAGACCGAGGGGCAGGACATTGAAGAGGTGCTTAGGCAAAAGGAGACCGAAATCGCCGCCTTGTTTACGCGAGAGATGAAGGTGGAGGCGGGTGGCGAACCGGTTATCGAGCATCCCGATGATCCGTCCCTCAGAGTCAAAGTGAAGCTTCGACCAGCGACGCCGGCGCTCTACAACGTTGAGATGGACCTGGCGATGGCGTCGAAGCTGTGCGTGGTCTCCGACTACTTCCCGAGCTGGGAGTCGGGTGGCATCCCCAGTCAGGGTCCGCCATCGGGCGAGATGGAGCTGAGAGCGGCCCTGGACAGGATCGTCGATGTCTATGTCTACAACTGGGACAAGCGCGATGGTGTCATAGAACTCCACGACCGCAACTGGTTCCGTAAGCGCGCGGCGCAAATCCCCGACGCATGGATAGAGAAGTGGCGTAACGAGCTGAAGCGGACAGGCGACCTCGGAATAGACGGCCTTGCGCAGATCGCGCTGCTTACCTACGACCAGTACAATCAGAACATCCGGGAAGTTGAGGACTGCCATTCTGCGAGTCTCGCAGCCGTGGTTGCCGGTGGAAGAGCGCCGCTTGCCTTCTATGCTTGCCTTCATCCGGATCAGCGGTCGGCTTTGTTCTCTGAGTCTGGCCTGGATGTGGCCACGCTCTCAGCGGACCAGTCTGAGGCGCTGCGAAAGCTCCTGGCTACCAGGCGTCGAAAGCTGCCCGAAGATGTCCGCGCGACCGTCAACTGCAAGCGGGGCGTGCGGAGCGGGCGCTCGCTCTACACATTCGAGCTCAGGATCGACGGCAGGCTGGACAACCAGTGGGAGGTTCACGGGGTGTTTCCGATCGGAAAGCCCGAGCCCAAGCCATCGCCGCAGCCGCCGAAGTAGCTAATCGTCAACCTGGCGCAACCGCTCGCATCTTGCCGCGTCTAACACCATGGCGCGCCTGCAAACAGGCAAGCTTAAGCAAAAGAAGCAAATTTACCAGGTTTTTTTGCTAGCAAGTGAACATATCGGGTGTCTGCTTGCATCTAATACTATAGGGAATGGCCTTGTGGCCGTCCCCTGGCAACTTGATAGTGCGGATTTGGTTGATCCGCGCATCAAGGCTCAAATGTGAAGCAACCGGCCGCTCCCCCCAATCCGACGGCCGTTGCTTCCATAGGATACTCTGACTCTCCTGAGTATCCATCCCCTCGGTAGCTGTGGGGCCCGGGAAACGTCCCACAGCTACACCCCCTTCCCTTACAGTGGCCAGGACAAGATGTCCTGGCGCGCCTGCCCAACCCTGCCCTCGCTAAATCTTTATTACACGTGCAGGGCGGGGAGGATTCGCCACGAGTGTTGCCGAAATAGAGAAGTTGGTACATATCCATTGCCGCAGATCATCGTTGGGGCGGGATAGATAGCGATCCCGCCCTGTTTAGGGTGTACCCGGCGCTAGGATACGCGGCAGTGTTATGGCAATACACAGAAATCTTGGCGTGAGCCTATTGGCTTGCCCGAGGTGAGAATGAGGCCAGTCGGACTTCGGACCTCTGACCTCGGACTTCCATCTTTTACAGGAGGATCATAGATGTCTGACAAGAAGCGCGTATACCTTTTCCGAGAAGGTAACGCGACCATGAGGGACCTGCTTGGCGGCAAGGGCGCTAACCTGGCCGAGATGACCAACATCGGCCTGCCCGTCCCGCCCGGGTTCACTATTACCACTGAGACCTGCAACGAGTATTCCAAGACCGGCAAGCTTCCCGAGGGTCTTTGGGAGGAGGTTGTTGCCGCTCTCGCCGACGTCGAAAAGGACATGGGCAAGAAGCTCGGCGACTCCGCCAACCCGCTCCTCGTTTCCGTTCGCTCCGGCGCGAAGTTCTCTATGCCGGGTATGATGGACACCGTCCTGAACCTCGGCCTCAACGACGATACCCTCAAGGGCATCATCGCCGCCACCGGCAACGAGCGATTCGGCTATGACGCCTATCGCCGCTTCCTTATGATGTTCTCGGACATCGTCCTCTCCGATGACTATCCGAAGCTCAAGAAGCACAACTTCGAGCACATCTTCGACGAGGTCAAGGAGAAGCTGGGGGCGAAGGTCGATACCGAAGTCGATGCCGAGGGACTCAAGGACCTCGTGAACAGGTACAAAGTCTACTTCAAGGAAGTCACCGGTAAGGACTTCCCGACGGACCCGATGGAGCAGCTCAGGCTCGCCATCATCGCCGTCTTCAAGAGCTGGAACAACGAGCGCGCGATCATCTACCGCAACCGCGAGAAGATCTCCCACGACCTCGGAACAGCCGTCAACGTTCAGACGATGGTGTTCGGCAACATGGGCGACGACTGCGGCACCGGCGTTGCATTCACCCGCAACGCAGCCACCGGCGAGAACAAGCTCTTCGGCGAGTTCCTGAAGAACGCGCAGGGCGAGGACGTCGTCGCCGGCGTGCGCACCCCGGAGCCGATCGATCAGCTTGAGAACGAGTTCCCGGAGATCTACAAGCAGTTCGCTTCGATCGCTCAGAAGCTCGAGGACCACTATCGTGAGATGCAGGACATCGAGTTCACGATCGAGAAGGGCCGCCTCTTCATTCTGCAGTGCCGCGCGGGCAAGCGCACTGGCGTGGCTGCGGTGAAGATCGCAGTCGATATGGTCAACGAGGGCCGCATCAGCAAGGAAGAAGCCCTGACCCGCGTTCCGCCGGAGGCTCTGGAGCAGCTCCTGCACCCGCGGATCAAGGCTGCCGGCGGGATCAAAGAGATCGCCAAGGGCCTGAACGCCGGCCCCGGCGGCGCTTCCGGTAAGGTTGCGCTCGATTCCAAGACCGCTATCGAAATGGCCTCCAAGGGCGAGAACGTGATCCTTGTCCGCAAGGAAACCAACCCGGACGACCTCGGCGGAATGCTCGCTTCCAAGGGCGTTCTGACCCAGCTCGGCGGACGCACCAGCCACGCGGCTCTCATCGCCCGCCAGTATGGCGTCCCGACGGTCTGCGGCTGCGGCGCCTTGAAGATCGACGAGGATGCCCGCACAGTCACCGCCAACGGCGTTACCATCAAAGAAGGCGACGTTATCACCATCGACGGCACCCTCGGCCTGGTCTACAACGTCGAACTCGAGACCGAGCCCGCTACCGTCACCGGCGACTTCGGCACGTTCATGGGATGGGCCGACGAAGTCCGCAAGCTGGGGGTCCGCGCGAACGCCGACACTCCGGAGCATGCTTCGCAGGCTATCGAGCTTGGCGCGGAAGGCATCGGCCTCTGCCGCACTGAGCATATGTTCCTCGGAAGCGACCGCGTTCCGCTCGTTCGGGACATGATCCTCGCCGACAACGAAGACATCCGCGACGCCGCTCTCGACAAGCTGCTTGTCATGCAGCGCGAGGACTTCGTGGGCATCTTCAAGGCGATGGGTGGCAAGCCGTGTACGGTCAGACTGATCGACCCGCCGCTGCACGAGTTCCTGCCTCCGATGAATGAACTCCTGGTGGAAGTCACCGAGCTTCGCTGCAAGAACCCGAACAGCCCGGACTTGAAGGCGAAGGAACTCCTGCTGAAGAAGGTCGAGGACATGCACGAAGCCAACCCGATGCTGGGTCTGCGCGGCTGCCGCCTCTCGATCTACTTCCCGGGCATCGTGAACATGCAGGTCGGCGCCATCATCGGCGCGGCGTGCGAGGTGAAGAAGTCCGGTATGGACGTCCACCCGGAGATCATGATCCCGCTCATCGGCACCGTCAACGAGCTGAAGTACCTCAAGGAGCAGCTTATACCGATCGCCGAGAAGACGATGAAGGAAGAGGGCGTCGAGGTCGATTACATGATCGGCACGATGATCGAGATCCCGCGCGCGGCTCTTACCGCCGACGAAATCGCGGTCGAGGCGCAGTTCTTTAGCTTCGGCACCAACGACCTGACTCAGATGGGCTATGGTATCAGCCGCGACGACGCCGGCAAGTTCCTGCCGGTCTACATCGAGAAGCAGATCTTCAAGACCGACCCGACCGAGACTATCGACGTCAAGGGCATCGGCAGACTGATGAGCATCTGCGTTGAGGATGCGAAGAAGGTCAATCCGAAGATCAAGCTCGGCATCTGCGGAGAGCACGGCGGCGACCCGGACTCGGTCAAGTTCTGCCACAGCGTTGGCCTGAACTACGTGTCTTGCTCGCCCAAGCGCGTCCCGGTAGCCCGCCTCGCCGCCGCCCAGGCAGTAATAGAAGCCGCCGGCAAAGGCGTTGCGAGGGACAAGTAGCAGAGCCGAGAGCTAGGAGCTTCAGAAGCTCAGAAGCACACAAGTAGATAAGCAGATAAGCAAGAGGCAGAGACGCAGGGAGACATAGAAGCAAACGCACTCTGTCATCCTGAGCCGAAGAACGAAGCATCCTGAGCCTGTCGAAGGGCGCTTCGTTCTTCGTGGGAGGAATCTGCTTTCACATGAAAAAGAGCCCCCGACGGATCACTCCGCCGGGGGCTTGTTCCACTCTTCTGGGAATGGCTTAGCCACCCCCCAGGTTTCACCCACCTCCCACGCGGGTACGCCCGCCTTGTAGTCTTAGCACTTGGGAGGCCAACATGCCGGTAATTGAAGTCACGCTCGCTAAAGGCGTCTTTTCATCTGAGCAGAAGCACGAGATGGCCCGCAAGATCACGGACGCGATAGCCGAAGTGCAGGGGTCAGAGGGCTTCAGGAAGTTCGTCACCGTACTGATCAACGATCTGGAGGAGTATCACATGGGCGGCGAACCCATCGATAAGTCCAAAGTTGAGGCCGCTCTGCACTCCAGGGCCGCAATGTAGATATCGTCGCGCCCGACCGTAGTGCGCAATCGATTCAGCCCCCGACGGATCACTCCGCCGGGGGCTTTCTCACTGAGAGTGGCCTGCCTCTTGCACTTCAGAGGCTGTCGATCCTCAGGGTGATGACCGACAGCCGGGGTTGCTTACAGATCGTAGTCCCCTGACGCCTCGGGTTGATAGGTCACCGCCTCTATTCGGAGGTGCCGCTCGCCTCCAGGGACACTCCACACGAAGGTATCGCCTGCTCTGTATCCCAGTATCGCCGTGCCGACAGGCGCCAGCACGGATATTCGACCTTGCTCGATATCCGCATCGCGCGGGAAGACCAGGGTGAACGCTTCTTTTTCACCCGTCCTTGTATCGACCAGGTGCACGGTGGAGTTCATCGTTACCACGTCGGGCGGTATGTCTTTCTGACTAACGATCCTGGCGCGGGCAAGTTCGTCTCTCAGGCTCGCCAGGCATTCTGGTGAGCTACCCTCCGTCGCGCCGGGATTGTCGATCAGCTCACGAAGCCGCTGGGCGTCATAGTCTGTAACATAGATGGGTTGTCTCTCCATTAGAACCACACTCCAAACATCACTGTCTGATTCCACGGCATTGTGGACTCATGTACGTAAATCGGGCCGGCGCTACCCAATGTATACTACCAGCCCGGAATCCAGACGATCTTTCGATGTGCTTATACCACGCTCATCTTACCTCACTGGCGCGGAAAAATCAAACTTCGCAGGTACTCTGAACCAGACTTCCTCTCCCGACGACGCTGCCGCACCGCATTCAGCCAACTATGCTTGGCGGGTGAGCCGCCGGCTATGGAGGAACCTGATAGTAGATTCCCCAGCCGGGAGGCTCGCTATGAACAGGCTTTCGTTATGTGTTCTGCTTCTTACGCTGCTCTTTTCGGGACAGGCGCTCGCCGCCGAGATAGGCGGATACATAGACATCAAGGGCGACTACGACCGCAGCAAAGCGCTCATGGTGGGTTATGCAAGATATCAGCCTGGGCGGACGCAGGGGACCATATTCGCCACGTGCCGGTGCGGCGAAGCGAGCTACAAGACCGAACGCGAGTATGCGGTCAAGTACCAAAAGGTGTTGATCGCGTGGCCCGAACCAGGGCGATGCATGTACCGCTGCATCAACCTCAAGCCCGGCATCTACAACATCTGCGTCAAGCTCGGAAACCTGCTCACCAGCAAGACCATCACTGTGCCCTCCGAGAAGTTCACTGCTTCCGCTAATCTGACGCTGAACGCGGGCCGGACAGGATCGCTGGAGGTTGCGCTGCCGAGCAAGGAGATGTATCGCATCGTGGTCTGGCCGGCCTGGAACACCAACCAATTGGACTGGACGAAGGAGACGGTGCCCGGAGGCGTTGGTGTAGACGGCAAAAGCGAACCTGGGGCTACGAAGATCGTCGTGAACGGCCGTTCCGAGGGCAAATACAACGTCGTTCTATATAAGGTCACTTACCTACAGCCGAGCCCCGACTATCGGCGAGAGAAACGCGTAAAGCAATGGATAGTAGACGTCAAGGCGGGCAAGCTCACCGTCGTAAAGGGCTAACGCCCCCGCCACTTGCAGAATTCGCCGAATCAGTGCCCCCGGTGGAGACTTCCGCCGGGGGCATTGTCGTACCTCTATCGAGAAAAAGCTCGCTTAGTTGCAGCGCGCCGGTTTGGCAGAGCTTATTGATGGGCACAACACATTGTGTGACGATCAGTTCACGCGAAGTGAAGGAGGATTTGAAATGAGAAGAAGCTCTCTGACTGCTATCCTGACGGCCGCCTGCCTGGCTTTGGCTGCTGCCGCGGGATTCGGCTACTCAGGCACTCTGACCTGGGACGCCGCCGAGACGCAGCTAGACGCCGCTGATGGCACGTCCTGGGCCAGCACATCCACATCGCTGTACTGGCAAGTGGATCAGGTGGACGGCGTATGGCATTACCTCTACACGTTCACTGTCCCTGCCAAGAACATCAGCCATTTTATCCTTGAGACATCCCAGGGTCTGGTTCTGGGCACCGACATCTACGGTTACATCCTCTCCGGCGGCGCTACCGCGCCCGTCGGCCCGGACACCTACACCGCTACCGGTCAGGGGATCAGCAACCCGGACATGCCCGCCGGAGGAATCTACGGCATCAAGTTCGACAGCAGCGGCTCTGGCTCCACTAGCTGGACCATCGAGTTCACGAGCACTCGCCGGCCAGTCTGGGGCGATTTCTACGCCAAGTGCGGAGCGCAGGGCGGTGAGTTCAACACGGTGTTCAACTCGGGCTTCACGGGCGGGTTCTTCGATGCCTACGGCGTCGTGGACCGCGACGGCACGCCGCTGGACAACCGACTGGCCGTTCCCGACAGCGTCGTTCCCGAGCCTTCGGCTTTCCTCGGTCTGGCATTCGGCCTGCCGCTGTTGCTGAGGAGGCTCAAACCCAGCCGCTAGCACGGCGCCGAGGCGATTCCCTGGATGCAGTCCCACGGGCGGAGATATCTATCTCCGCCCGCTCCTTTCCCTCAACCATAGACCCTAGACCCTCAACTTGCTCCGCTTGCCTGATAGTGGTATACTCCAGCTGGAGCCCGCGTGCAGTATCTGCGGACGTACTCACCAGCTCTGAGCAGTCACCCAAGTTGAAAATCTCCCGAAAGCGTGGTAGAGTGCATTAGCCTGGCCGCTTTGCGAAAGAGACGGCGGGGTGTTGGAGGACGTATGTCACGCTTAGTCGTTGTTAGTATGGCAGCGCTCTTGCTGCTGGGGATTTCCTCGGGCGTTCAGACAGTCGGAATCCCTAGAGAGGCTCGGGTAGGGAAGAAGGTCAAGCTGGAGCTGACCTGTCCCAACGGCAATAGTCCAAAGGTGTTCACCACCGGGTGGACGTTCGGGGCCAAAGCTACGGTGAATTCAGGGGCAAATGCATCGAAGGACATATCCTCGCAGGTCAGATGGAGCGGGACCGCGGTGTTCACTCCCAGCACTGGGGCCATCAGCAGACCGGTGTTCAAGAGAGCGGGCCGCAACACGATCAAGCTGACCGTAGTGGTGGACGGGCAGGAGTACTCCAGGGAGTTCGTCGTAGAGGCGGTGGCGCCTCGCCACGCTACAATTGGCTGCAGAGTTCGCTGCGACTCCTGTGCCCATGGCTGTCCCGCCTGCCCGCATGCGGTAGTAGGCGCCATATCGAGCGGAAACGCGAAGGTTCTGATAAACGGGCGGCCAGTGGCATGCGTGGGCGACAAGGGCGCGCACGCCGCCTGCTGCGGACCCAACATTTTCACCGTGTCCGCGGGTGATCCTGACGTGCTGGTCGACGGCAAGCCGGTCGCCAGGATCGGCGACAAGACCACGCACTGCGGAGGATCGGGCTGCGTTATTGAGGCGTATACTCCGGGCGGCCTTGTCACTACTCGCTGAACGAGCCGGGATCTGCAAACCCGGAACCGATGGTTCGGGGTTCTTGATGGTCCGGGATTTGCAATCCCGGACAAGATTCCCCGGGTCTGGGATCCCGTCTTTGCCTCTTGGCAACTTGATTACGCCTGCCTGCTAGTGGTATACTCCACTTAGAGCCCGCGTGCAGTATCTGCGGACTGCTAAATGCAGTTTTGAGGTAGTGCAGGCGGGTGTGTTGTTTTCCGAGGCGTAGCGGGGGGTGGGCTTGCCCCATTTCAAGGCTATCAGGCGGCCATGTCCGTGTGCTCTTCTTGATACACTTGAGATTCTGCGGCTGTTGATTGCTCTAGACATAGGCTCTTTGTGACCTTAGCTGTGCGCTGGAGCCACTGGTCTACAAGACACCCGTCTTGCTGGCTCGCAAGAGAGGTTTTTCCTATCGCAGCTTCCGCTATTGCCTGTCTGCCTGGGTTGGTGCCTCACTGTCTTTGATACCGGGCAGAGAACAACGCATCAAAGTGACTGAAGGAGACGGCAATGATTCCCGGCAGCTGGTTGACGCCTTGCGGCACCGTTGTGATCACGCTGATTGCCACGGCTGTAGCCGTTCTGGTCGGTGTCTACTACACGCGCAAAGTTGGCAATGAGTCTGTCGATTTGATGCGCGGACACTCAGACGCGATGAAGAGCAGTTTCCGTAGTACGGAGGAACTGATCAACAAGATCACCGGGCTCTTCGCTCTATCACAGATGGTCGGCATCGAAACTGCTTATGAAAACCGCGAGGTGGCACTCCTGGAGCGCGATCCAAGCGGAGAGGATGTCCAGTCCTTTCTGGGACGCATCAAGGACGACCCGAAGTTGATCGTCGTTGGTTCTTCACTGTTAGGATTAAAGACCTATGTTCCGAGGCTCTCGCAGTACATCCGAGCGCGCAACAATAAGGGCTATGAGACCAAGTTCCTTCTCACGTGCCCCTGTTACTCTAACCTTCGGGAGGACCAGGAGAAGCGTTCTAACGGTCAGATCCGCACGGAAATCCAGGAAACCATACGATTCCTGGAGAAAGACTGCGGCCTGCCACTGGACAAGTGTCTCCGCTTCTACAAAGGGACTCCTACGTGCTTCATGATCGTCGTGTCCAATTACATGCTTCTCAACCCCTATCCGTATCAGGCAGAGGCATTCAAAGCATTCTGCCTGGAGGTGCGCCGACTGGAGACGAGTTCTGATCGAACCGATCCGGACAGGTTGCTGAGGCTTCTCGAGGGCTTGACGGACTGGAAACGCTTCCAGTCTGAAATCGAAGAGGCCGTCGCCGAGAGAGACTGGGCTCGGTACGACTACTCCACAGACGTTGGCCCCGGCATATTTGGTCAGTTCTACTGGTACCACTACTTCCTGCCGTGGTTCAGCGAGAGAGCCGTAACCTATGAGGAGTTCTGTGATGTATGTGCCGGGAAGAAGTGCCCGAGCCTCGAAACGGGCTACTCCGGGTCGTGTCCCATCAAGGCCGAAGAGGTTGTTGCGCGGCATAGGGAGTCAGACGGCTATGATCCGACCGCTAGTGCGGCAAGCTCAGAAGGGCCAGTAAGTTCACCATCGGGCTGATTTGTGAGTTCTGAAACGGGGCATTGGCTTGATTAGGGCTGGCCACCGCGCCGTTATCTAGGGGCTGATCGTAGTAAAGGGCATCCTCTTCCTGCTGATTATCCTGATGACGGCGGCGGGGCTGTTCGCCCTCAGCCCGGATTGGACGACCGCCGCGCTCATTTTGCTTCTCATTTGGGCATCCGCGCGGTTCTACTACTTCCTCTTCTACGTGCTTGAAAAGTACGTAGACCCATCCCTCAAATACTCCGGCCTGCGGGATTTGATCCGCCACATCCTCCGCAGAAAAAGATGTTAACCAGCTATTGACAACGCATTCCGCTTGTGCTATACTGCCTTCCAACGACCGACATCCGGCGAGCAACAACCGGCAGCCCACAAACGAATCCGCCGGATAAGTCAGAAGTAAGAGCGAACTCAGATTGCTCGTTTCCGAGCGTAGGACCGGCCTGATTTCGTTTCCAGCAGCCGGTTTGCGAGGTGTTCAATATGTCTAAAACGCGTGAGCTGTCCCAACCCGGGCGAAATATCCCCATTGCATATGAGACCGACGTGCTTGTTGTCGGCGGAGGGCCGGCGGGTATCGGCGCGGCGCTGGCGGCGGCGAGGGAGGGCGCTTCCACTATGATCGTCGAGCAGTTCAACTGCCTCGGCGGGGTAGCCGGAGCCGGCGGGCACGGCCACATCTCCATCTACTGCGCGTGGGGCACGCAGACCCGCACCGTCGGAGGAGTCGCTCTCGATATCGCCCGCAAGATCTGCGACGGCGGCTTCGGCTGGATGAAGCACCACGGTACCTGGTTCGAGGTCGAGGGCCTCAAGCTAGTCCTGGAGCGCATGATGCAGGCGGCGGGCGTGCGATTGCTCTACTACACCTTCTTCTGCGAAACGATCGTCGAGGACGGCAAGGTCGTCGGGGCGGTCATACAGAACAAGAGCGGCCGCCAGGCGATCCTTGCGAAACGGGTAGTGGACTGCACGGGCGACGGCGATGTAGCCGCCTCGGCAGGCGCGCCGTTCGAGGTAGGCCGCCCGTCCGACAGCAAGTGCCAGCCGATGACGCTGATGTTCACTATCGGCGGGGTCGATTGGCCGAAAGTCGAGGCGTGGCGCACCGATGGGCGCATGGTGCACGTCTGGGAGGAAGCACAGCGCAACGGAGACATGGAGCCGTTCCAGAAGAACATCATGGGGTTCTGGTGGACGCCGACAAGGCCCGATCAGGTCGGCATCAACTTCACCCACATCACGGGTATGGACTCCACCAAAGCCGAGGACCTGACCGCCGCCACCATCGAGGGGCGCAGGCAGGCGTTCCACATGATCCCGGTCTTCCGCAAGTACGTCTCCGGCATGGAGAACTGCTACCTCGTATCCACGCCCAACACCGTCGGCATCCGCGAGTCCCGCCGGATAATGGCCGATGTGGTGCTCACCGAGCAGGACATGCTAGCGGGTCGCGAGTGGGACGACTCCATCGGCTACGGATCGTTCTTCATCGACATTCACAACATAGACGGCGCCGGCATGGACCCGACCGAGTACTTCCCGCCCCTAGGCTTCAAGTACCAAATCCCGTATCGCATCCTCGTGCCGAAAGGGGTGGACAGCCTCCTAACCGGCGGGAGGTGCGTCTCGGTGACGCATCTTGCGCTGGGCTCGATCCGCGTAATGGCGCAGTGCATCCTCACCGGCGAGGCGGCCGGAGCGGCGGCGGCGCTATCGATCCGGCAGGGCGTCAGTCCCAGGTCGGTGAATGTATCAGAAGTGCAGGCTTCGCTGCGCAAGGCCGGCGGAGTGCTGGATGAGAACGATATCTCCAAAGCGAACAGCAAGCCGCAGTTTTGGGAGAAGTAGATGGTTGTAGACGCCGATTTCCCCGGCGGAAACATCATAGTCGAGAAGATCGAGGGCAGCACGATCACGGTCAGGCAGGACCCGCGCGACACCAAAGGCTTCTGGTTCTACTGGTACTGCCGGGTGAAAGGGTGCTCGGGGCGCGACCTGCGCTTCGTGTTCACTGACGGCGAGGTCATTGGGGTGCGCGGGCCCGCCGTCAGCCTGGACGGCGGCAAGAGCTGGAAGTGGCTGCACGAGCCGCGGCCCGTGAGCGCGGAGTTCGCATACAGCTGCCCCTCGGGCGTGGATGAGGTACGGTTCTGCTTTGCGATCCCATACGTCCAGAGCAACCTCGACGCGTTCCTGTCGCGCTACCCGAACCACCCCTCCCTGCGGAGGCAGACGCTGTGCAAGACGCTCAAAGGCCGAGACGCCGAGTGGTTGACGCTCGGGAGGCTGCGGGGAAGGGCCAGATACAGGGTCCTCCTCACTGCCAGGCACCACTGCTGCGAGATGATGGCGAACTACGTGCTTGAGGGCGCAATGGAGTCAGTCGTATCCCCGAATGCGCTCGGTTCGTGGTATCGTGACAACGTCCTCATGGATGTGGTTCCGTTCGTGGACAAGGACGGGGTGGAGCAGGGCGATCAGGGCAAGAACCGGCGTCCGCGTGACCACGGGCGCGACTACGCGGATACGAGCATCTATCCCGAGACTGCCGAAATCCGCCGCCGCTGGCTGGATGATGACGCGCAGAGGCCGCATGTCATCTTCGACCTGCACTGTCCGTATATAGCGGGCAATCACAATGAGCACGCTTACTTTGTGGGCAACAAGTGTAACTGGACCGAGTTGGAGGTGTTCTCGCCTATTTTGGAGCGGACGTGCGGCGGTCCGCTGCCGTTCTACGCAGCGAATAACCTACCATTCGGCCAGGCATGGAACACTGGCGCGAACTACGTCGAGGGTCGTTCGTTGGCGGCGGCCGCGCAGGGACTGCCCGGTGTCCGGCTGGCAGCGTCATTGGAAATTCCGTACGCCAACTGCGAGGGTGTCGAGGTGACCCCGGAAGCCTGCAGGGCTTTTGGGCGTGACCTGGCGAAGAGCATAAGGAGCTACTTTGAGCTGTAGTTCCCTTCGCGCGGCAATCGAGCAGGGTATACTGCCACAGCAGATGTCGCGCCGGACCTGATCCGGCGTCTACCGTTATGCCGGGCTTGATCCGGCATCCATAGCATCGGAGGACATAATGGACCGAATCAAGCACCTGAAGGACGAAATCGAGTTCCCCAAGCAAGGTATCCTCAGTAAGACCATTCACGAAGCCCCATCGGGCGAGGTCGATCTCTTCATGCTGCCGAAGGGCGAGAAGATATCGGCTCACACCTCATCGAGGGACGCCGCGGTCTTCATACTGCAGGGCGAGGTCGATTTCACCCTCGGCAGCGAGACTTACCGCGTCAAGGCCGGCGACTGGTTCTTCATGGAGGCCGGGCTGGTGCACGCGCTGTCGGCGATAGAGGACCTTGCGTTCATCCTCACCCTCTTCGGCAGCAGTAACTGATCCTGCTCAGCTTATCGAAAGCCACTCATCCTTACGAGGAGTTCCGGGCGCGTACGGCTAAGGAATCCTCAACGGCGTGACGCCTCCCGCGGCATATGGCGGGAGGCACTGGAGGAAAACGATGAGTGAGACAAGAGCAGAGATACTGAAGCGATTCCGTGAGAAGATAGCTGCCAACAAGCCGATCATCGGCGGCGGGGCAGGCACCGGCATCAGCGCCAAGTTCGAGGAAGCCGGCGGAATCGATCTGATCGTGATCTACAACTCCGGCCGCTTCCGCATGGCCGGTCACGGGTCGCTCGCAGGGTTGATGCCGTATGGCGATGCGAACGGGATCGTCCTCGAGATGGCTAACGAAGTGCTGCCGGTAGTCAAGAAGACACCCGTGCTGGCCGGCGTCTGCGGCACTGACCCTATGCGGTTGATGGGTAAGTTCCTGGAGCAGGTCAAGGCGGTCGGGTTCGCCGGTGTCCAGAACTTTCCCACAGTCGGGCTGATCGACGGCACCTTCCGAGCGAACCTGGAAGAGACGAACATGGGCTATGACAAGGAAGTGGACATGATCCGCATGGCCCACGAAATGGACCTTCTGACTACCCCGTATGTCTTCGATACCGGCGATGCGAAGAAGATGACCGAGGCCGGCGCGGACATTCTGGTAGCACATATGGGCCTCACAACCTCCGGCTCTATCGGGGCTTCGACGGCCAAGACTCTGGAGCAGTGCGTTCCGATTATCGACGAGATCGTCGATACCGCGAAGAGCATCCGGGACGATGTGATCGTTCTCTGTCACGGCGGCCCCATCGCGGAGCCGGAGGATGCGGACTACATCCTCAAGCACTGCAAGGGCGTTGATGGCTTCTATGGCGCAAGTTCCATGGAGCGACTGCCCACGGAGCGCGCGATCAGAGAGCAGACCCAGAAGTTCACGAGCATCACAAGGTAGATGTGTCACCCTGAACTCGGTTCAGGGTCGTCTCCGTGGACGCCCAATCAGCATTACGGACTTACCACCGGAGGTGGAGAAATGGCAAAGACTATAGCTCTTCTTGGAGCACTTGATACCAAGGGCGCGGAATACGCGTTCGTAAAGGAATGCATCGAGGCCCGCGGCCTGAAGACACTGCTTGTGGACGTGGGGGTTCTCGATCCCCCGTTCGTTACTCCGGATGTCTCTCGCGCGGAGGTGGCGAAAGCCGGCGGCGGGGATATCGAGCAGCTTGCCGCGGCCAGGGACCGGGGCGAGGCCGTCGCCGTGATGGCGCGCGGAGCCGCCGCTCTGCTGCCAAAGCTCTGCGCTGAGGGCAAATTCGACGGCATCATCGCTATGGGCGGGACCGGCGGGACCTCCGTCGCCTGCAGCGCGATGCGGGCGCTTCCGCTGGGCGTGCCGAAGGTGATGGTTTCTACCGTCGCCGGCACGGATGTCTCAGGCTACGTCGGGGTCACCGATATCGTGATGATCCCGAGCATCGTGGATGTCTCCGGGGTGAACAGCATCAGCCGGGAGGTCTTCGCTCGCGCCGCGGGCGCTATCTGCGGGATGGTCGAGACCGAAGTGCCCACGGGCGAGGACAAGCCGCTTATCGCCGCGTCCATGTTTGGTAATACGACGCCGGTTGTGGAAGCCGCTAAGGCGATTCTGGAGAAGGCGGGCTACGAGGTCCTGGTGTTCCATTGCACTGGCACTGGCGGCAGGACGATGGAGAGCCTGATCGAGGCCGGAAAGATATCCGGCGTTCTGGACATCACGACTACTGAGTGGGCGGACGAACTGGTGGGCGGCGTGCTGACCGCCGGGCCGACCCGACTGGAGGCCGCAGCCAGGGCAGGCGTTCCCGCGGTTGTAGTTCCCGGATGTCTGGATATGGTCAACTTCTGGGCGCCCGAGACGGTGCCTGAGAAGTTCAAGGGAAGGAAGTTCTACCAGCACAATCCCAACATAACCCTGATGCGCACGAATATCGAAGAGAACAGGCGGTTGGGCCAGATTCTGGCTGAGAAGCTGAGCGCGAGCAAGGGCCCGGTGAAGGTGTTCCTGCCGCTAAAGGGTGTGAGTATGATCGATGCTCCCGGCGGGGCGTTCTGGTGGCCCGAGGCAGATGAGGCGCTGTACGATGCCCTTAGAGCGAACCTGCGCAAAGGCATCGACGTAGTGGCCATGGACTGCAACATCAACGATACGCAGTTTGCCGAAAGCTGTGCCGCCGCGCTGCTTCAGAGCATGCAGGCATCCGGCCGGTAGTCTGCTTCGACTGCTCGGTCTGCCATTGGTGTTCAGGAAGCTGCGAACGCGATAGACAATAGGCTGATCCTGAGGGAGCGTAACCGAGCGGCTGAGGAAAGTTTCTCCGCTTAGCGACATTATCCTTGACTTCGCCTGCTACGTGGGGTAAGCTAGGTTGGGGAGACGAGCTTATGCATAGGACTGGTTTCACTCTCATCGAGCTGCTGGTCGTGATTGCTATCATCGCTATTCTGGCGGCTATCCTGTTTCCGATTTTCCTGACTGCAAAGGCTGCTGTCAGGAACACCCAGTGCCTGAACAATATCAAGCAGATCGCCACGGGTGTGTCGCTTTACAAGGACGACAACCAGGGCTGCTGGATGGCCTGCTACCATGGCTCTACCGCGAATACGGCCAACTACGATCCAGTGTACAAGCACGCGTTCTGGATGCGCCTTTTGGATCGCTACGTGAAGACGCCCAGAGTCTTCGTATGCCCGTCCGCTCCAACCAAGGATGTCATAGAGGAAGGCGCGGTGGTATGGACGCGCGTAGACCAGAAATGGGGCGGCACCGATCCAGCCTACGTGAACAAGTACGCCGCGACCAACTACGGGATAAATGAATGCCTGGTTGAGACAATCTGGGCTCAGCTCGCCGGGCTGCCAACACTCAACAAGGAATCGGTTATCGTCTATCCCACGAAGACGGCTCTGATTGCTGATTCAAGCCAGGTTGTGTTCTGGGGTGGCGACGACATTGGTGGAAGGGCAACCGGCAAGGGCCACGACGGCAAGACCTATCCGGAGGGCATGCTGCGAATCAAGTACCCCAACTGCACCAACGTGACCGGCATCTGGAGCGGTATTCGTTACGATCTCAGCAAGACCCGTCACGGCAACAGGACGTCCGTCGTGTTCACCGACCTCCACGTGAAATCGCTTACTACCGATCAGATTCGTATCCAGGGGACAAACACGAGGAACGTCCGTATGTACCCGATCATCTATCCGCTGGCCAAGCCTATGTAGCGCTTCGCAGCGGAAGGCGAGAGCTCTGACGAATCACAACCTGGATTGCTTGAACGTGAAGGGCTGTTCCGAGATGGGGCGGCCCTTTTTGTTGTGTACTTATTGCCAGTGCTCATTTGGCGTGCTATACTCCCCTCCTGTAACAGGAGGAGACAATGAGCCTACTCTACAAGCCGGACTGGGACGAGACCAAGCAGCGATACGAGGCCTGGTGGGCGCATGAGTACTTCGGCAGGTGCGCGATTGCGGTCATCGCGCCCAGGTCAGACGTTGCACCCAAGGAGCCGCCGCGCCTGCCCGATAGGGTCGAGGACCGCTGGCTGGATTTCGATTACCTGCGCGCCAGCAACGAATACAGGCTGAGCCGTACCTACTACGGAGGAGAGGCGCTGCCGATCTGGAACCCGGGCTATCCGGGCTGCGATTCCATTGCCGCGTTTCTGGGGTGTCCGATCACCCTTGATGAGGCTACCGGCTGGGTAGACCCCCTGTTCGCGCACGGTTCCCTCGAGGAAGTGGACTACGAGAGCCTGAAGATAGCCGACGACAATCGCTGGTGGCGGTTTGCCCGGGACGTGACGGCGTTCGCTGTGGAGGAGAGCAGGGGCAAGGCGCTGGTCGGATGTCAGGCCATCGGCGGTTGCGGCGATACGCTGGCGTGGCTGCGAGGCAGCGGGAACCTGCTTTTGGATGTCATGGATTGCCCCGAGCGGGTGCGGGAAATCGATCAGCACCTGATGCGGATGTGGATCGAGGTCTACAGCACGCTCTACGGGATCTTCAGGGACGTCACCCAGGGTTCCACCTGCTGGTTTACCTTGTGGTCGCCTGGCAAGTTCTACGCGGCCCAGAACGACTTCGCCTATATGATATCCCCGCAGATGTATCGGGAGCTGTTCTTGCCGTCGATCCAGATGCAGACTGAGTTCCTGGACCACTGCGTCTACCACGTGGATGGGATCGGCAATTTCGCTCACGTGGACACCCTTCTCGAGCTTCCGAGACTGCAGGCGATACAGATACTGCCGGGATCCGGGAAGCCGAGCCCGCTTCACTATATGGACGTGCTCAAGAAGGTGCAGGCGGCCGGAAAGAACCTGCACATAGGGATCCCGGCACACGAGGTAGAAGCGGCGCTGGAGCAGTTGTCGGCTAGAGGGTTGTTCATCCAGACTTACGCGGCTAGTGAGGAAGAAGCAAGGGCGCTGCTTGCCAACGTGGAGAAGTGGTCGGTTGATCGGTAGAAATGCAGGGGTGTAGAATGGGCGGTATGAGACTAGCGAGCTTTCTGACAGGAAGTCAGGTCGAGAAGATACACGGGAATGCTCTGCGTGTGCTGGAGGAAGTCGGAGTCGTGGTAGAGCACGCCGAGATACGCAACCGACTTCAAGCAATTGGGGGACACGTCGATGCCGCATCTGAGCGGGTCAAGTTTCCGCGGAATGTGGTTGAGGATCAGATCGCCGCTGCTCCCAAGAGTGCACGACGCGACGGGCAGCCTGAGGTCACCTTGGGGTGCAGTGTTTATCAGTGCCTCTATGTCGACCCGAACGATGATCGGCTCAAGCCGTTCGACGAGGACTCGCTCGCGCGCTACTATGCGCTTGCGGAGAGTCTGCCCGAAGTAGACAACGGCAACCTGTTGGGGCTGCCATACGTTCCGGAGGGAATGACGGCAAGACAGTTGCCGCTGGCGGAACGGTTCTATGCCTGGAAGTACGGCGCGAATCCGAGCGGCAGCATACAACTGACCGAGATGTGCCAACCGATACTGGAGATGTTGGAGATCCACGCCTCGTTCCAGGGAAAGACCGCGAAGGACATCTTCAACGCAGGCGGGTTCATCGTCTCGCCTCTGAGGTTGGCGAGACCCGAGTGCGAGCAGATCGTGTTCTTCGCGGAGCGCGGTCTGCACATGTGGGTGGGGCACCTGCCTACGCAGGGTGGAACCGCGCCGGTCACGCTTGCGGGTACGCTGGTGCTTGCGCTTGCCGAGCAGTTGTTCATTTTCCTGCTGGATCGGGCTTTGTGGGGCGATGTGCCGCTGAGTTTGGGTGGGATGGCCTCGACCATCGACATGCGAGCAGGCGTGTCATGCTATGGCCGTCCCGAGAGGCAGCGTGTCAATATGGCGTTCGCGGATATCGCCGACTTTTACGGCTGCTCGTGTTGGGGACACACCGGCACAACCGATGCACACCTGCCATCCTATGAGGCCGGGGTACAGAAGGCGATCGGCGTACTGACCACCGCCGTAGCCACCGGCCAGGCTTCCATCGAGGCAGGACTGTTGGGGATCGACGAGATATGCTCTCCGGTGCAGTTGGTGCTCGATGCGGAGCTGGGCGCCGCGCTGCGCAAGCTGTTTGCCGAGGCTGAGACAACCGACGACGAATGCGCGTTCGACGAGATCGCGGCAGTCGGGAGCGACGGAAACCACCTTGGCACGGAATTTACCGTCGAGAGATACCGTGATGCGCTGTATCAACCGATAACATGGTCAAATCAGCTGACGCCGGCGTGGCTTTCAAGCGGGCGCGTGAATGACGTGGACAAGGCCAGGGACAAGGCGATGGCTTTGATGCAGGAGTACACTCCTCATAGCCACATCTCCGAGGAGGAGGAACGTGCGTTGCGGGAGGTCATGAGCCGTTACTAGGCGGTGATCGGGTCTGTCAGGAGTACCCCCTCAGTCCCCCATTCGTAAGGGGGGAAGCCGCATCTGCTCGGTGCACGGGGAAAGCAGTCCTTGTTCTCTGCAGGGGGAAGCAGTGTAAGGAACCCTGCAGAGGAGGGAGAGGTTGCCTTGCGGATGATGCTCCTGCCAGGGCGGCAATTTGTGATAGCAGCACAGCTCTTGCCGAGCGTGCAGGTCGGGGGTATAATCAGGATAGTACTAGGGAGGCGTACCACTATGCAAGCAACACCACGCAGAGGTTTCACGCTTATTGAGCTACTTGTTGTCATAGCTATCATCGCCGTTTTGGCGGCGATACTGTTCCCGGTCTTCGTAACGGCGAAAGAGAATGCCAGGCGTGCTAAGTGCTTGAATCAGTTGAAGCAGATTCAACAGGCGACTTTGAGCTACACCGATAGCTGGAACGGCTATCTTCCCGCGTATTCTGACAGGAATCCGGACTGCAATCACCCGAAGGTAGTCAAGGAGGCGGTACTGAAATACGCCGGTAACAAGGACGGCTTATGGGAATGCCCGAGCGACCATGGCTACGAAGCCTGGGACGTGAAGCACTTCTACACAGAGTGGGAGACCAGCTACTGGTTCAACGACCGGATCTATGCCGAAGTCGAGCCTATCAACAAAGCGAAAGAACTATCTGGTTGCAGATATCAGTCCAGGCTGATCATGCAGTGGTGCATCGGTTCGCATCCCACGGGGGCTACAAAGCTGCAGAACATAGCTTATGGCGATGGGCACGTCAAGCCGCTTACAGCCATCCAGCTAATAAAGCAAGTGCCCAAGACCAAGCAAGTCTGGGGCCAGTAGGAGTGGCTGCTGCGGCCCACGGCTGCCTGATTACTGACTGACCTTGCACTCCGGGACGTCCACATAGCCGACTTGGATGTCCCGCCCATCGGCGAACACGAACGCGATCTTGGAGCCATCCGGGCTGAAGTTCGGGTGCGGATGGCCCGGATGCCCGCGCAGCGAGAACTTGCAGAGGATTCGGTGCTCGCCGGTTGCTATGTTCACGAGCATAAGGCCGCCGTTCTGGTTGCCGTATTCGTCTTTGCCAGCAAGAAACAGGTCGAGGGCGAGCCATTTCTCATCGGGGCTAATCGCGACGTGGCATCCGCCGTATTTGCTGCCATCGAAGACCAGTCTCTTTTCCCCTGAGGTAAAGTCGGCTGAGTAGACATATCCGCGGCTGACCCAGTAGATCAGCTTGCCCTTGGGGCCGAACACCTCGTGGGTATGTCCCTCTCCGGGCTGTTGTATGCAGAACGGCCTGTTGTTCGATCCGTCAGCCATCACCTGCCAGAGCCTTGTCTTGAGCAAGCTCCCGTCTACCTCGCAGCGGCTGAATTCATGCGCATACGAGATGTGGTCGTTGTTGGTCGGGTTGATCTGGGGGTGATCGACGAAGACGTGGTCGAATTCGTTCTCCTCGAACTTCGGTCCCTTGCGTCCCGGATAAGCCAGCACGACGCGTGGCTTGCCCACCGCCTTGAGGGCTACAGGATCGATATCAAGGACGTATATCACTGACAGTATGCTGGTGAAATGGCTCGTCTCTATCTGCGGATGGATGACGTAGTAGACAACGCGTGTGCCATCCATTGAGATGGAAGGCGGATCTCCTATCGTGCCGTAAGGTTCGTGGAGTATGTGCTCCCTGCGGCCCGTCTTGAGGTCCAGCAAGTACATGTTGTGCGCCGTCATGTCGTAGTAGACGAGGATATCGGCCTTGGGAGCGTAGTCGGCGTGGTAGTGCGACGAGATGATCCTGTGGGCCTTGCCGTACTTGGCCGTGTCCTCCGCCTCAAGCGTGGCCAGGTGGGTCACCTTGCCGTCCGCGATGTCTATCTTCAGAAGCTGCCTTTCGCCTTTGCGCGAGGTGCCGTCCGGGCGCGGGCGGCTTGATTCCACGAACAGGCTCTTGCCGTCACTTGTCCACGTGCGGCAGGTAGGGTAGTTGATAGTATTGATCCCGGGTGTGTTCGTGACGACGTGGAACGCTTTCTCCACTTGTTTCTCCTTGGTTACCGCCGCCTCGATACCCGCAGCCGCGGCCACTAGCAATAACGTGGTGAGCAGAGTTGTGTGTTTCCAGCTCATGATGCCACTATACAACCTGAGGCGCGGGCAGTCAACGATTTCGCCAGCGATGATGATCTCCGGGGACAGCGCTTTTGTTGTGGCTGTTGATGGATCATGTGGCACATGGATATTGGCTGGACTAGCGTCTAGGGCTCTCCGGCACGCCAATGCGTAGGAGAAATGCATGCTAATCTTGGGATGGAGTCGCAAAACGCGCAGCGTAGAGGCAACCCTGACTCAGGAGTGCGAGAAGTGCGCGCGAACCGAGATGTTCAGGCTGGAGATAGCCCGGACGTGGATCACGCTGCTGGGCATTCCACTGATTCCGTATGATACGCAGTATTGGCTGACGTGTACGGAGTGCAAGTCCGGACAGAGGCTTTCGTGCGAAGAGCATAAGGCGTTGATCCGGGAGATATGCCGCCAGGACACCCAGGGGACCTATATGACGCTCACACGCACGTGAACGTGCGAGTGAGCGATCCAGTCCTCTCCGGCTCGTTCGAGGCCAGGCGCTATGCGCTGGAGCGGACGATGAGTTCCGGCTGAACCACCACGCGAGAGCCGGTGAGATCATCCCCATTGATCATCCGCAGAAGCATGTCAACCGCATGCTGGCCCATCAGATCATGCCTCAGGTTTACGGTCGTGAGTTCGTAGGCCGGATCCGCCGAGGCGGGCACTCCAGCGCAGCCGATGACGGCGATATCCTCAGGAACGCGAATGCCTCTCTGCCTGAATGCCGCGATGGCCGCGAGGGCAATGACATCATAGAAACACACCAAGACCCTCGGTCGCGGGCCGCTTGCGAGCATCTTGTCTATGGTCTTCTGCATCAGAGCCATATCGGTCTGGGTCTCGATATCGATGTCCAGAGAGGTTATCTCGTTGATCGGCAGCCCCTGGTCCATCGCGGCAGCGATGAACGGACCACGGGCGGACCTGTCTCTGTAGTACTGACCCGTCCTCGTGACTATGCAGATGCGGTCATAGCCTTTGCGCGCTATGTGCTCGGCGACCTGCCTGAAGCCCTCGACATAGTCAGGAGTGACGGATGGGACGTTGCCGCATTGCCTGTCAAGGGTGATCATCGACAGCCCCTCGTTGTAGGCGCTGATGACCCTTTCATCGTCCACGAACGAGTCCCACACGATCACACCTTCTACCTCGCGGCTGCGTACGGGCACGGCGAAGTAGGTGCCGATGTCGGCGCCGTCCTCACGCCTTTCGTGGGTGGTGTAGATCTGCAGCCTCTGCTGCCTGGCTTCGGCTGCACGGTAGACCGATGCCAGAACGGCTGCGGCGGACTGCCTGTAGTTGTACAGCGACGTGATATCGTACATCGCAAGGCCGATAGCGTGAGATGCTTTCCTGGCAAGTCGCCTGGCCGCTTCGTTGGGGCTGTAGTTGAGCTTAGCGCAGGCATCGAGCACCCTGCGCTTTGTGCTCTCCGGCAAGCCTGCATCGAGATTGTTGACGACGAATGATACTGTGGTCTGCGATACGCCGGCCGCTCTCGCTACATCCATCATGGTAACGCGGCGCGGTTTGTCTGGTTTGGTCTTGTTGTTCATGGCTTATCTCATGCTATAACTTTATTGGCTTGGTCGTCAATGGCAAAGTGCCTTAAAACTGACTGACAGTGCGCGGAGCTTTCCGTACGGCAGAATGACGAATGCTTCCCCGAACATCCATCTTACGCCCCGGCGTTTCCAGGGTGGCTAAACTATTAGTAAACACGAATGAATGCGGTAGCCACTAATAATATTCATCAAGACACGCGGTTGTTCCTGCGGTTCGTGTGCGGCAAATCTTTCGCCGCGGCAGGCAGGACGCCAGAGGCCCGCGATGAACAATAAATAGGTGTGCGTATATGCAGATAGATGAGGAGGAATGCATTGAGCGTTAAGGTCGCTATAGTGGGCGCCGGGAGCAGATCGTTCGGGCCGGTCTCAGTCAACGATGTTCTTATGAGCGAGGAGTTGGCCCCGTTAGGGGTCGAACTGGCGCTGATGGACATCGTGCCCAAGCATCTGGCAGACACGGAAAAGCATGCGCATAGAGTGGCGAAGAAGGTGGACAGAGACGCCAGGATTGTGGCCACAACCTCACTGACGGAGGCCCTGGACGGCGCTGATTTCGTTATCACGGCGATAGATAAGGACAGGTTCCTCTACTGGACGCAGGACTTCAACATCCCGCGCAGGTATGGATTCTCGCAAGTCTTCGGGGAGAACGGCGGTCCGGGCGGCATTTTCCACGCTCTGCGGAACATGGTCCCGATGGTGGAGATCGCGCGGACGATGGAGAAGCTGTGCCCATCCGCGACACTGCTGAATTTCTCGAACCCTGAGCACAAGCTCTGCGAGGCCATTACGCGGACCACGTCCATCCGCAACGTTGGGCTTTGCCATGGTGTGTTTATGGGTGAGCATCAGATCGCGTGGCTGCTCGGGCGCGAAGTAAGCGAGTTAGAGATGGCCGCGTGCGGCATCAACCACTTCACGTGGTTCCAGACGATACGTGACAAGAAGACGGGAGAGGACCTGTATCCTGCTCTGCGCGAGGCGGAGCACAAGGGCGACTGGCTCCACAACTGGCACGAGCTTGCAATGTCGAGGGTCTTGTTCCGCAGGTTCGGACTCTGGCCAAGCCCCGCGCCGAACCACTTTGGCGAGTATATCCGCTGGGGCGCTGAGTTCGTCGCAAGCGAGATGAACTTCTTCTATGATCCCGCCGATGGCAAACCGTGGGAAACGGGCAATATACCGGAGTTCGTTTACTCGATGACCGAGGGGCCGCACGACAGGCCGTGGATCAAGCCGGTCCCGCAGCCGCCCGCTGAGGACGCGGAGGTTGAACTGCACTACTCGGGAGAGCGCGCGATTACGATCACTGAGGCCTTCGCAACGGGCAAGGAGAAATACATCGAGGCGGTGAACCTGCGCAACGAGGGGGCGATTCCGAACCTGCCCGACGATATGATCGTTGAGGTGCCGGTGACCGCCGATGCCGAAGGGTTCCACAGGGTTCAGATGAAACCGTTGCCGGAGGGAATCGCTGCGATGCTTCGGGTGCAGGGCAGCATCAACAAGCTTCTTGCTGAGGCGTTTGCCGAGAAGAGTAAGGATAAGCTGATCCAGGCATTCCTGCTCGATCCGACGGTGCATTCCTACCATGGCGCGATCGACTGCATAGACGAGATGTTGGAGCTTCAGAAGGACGTGATGCCCGAGCTGCTGTGAGGTGACCTCCCTCAATCCCTCCTGTGTAAGGGGGGAAGCAGCACCGGTTGGTGGCCTAGGGAGGGCGTACCGCCGTGCTCGCGTCCTTGACACTGCCTCTAGCGTCCTGTAACATTTATCTGGTTTTCTAGGGAGGGATTTGTGCCTCCCATCTTTATTGGGGGTCCGGGAATGCGGTTATCGGTGATCACCGACGAGATTTCAATGGATCTTGCTCACGCGCTGGGCGTGATGAAGGAATATGGATGCACTGGCGCCGAGATCAGGAGCCTTTGGGGAACCAACATAGGCGACCTGACCGACGAGCAGACCGATCAGGCGCGAAGGTTGCTTGACGAGGCGGGGATGGAGGCGTCGTGTCTGGCGTCGCCGCTGTTCAAGTGTGAACTGCCAGGTTTCAGCACCGACTCCAGGGGAAACACGCATCAGGCAACCGAGCGAACGCAAGCGGACCAGATGGATCTGCTGAAGCAGTTGCACAAGCGGGCGAAGCAATTCGGCACGAAGTTCATTCGCACGTTCGCCTACTGGCGGAGGGTGCCGCTGAGCGCGGCGGTAGAGGACGCAATCGCTGCCGGAATGGCTGACGCGATAAAGTATGCCGAAGACAACGACTTGCTGCTACTGCTCGAAAACGAGCATGCCTGCTATTTCGGACCTGGGGCGGAATGTGGCAAGTTCATAGGCCGGATCAATTCGCCGGCGCTTCGGGGCTGCTGGGACCCCGGCAATGCGTTTTTCGCGGGCGAGCAGGCGTTTCCGGTTGGCTACGAGGCGATGAAGCCGTATATCGAGCATATACACGTTAAGGATGCCGAGCTTCTGGCGAGCGGCAAGTATCGGTTCATCGTAGTGGGTGAGGGCGAGGTGAACTACAAGGATCATCTTGCCGCGCTCAAGGCCGATGGTTACAAAGGTTATCTCTCCGTGGAGACGCACTACAAGCCCTTCGGAGGTACCGCCGAGCAGGGTACCAGGATGGCGCTGCAGGGGCTCCTGAAGCTGCTAAGCGAGTGCTAGTCTGGCAAGAGCCAGGAACCATATTCACATGCCTTGCGAATGACGCGAGGCGGAGGACTATTAGCTAATGGGACTTTATAAGATCAGGACGGATTTCGGCCATCATATGAAGATCGTGCTGTGGGTGCTGGCCGCGGTCTTTGTCGTGGGCGCCATTTTTACGTTCAGCTTCATGCCCGACCTTGACGAGGGCGAGCGCACTGGTCCGTCCGCCGTTGTTGCGACTGTGAATGGACTTGAGATCACGCGAGGCGAATTCGAGACGGCGTGGGAGCAGATGGCGGAGAGCGTTCGTGATCAACAGGGAATGCGATCCACCCTCATGTTTGCGCGTGTCCGGGCGCAGGTTTTCCAGAACTTGATCGGCATGCGCATAGCTGATGTAACGGCGCAGAAGATGGGCGTGAATATCAGCCAGCGGGCGGTTGAGGACAAGCGCGAGGAGATACTCGTCAGTCAGCTCCGGGAGCGCCGCCGGCAGGTGTTGGGCAAGCTGACGGCTGAGCAGGAGAAGCTCGACCCGCGAAACGACGATGAGTTCAAGGCCGAGCTGGCAAAGACGAAGGGACCCGATGGTCTGCCGCTGACGCTGGCGCAGATCACGCAGGTGCTGCAGAGGAACATATCGGACGCGCAGATCCGGCAGGCCATTGCGATGGAGGGCATCGAGAAGTCGCTCAGAGCAAAGGTCGGCGTAGTGACTCCGCAGGACGTCAAGAACAGCTACAACGTCTACAAGTTCCGGGTGATCAGCTTCCAGAAGAATATCCCGCAGGCTCAGCTCGCAAATCGGGTCAACAAGGTAGCGGATGAGGCCAAGAAGGGCAAGGATTTCGCCGCGCTGGCCAAGCAGCATTCGATGGACCCGGCGAAGGGCGAGATTCAGACGGCCGAGTTCGGTACGGTTACCGCCGGTGTCTGGGACACGCTCGGGAAGATGAAGGCCGGACAAGTCAGCAATCCTATAGACTCCGGCGACACCATCTACATAGTCAAGCTTGAGAGCGTGGAGCAGAAGCAGCTTGAGAAGATGGACAAGAAGACTCAGGACCAGCGCAAGGAAATGATCAGGAACGTGCGCATGGGGCAGGAATACCAGAAGTTCCAGGAAGACCTCAAGCGCGATCTCAAGATCAAGGTCACCGATCCTGAGCTCAACGGCTATTATCTGCTCTCTCTTGCTCAGCAGGCCACGACGCCCGCCCAGGCAGGAGCTAACCTTCGGAAGGCTCAGAAGGCGTTCGAAGATGCCATAGTGAAGATGCCGAACAACGCATACGCGCAGGCGATGCTCGCGGATGTCCTCCAGGGACAGGGCAAGGATGACAAGGCGATACAAGTCCTTTATCAGTTGCTGGAATCCGAGGGATCGAGTGGAACCGGCGTTGACCTGAGAATGATGCTGGGCGACCTGCTTGCCAAGAAGGGCAAGAAGGACGAGGCCGTTACCCAATATACTAAGGCCAGCGAAGAGGCGAGGATCGATGTTGGCTCGCACCGGATGCTTGCTACGAAGTTCAAGTCCGTGGGCAGGGCTGACCTCGCCGCCAAGGAAACGGCCATTGCCGATGACTACGAGAACAAGCTGAAGGTATTGCAGGAGCAGCAGCAGAAGAACGCTCCTCGACCTTAGGATAACACCAGAAGACGACAACTGGTTGCTCTATAGGATAGCCCCGGGCAGGAATGTCCGGGGCTATCGAACAACAGGGGTGCGGCTTTAGGCGGCGCCTCTGTTTCAGCCCTGTCTAAGACAGAGATCGGGCACTGCGGGTCACCAATATGCCAGGAACGCTCTACATAGTCGGAACTCCCATAGGCAACTTGGAAGATATCACTCTGCGGGCGCTCAGGGTGCTCAAGGAAGTGGATATCATCGCCGCCGAGGACACGCGCGTCACGCGGAAGCTCCTGAGCCACTACGACATCCACACGGAGATGATCGCGTATCATCAGCACAGCAAGGGCAGGCGTTCCGAGGAGATCGTGGAGATGCTCGTGGAGGGCAGGAACGTGGCGCTGGTTTCAGACGCGGGTACGCCCGGCATTTCCGACCCGGGACATGAGCTGATCGCGCTGTGCATAGCGGCTGATATACCCATCGAGAGCGTGCCAGGGCCGACCGCGATCATCCCTGCCGTAGTGGTTTCCGGGCTTTCGACCTCACACTTCACGTTCGATGGTTTCCCGCCGAGAAAGGACAGCGACAGGCGGGCGTTCTTCCGCAGCCTTGCGAGCGAGACACGGACGATCGTGCTGTATGAGTCGCCCCTCAGGATTGGGAAGACGCTGCAGGCGATCCTCAAGGAACTTGGTGATCGGCGGATTGCCGTCGTTCGGGAGCTCACCAAGTTGTTCGAGGAAGTGTATCGGGGCAGCGTGAGCGAGGCGATAGAGCATTTCTCAGGCAAGGTGAAGGGTGAGATAGTGATGGTGATCGAGGGGGCGACTTCCGTTGCGGACGACGCCCCGGCTTCCGATGACCTGATCCTCTCGCGCCTGAGCGAGTTGATCGGGTCCGGCATGTCCGAGCGCGACGCGGTGAGGCAGTGCGCGGTGGAACTGAAGCTGCCGAAGCGTGTAGTGTATGCGAAGGCGCTGGAGATGAAGGGGAGGCAGTAGGGGAAGGACCTCACCCCTGCGCTGTCACCTTGCGGAGGGGGTTAGTCCGGCTTCGGCGTCGGCGTAGACTGCGTCTTTGGCAGTACGAGGACCGTGGCGTAGTTCGTGAGGTATTTCTGCGCGACGCGTTTGACGTCATCGGCGGTGACTTTGGAGATGGCGTCCGCGTAGGCGCTGTCGAAGCCGTAACCGAGGCCTACCGCCTCCGCCCAGCCGAGAAGATAGGCGCGCTCAGCGAGATGCTGATGCTTGAGCGCATACGTGCCGATCGCGTAGCCCTTTGCCCGCTCCAGGTCCTCCGGCGAGAGCGGCGTGGTCCTGAGCGACTCGGTCAACGTAAGGATCGCCTGCTTCGCATCGTCCAGGACCATGTTCGGAGTGCGGCCGGGCAGCAGTCTCTTGTAGGGGTCCGTTACCACGTAGGCGACCATGTGGGACTGATACCGCAGCCTGGGATACATCGTCCCGATCTCGTAGCCGATACCCTGCTTCTGTCTCAACTCCTGAAACATCATAGAGCCCTTACCACCGCCAAGAGCGGTGGATGCGACCACAAAGGCGGGGTAGTCGGGTGAACCGACGGCCGGGGCCAACCACCCTATGAGCAGATACGCGGCGGCTATGTCGCCCTCATACGCGCGGAGCTTGTTGCGGTCCAGTTTTTCATCAGGGACGCCTCGATCCACGGGCAGTTTCCTGGCGACAGTGCCCGCGAACGCCCTGTTGACCTGCCGGATGGCGTGATCTGGATCGACGTCGCCCGCTATAGATAGCACCAGGTTATTGGGGGCGTAGTACATCTGGAAGAACTTCTGCAGATCCTGCGTCGTTGCTGCCGTGACCGCGCGCTCGGTGACGGCGTAGGGGCGACGGTAGCCGTTGTCTTCGTAGAGCAACTGCCGAAGATCGGAATAGGCGCGATCGAACACATCGTCCTTGCTCTGCGCGAGGCCGGCAAGAAGCGCCTTGCGCTGTCGCTCAACCCACTGCGGCTCGAAATTGGCTTCGGAAAGGCAGTCGCCGATCAGGTTCATCGCCTTATCGAATCCGGCCGATGTGGTGATCGCCCGTATGCTGGTGGTATCGGGCTCCCATACGGCGCCAATGTTCCCTCCAACCTCGTCAGCGATCGCCGCTACCATCTCCGCCGACTTCGCTCTGGTCGAGGCGAGCAGCAGGCGGGACACGAAATTGCCGATGCCCGCGGTTTGGATGCTCTCCTGGTTTGCTCCGACCTTCACTATCGCATCGACCGCGACGAGTCCGCTGCCGGGTTCGGGCTTGACCACGACCGTGATGCCGTTCTCCAGCACCTTTCGGACGACTGTAGGCGCCGACAGCGCGGGGGTGGCCGTAGACGCAACCAGCGCCAGGATCAGGAGCGCTCTGATGGCTCTCATCGCCCGCCTCCTTGATCTGGCCCCACGGTGACAATAACAGCTTTGGCCGGGTCCATATACTTCTTTGCGACTTGCATCACTGCCTCTGGTGTTACGGCCTGGACCATCGCCTCGTACCTGGCGGCGAATGAGGCATCGGAAACCGCGTAGTAGAAGCCGAGCGTGCCCGCGCGGCCGCCGACGGTCTCGTTCTGGAACGCGTACTGCCCGAGGAGGGAGCGCTTGGCTCGGTCGATATCGAATGTCTCGACGGGCGATGTGGACATCTGCGTCAGCTTCGCCAGTATCGCTTCCCTGGCTTTGGGCAAGTCGGCAGGTTTCGCGGACGCGATGATGTTGATCAATCCGGGGTCGTGCTGAGTCACGAAGTCAGCCGAGGCTTCGCCGACGATTCCCTGCTTGTTTCTAAGTTCATTGGTAAGCCAGCTATAGTGGCCCTGACCGAGGTAGGTCAGGAGCACGTCCATAGCGCAGACATCCTCGATACTGGCAGCAGGAGGTCCCAGGAAGCCTATCGCCAGGTAGCTGCTCTTGAAGTCCATCTTCACGGACTCTTCGACAGGAGACGGTTGTGTCACCGCCTTTGGCGCGGGCGGTTTTGCCGCGATAGTGCCCGATGCGCCTTCGAACGCGGTTGCGACTGCTGAGATGACCGCGGACTTGTCGAAATCGCCCACGAGGACGATCGCAATGTTGGCGGGAACATAGCAGCGGCGGTAGTAGTCCAGGATATCGTCCCGGGTGATTCTCCTTATCGACTGAATGGTGCCTTCGAGTGGCAAACGGTAGGGATGAGAGCCGAAGACCCTGGCTGCAAGCAGGTCCCTGCAGACGGCGATGGGGTTGGACTGCTTGCGGGCGATTTCGTCTAGTATTACAAGCCGCTCCAATTCCACGTTCTCAGCCGGGAACTGAGAGTGCAGGAATGCGTCTGCGAATATGTCGAGCGCTTTCGTGAGAAACCGGGAACTGATCGTGGTGCTGAAGTGGGTGTAGTCGCGGTGCGTGTGGGCGTTGAGTGTGGCGCCGAGACTTTCCATCTCGCGGTCCATGTCCCCCGCTTTGCGCTTTTCGGTGGCGCCGAAGAGCAGGTGCTCGAGGAAGTGTGAGACCCCGTTGTTGTCGGCCGTCTCAAACCGTGTGCCGGCCTTGACCCAGATGTCTATCCCTACCAGTTCGGCTGCGTGGTCCTCCTGCGCTATTACCGTCAGTCCATTCGGGAGGGTCGTGATGGACACGTCCATCGGCAGGGACAGGGACTGCGAACAAGCAGCAACCAGCAGGAGAAGAAGTGCAATCGGTGTGCGCAATAGTCGCTCCATAGCCGTGGGCCGAATCATTACTCTACAACATACGGCTGTCTATATTATAATGGTTCAACAGAAGGCTAGGGAAGGGGACCAGATTCTGGGCCCTCCGGCCTTCTCAAGCTGATGAGAACAGGACATCCTATTGGACCGGAGACTGCTCAAAAACCTGGACTGGGCGCTTGTTTTCACGGCGATGGCGATCCTCACGTTCGGCTGTTTTGCCATCTACAGCGCGAGCAAGGGCGGCGATGCCGGCATGAAGCTGGTCACGCGCCAAGTTGTCTCGGCGGTGATAGGGATAGTTGCAGCCGTCCTGGTGGCGTCCATAGACCACGGGGTCTACGAGCGGCTTGCCGGAAAGCTATACATCCTCAACATCGTGCTGCTTCTCGCTGTTATCGGTGCCGGACACAGTGCCAAGGGATCGCAGAGGTGGATTGGCTTCGGGCCGGTGCAGATTCAGCCTTCGGAACTGGCAAAGATAATCCTGATCATCGCCCTGGCCGTATTCCTCGTAAAGAGGATGGACAGGATAAGAACGTTCGAGACGTTCGTGCACTCGTTCCTCTATCTGGCAGTGCCGATGCTGGTTATCTTCAAGCAGCCGGATCTTGGCACCAGCCTGGTGCTGATGTCAATATGGATCACGATGCTGTTTGTGATGGGTACCAGCATCAAGAACGTGCTGATATTCGGAGTGGTGTGTATCGTTCTGGGCGTGGCTGCATTTCACGTGCCAGGGATATTGAAGCCGTATCAAAAGAACAGGCTTGTGAGTTTCATCGACCCGGCGGCTGATCCGCGTGGCAGTGGATACCACGTGACGCAGTCCCGAATAGCCATAGGCTCCGGCCAGATGTTCGGCAAGGGGTATATGGGCGGCACCCAGCGGGAACTGCGGTTCATTCCCGAGCAGCACACGGACTTCATATTCACCGTAGTCGGCGAAGAACTTGGTTTCGCTGGATCGGCCATGCTGCTGGGGCTCTATTTGCTGATGGTGTGGAGGGGACTGTATATTCTGTCCGCCACGGAGGACACCCTCGGTCGTGCGATCTCCGCTGGCATCGTGGGCATGTTCATGTTCCACATAGTCGTCAACGTAGGCATGACGCTGGGGATAATGCCTGTGACGGGGGTCCCGCTGCCGATGTTCAGCTATGGCGGGAATAGCCTGGTTACCAACCTGATGGCGATTGGCCTGCTGGCCGGGATCGGCATGCGGAAGCACAAGATCGCGTTCTAGGCCGAATCGCCCCTTCGACAGGCTCGGGATGCGATTTGGCTGTTGAGGCTCAGGTTGATCCGGATGACCAGCATCTAGATGACCAGCATTTCCTTGGTTGCATGGGTGAGGATTTCGCATCCGGAGTCAGTCACCAGCACGTCGTCCTCTATTCGGACTCCGCCCCAGCCCTCGATGTAGATTCCAGGCTCCACGGTGACGATCATCCCTTGCTCCAGGATCACATCGCTTGTCTGAGAAAGCGCCGGGCCGTCGTGGACCAAGATGCCCAAAGCGTGTCCGAGCCCATGCCCGAAGTCCTCGCCATAGCCCTTGGAGGAGATGTAATCGCGGGCGACTGAGTCCACCTCCTTACCGGGCGTGCCGGGTCGTACGGCGTCGAGCGCCTTGAGCTGGGCGTCAAGGACTGTATCGTAGATCTGCTTATGCTTCTCCGTGGGCTTGCCGATGCAGACGGTACGCGTGATATCCGAATTGTAGTGCCGATATCGGGCGCCGAAGTCCATCTTCAGGAACCCACCTGGCTGGATCGCGTCATCGGTCGGGCTGGCGTGCGGACAGGCGGAGTTGGGGCCGAACGCCGCTATTGTGTCGAACCCATCCTTGTCCGCGCCGAGCTTTCGCATGGTGTAGTCGATCAGCAGCGCGACATGCTTTTCCGTCATGCCGGGCCTGATATCTCTGAGGATGGACTCAAAAGTGGCATCGACGATGCCGCACGCTTTGCGGACGATCTCAATCTCGCGCCTATCCTTGATTCGCCGGAGCTTTTCTACAATGCCCCGGGTCGCACGCAATGTGGTCGTCTCGTTCACCTTTGACCGCAGGCGGCGATAGGAAGATACGGTGAGATGGCTGTCTTCGTAGCCAACTCGCTCGAGGTGGAGATCGTTTATGAGTTCACCCGCGGCGACTATGGTCGTTTTGCCCGTGTATTCGGTGACCTGAGACGAGGTGCATTCTCGGGTGGCCTGGATTGTGTAGCGGGGGTCGACCAGAACGTGGCACTCATCATGGGTCACGACGGCAGCGGCAGTCGAGCCCGTGAAGCCGGTCAGGTAGAATACGTTGGAGATGTCGGTCGCCAGGAACCCGTCTAGGTTCCGCCGCACCATCTCCGTCCGAAGCCGCGAAAGCCTTGCCTCAAGCACTCTGCACCAACCCCACAACAGCTCGAATGCCGAGAAGATAGCTGTGAGGCCCGAAGCCTGAGATCTGCCCCGCGGCAACGGGCGCGATCACGGACACATGGCGGAAGTCCTCGCGGGCGTAGATGTTCGAGAGGTGCACCTCAACCGTCGGCAGCTCGACCGCGGCGACTGCATCCCGTATCGCGTAGCTGTAGTGCGTGTAGGCGCCCGGGTTGATGACGATGCCCTTGGCTTCCTTGGCAGCGGCCTGGATGAGGTCCACGATCTCCCCCTCGGAATTCGTCTGATGGATATCCAACTCGATACCCAACTCGCGCGCGAGCTTGAAACACTCCTCGTTGATGGAGTCGAGCGTATTGACGCCATAGACGGAAGTCTCGCGCGAACCGAGTAGGTTCAGGTTCGGGCCGTGGATCAGGAGTATCTTCATTGTGCTGCCTCCGGCGACCGCCTCTCGCTCAGGCCGGGCTCTGGCCGCGCAGGCCGAGTCCCGCGCGAGTCTACCAAATTGCCCCGACGAAACTGGTGGGTATCTTCACACTCTCACCTCAGACGGTACCTGTGGAACTGATTGGCCGTCTGTCAGCGGATTTCCTCCGTGGTATGGTGAGCGAGGCTTGAGAGGTATTGGTCAATCACGGGTATGGTTTCGCCATCGGCAGCGATCCTGCCGGCGCTCATCCAGATCGCCCTGGAGGCGACCCTGCGGGCGGAGTCAAGGTCGTGCGTGACGAAGACGATGGTGCGGCCTGCCTGCTTGAAGGACTCGATCCTGTCGTAGCACTTTTCCTGGAATTCCGCGTCACCCACAGCGAGCACCTCGTCGATGAGCAGGATATCCGGGTCGGTCTCGACGGCGATGGAGAAGCCCAGGCGCATCAGCATACCGTCGGAATACGTCTTGACGGGAGCGTCGATGAAGTCGCTAAGCTCGGAGAAGTCGATGATCCGGTCGATCTTGCTCTGCATCTCGGCTGCGCTCAGGCCCATGATCGCGCCATTGAAGTAGACGTTCTCGCGGCCGGTGAGTTCCGGGTGGAATCCCGCGGCGAGTGCAAGCATCGTGGACATTCGTCCCTGAACACTAACGACGCCGCTGGTGGGGCGGTAGACCCTGGAGATGATCCGAAGCAGCGTGCTCTTGCCGGAGCCGTTCTTGCCGACGACTGCGACGGTCTCGCCCCTGTGAATCGTGAGGGTGATGTCCTGCAGCCCCGGCACCCTCTGCGGGCGTGAGCGCCGGAATGAGAGCAGAGCGGCTTTCAGAGAGCTGTGCTTCTCTCGTATAAGCTCGAAGGACTTGTCTATATGCTCCAGAGATATTGCCGCGCTCATCATACACGCTCCGCGAATACCCACTTGCGGGCGTTAAAGAACTTGTAGCCGGCCAGGGCGAATAGCACGCAAAAGACGCTGGCTATCGCCAGCATGCCGTAGTCGAGCGGCAGCGTGTGCAGCTCAGTGCCGCGGATGCTCAGTGAGTCCACGGATGGCAGCAGAGTCTTTCTGTAGGCGTCGGTCAAGGCGTTCATCGGCAGCAGGAGATAGAGCTTATACAGCATCGGATGAATGCCCACAAGCTTATCGTGTACCAGTTCCGCGGGATACATGACCGGCGTCAGGTAGAAGAACACATTCAGAAGCGCGGAGAGCAGGTACTTGATGTCCTCATAGAACACGTTGAGGCACGATATGAAAAACGCCAACCCCATAACCAGGCAGCATTGTACCAGCATCAGGACGGGCAGCAGCATGACCTTTCCGGTGATCGGGGCTCCGTGCAGGAATAACCGATAGAAGAGCAGATAGGCGAAGAAGATGACCAGCGACAGCACGTAGTGCACCAGGTTCGCCCCGACAACCGACATCGGCAGAACTTCGCGAGGGAAATAGGACTTTCTCAGCAGTTCCCTGTGGCCGATAACCACCTGGCTGGAATCCAGAAGCGCCAGTTGGAAGAACATCCAGGGCAGGTAGCCCGCGAGCAGATAGGCAGAGTAGTTGGGCACTGAAAGGCCCATGATGTACTTGATGACAATGGTGATGGTCGCAACCTGCAGAAGAGGGTTTGCCAGCGACCAGAAGAAACCGAGGACGGAGTTCTTGTAGCGGACCTTAATGTCACGGACGACAAGCTGCGAAAGAAGGTATCTGTATCGGTATAGCTCTCTCAGCTCATTGATCATATTGTCAGCTACGGCCTCGTGTGTGACAAGTTCAAGTATAGATTCAGCGCCTCCAAAAGTCAAACGAGCGTTCTTGGTATCACCTCCCTAAGTCCCCCCTTTGCAAGGAGGCGAAGACACTGTTGCTCTCCTTATGGCCAAAGAGGAATGGCAGGTTTCTTGTAGGGGCGAAGCATTTGCACGAGGACCCTTCGACATTGCGCACTACCAATGCAAATGCTTCGCCCCTACGCTTTCGTGCTAATGCGCAAACCTTAAGATTTGTGTGCGGAATCTTGTCCGAGCGGCAGGAGAACGTGCAGCCGTTCTAGAAGCGTAATTCGTGCCCGTATCGCACGAATTGAGCACTTGCGCTGGTTGCCTGAACTGTGGCATAATAAGCGGAGCTTAAGAAATCATAACAATTGTCATCCCAACTCTGCAGCGGGGGCAAGCAATGTATTATTGGAACAAAGAGACGGAGTGCATGGATCGAGAGAGGCTTCGTTCCGTGCAGTCCGAGCGGCTTTGCAAGACCGTAAAGCACGCTTACGAGAATGTACCTGCTTACAAGAGCAAATTCGACGAAATCGGGCTCAAGCCCGAAGATATCAAGAGCCTCGACGACCTTCCCAAGATTCCCTTCACGGTCAAGTCGGACTTCCGCGACAACTACCCGTTCGGCATGTTTGCAGTGCCGATGGATCAGGTTGTCCGCGTTCATGCGAGTTCCGGAACGACCGGTAAGAGCACCGTTGTAGGATACACGCGCGGCGACATCGGCGCCTGGGCGGAGCTTATGGCCCGCACGCTGGGCGCCGGCGGAACGACCAAGAACGACGTCGTGCAAGTTGCCTACGGCTATGGGCTGTTCACCGGCGGGCTCGGGGCGCACTATGGCGCGGAGAGAATCGGGTCGTCGGTTATCCCGATCTCGGGCGGCAACACCAAGCGGCAGCTCCAATTGATGGAGGATTTCGGCAGCACCGTTCTTTGCTGTACTCCGAGCTATGCGCTCCTGCTGGGAGAGGCGGCCCGTGAGGCGGGGATGGACATGAGCAAGGTCCCGCTGAGAGTCGGCTTTCTTGGCGCGGAGCCCTGGACCGAGAACATGCGGCGCGAGATCGAGGAGTCGCTTAAGATCGACGCTCTGGACATCTACGGACTGAGCGAGGTCATGGGGCCGGGCGTGTCCTACGAGTGCATGGAAAAGGGTGGACTTCACATCAACGAGGACCACTTCATCGCCGAGATCATCGATCCCGAGACGGGCGAAGTGCTGCCACCGGGCGCGAGAGGCGAATTGGTGTTCACGAGCCTTACCAAGGAGGCGCTGCCTCTGCTGAGATACCGCACCCGCGACATTACGTATCTCGACGATTCCGCTTGCGGCTGCGGAAGGTCGTTCGCGCGGATGCACCGCGTGATGGGCAGGTCCGACGACATGCTGATCATCCGCGGCGTCAACGTGTTCCCGTCGCAGATAGAGTCCGTGCTGATCGACATCGAGGGTACCGAACCTCATTACCTGATCGTCGTAGACCGGCAGCCGGGCCACATGGATGAGATGGAAGTGTGGGTAGAGGTGTCGCCGGAACTGGTATCGGATGAAGTGCGCGCTCTGGAATCGCTGGAGCGAAAGATAGCACACGATCTTCACTCGCTGCTGGGGATATCCGTCAAGGTTAAACTGGTCGAGCCGAAGACGATTGCCCGGAGCGAAGGCAAGGCGAAACGAGTAATCGACAGGAGGGACCTGAACCAGTGAAAGTCAGCCAACTTTCGGTCTTCATCGAGAACAAGTCCGGCCGCCTGGCGGATGTAACTCACGCTCTCGCGGACGCCAACATCAACATTCGTGCCCTTTGCATCGCGGATACGATCGACTACGGTCTTCTGCGTTTGATCGTCAACGATCCGGTGGCCGCGAAGGCAGCGCTCGCCAACGCGGGCTTCACCGTGACTATCACTGAGGTGCTGGCGATCGAGGTTCCCGACCAGCCCGGTGGGCTGGCCGGAATCATCGATGTGTTCGCTGAAGGCGGTCTCAACATCGAATACATGTATGCCTTCGTAGGCACATCCGGCAAGAACGCGATAGTCATTTTCCGCATCGAGAGGATAGATGAGGCGATACCGATCCTTCAGTCGAAGGGCGTTCGAATACTCACAGGAGATGAGCTTCATTCTCTGTAGATCCAGCAAGCTGGAGCCGGCCCCGCTGCAGTCTACCTGGTCGGGCTAACGTGGAGGGAGAGGAAATGATAAGACGTATCTGTGTTCTGCTCTTGGTCGTCGCCATCCTGGCAATAGGTTCGTGCGCTGTGAATGCGGCGAAGGCGACCAAATCGCCGTATATCATCGGCGCGATCTTCAGCACTACTGGCGACAACGCTCCGCTTGGCGTTCCCGAGCGCCAGACCGTGCAGATGCTCGCAAAGCAGGTCAATGCCGCCGGAGGTATCAACGGCCATCCAGTGCAGGTCGTCTTTTTCGATGACGCGGGCAAGTCGGAACTGGCGACTCAGGCCTGCCAGAACTTGCTTGCCAGGAAGGGCGTCATCGCCATAATCGGTCCCACCCTGACCGGCCCGAGCCTGGCGATCGCTCCAATGTGCAACCGCGCCAAGATGCCGCTCATATCCTGCGCGGCGAGCGTCAAGATCGTGCAGCCGGTAACGCCCAATGTCTTCAAGACAGCGCAGTCGGACTCGCTGGCTGTCGCGAAGCTAGTGGACTACTGCAAGGCAAAGAAGATCAAGAGGGTCGGGTTCATCAATGATTCCAACCCGTTCGGTGCAAGCGGCAGAGAAGAGTGGAAGAAGTTGGCGGGTCGCGCAGCCATCACGACCGTGAGTTACGAGTCGTTTGCGACGAATGACACGGATATGACGCCGCAGCTTATGAAGATCCGCGCGGCCAAGCCGGAGGCTGTGATTTGCTGGGGAACGAACCCCGGACCGGCGATCGTCGCGCAGAACATGCGCCGGCTCGGTATGAAGCAGCCGCTGCTTATGAGCCACGGAATCGGCAACCAGACGTTCATCAAGCTGGCAGGCAAGGACGCTAACGGCGTCATTTTCCCCGCGGGCAAGCTGCTCGTTGCGAAGTCGATTTCGCCGCGTGATCGTCAGCGCGCCGTTCTTCTGAGATACGAGGCAGACTATCAGAAGGCCTATGGCACGCCGGCCAACTCATTCGGTGGATACGCGCACGACGCGTTCATGCTGGTTGTCAAGGCGGCTAAAGCGGTCGGGCCGGATCGTGCGAAGATTCGCGCTTACATCGAAAAGACTAGGGGTTTTGTCGGAATCAGCGGCGTGTTCAACATGAGCAGTAAGGAACACAACGGTCTTACCAAGGACGCGTTCGCCCTTGTTACCATACAGAACGGCAAATGGGTGCTTGCCAAGTAGGCAGGTCCCGTAAGCTGTTTGGTTCTAAGCCCACTAGTCGGGCGAGTATGCATGGAGGGATGACTGAATGCTTAGAAGACGTGGTTTGCTAGTGTTCGCCTTTATCTGGGCGCTCTTGGCCTTCCTGGTCCTGCCGGGGAGTTGTGCGAAGAGCGCCGCAAAGACACCGTATGTGATTGGCGCGATTTTCAGTACGACCGGGGATAACGCGCCGCTGGGTGTGCCGGAGCGTGACACCGCTGAGATGCTCGTTAAGCAGATCAATGCACGCGGCGGGGTCAACGGACACCCCCTCAAACTTCTTGTCTACGACGATGCCGGAAAGTCGGACCAGGCTGCACAGGCCGCCCAAAGGCTGATCGCAGACAAGCGAGTCGTAGCCATCATAGGCCCCACCCTGACGGGGCCCAGCCTGGCTATCGCCACGAACTGCCAGAACGCAAAAATGCCGCTGCTGTCGTGCGCCGCCGCTGTGACGATCGTGCAGCCGGTAAAGTCCTATGTTTTCAAGACCGCGCAGTCGGACTCGCTGGCAGTTGCAAAGCTGATTGACTACTGCAAGCAGAGAAAGATTACCCGAGTTGGCTTCATAAACGATTCGAATCCGTTTGGTTCCAGCGGGCGCGTTGAGTGGCAGAAACTTGCCGGGCCGGCCGGCATCAAGACAGTGTGCTATGAGTCGTTTGCTACGGCTGACACCGACATGACGCCGCAGTTGATGAAAATCCGCGCCGCGAAACCTCAGGCTGTCGTCTGTTGGGGAACCAACCCCGGCCCGGCGATTGTCGCGCAGAACATGCGCCGGCTCAAGATGACCCAGCCTCTTCTGATGAGCCACGGCATATCCAATTCCACTTTCATAAAGCTCGCCGGTAAGGATGCCGAGGGAGTGATATTCCCGTCAGGCAAGATCATCGTAGCGGACCAGATTCCGCGCAGCGATCCGCAGAGGAACGTTCTGATGGCTTACAACGCCCAGTTCAAGAAGGCCTATGGTAAGCCTGCCAACCATTTCGGCGGGCATGCGTGGGATGCGCTTCAGCTTGTGGTGGATGCGCTGAAGAAGGTTGGTCCGGATCGGGCGAAGATCCGCTCACACATTGAGAACCGCAAGAAGTTCGTCGGTATCGACGGAGTGTTCAACTTCAGCCGCACCGATCACAACGGACTCGACAAGAACGCGTTTGCCCTTGTTACCATCAAGAACGGCAAATGGGTGCTAGTCAAGTAGTAGCATTAACGATCAGCCGGGGCCGGAATGCGACCCCGGCTGATTCACGTGTCTGTGAGTAGTCGATGGAACATATTTTCAGCCAGTTGCCGCAGCTATTGGTCCAAGGGATCACCATGGGATGCATCTACGCCATCGTGGCTGTGGGGTTTTCCATAATCTATGGTGGCACGCAGGTCATCAACTTCGCCCAGGGCGAGTTTGTGATGATCGGAGCCATGGTTGCCGCGGTGCTGCTGGCCAAGTACAGCCTGCTTGTAGCATTCCCGGTAGCGATCCTTGCCGGCTGCGTCACCGGCGCTGCGATCGCCCTGTGCGTGCTGCTTCCGCTGAAGAAAGCGTCGGTGCTGACACTTGTCATCATGACCATCGGCGCATCGATCTTGCTGCAGGGGCTTGCGCAGTTGTTCTGGGGAGAGCAGGCCCTGAAGGTGCCGTTCTTTACCGGACTTCCCGACGGTCGGGACCGTGTGTTCAGTCTTCTGGGTGCTCAGATAGGCGCTCAGCAGCTGTGGGTGATCGGTGTGACCATCGTGCTGGTGATCGGGACGCACCTGTTCTTCAAGTACACGCTCATCGGTCGCGCTATGCGGGCGTGCTCCATGAATGCAGCAGGCGCAAAGCTTGTGGGTATCAGCGTGCGCAAGATGATCGTGCTGTCGTTCGTGATGGCGGCCGGACTCGGCGCGGTTGCGGGAGTCACGGTGTCGCCGCAGTCGTATGCGTTGTGCACGATGGGAACCGGGCTCGGATTGAAGGGCTTCTGCGCGGCAGTGCTTGGTGGACTTGGCAACTTCGGCGGCGGCATTGCGGCCGGAGTGCTTCTTGGAATCATCGAGGCCGTTATAGGGCTCATCATACCAGCGGTCAGTGACTACAAGGATGCTGTTGCCTTCGTCATCCTGCTCGTCGTTCTTCTAGTAAAACCTGATGGGCTGCTTGCTCGGAAGAAGGCGGTGGCGTGAGTGGCGGCGCAAGTTCAGGAAACCCAGGTGAAAGCAGCGAGCAAGGGTAGACGCGGGATCGATCTGGCCGTCGTGGCGCCGTTTGTGGTGTTTCTGGTCTGCTATCTGTTCATTCCGAGGCTGGCGCCCGATAGGACGCTCAACACGCTGGTCTACATGGGCATATACGCGATCCTTGCGCTGGGGCTGAATCTGCTGATGGGCTATGCCGGGCAGGTGTCGCTGGGGCACGCAGCGTTCTATGGCATCGGAGCGTATACCTCGGCGATTCTCACGATGCAGCCCATCCAGGGCGAGATCATCCCCAGCTTCAGCATGGGACTCGGCGTCATGGCCGGCGCGGCGGCGATAATGTCCCTCACGCGTGTCTCCGGCGGCAAGCTGGTAGCGGGCGTTGCCGGGTTGTTCGTCCTCTCGTGGATATGCCAGGCGACCGGCATGCATTTCGTTCTCGTTCTCATTGTCCAGGCTGTCGGGATGGCGGTCTTGGGGCTGGCGCTGCGAATCGGTTGGTGGAAGCCCGCTGCAGCCGGGATTGTATCCGTCCTGGCAGCCGTCATCAGCCACAGGTTTCTCTTTGGCGTGCTCAATAACGGGGGCACGAACCCCTGGAGCGGCATGTTCGCGGGCGTGCTTGTTACCGGACTCGTTGCCTACCTGGTGGGCGCGCAGATTCTCAGGCTCAAGGGCCACTTTCTGGCGATGGCGACGCTCGGCTTTGGAGTGATAGTCAAGATCATATTTGAGAAGTGGGTCAGCGTCACCGGCGGATCGAGCGATGGGATCTACGGCATTCCGACGATAGCTTTCGTGGACGGTCTGCCCGCGCCAATCAGGCACTTCCTGCAGGGCATCCAGGCCATGCACTTGCCGGGCTTCATACAGGCGCACGCGCGAGAGGCCCAGTCGGGCGCGCTGAATCCGCAGCAGCAGTACTTCTACCTGGTATGGGGGGTCGTCTTCCTGGCTCTGCTTTTCGGCGTGAACATTGTGCGGTCGCGGGTCGGACGAGCGCTTAGGGCGGTACACGGTGGTCAGCAGGCCGCGGAGTCGTTGGGCGTGGACACGGAGCGCTACAAGATCCAGGTCTTTGTGGTAAGCGCCGCGCTGGCGTCGATCGCCGGCAGCCTCCACGCGCACAACGCAGGAGTCGGATACATCAATCCCAACGAGTTCAACTTCCATGTGTCAGTCATGCTGGTCGTTATTGTAGTGATCGGCGGGCTGGCAAGCATCTGGGGCGCCATTTTCGGCGCGGCGGTGATCCAACTCCTGAAGAACTGGATTCTGACGCTCGACCAGGCTGACGTGCACCTGTTCGGGCTTGCTATCAAGGGGCTCGATCCGATTGTCTTCGGCTCGATCCTTATCGGCGTAATGATGGTGCTGCCTCAGGGGGTTGCCAGAGGATTGAGCGACACAGTGACCGTCCTTATTCGGGGAGCGCGGGCGGCGGCTCGGCGGAAAGCGGGGTAGGGGCCTTGGATGTTCTTATCGAGGCCGCCGGGGTCGTGAAATCGTTCGGCGGGCTGACTGCGGTGAATGGCGTTGACTTTCAGGTTACGCGGGGACAGACGAAGGCCCTGATCGGCCCGAACGGCGCCGGAAAGAGCACGCTGCTGAACCTGCTGACGGGCGTGTTGCCCGTTACCTGCGGTGATATTCGCGTCAACGGAAGTTCGATTGTCGGGCGGCCGTGCCACGAGGTGGCCGGGCTGGGACTGGCCAGGACGTTCCAAAACGTGCAGCTCTTCCAGAACATGACGGTGCTTGAGAACGTGATGGTTGGCTGCCATGCTTGGACGCGGCAAGGATTGCTGTCGGGCGCCTTGCGCTGGATGGGCCATTGGCGGGAGGAGCGCAAGATACGCGCAGAGTCGATGGAGCGCCTGGAGCAAGTCGGTCTCGCCGACGCGGCCGATGATGATGCGGCGAGCCTGCCTTTCGGCAAGCAGCGGATGCTTGAGATAGCGCGGGCGCTCGCCAGCAGACCGAAGCTGCTGCTTCTCGATGAGCCGGCCTCAGGGCTCTCGACAAAGGAGACCATGGAACTGTCCTCGCTGTTGAGGGAAATCGTGGCGGATGGGATGACGGTGCTCCTGGTCGATCACGATATGCAGTTCGTTATGGAAATATCCGACGAGGTCGGGGTGCTGGATCAGGGTGTGAAGATCGCTGAGGGCACGCCTGACGAGATACAGAACGACTCTCGCGTTATCGCCGCCTATCTCGGCATGGAGGCGCGGTAATGCTGAAGTTGCAGAGCGTTATGACCTACTATGGCCGGATTCTGGCGTTGAGAGGGATTTCTCTTCACGTCGATCCTGGCGAGATTGTCGCCATCGTCGGCCCGAACGGCGCGGGCAAGACCACGGCGCTCAATACGATATCCGGCGTGCTCGGCTCCAGGTCAGGCAAGATCATCTTCGATGGAAAGGACATCACGGGAATGTCCAGCGAAAAACTCGTCGAGATGGGCCTGGTACAGGTTCCCGAGGGCCGTCAGTTGTTCGCCGATATGAGCGTCTACGAGAACCTGATGCTGGGGGCCTACCGGCGAAGCCGTGCCGACAAGAGAGCGGCGGTGCTCGAAGATCTGGACAGGATCTATGAGACGTTCCCGATCCTAAGGGAGCGAGGGAAGCAGTCTGCGGGCACTCTATCCGGCGGAGAGCAGCAGATGCTGGCCATAGGCAGGGCGCTGATGAGCCGCCCGCGCATGCTCTTGCTGGACGAGCCTTCCATGGGGCTCGCCCCGCTTGTAGTCAAGGAGATTTTCAAGGTCATCGCCGACCTCCGCAAGGAGGGAGGAACAACCGTGCTTGTAGTTGAACAGAACGCGAAGGCGGCGCTTGCCATCGCCAAACGCGCGTATGTGCTGGAAACGGGGCGCGTGGTGATGGAGGGGCTCGCTGCCGAACTGGCAAGAAATCCGGAAATCCAGCGCGCGTATCTGGGCAAAGGCTACAGGCAAATGCTTGAGCAGGGGGCCTAGATGCCTATCTGGAATCGCAAATCTGAAACAATGGACCGTTCCGCGATGCAGCAGCTCCAACTTGAACTGCTGCAGACCACCGTCAACAGGGTGTATCGGAACGTGCCGTTCTACCACAGGAAGTTCGAGCAGCTCGGGATAGCGCCCGAGGAAGTGCAGTCGCTCGAAGACATCTCCAAGCTGCCATTCACCACGAAAGACGACCTCCGGGATGGCTACCCGTATGAGATGTTCGCGGTCCCGCTGCGGGAGATCGTCCGGATCCATTCCTCGTCAGGAGCCGCCGCCAAGCCGGTTGTCGTAGGCTATACGCGGAACGATCTGAAGCATTGGGCGGACCAGACCGCGCGAGTCCTCAGTGCAGCCGGCCTAACCAAAGATGACGTCGTTCACATCGCGTTCGACTATGGCCTTTTCACCGGCGGGTTTGGCATGCATGACGGCGCGCAGCGCCTGGGCGCCTCGGTCATTCCGGTATCATCTGGCAACACCGAGCGGCAGGTTCAGATCATGCAGGACTTCCGCAGCACCGCGTTGGTGGGCACCCCGAGCTTCGCCATCTATCTGGCTGAGGTTATGGGCAGGATGGGAGTTTCATCCGCCGCCTTGTCCCTAAGGGTGGGTCTCTTTGGCGGTGAGCCTATGACGGAGAAGATGCGGGCTGAGATCGAGTCGCGTCTTGGCATAGTGGCGACGGACAACTACGGTATCACCGCCGTCATGGGACCCGGCATTGCAGGTGAATGCGAACTCCGCGACGGGCTACACATCAATGAGGATCACTTCTTCGTGGAGGTAATCGATCCCGAAACGCTTCAGGTGCTGCCTGAGGGCGAAGAGGGAGAGCTGGTTGTTACGACACTCACCAAGGAGGGCCTCCCGATGATCAGATACCGCACCCGCGACGTCACCCGGATCACACGTGGCAAGTGCAAGTGCGGCAGGACGACGGCGCGGATGGCCCCTGTACGGAAGCGCACGGACAACCTGGTGATCGTCAGGGGCATCAAGGTCTATCCCAAGGACGTCGAAACTCTGCTCTACGACATCGAGCACGTGCAGCCTCACTATCAGATCGTGATTCAGCGGGAAAATGGGCTGGAACATCTCACCCTGATGGTAGAGCTGTCGTCTGGGCTTGTATCTGATCAGATGCAGCGGCTTGTGGAGCTTGAAGATGCGATCAAGCGGCGCGTGCACGCGGTTGTCGGCCTGACGCCGCGGGTGCGGCTTGTGGAACCGCGCACGCTGCAGGACGTGGGACCTGCCAACAGGGTGATCGACGACAGAGAGAAATAGCCCCGGCCTCGAAGGTCGGGAGGAGTTGTGACGGCAGGGGAGGACACTCCCTGGAACTTGGTTTGGTCGGGCCGCGTTTGGAACGGCTGAGGTGGTAACAGAGGAAGACACGGACGCAAGCCTCGATGCCCGGCCAGTACGGAGGTGGTAGTCGGCTAATGGCACCGCAGTAGTATCCATAACGATGACTTGAGGAGGGAAAGTTGAGAAAGGTAATCGCTGCTCTGTTCGTGGCGGCTCTACTGATGAGTCTGGCCGCGATGCCTGCAATCTCGCAGGCTCTTCAGAATGTGGAACTGCACGGATACATGCAGAACCGTTTCTACGCGAATTCCGGCTACTCGTCGCGGTTCGTGTCTGAGAGAGTGTCCTTGTCTGCCATCGGCGACTTCGGAGATGCGACGGGATACGTCGAGGTCTACATCCATCCGTGGTTGACAGACAGAACCGATCTTCCGGCGCCGCTGGCGCCCGGCCACACTATCTCCGCGGACCAGTTCCGGATCTATCTGGAGAGCGCGTACGCTGACCTGCCGTTCGCCGCTGGACGACTGCGTTTGGGCAAAGGGCGCCAGTTGAACTTTGGTCTCACCCCGTCCTACCCGAACAGGAAAACCAGCCAGTACGGCATTCTGGCCGAAACCTTCACCCAGGACCGCATCACAGGCGCCCAGTACAGCTACAAGTGTGGGGACTTCGATTTTGGGGTCTCCCTGTACAGTGATCTGCAGGTCTTGACCAGAAGCATAGGTGAGTTTTCCGGAGCAAACTCGGGTCCTGGCGAGGTTGGTGTGGTTAAGCACTTCGTGGACAAAGACGATCCGGCCAACCCGAGCGGAGCGCTGGCGACAAGCGCGAGGGTCGGAATCACGCGGCCGAACTTCCAGTTCCACATCTCCGGTATGACTGGTGGCATCAACCAGGCTGATGCGGATTTCATCGCCGCCCAGTACGGCATTCCCGCCGGCGTCAACACTGACGATACTCACAACAAGTACGGCGTGGACAGCATCTATAGCTTTGGTCCATTCGTGCTACAGGCGGAAGCATATCAGGGCAACTTCAGCTTCCTGACCATTAGGGGCTACCAGGTTCTGTTCGGCTACCAGCCGAAGGACAAGCAGCGCTTCTACGTGCGATGGTCTGCCCTGAACAACGATCGCGCGCCGCTTGCTGCCAGCCAGGCGACCTGGGACACGCAGCAGCTAACTCTGGGCTTCGTGCAGCCTATCCGCAAGGGTGTCTGGCTCGAGATCAACTACGAAAACAATCTCGAAACGCCGCCGCCCGGTACGCCGACCAGGAAGAACAACATGCTCTTCGCGGAGTTCTTCACCGGGTTCTAATCCGCTCACTTTCGGAGCGATAGTAAGGGGCCAATCGCCGATTGGCCCTTTTTTTGCACGGCTATTCGGGATGGGATGGCGAGAAGCGTCGCAGGAGTCCGTAAGTAGTCCAATGTTGTTGACTTTGGTTACTCCTGAGCATATACTACGAGTACGCGCTGACGCTGAGGCGTGAGCCCGTTGATGCGTTTCTGAGAGGAAAGTGTGTGACCAGATATCGGCTCCTGATGAGGGTTCTTGTCGGTGTTCTGCTGGTGGCTGGCGTGGTCGTCGGCACGGTGCGGCTGACCGCGGAAGAGGCTCCCACGAAGCTGCGGATCATCTACTCCAACGATATGCGCGGCGAGTGGAAACCGTGTGGGTGACACGACTCTAAGAGGACAGGCGGTCTGCCTCGTCGTGCAACAGCTATAGCGCAGTTCATCCAGGAGAACCCCAATACGATAATCGTCGACAGCGGGAACCTGACCAATGGCGGCGACCCAACGAGGCTCGATATCATCGCGTCTGCGATGGCCAAGATGGGCTATGCTGCGGTCGGTGTGGGTGCGTTGGACGCTCAGCTTGGCGACCAGTTCTACTCGAAATTGGCGGCGCACAAGCTTACCGTCGTTGACACTTCACCTGCGGCGGACAAGAGTGCGGTCCCGCTCGTGATGAAGATTGTGGGCGGCATTAAGGTCGGGATCATTTCCTTCGGCGCACAATCGCCGACTGCCGCCGTCGACGACATGGCGGTCCGCAAGATGCGGTTTTCCGCTCTGCAGGACGCCCGCAGCAAGTGCGATGTGCTCATTCTACTGGATCAGGCAGGAATTGCGACGAGGGAATGGGTGGATCGCAACGCTTCCCGGGTTGGGGCCCCGGACATCGTGATCCGCGGCTTCGGAGAAGGCAAGAACGACTACGAGGACAACGTCGGCACCACGCACATTATGCCCGCAATGTATCAGGGCAAGCAGATCGGTCTGATCGACCTGGAGGTGACTCGAGGACAGGCCCCCAAAGTCACTCTTACGAGGGTGACGATGGATGACACATTTGCTGAGGAGCCTGAACTCCTCAAGCGGATAGACGACGCGATCGCGTCGACTGCGCTGTCCGCCACGCAAGCGCCTCACCACACTGTATCGGGATCCGCGCCCAAGCCACTCTTCTCGAATAGGCTCTGCAAGGCGTGCCATCTGGCTCATTACGAAGATTGGGCTAAGACGAAGCATGCCAGGGCGCTGCAGACGCTGATAGACCAGAACAACACGACGCCTGAGTGCCTGTCGTGCCATTCGGAGCGTTATAGGGCGGTTCAGCAGTATGTGCAGCCTGATGATGGCCTTGGAGGCGTCGACTGCGCCACTTGCCACGCTGCCAGCCTGCCGCACGGGATGGAGCGCAAGTCGATGACTGCACGCACGCAGGTGCCGCCATCGCTCTGCCTGGAGTGCCATACCAGGGACCGCAGCCCGGACTACGACGAGAAGACGTTCTTCCCGATGGTAGCGCACAAGAACGTCAGCACCGGCTCCGCCACCGCCAGCGTGAAAACCAGCCCCTAGCCCTCCCGAGGTGTGCTGGACGGCCTCGCACTTGATTGACACGCAGAGGCGGCTATGCTATACTCTGAACTGCAATCGGCGCGCGCTTGTAGCTCAGGGGATAGAGCGAATGGTTGCGGACCATTAGGTCGGGGGTTCGATTCCCTCCAAGCGCGCCACCTCATTTTGTCTTCTTTCCAAGCTCAACAGCACGGATTACCTCAACCACGTTAGGCAGCATCTCCACAACCGTCTACCGCCAGCCGTCACCGCAAATGGCGGTGGAAAATCGCCATGAGGCGCACGGCAAGAGAATGTCAAAATGCCAGCGCCAGTCATGAGCAGAAAGACAGGTCGGATCGCAGCTACAGCATCAGCCGAACAACGAGCCCAGACGCCGTCTCAGTTGCTGCCTTGGGTTATTGCATGGCAAATGTCACTGATCTGATCGATGCTCTGGATCTACCGCATTCGAAGTACTCGGTCTTCCGGGAATCTTGTTCGCGAAACCCACGGGTAGGAGGACAATAGCCTGGGACGAGCGAATGAACAGCCGTGAAGTGGAAGAGCATCGACACAGGCGCGTGCTACTACTACATCACGGCGACGTGCACCGGCTGGCTGCCCGTGTTCAACAATCCTGCGGCGAGGAAGATAGTAGCCGAGGAGACAACGAGGGCTCTTGCGGAGTGCGGTGGTGTTCTGGTGTCAGAACGCGTGACTCATGGAAGTCGTTCTGCCGGAGATGTGAGGCTACAGTTTCGGGAACAAGATTCCCGAAAGACCGAAAGACCGAATGAGCATACCGCAGTACCGGATGTTGCGCCAGCGGAACGATCATACACACATCAACCGCCGCCGTCACTATGAAATGGGGGGTGTGCGACACTGCATCTTTCTGTCGCTCCGCTGTGTCAAGGTCTCTTGACCTGACACGTCAGGTGCGGGGTCCGGAGACCCACTCACAGCGGGACATAAAAAACCAGCGATGATGCTTGACCACTGCGGCGACTAGGGTGGCCCATGTTGCCAGAGAAACGGACCGAGAACGGATACTGCCGGTGAGGCCTTGGAAGACCTGTGGACTGTACCCAGTAAAACGGACACTCTGTTAAGCTGCTTTGGCGGCGGCCTCGAACTCGACAGGGCTTAGGTAGCCCAGATACGAGTGCATCCGCTGCTGGTTATAGAAGACTTCGATGAACTCGAAGATCTCCCTCCTTGCCTGCTCCCTTGACTCGAACT
>JBPOHN010000005.1:0-2247 GCA_052035525.1 Armatimonadota bacterium
CGTATGGTTGGGGCAAGAAGGAAGCACCCATCTCCTACTCGACACTGGCGTCGGCTTGCGGCCTTACTGTGGTCACAGTCAAGCGGTCTGTCAAACGTTTGAAAGCGTGGTCGGTCTTGCGCGTTGATCGCCGGGATGGAGGCGTTTCGACTATCGGAATCAACAAGGATTATGACTCCTGGGATACCGGTAACTTGGTTGATACCGGTAACACCAGAGACCTGACACCGGTATCACGGATGACCCCACCCCCGGTACACCAGAGACCTGACACCGGTATCACGGATGACCTGGGTCACCTTATTAGTACCCATGAGAACCATGTTAGAACAAAAGAGAGCCATGCTTCTTCTTCGTCTAACGACGCTTCGGACTCGGAACACCTCAGACACAAGCTGATCATGACCTACCGGGATCTATTCCTCAACGGTGGCAACATCCCGACCAACCAGAAGCAAAGCACAGTCCGGGCGCTGGTGGAACTTCAGGAGATGCCAGAGTGGAACACCGAGGAAGCGGTGACGATCCTCCGCAGACTGCACAAGCACGAACCCGCGCGAGTCGCTGGAAAGCCCTTCACCTATTTGGCCAAGCCGATAGCCGACCACCTGAGCAACGGCACAATGCCGGGAACCCGCGCCAAGTCCTCGGAGAGTGACGAGCGCGACCGCATAGAGGAGGAACTGAGGCAGAGGCTCGGCGACAAGCCTCCGTGGGAAACCGACCCCACATGGGTTCAGAGGCAGTTCGCGAAAGAGCGTGCCAACACGGGGGTAGCAGTCGATGCTTGACGAGCACATTGGCGCTGTCCCTCCGCATAGCATTGAGGCCGAGCAGTCCACGCTTGGCTCAATGATGCTGGAAAATGACGCCTTGCACAAAGGCGCGTCGATCCTCACTGCGGGCGACTTCTACAGGCCAGTTCATCAGGTGATCTTCGATGCTCTGTTAGCACAGATCGACAGCAAGGAACCCTGCGACCTCATCACACTCCAAGAGGAGCTACGCAAACGCGGCAAGCTCGAGGACTGCGGCGGCACTGAATACCTGATGGCGCTCGTGGAGTCGGTCCCGACCGCCGCGCACATCGAGCACTACGCGAAGATAGTAGCCAAGAAGTCAACGTTCCGAAAGCTGATCGCGGCAGGGATGGCAGTTGTCGGTTCGGCGCAAGCCGAGAATGATGACGCCGTATCACTGATGATGAACAAGGCCGTGGAGATCGGAGCGCACCGAGGCGGGCGGCTCAGGCGGTCCTCAGAGATAATGCACACGGTGTTCGACCGGTTCACCGGCTACATGGACGGACGTGGCGCAATGGGGCATAGGTTCGGCATTTGGGCCCTTGACCATATGATCTACGGCATGAACCCAGGAGAGTTAATCATCATCGGCGGCAGGCCCAGCCAAGGCAAGTCCGTGCTGCTGCAGCACGCTTTGGACCAGGCCGCGATGTCCGGCAAGGTGCCGCTGCTCTTTACAGCCGAAATGACGACCGAGGAAGTTGTCGAACGCATTGTGTGCATGAGGGCGCGGGTAGACGCGAACACCGCCAAGTCGGGCAAGATGACCGGAGAGGATTGGGATCGGATCGTCAAAGCCCACGGCGAGCTCTCCAATACGAACTTCCTCGTAGACGATATGCCGTGTGCATTGACGAAGCTCTGCGCACGAGCCCGGAGCGCCGTCATCTCCGACAACGTAGGCATCATCCTGATCGACTACCTGCAGTTGATCGACTGTGATATCAAAACCGACAACCGCGACGGCCAGTTGAGCGCCGTCTGTTGGACGCTGAAGAACCTCGCGAAAGAGCTTAATGTTCCCGTTGTAGTGCCTTCGCAGTTGAGCCGGAGTATCGAGAAGCGTGAGGACAAGACACCGTTGCTATCAGACCTCCGCGACGGCGGGAACCAAGAAGGCCACGCGGACAAGGTGATCCTGATCGACAACCCATTGCCGAAGATGTGGACGCCTGGCGATCCGCTCGAAGCCAGGCGAGCCCGCATAGTGGTAGCCAAGAACCGGGGAGGCAAGCTCGGCACAATCCCGGTATGGTTCACTCCCTGCTGGACGCGATTCGACGGCGAAGCGCCCGAGGATATGGACCAATGAGCGAGCTAAGGAAAGTGAGTGTGATTATGGACCAAATGACCAACCAACCTGACGGAGCAAAAGCGATGAAGCTGGCCTATATCGCAGGCCCGTATCGAGCAGCCACCAAAGGCGGCATACTGCTGAACATCC
>JBPOHN010000136.1:0-36732 GCA_052035525.1 Armatimonadota bacterium
GTTCATCGAAGTCTTCTATAACCGGCAGCGGATGCACTCGTATCTGGGCTACCTAAGCCCTGTCGAGTTCGAGGCCGCCGCCAAAGCAGCTTAACAAAGTGTCCGTTTTACTGGGTACAGTCCACACTCCTGACATCACGCGGCAGCAGTAGAGTGAAACCAAGCCCTTTTCCTGGACGTGCCTCAAAATGCCTGTGCAAGACAGCAGCATGGTGGTAAACGACGTCCGGATCAAGCCCCTCCAGTCCGCCGATTCGTGCGTCTAGGACCTCTCGTGGGATTTGCTGGAGTCGCTCGATGGCAGATTGAGAATCCTGCAGACGGCTTCGCCACGGCCTTTCCCTATTGGTGAACACGTCGACAACAGCCGTGTTGAGCCACGCCTCCGTGCGCCGCCTCTGAAGATGCTCTAGCCTCTCTACTATACGCTGTGTATCATCAAACAGGGCATCTCTTGTTTGAGACGTCAGCTGCCGCAGACGTTGGACGAGTCTCACTTGCCCTGGATCGCCGTTTGTTGCCGCTAACTGACTCAGCCGCTGGATATCCTCCGCCAGGTCGTCCACTACGTCTGGATGTGGCAGGCTGTTCAGTAGCGGCGGCTCAATCTCAACTGGATTGGCTTCGGTGTCGCTTTGGGCGAGGATGGACAACATAGTCCGGAATTCGTCTGCCGAGACCGGCGGAACCTCATCTCTAGAAACAACGTCCTCTATGAAACCCAGCTGTTCGGATTCGCTGTTGAGGGTGCGGGCGATATCTGCGAGGGTGCCTGAGTAGACCCCCCCAATGCCTTCACGACGCAGCACCTCTTCCTCTCGTGATGCACGCTGATCGTGGATCGCCTCCTGCCGCCGTTTGCGGGCAGAGGCCAGATCCTTTTCAAGACGGTCCATCTCACGTCTAGATTCCTCGAAGTCGTAGGTAAGGTGTCGGTCCGTGATACCCTTAACGGAGAACTCCAGATCTTGCATCCCCTTGACGTCATTCGAAAGCGCCTGCACGCATAGGGGGCGGATCGGCTCCGGAATCTTGTCGCGCAGCACTTGCAGCGCCCTCGCCGTATGGCTTGTCACCAGGACACGTTTCCTGTTGCCAGAAGATGACACACGAGATTGGCGATTGTATGAGATTTGCCGGTGCCTGGAGGCCCCTCAACGACAACACCCTCCCCGTACCTAAGGTATTCGACTATCCTCTGTTGCTCTTTGTTGGCGGGCAGAGGCAAGTACATCTCATCATCTTCGCTTTCTTCGCTGTCGGTGCCAGCATCGGCACCATTTCGCGGTCTGCGGCGCTTCTCAATGATGCATACTTGCTGCTCGACAGCCGGTGGTATTTCCATTCCGCGATCAATAGCGTCGATGATGGCGTCCAGAAGACCGATGAGTCCCTCGTTACCTCGCTTTCTCAGCAGGAGACATGGCGCAAAGGCAATGACAGGACGCGGCGGCGCGGCCGTCGGAGCCGCATAGGACCGGTCATAGACGGTGTCGGACGACAGGGCGTGGCCGTACGTAGCGAGAACATCGTGCAATCCCTCGGCCTCCCAAGGCGACGCCGAAACCTCCGCCAGTTCCTCCTTGATGCGGTTTCGCAGTTCATTGCTCGGCCACTGTGCCGGGTCAAGCATATCTTCCTCGAGCCGGAGCTCTGTGCCGCTGGCTGTAGGATGCAGGCTCAGGACCTGCCGGCGGGGATCGAGTTCCAGGGACAACTCAGCGGTGATCAGGTGGCGACGTATCTCCACACTCGCTGACGGTCGCCAACTTAGCAAACCGAACCCGATCGCCACCTCATAGGTCTCTCCCATTTGCTCCTGCTTCTGGTACATGCGGAAGAGATCGTCATACAGCCTTTTCACACCGTATTTTGGTCGCGTTCGCTCAGCCCATGGCACCCATTGATTCTCGATGTAGGACTCCCACTTGGCAACAATGTCAGCCGGTGGCTCGACATCTGCCATAGGCAACGGTTCATTGTCGTCGTCATCGGATATGCCCTCAATCCCGAACTGGCCGCCGCGGAGCAACTGGGGTGCGTCCAACGTGGCATCGCCTAGCTGGCTGGGATCGAGCCAATCAAGCAGATCAGGCGGTGGCTCAGGGAAGTTGTCGAGTCGAGGGCATCGGACCTGCAACCACGTATCACGCTCGTCCTCCGGGAGGACATCCCGGCCGATGAACAAGCAGTCGGGCAATTCGGGAAGGTCATCTAATGGAACGAACAACTCGTAGTTGCGGTAGTTGCGAACCGGTACCTGGCGAAGCAGCACTAGACCTCGCAGAAACTGATAGAGTCTCTTAGCTCTATCCCTTACCTCAGCTTCGGAATACGCGCCATCCATTCGTCACCCCATCGCCTTGGCAACCCGATCAGTGGAGTAGCAACCAGAGAAGTGGACGCCCGGGGGTCCAAAACTCCCACGGGCTCAGTCAGTAGTATATGCCAAGCATACGGCTGTGTCAACTTGTGCAAGTCCGGGCGTCTGGAAACGGGGGGCAGAGTGCCCCGGATATGGGACGGACGGGACGCGTGAGACATAAGTGGGAGAGACATCTATGGCTGCGGTTCCAGTTGCCTCACCCAATAGATTCCTCGGCTGCGCTCGGAATGACGAAAGAGGGACATCTCCCTAGCCCCCGCCACCTTGGAAGGGGGGCTTAGCTAGCCCGACCCTCGTAGTCATCAGGAAAGCCCTGCAATCTCTCGCACAGCCCTCAACTCTTGAAATGCGCTTCGGCGGTGATGTCTTGGAGGGCCTGGGAGAGGTCGTCGGGGTCGGTTACTTTGATTCTGCATGACGTGCCGAGGCAGAGGCTGGCGGAGGGCTCGGCGTCGGATTCTATCGTGCGGACGGTGCAGTTGAGGCCGCAGGAGCCGAGTGATGCCTCGATCAGGGCGTCCGCTTCCTCGGTGCCGGGCTCCGCGTGGATCGTGACCAGCATCGGGGTCGCCGTCAGCACACCGACCGCCGTCCCGTAGATAGAGGACATGATGCCGTAGTTCTCGAACTGGCCGGAAAGCGCGTCAAGCACCTGCTTCGCGGAGAGGCGATATGCCTCATCCTCCGTGAGGTCGGCGAGCTTCACGAACGCCAGCGCGAGTATCGAGTTCTCCTCGATCGGCGTCGAATATCGAGTCAGCCCGCGCTTGCGCGCACGGTCCTCGCTTATGTCGTAGAACGCGCCGTGCGCGGAACCGAACCCCGCGAACACCGACTCCAGCATCTCCTTTGCCGACCGGATGTAGGACTCGTCGCCCGTGGCCTCGCAGCACACGAGGTTGGCCAGGATGAGATTGGCCGCGTCGGTGAGTATTCCGAACTCGTGAGGGCGGCCGTCCTCGATATAATGAGCGACGGCGGCGTCCCTGGCCTTGACGATGCCATCCAGGCTCGCAACGATCCTCAGCGCCTTGTCGCGGGCTATCGGGTCCCTGCCGACCCCGTAGAGCCTGGTGTAGGCGAGCGCCATCATCGCGTTCGAGTCCGTATACATCGCGGGATCCACGGCAGGCGCGGTCATCTGCTTTCGCTCGTCGGCGTCGGCGAGGTAGTAGTCCTCATCCGCGTCCTGGCTGCCGTGGAAGAGGCCCGTCTTGGGGTCCAGCAGCACCCTTTCCAGGTAGCCAAAGACCTCGTGCGCGAGGCTCAGGTAGTCCTCCTTGCCGCTGAGGCGGTAGGCGTCCAGCAGCACGTGCGCGATTCGGGCGTTGTCGGAGAGGATCTTCTCGTAGTGGGGGTCGGTCCAGTCGCGCTTGGTCGCATAGCGGAACATCCCGCCCTCGACGGGGTCGAACATGCCGCCCTCCATCATCGCATCGAGGGTGCCCGTCACCATCCTCAGGTCGTCCACGTTGCCGGTGGTCTCGAAGCTGAAGAGAAGAAGCTGCAGCGCGGAAGGATACGGGAACTTCTGGTGCGTGCCGAAGCCGTGGTTGAGAGGATCGTAGGCCTCGCGCAGCACATCCAGCACCTTATCAACATCGCCTGCCCTGGAGCCCTTGATGGAGGGCTGCTTGAAGGATTGCTCGGTTTCCTCCCTCGCCTGCCTGGCCTTTTCCAACAGGTCATGGTTCTGCTCGGAGTAGGCAATCTTGACGCGGTCGAGGACGATCAGCATCTGGTCCGGCGGCATGTAGGTCGCGCCGGTCATCACGTCCTTGTCCGAGGTCAGGAACACCGTGGACGGCCAGCCGCCCATGTTGTAGCGGATGTTGATGTCCGGTTCCCGGTCCGTATCGACGCGGATGGGAATGTAGTCGCGGTTGATGATCTCGATTACACGGGGATCGGAGTATGTCCTGGAATCCATGGCGTGGCACCAGTGGCACCACACCGCGCTGATCGAGAGCAACACGGGCTTGCCCGATCGTTTGGCTTCGTCGAACGCCGATTCTCCCCAGTTTCGCCAGTTAATGCTGCCCATCCGCGTTACCGCCCTTTCCTGTGGCTCTTTCTTCACCTGCTTCTTTTTGCCCAAAACCGGGGACAGACGTAACCGGAAGAGGAGGGGTCAGTCGAAGTAGGTAACGCGGGACTTCTTGTACTCCTTGAGGGTCCTGAGCACGCGGTAGTCGAGCTTGTCGGGCGTTGAGACGGCGGCGGATAGGCTGGATTTGAGCTCGGAGATGACGTGATCGAGCTCGGGTTGGGTTCGGCAGTGGACCATCGTGTAGAGAGGCCAGGGCCAGTCGGGCGAGATGGCGCGCTGGTAGCAGTGGCTTACTGATGGGTGACGGGCGAGCGCAAGGCCGGCGGTTTCAAGGTCGGACTCCGGGACCTGCCAGCAGACCATGGCGTTGACCTTGAACCCGGCTTTGACGTGCCTTAAGACCGCCGCGAAACGCCGCATGATGCCGGTATCGAGAAGCTGCTTCGCCGCAGTCAGCAGCGCGGGTTCAGTTAGGCCGGAGGCGGAGGCGAGGTCCTTGAACGGAGTGGAAGTGAGCGGCAAATCCCGCTGAAGCACGCGCACGAATGGCCGGAGCACGGGGTCGAGGCTGTTTGCAGGGGCAGGTTTGGGGGCATTCGGGAGCGCGCCGCCGCCGCCGGTTACATCCAGAAACACGCCGATCTTGAACTGACGCGTTTGAGGCAGGCGGAGGAAGTGGGCTGCTCCGGTGTCGCGAGACAGGGTCTCGATGGCCACGGCGAGGTCCTCTTCCGGGGCGACCGTGACGGTGAACCAGAGGTTGTAGTCCGCGTCGCGGGAGTAGCAGTGGCTTACGCCTTTGTGGTGTGAGATGATCTCGGCGACAGAGTCGAGGGCGGCTGGTTCGACCTGGACCGCGACGAGTTCGCTCCGGTAGCCGAGGGCCGCGGAGTCGAATATGGCGCTGATCTGGCGGATGATTCCGCCGCGTTTGAGCTTCGATGTGCGCTCCAGCACCTCCGCGGCGCCGATGCCGAGCGTGTCGCCGATCGCGTCGAACGGACGAGGCACGATCGGGAACTCGCTCTGGAGCAGTTCCAGCAGTTTTCGGTCCACGTGGTCGAGATTACTCATAGAAAATGCAGCACGGAAGCCGGAAAGGCAAGAAACCAGATAAAGTGACAGCGTGCTCGGCTTTTATTATAGCAAAAGGGCCCGCGTGGTGAGCGGACCCTCTGTTTCTGGTATTTGATGCGCGTAGGCAAGCCCAGCATGCTTGGGGCTCGCCTAGGCGGCTTTCTTGCGACCGCGAGACGCCGCGCGCTTCTGGATCGTCTCCTCGGTCATATGAAGCGCCTCTCGCTTGGGGGCGCTGTTCGTGCACTGCTGGCAGACCCATACGGCCAGGCCGGCCAAGTGCTCCGGCACGTGCTGTATTTCGTTTCCGCATCTGCTGCAACGCATTGCCTTTGCCTCTTTCTACTGCCTGCCCTTGCGGGCACTCGCTGCAGTTGGGTGCTGGTGGGCTTAGGAGGACGTCTGCTCGGAAGCCCATCCTTTTGTTACATACCCTAATCCCGCACCTACTTAATATACGATGTGGCGATTTTGACCGTTCCTGGCATAAGTACGGGGAAAAGCGAATCGAGCATTGCGGACCGCGGGTTTCTAAGGGATTGGATACAGGAAAGAGAGCAGTCCAGAGCCACCTATGGGCGATGTTTCGCGGCGCTTCCGCTTCGGGTACGCCTTCGCTGGTATTTCGGGCACAATGTTTGGGGCGGGCGGCTGGAATGGTTCTGCGCGGGTGTGTGTTTGGCATAATCCTGCTCTTTGCCGGGCTATCGGCGGCGGTTGGTGAGTTGCTTCCTCAGGATGTGGTCGTAGTCTACAACAGCAGTTCCGCTTTTGTGGACCCAAACACCGGCAGGAACACGTCGAAGGACGTGGCGGACTACTACTGCTCCGTACGCGGGATCCCGTCATCGAACAAGACTGGAGTCTACTGCCCGATATCGGACGAGCTCATATCGCCACGCGACTTCACCAGGTACATCCTTGAAGACTTCGAGGGCCATCAAGGCTTGCGGTCGTTTCTGTCGGCGCGCCCGGGCTTTGACGTCAACGACCCGGCTACCGATCCAACGAAATGCATCGTCCTGTGTTACGGAATTCCGATCCTAGTAGCAGGCTCGGGCCGCGTTACAGCCGTGGACAGCGCGCTCTGCCTGCTCTTTGGCAAGACACCCTGGGGAAGGGAACCGATCGGCGCTTACCGGGGAGTCGGCGGCGTTACTAACCCCTACTATGACGGGACCAGCATTCACCCCGCCGAGCGCCAGAAGTGGGCTGAGTTCGACGCATTCAGGGCAAGCGCCCGCAACTCGACTGTCGAGTCCGCACCAGTGTTCACCAAGGTGCGTTTTCTGGACCCAACGCACGTTGTCGCCATCGGGAACGGGGGAATCCTGTATCGGCGCGAGTTTCCGTCCGGACAGTGGACGGCCGTTTCGGACACCTCGAAAGCCTTCGTTGCCCAGGCTTTGTCCGATATAAGCGTGCCAGATCCTGTGGAGCATCCAATGTGCGCGGTCGTCGCCTCCGATCACGGGGGCGTGATTATGACTACGGACGGCGGAGTGAGTTGGACCTCGATCCGCGGGCCGGAGGAAGTTGCGTGGCTTTCGTCTCGTGCGTGGTGCGCGTGTTCGTTCATCAGCCCGAATTCCGGGTGGATCGCAGGGAGATGGGGGTCGCAGCGAGATCGTCCACGGCCGCACTTCGTTCAGAGATGGCCGCGGTGGACTGACGCGTGGGGAAATCTGCCAGAGGATACGGAGCCCAACTACATAGCCGCTGTAAGCGCAGACGAGGCGTGGCTGTCGGCCAATAACGGCATGTGGCATACGACCGACGGCGGGGCGAACTGGGCGCGATCATATGCTGAAGGAGGTGTCGGGCCGATCTGCGTGCGGGACAGCTATGGCTGGGCAATAGCCAAGAGCGGCTACATACTCCGCCTCGACGGAGAGGAATGGACACGAGCGGAGGGCGCTCCTGTCCTGGCGATCGACCAGGCAGCGGCAGCGGACCTCTCGGTCTACGACGCGAACCACGTTGCGATTGCATACGGGAGGTCCAAGTTCCGTGTGTTCAATGGGACAAAGTGGGCAATCGAGGACTCGGGCCAGGACAGGGCATCGGTGGCATGGGCAGGTGACAGAGTTGCGGCGGTAAGCAGGTTTGTGGCGGAGCTGAGCACAGGCAGCGCAAGCGCGGGGGCTTTCCAGTGGTCGGATTCATACACGGTGCCGGCCTACAAGTGGAAGATGAGGTATATGGTCTGCAGGCTGGATGCGTTCGCAGCGCCCCTCGACCCGCAGGGAACGGGAGTTCCGCTCGATATCAGGAGGGTGATCGACCGGTCCGTGGCCGCCGAGGCTCCGGACAGAGGGCGGAGTGCTATCGACGAACCGGGCGAAGCAGTGTTTGTGCTGGATGAGAGCGGTTTGTCGTTCGAGGCCGCGGAGGGTGCGATAAACGGCGTCCTCGGCTTCGATATGGTGGAGCGGCTCTCCGGGCAGGGATACGCCGTGGGACGCAGGAATGTGATCGGCTACGCAAGCCGTGGTTCGTATGATGCATCAGCAGACAGCGTCACAGCGTGGTGGCGGCCATTGAACCTGAATGACACGACGGCCGGCACGACTGGCTGGCTGCCGGGATCCGTGGGACTGTTCTACGCAGTATCCGGGGACGCCATCTACAGAGGGATCAGAAAAGGGTGGTATCTCCCGGATGTCAAGAGGGACACGCAGCCGACAAATGTGGCGCCGGGGAAGGTAAGGGTGTATTTCACTCGTCCCGCGGCGGCGTACTCCAGTCATTGGGCCGGCCTATTTGGCGCGGACGGCAAGTTACTGAAGTACACGAATGGAAGCGACGCCAAAGCAGCTTTCAGCAGCACCGAGAGTATCTGCACGGTTTTTTCCCCAGGGCAACCGAGCAATGTGAGAGTGGCCGAGATCGACCTCACCTCGATAGAGTGGACGCAGACCAGCACGTACGCGGCGATCTGTTACCCCCCTGATGATCCTCTGTCCCCGAACGAGGTCATACAAGAGACGCCGCTGTCCACGCTCATCTACGACCAGCGGGATGATGGGGTCACCTTCGGCTTCAAGAACGCCCAGAGCCTGAGCCTTGAACTTATCCGTGAGGGGTGCTGCGGAACGACCGGCAATGTCATAGAGCCCTTTGGCGCCTTCGTGCCGCAGCCCGGAGTGATACTGCCACAATACGCTGCGGGACGAACATGGGCGGAGAGTGCTCATATGGGCCTGCCACTTCTCTCGTGGATGGAGGTGGTCATCGGCGACCCGCTGATGAACCCGTACTACAGACCACCCAGCATTGAGTTCGAAGACCCAACACCGCCCGAGGGCTCGGCAGTGAGCGGGCTGGTGCACATTTCCGTCCGTGTCTCGAGTGCTACGGGGCCGAACCTGGAAGTCAGGGTCCGGGTCGAGGAAGGCGGCTCGTCCAAGGTCATCTGGGCGGCGGCCGAACCGCCCTGGCTGTGCGCCTGGGACACGAAGTTCGAGAAGGACGGGAGCTACGTGGTGGCTGCCGAGTTGGTGAAAGCAGACTCGGGGGTTGTGCTCGCTACGTCCCCGCGACCGGTGGTAGTTGCGAACAAGACCAACCCTACTGTGCAGATGTACCGGCCGACGCTGACCGAGGAAGTCGTCGACAGTGTGCCGTCAACGGTGGGGGCGATCGTCTCCGGCCAGGTGTCTGCGGTTCAGTTCTGGCGCATCACGCCGGAGGGCGCCGCTATGGTCGGCGTAGGCAAACCAGCCGCCAGCGGCAATTACTACGGAACCTCGATACCGTTCAGCGGCGATCGGCTCGACCTGCAGGCAGTGGCGATTGGCGGTGGTACGGTGTCGTTCAGCGATGTGCGGAGCGTTCCGATTGCGCCAGCGGCGGCGGTAAGGTGCGCAACTGTCGGAGCGATGGGCATGTTGACGGACGGGACCAAGGTCTACCTCCGGCCTACCCCTGTTGTCGCTGGAACAACACCAACCATGTTCGGTGCGTTCTATGTGGAGGATGTAAGCCGGGCCTCCGGAATCAGAGTGGAGACGACGGAGCAGGTGAACACTGGGGATTTGGTCGCCGTGCTGGGCACGCTCTTTACGGCCCCTATCGAACGATACATAGCCGCAGAGCGCATCTGGAACCTGGGTCCGGCGGACGAGGTGCCAAAGCCGCTCGCAATGAGCCTGGTCACTCTGGGCGGGTTCGCGCCGCGCCACATGGCCGGTGTTCACAAGGGAAGAGGGGCATACAATGTAGGGTTATTGGTTCGGACGTGTGGCAAGGTGACGTATGTTGATGAGTCGTGCTTCTACATCAACGACGGCAGCACGTTGACCGACAACAGCATCTTGTCGTGCCCTTACAGCCTTTCACTGCGAGGTAAGGCTGTGCCAGACCCGGTGCCGCACGGGACGCCCAGAGGCGTGAGGGTAAAATGCGCTGGTCTTAGCAAGCCGGGACTCGGCGATATTGTCATCGTTACAGGCATCAACAGCATCTTCTACCCGGAGGAGATCAACAGGGCGCGCTGCCTGCTGCCCCGAACCCAGGAGGACATCGCCTATGTGGGGTCGTACACGGACTGCCACGCCGACAGCAGCAACGGCCCTCTACTGGACAGCGCGGGCAATGTGGTACAGCCTGGAAGCTGGGTGAGGGTGGCCGATAGCGACATCGTTGCCGTGGATGAATCGCAGTTCAGTCTCATAATGCGGCCGTATGGGTGTTCCGTGAGAGTGCTTGCGCAGACGCAGCTATCTGGCAGCTATGATAATGCCATTGTCACCGGCATATTAGCAGAGGGCGGCGACATCATAGCAGATGGGGTGTATCTGTTACCCGGCAACTATGAGGCGAACCAAACCGTAGAAGACCCTTGGGACGCAGGCTCCCTGTTCGCCCGCGGGGAGGCTACCGCCAGCCTGGTTCCTACGTTTGGACGGCAACTTGAGCATATCGCTTCCGCGCTGGCACAGCCAGACGGAAGCATCGTGAACCTGCAGGGAGAGAGCATCGTCTTGACCGCCGACAAAGGCCGCACGCTGGCGCTTCGCGCTCGGTCAGAATCCGGGCCATTGATACCCAGACTGCTTCTTCAGTTGCCCGCGGCGTCGATACTGGAGCCGTGGAACAGAATCGACGTGATTGGCGGGAGGATATCGACGCTGCCGAACGGACAACGGCTCATCAGTAATCCTACTGCCGTCTACCGCTGGACGAGTTCCGATGACAGGCCGATGCAGCAGGCGCCACAGCCGAAGGAGAGACCGCTGGAAGCCTGGCGGCGGGAGTTGATATACTCCCGGCAGTGAGACCTTTCCGCGAAAGAGAGACGCTACTTCTCCACTACAATCCTCGGTTCGACCCAGGTAGCCCAATCGTGGTTGTGATCGCCGAGGGCGTTGACGCGAAGTGTGAGCTCGATCGTCTTCCCCGCAGACCCCGACAGGTCGACCAGGTGATCGGAAAACGGACTCTGGCCTGGGAGGATCGCGTCCTGGGCAGTCTTCGCCGCCTCGTCCGGCGGCAACAGGTAAGTCGTCTTGGTCTCATTCCACTTCTCGCTGCCATCGACGACGACAGAGAAGCGCACTCCATTGGCGGACTTCTGGGTTACCACTGTCCCGAACTTCAGGAGGAGCTTTTCCCCCTCTGCGATCAAGGGCAGCGGTACTTCGTAGACGGCTGTCGCATCGCCTTCCCTGTTGGGATGCTGCAGCACCCCGCGGAGCGTCCGGCCAGACTTCTCAACGGTAGTTGCCTGCCAGGCAAAGCAGTTGTCGGTCTTCGCCCGGCCGGCGTGCGCCAGGTCGAAGACGACGCCCGGGGCAAGGGGCGAATGCGCCGCATCCATTTCCACGATCCAGTCCTTGCTTAGCTTTCCTTCGCTGATATGTGTGATCTTGTTGGTGTCGATCACCTGCTTCACTCGCGGCCAGAGTCTGCGTGCCTCGGATGCGGAGAGGCCGTATGATTCGGGATACGTGAGCTGCATATACCAGAGCGGCAGCAGGAGCTTGTCGATGCGGTTCTTGACGACTCTGCCGCTTGTGGTGTGTCTAGCCTTGTTTAGGATCAGCAGCGATTCCTTGACCAGCACATCAGGCGTTGTGGTAAGCGGGTCCCAGGCCCCAAAGGCGTGCGAAACCGGCCTGGCTGCCGCTTTGTCCATTAGCGCAAGGAACGCAAGGACGTCGTCCGCCGCCTCGCCGTAGTAGCCCCTGCAGAACTCCTCGCGCAGCTTCATCGGGTCCTGAGAAGGATCCCACATTAGCTGCGCGGCAAGATACTGGCGCAGCTCGGCAAGCTCACCGCCTGGCCCCTGGTAGTTGCACTGCACCATCAGCCCGTTCACGCCGCTTCGCCCGTAGTGCTTGATGTCCTTTGCCAGCCCGGAGAGGTTCTGGCAGGGCGCGATGTAGTGCGCGAAGTTGGTGGCGTAGTGCCAGATGAATATGCGCCTGGTGAGTCTGCTCCACTGGTCGATGTAGGTTGTGAGATTGGCGCCGAGGCCGCACTTTTCGAAGCCGTGGTAGTAGCACCCGGCGTGGCAGAGGCGGATGATCACGTTCGGGCGCGGCTTTGTGATGGCGGGCGGTCTGGTCGAATACGCATACGCGAGGGTCTCCACCCACTTGTCCGGGTACTTCTTTGCCACCTCATCGGCGATGGCGTTCACGAAGCGCAGAATCGGACCGTGCTGAGACCCCTCCTCGTTGACTATGGCCATGCAGTGCTCGCACTCGCACCACCCGTTGCCGTCGTTCTGGGAAACGTCGATGATCGGTATATCCGGATGCTCCTCGCACCACTTCAGCACCTTCTCCTTGGCTAGCCGCAGCACCTCACGGTTCGAGAGACAGATCTGCGCATGAACGTGCTCCGCGACTCGCTTGCCGCCCTGCAGGCTGAAGTACTCAGGGTGGTCCTTGAAGTACTCCTCCGGCGGGATGAGGTCGTCAAAGGAATGGACGTAGGGGAAGAACGCTATCTTGCCGCCTACTGTCTCATCGCACTTCGTATATGGCCCGTTGAGGCGCTGTCGTGTCGCAATCTCCTTCGGGAACGAGTTCCAGTAGAGCGTCTCGCGGTACATGAACGGCGGCGCGTAGGCGTAATCGATCTCCGGCAGCGTGAGGTCAGCAGCAGCGGGAACGATGGTGCAGTCCCAGGCGAGGAATCGGACGCCGAGGAACTTCTCCAGCAGGACATAGACGCTGTAGAGGTGACCGCGCTCATTGGAGCCGAGGAGGGCAATATCGCGCCCGAGGGTCTTGATCAGGATGCCGTCCTCCGCAAGCTTCGAGGCCCTATCCACCAGACCCGCTTCCGCGCTATGCCTGCAGGGACCGATCAGGAACGCAGGAGCATCAGCGGCGCGGGATTCCGTTACGATGGGCATGCGCACAGACGCAATTCGATAGACAAAGCTCTGCAGTTCCTTCGCCGCTGTCTTGACCGCGGGCGATGGCCTGTCCGGCGTCACGATGCGATAGTCCGTCTGTCCGTTGCGAACGATAGTTGTTTCCGCCTGGGCCATGCTCGCCAGCAGCACGATGCCTGCCGCTAGTGTCAACCACTGCATACTATTCTCCCTTGCCATCAAAGGAATTCCGACGGCGCGATATGACTCAGCCTTGAGCAACTCAAGTTTACGCGGAATGTCGGGAGCTGACAAGGGATCAGGAAGGGAATCGATTCGAAAACGCGAAAGTGCAGAAAACGCGAAAGGTAAGAGAGATGCGGAGAGTCGCGTTATTGCTAAGTCTGGGGGTCACTTTGATGGGTCAAGCAGCGCAGGCGGCAAAGGCTCCTAAGCCGGAGGAGATGGATGTGCTCCGGCAGTGGGTTGGAGCAAAGCTCGAGGCGAAGGTCGTGGAACCGAAACCGGCATCGGGATTGGTGGTGGTTGCCAATCACGATCCGCTGCAGCTAAACTCGCGCAACGGAAAGCCGATGAAGCTCGGCCACACGCAATATACGCGCGGACTGTATTGCCATGCGGTGAGCAGAATCCACGTTCGGCTGCCGGGTCCGGGCAAGACCTTCATGGCGGTGGCGGGTGTTGACAACAATGCCGACACCTGGGGAAGCCGCGGGAGCGTGGTTTTCTCTGTCAATGTGGGTGAGAAGGAAGCTTTCAGGACAGCGATTATGCGCGGCGGCGAGCCGGGCGTGCCGGTTGAAGTGGACCTGGCGGGCGCGGAGGAGTTCTTTTTGGACGTGTCGGACGCAGGTGACGGCATCGCTTGCGACCAGGCGGATTGGGCGGATGCCAGGGTGGCGCTGGCGGATGGGTCCGAGCTGTGGCTGGGCGAGATGCCAATAGTGGACGAGCAGGAGCGAGGCTTCACAACTGATCCGTTCTTCTCGTTTGTCTACGACGGCAAGCACTCGTCAGACCTCCTACCAGAGTGGAAATTCGAGCGGCAGTCGAAGAAGCTCGACGCAAACCGCACGCAGTGGACGCTTACCTGGACCGACCCGAAGACCATGCTCGAAGTGCGCTGTGTTGCGGTCGAGTACAGCGATTTCCCCACGGTCGAATGGACGATCTACTTCAAGAACACGGGGAAGGCGAACACGCCGATCTTATCCGACATTCAGGCCATCGATACGCGGTTCGAGAGAGGCAGCAACGGCGAGTTCGTGCTGCATCACAACAAGGGGACTTTCGTAAGGCCGGACGATTTCGAGCCGCTCACGACGGTGCTGGGACCCGACGCGAAGCAGCGTTTCGTCCCACCCGGTGGAAGGCCCTGCGGAGCGGTATGGCCTTACTTCAACATCGAAAAGCCGGGCGGCGGTGCGATTGTCGTGGTTGGATGGCCAGGCCAGTGGGCTGCCGAGTTCACGAGAGACGGCGGGAACGGGCTCAGCATCCGGGCGGGACAAGAACTTACCCACCTGACGCTGCATCCGGGCGAGGAGATTCGCACGCCGCTCATGCTGATCCAGTTCTGGAACGGCGACTATACGCGGTCGCAGAACGTATGGCGGCGGTGGATGCGCGAGCACGGGATGCCCAAACCGGGCGGAAAGCTATCCGAACCACTCCTCACGGCCTGCAGTTCCCACCAATACGCGGAGATGATCAACGCCGATGAGGCAAGCCAGACGATGTTCATCGACCGGTATCTGGAGGAGCGGCTCGGGATCGACTACTGGTGGATGGATGCCGGATGGTACGTCAACAAGACCGGCTGGCCGAACACGGGCACCTGGGAGGTCGATAAGACCCGATTCCCGCGCGGGCTGCGAGCGATCTGCGACCACGCGCACTCCAAGGGAGTCAAGAGCCTGGTCTGGTTCGAACCTGAGCGCGTCACTGCGGGGACGTGGCTATCCGACAATCACCCGGAGTGGCTGCTGGGAGGAACGCTCCTGAACCTGGGCGACCCGGAGGCGTGGAAGTGGCTGGTGAACCATATCGACAAGATACTGGTGGACGAGGCAATCGACCTCTACAGGCAGGACTACAACATCGATCCCCTGCCCTTCTGGCGAGGCGCGGACGCGGAAGACCGGCAGGGCATTACGGAGAATCACTACATTACGGGCTATCTGGCATATTGGGACGAGCTGCGACGCAGGCATCAGGGGATACTTATAGACTCCTGCGCCTCGGGCGGGCACAGAAACGATCTCGAGACCATGCGGAGGTCGCTGCCGTTCCTCAGGAGCGATTGCCTGCACAATCCACTCGGGAACCAGGGGCACACGTACGGGCTGTCAATGTGGCTGCCGTATCACGGGACCGGATCGAGCCAGACGGACAAGTATGATCTCCGGTCGGCGATGTGCGCCTCGCATTTCATCGCCTGCTGGGACATGCGAGATGGGAACCTGGACTACGATCTGTTCAGGAAACTGGTCGCTGATTGGCGCTTGACGGCGCCGATATGCCTGCACGGAGACTACTATCCGCTCAGTCCGCACAGCCTAGACGAGGACAGATGGATGGCCTGGCAGTTCGATAGGCGCGAGACCGGCGAAGGTTACGTCCAGGCATTCAGGCACGCGAAGAGCGACTACGAAGTTGCGCGATATCGGCTGAAGGGGCTCGATACCGGGGCCAGCTACATGATCAGAAATCTAGATACCGGCGAGTTCGTTACGATGACCGGCAAGCAGATGATGGAGGAGGGCCTGGCAGTCTCGATCGCCGAGCGGCCGGGTTCGACGATCCTTCACTACAGCAGGAAGTAGCTGATGCTCGGCGGACAGCATATCCGACGATCACAGTACACCAAGAATGGGCGGGGTTTCTGACCCCGCCCATTCTGTCACAGGGCAGAGGCTGATCCCCTGCCCTGGTTGTCTAGTCGAGCTTGGTGACGGCGGTGTCGCTCGTGATTCTGATCACGGACTTCAGTTCTCCGTCGAGCTCAAGCGAGGAGACGCCTACCACGGTCACGCGATCGCCGAACTGCAGGCCGAGGCCGTTCAGATTGGCAGTGATGACCTTGATAGGATCGGCCGTAGTGCCGTCTGTCATCGTGAAGCAGGTCTCCTGCTCCTCAATCACGGTCCCGCAGACCTTGACCAACAGCCCGACGTTGTTCAGACCACTCTTGCCGGCAGCGCCGGGGGTATGTGTCTTGAACTGCGAGCCGCCAAGTGCTCTGCCCGTAAGCATGAGCGGCTTAGGCGCCCTCAGCGGGTCTGGATCGGCATCGACTGCAACGACGGGGTCGAGAATGGCTCTTTCACCAGCGCCGTTGACGCCGAGAAGACCACCCACGGTGACTATCGCGCCGACAGCAGGTCCGGAACCCTGGACGAAGATGCCGGAGCTTCTGTCCGGCTCCTGAATGTAGAAGCCGCCCATAAACACCGCGCTGACTATCTTCCCTTCGAGGGCAACAGGCCCATCAGGAAGACTCTTGGCATGGCCGATCGTGCCGGCAGCAGCCACAGGCTGGATACCGTCCGAGGTACCTGCTTCGCTCCACAGGCCGGCGGCGTTCTTCGCCTTAACCGACACGTAGTAGCTGACGCCGTCCTGCATACCCGGATCAGGTATTGAGATCGTGGCATGCATAGCCGTTCCGGCGGAGGTCCAATCGACAACGTCGGTCGCTCCGGGGGAAGTTCCTACGGCGTACTGGTATTCCTCGATATCCGACTCGGGATCAACGGACATCCAGGCAGCGTGCAGCTTGGTCCTGGAGCCGCTGTACTGGCCGTCGTCTTCAACCGTAGGAGTCTCGGGCGCGCTGCTATCGTATCTGAAGCTGAACAGCGTCGCCCACTCGTCAGCCACATTTCCTGCCGTGTCCTTGGTGCGCAGGCGCAGGTAGTAAGTGCCTGTGGTCAGTTCGGGCGAGGTGTAAGCAGCGGATGTCACGTATTCCGTTGACTCTCCGATCTCGTCCGTGCCCAGATACACGTAGTACCCGTCTATGCCCGCGGTAGCCGTCGCACCCGTCCAAGTGAACGAAGGCGCGCTCACGGCAGATTGCCACATGCCGCTGACGACTCCATGCGTCTCGACAGCAGATGTCGGGTTCGTGGGCGGAGTCTCTGCGAAGATGTACGGACCGAGATCCAGGGTCCCGTTCGCAACATCCTCTCCGTTGAATGCCATAACGTGCAGATAGTAAGTACCAGCTTCAGCAGTGAGAATCAGATCGCCCGAATCCCACACCGGCTCGGAGCCGTTGAACTCGTGCGTCGGATTCGCGTTCCACGCATATCGATAGTATGCGACAGTGCCTTCTCCGAAGCCGCCCACCGCCGTGAACATGAAGTCCTTTCCGCCTGAGTAGCCGGTAGGTTTGTCACAGACTACGGTGGAGGTAGTAGGCGCCTTAGGCTGCGTCCAGCGCGTCACGCTGGCTGTAGGCGAGCTATCCAGCGTGCCGTTGAACGCCTTGGCATGGCGCGTGTAAGGCGTGTTCGGCGCCAGGCCGGTCTCATCAGCCGATACCGCGCCGCCGGTCGCATTGGAGAATCCGGCCGATGCAACAGTCACTTGAGCGGCATCCTGGAACTTGAAGCCGATCTCGTTGAAGGAGTTGTCGGTCAGGTTCCAGCGAATGGCCGTATCAGACAAGGCTACCGGATTACCGATGGTGGGCGCGATAGGAGGCTGCGCGTACATCGCGCAATCGTCGAACCAACCCGGATAGTTGACGCGGTAGTGGTAGCCGTAGGCGACCATGTCGATACCATAGGTCTGCGTATCGGGCGTGCGCTCTGCTTGCGCAACCAGAACGTCATCGATGAGGAACTTGACCTCGTTGCCCCCACCGGTGTAGGGCTGGACATCGATAGTGAACTTGTGCCAGCCGATCGATCTCGGCGCGCAGGCAGCACCCGGCCATATCCATCCTGCAGTACCGATCTTGTAGTAGCCGGCACTGTAGGTGTCCCAGGTGCCCGGGGCCGCCGAATAGGTGCCCAGGTAGTAGATCGCCCGGACGGTGCCGTCAGGGCCGTGGCAGCGGACCTGGAGGCCCTGTCTGGAGCTATTATGGATGCTCTGCGACGTTGTGAGCGTCGCCCAGTCGATGAAGCACTCGTAGTCAGCCGTTTTGTTGAGATACATATACGCACCGATCCAGATGGACGCGGTGCCTGAGGGCACTGTGCCCGTCAGCGTGTAAGCGTGCCAGTTGTTGTCGGCGTTGATGTTGGCCTTGGCTTCGGTGCCGATCGTGTTTCCGGCTCCGTCGCGGAACCGGAGGAACAGATACGGAGCCGTCCCCCAAGTGCCGACTGTCGGCACCTTGATCGATATCTTGAACGTGCAGGCGTCGCCAACAGCGAACCCGCTGGTGAACTGCTTGTAGAAGCCACCGGTCCAGCCGTGGTCGAGGATCCTCAGGCAGTTGCCGCTGGATCCGCCCGCGACACTGGAAACCTCTACATAGGCGCTGGGATAGCTAGCCCAGCCCTCTGTTCCAGCATCGAAGTCGCCGAGATAGCCGATTCCGGTGCCATCGAAGAAGTAGCTTTCATACTTTGCAGCCGCGAATGCAGGGCTGAAGGTATGGCCAATCAGACAGCCCTGAGTACCCTCGTCCGAGCTCTTCGTCCGCAGCGAGTTGCCGCCGGGGAAGGTCGAGTGATCGTGGTCGGCGACGAGGTCAGGCGGATATGGCCCGGGCATGGCGCCTTCTACAATCGGCTCCCAGTAGCTGGTGTTGGCAAACCCGTCCTGGAAGATCGGAACGGTCGCGGGTTGGGTTGTCGCCGAAGCCGGAGATGACGCGGCGGATACGTTGCCGGCGTTGTCGTGGGCCTTCACTGTGTAGGTGTAGGTCGTGTTTGCCGCCAGGCCGTTATCGGAATAGCTGGTCGAGGCCGTTCTGCCGACTTCCGACCCGCCTCTGAAGATTATGTATCCCCCGAGACCTGCTCCACCGGTATCAGTGGACGCGCTCCAGCTCAGGTTGATCTGCGAAGGAGACGTGGCGGTTGCCGTGAGCCCCTCGGGAACGCTCGGAGCGATAGTGTCTGTCGAGGTGAGCGTGAAGTTCTTGGTAGTCGTGCTCCCGGCGGTAACGGCAGCGGTGCCGCTCGTCGGGCTGAAACCGGACTTCGATACGTTGAGCGTATAGGTGCCGGGATCCAGGTTCGTGAACGTGTAGACACCCGAAGAATTGGTTGTCGTGCTTCCGCCGCCCTCGATGGAGACGGTCGCGCCAGAAATGGCGCTGTTATTGTAGGAGTTGCGCACCGTACCGGTTATGTTGCCCTTAGCGGCGGTGACGGTGATGGTCCAGGTGATCTCAGGACCAAACCAGGTCACTCCCTCCTGAACCAGCTTGTACTTCTCGGTATAGGTACCGGGAGTGCTTGGCGCTTTCAGAATGAACGTGAAGCGGCCGACCTGGTTGGTGGTTACAGCGGACTGGTCCACTTCGGTGGGCCTGTTGGCGCTGATCCAGTTCCCGGAGTTGTAGAACGGGCTTGAGCGGTCCTGAGGGCTGGAAGTACCGAGTTTCGTCCCTGCGTGGCCCCAGGTCGCGGTGCCCGTGTTCTTGAACTCAGCCCACACGATGGCAGTCGAGCCAGCCGTCATGCTGCTGGGATAGGATTGCGCTTGATAGGTCGCCGCATAGGCGGGAGGCGGCGGAGTGCCACCATTGACCTGCTGCATGAAATAGGTCCAGTTCCATCCGGAACCCGGATCCCAGTGGTCGCCGCCACACACGCAGGTATTGATGTCTTTGTGTCCCAGAATACCAGGCGGGCAAGACCTCTTCTGCTTTGTGATGCCCCACCTGTTACACATGTCCCGGGTAGCTGCCGCGGCGATGTCATAGAGTGCCTGTGGATGGCTGGATGATTCCGCGTACCCCTCGTTCTCGATCCCGAGGCAGTAGCTGTTGGCGCAGCCTACGTGCCAGGCACGATAGTTCTCATCCACGCAATACCATATCTTGCCTGCTTCGGATGTGACGTAGTGCACGCTCACGTTGGAGTTGCAGTTCCTGATCCAGCTAAGGCATCCCGCCGCGGAGCCCTGTATTGTGTGCATTACGACGGTGTTCTTGCTGGTGTAGTAAGCGTTATAGTTGCAGGAGCCAGCCGGATACCAGACGGCTCCGGGGAACCCCGCCGAGACTGTTTGAGCCGGCGGCTCAAGGTCCTGCGGGTTGACAGACCCGATGTCCTGAGACGCCATCGACAGCCGCTCGCCCGAAGTGTTGACATGATCGAGACCAGCGCCCAACCTATGGTAGATGCTGGACGCAAAGAGGCGGCCAAACACCGGCGGCGCATCCGGATCCTCGGGATCGGCCTTGTCCAATGCGGCATAGGTGATCACGACATCGAGCCACGCATCCAGCCCTTTGCTTCGATCCACCTGCCACATATTGGCGAAGTAATCAAGCACCGCCGCCGCGCCGTTGATGTTGGCGACGGGGTCGGACTTGATTGTCTCCTCATCGACGCCGGTCAACTCCGCGGCAAGCCCGACCGCGTTTGCGCCTACGCCATAGTCACTGCTTTTCTGGCGCAGCCCCATGACGCCGTAGCCGCCGTCGATGTTGGGCACATCCCTGCGGTTCTCAAACCCGCAGCCGAAGTAGCCGAGGGTTACAAGAAGCGGTAGTGGCACGTTGTACTTGGCCGCCGCGGCCTCAAAGACCGGCATCAGCGGCGAGGAAAAGCTGGTATCGCCCGTTACGACAGGCGCACCGCTGTGGCCCTGAAACTCTTGCGTCGGGTCCCAATCCTGGGCGCCTGCGGCGGCAGCGAGCAGCAGAGCAGCGAGAGCAAAGATCAGCAGACGTAGCTTCACCACAATCCCCCCTTTTAGTGATTTGATGCAATGGCCCACTTCCCTCGTGCACGGCGCTGCTTTGCGCCTTCGCCGAAGGTAAGCCTGCCTGCCATTATAAATCAACCGCTATCTTAGTCATCAAAAGGACGACATCCTTCAGTCCAAGACAGCGATCGTGGACAAGCACCAGTTACAGCGATTCCGTCATGGATGCAGACAAGGACGCGCGTTTGAGTCGCGGGCAAGGGGTTCCAGGCAGGAAGCAGACAATAAGGCCAGAGTCAGCAAACGCACAGCAAGCCTCCCAATCCCCACGGCAGAGGCAACCCTATCTACCTCACCGTATACAGGCTACCACACAACCGGCGTTTTGTGCGGGTTTGAGAGTCAAATCCAGTATATTTACCGGGTAAGCACTCAGCAGACAGGAGCATCGTTTATTGTTGCTAAACGAGATCAGCCTTGCATGCTGAGCTTGTCGAAGCATCGCCGCACCCGGAGCGCCCTTCGACCAGGCTCAGGATGCTCCGAGCACGGAGTGCCCTTCGGCTGAGCTCAGGATGCTCCGGTGCTCGCATGGGGGCTGCAGACGATGCTTCTGCTCAGCAGAGCTCGTCTTTGAAGTCGCGCGTCATGAGGTCATGGACGGCCCGCCGGGGGGATTTCTCCTCATAGAGGACCGCATGAATCTGCTCGGTTATGGGCATGTAGACGTCCATTTTACGGCTGAGCTGGTACGCGGCTTCACAGGTAGGCATCCCCTCTGCCACCTGGCCCAGCGACTGCAGGCTCTCCTGGATGCCCATACCCTGCCCGAGCATAAAACCGAGCCGGTTGTTTCGAGAGAGCCGGCTGGCGGACGTAGCCATAAGATCGCCCACGCCGGAGAGGCCCGTAAAGGTGTCAGCCTCTGCGCCGAGCGCCACGCCCAGGCGTGTGATCTCGCGTAGGCCGCGGGTAAGAAGAGTGGCTTTGGTGTTGTCGCCGAAGCCAAGGCCATCGGAGATGCCCGCCCCTATCGCAAGAACGTTCTTGAGTGCGCCTCCCAGCTCGACGCCGGCGATATCGGAGTTGCGGTAGACACGGAGGCTGGGGCTGGAGAACAGTTCCTGCGCTTTGATCGCGTTCCCAGTATGCGCAGAAGCGACGACGGTTGCGGTGGGGACATCGTTTGCAAGCTCTACCGCCAGGTTCGGCCCCGAGAGCGCAACACATTCCTCTCCGAACCTGCCACCCAGGACTTCGGCAACAACCTGCGATCCGCGAAGTCCGGTCTCGCTTTCGAGGCCCTTGCCGGCGTGGACGAGGAGCACCCCAGCAGGGAGTCGGCCTGTGATCAGCCCCAGCACCTCACGAACGCCCGCGCTCGGAATCGCCATAACTACAGCGTCGGCATCACATAAGGCTTCAGCAATATCCGAGGCAGGCACGATGCTATCGGGCAGCGGGACGCCCGGCAGATATCGAACGTTCTCACGGTCGCGCTGAATGGCCGCGATCTCGGACTCTATACCCCACAGCTTGACGGGGCAGCCCTTTTTCCCGAGCAGAACCGCAAGCGCGGTACCCCAACTTCCGGAACCAATTACAGTTGTTTTCATTCAGTGATATGGCAGCAGGCAGGGCAGTGGTCTACCCCCTGCGAAGCGCCCTGGTCTCCTTCTCTTGATACGCGCGCGGCAATGTCACGGGTTCGCGTTAATGTAGACCCGAGGAACCCGGCTGCTGACGGCGCAGTAGACCTCATCGGAGATCGTGCCGGCGCGGCGGCCGATCTCGTTGGCGGTCAGATAGTCATAGCCACCGCCGTAAAGGATGACCTCGTCGCCAGGCGACACACCCGGCACATCGGTGACGTCGATGCATATCTGATCCATACAGACCCGCCCTATCACCGGGACGCGGACTCCCCTTACCGCAGCTTCACCGCAGTTCGAGAGCGCGCGGAAGTAGCCGTCAGCATAGCCGATCGGAACCGTAGCGATCTTAGCGCGGGATTTCGTGATGTGCGTACGGCCATAGCTGACGCAGGTGCCAGCTTCGGCCTCTTTCAGAAAGGCGATCCTGGTCTTCAGAGTCATCGCCTCACGAATCGGAATGCTCTGCACGACATCAAACGACGGATAGCTGCCGTAGACCATGATCCCGGGCCTGACGGCATCGAAATCGGCCTCCGGATAGGCGAGCACCCCTCCGCTGTTGGATGCGTGCGCGATGCCGATCGGGATCCCCTGGCGCTTGAGGCCGTCCAGAGTCTTTCTGAACAAGCCTATCTGCGCGGTAGTGAACGTTCGATCAGCCTCGTCAGCAGAGGGAAAATGAGTGAAGACGCCCGCCAACTCCAGGTTCGGCAGCGAGCGCAGGGCTTTCACTACCTCGATCGTCTCCTCCGGGCGGACACCTATCCTGCCCATGCCGGTGTCTACCTTCAGGTGCACCGCCGCCGTCTTTCCCTGCTTGCCGGCAGCGGCGGAGAGAGCACGGGCGTAGGCGAGATCGCAGACGGTGCTTGCAACATCAAGGCGGACTATCTCATCGGTGGAATCCAAGGACGAGCAGCCGAGGATGATGATAGGCTCACGAAAGCCTGCCTCGCGCAGTTCGACAGCTTCTTCGGGTATGGCGACGCAGAGCGCCTCGGCGCCGGCATCGAGAACCGCGCGGCTGACCTCTACCGCGCCGTGACCATAGCCGTTGGCCTTCACGGCAGGCATGATCCTGACGCGCGGCCCTACCCTCGCCCGGATGGCCTTGATGTTGTCTCGTATGGCGGAGAGGTCGATCTCCGCGTATGTTGGGCGAAAAGAGGCCATCAGTCGTCAGGTCTCCGCGACTACGGGGTTGCGGAGCGTGCCTACGCGCTCGACTATCACTTCCATCACATCTCCCGGGACGACCGGCTTCATGCCCTCCGGAGTGCCCGTCGAGATCACGTCACCGGGATACAGCGTGTGATAGCGCGATATCCAGCTTATCAGAAACGGGACATTGAAGCTGAGGCTGCGGGTGTTGTCCTTCTGGCGCGTTTCGCCGTTCACGCGCATTTCGACATCCACCTCCAGCGGGTCCGGCATTTCGTCCGGCAGCGTCAGGTTAGGCCCCATCGGGCAGAAAGTGTCGATTCCCTTGCTGCGCAGCCAGGGATGGGCGTTCTCGAGGTCAATCTTCTGCACGTCGCGGGCAGTGACGTCGTTGAGGCACGTGTATCCCGCGATGTATGAAGGCGCGTCCTCCTCCGATATGTCCGAGCCTTCGCGGCTGATCACAACAGCAAGCTCCGCCTCGGGGTCAACGCGAGTGAGCCACTTCTTGTAGATCACCGGCTCCTCGGGACCTATGACCGCGGTCACTGCCTTTCCGAAGTAGACCGGCTCTTCGGGAGGCTCAAGGCCGCTCTCCCTCGCGTGCGCCGGGTAGTTGCGGCCGAGGGCGTAGATCGCGCCGGGCCTGGCGATGGGGGCACGAAGCTTGTAAGCGGTATCCAGCAGTTCCTCTGTGAGGTTATGCTTTTCGAGGAAATCTTCTACTTCCCTCAACAGCAGCGGGTCCGCCAGGCCGTAGGTTATGAGATCGAGCATGTCCGTGATCATCGGCACGCACTCGTCTGCCGCGACCGAGTAGATGGCGAGCGCACGGACAAGGTCTATCGCTCCGCCAAGATCGCTGCGCAGTATGCCGACGGATTCGGTATCATCCGGGCGGACGTAGCTGACAAGTTTCAATTCATTCCTCCATTGCTATCACGCGCGCTTCGGCGCTGTACGTGTCCTCCAGCTTCAACGGCAGCGCAACCAGTCTGACTATGCCTTTGCGCAGCGTCGGCAGATTGCTAAGACATGATACCAGAATGCAGTTGTTGTGGAGAAGCATATCGGCGGCGTCTGAAGTCAGAGGAAAGTCCGAGGCGACGGTCCTGACGCCACCCTCAAGAAGATAAGCCGCTGCGTCTATCGTCAGCTCGGGCACAGGCTGGCGCATGCCGGAGAGGTACTTGTCCGACCAATCCGTCCGAAGAATGCAGCCGGCTATGTCCGCGACTCCGGTCTTCGCCACATCGGCACGCGCGATGCGGCCGGTTTCCTCACGTCTTGTGAGGTCAATAACCGTAGCGAGCGTGACGAGGCTGCCCAGCGGCACGCGGTCGATAGGATCGACAGAGCGAACGACCACCGGCACTACGTCCTCGGAAACGACCCTGCGGGACGTTGAATGAGTGAGATCGACGATTCTCATAGCCCGAACAGACGCCTCGCATTGTCCGCGAGAACCATGCGCATTTGGTCGTCGCTCAGGCGGGAGAACGCGAGCCGGCCTATCTGCATGCGGCAGTCGAGGAACGGCAGATCCGTGCCGAACAGCACCCGGTCCGCGCCTACGCTGTCCGCCAGCGCCTCCACGAGATCCAGTTCCGCAAGCGACGCGGCAAGGTCGAAATACGTGTTGGGGTAGCTTCGAGCCACCTCAAGACAGGTCTGAGCGCCTTTGTGACCGAACCCCGAGTGCCCGAACAGCACCTTCGCGTTCGGATAGCGCTCCGCGCACCGGCTCGTAGGCACAACACCGCTGTTGGCGGACCCATCCGTGTGGGTCAGCACCACGAGACCATGCCTGTCGGCATACTCCCAGGCTGGACGGTAGCCGTCCCCATCGACCGGATACCCGTGCAGACCGGGATGGAGCTTGATCGCGGTCATTCCGGCGTCGAAGCAGCGCTTGAGCTCGCTTTTCATTTCGGCCGCCGGGTAGTTCGGGTTCACGCAGCAGTATCCAACAAACCGACCCGGAAACTTGCGCATCGCTTGCAGGACGTGGTCGTTCCCCAACCGGTAATCGGTGGTGATGCCGGCATGCGCGGCGGTCACGCAGCACCTGATGCCGACCCGGTCCATTGCGTGCACCATATCGGCGGCGCTGTACTCAGGAATGTTGAAGTTGTGGTAGCGGCCCATGTGCGTATGCGCGTCGATGATCTCGTACGCCGTCACAGGCCTGCCTTCCAGCACTTCTTCTCTCATTCTGTTCTTGCTCATACTAGCTCTCGGTTCTCAAATATCTGTATTCTTTCCCGGCTGACCAGACATCCTTTTCGCTCTCCGCTCTACATCGGCAGCGCCATCTGCGTGGGCTCGCTTGAATAAAGCGTCCAGACAATCGTCTCGATGGCGGCACGAGTCGCTGTCAGCCTGCGAGTCGTTGTTGGATCCGGGGACTTCCTGTTCGACCGCGTCAGGGCGACCATCGAGCGGGCCAGATGCGACAGGATATCGTGCACCACGTCCGACCGTTCCGGCTCGCGCGTGAGGCATTCCACCACGTAGTTGCGCAGTTCCAGGAACTCACCACTACCGGAAGCTTCGCGCTCGAATATAGCAATCCCTTGCCTCGTGTGCGCTTTGCGCTCGGAAAGATGAGTCGTGAAGCTGATGCGCCGTATCGGCAGTGCGCGGATGTCCTCCAACTCCAACTGCGGCTGCAGGAGTTTGTAGCCGGTAACAGTCCGTCGGATGTACTCGTTGATGACCTGCGAGTTCAGGATACACAGTAGATACCAGGGGTCGATGCCGTGCTCCGCCAGTTCCACCGCGTAGACCGACTGCGGGAACACATAGCCGGGGTGGCGCTTCGATACCCGGTCGATCGCAGCTATCACACGCGCTGAGCTCTTCTGGATCAAGACCTTGGTGCTGTGGTAGCGCTCGATCGGCTTTTTGACCCACGAGAGGCTCGCCTTGCGGCCTTCCCAGATGATTTCATAGGGCTGGATGCTCTGGCCTCCGAGCAGGATGGGCTGATCGCCAGTCTCGCGGTTGATCGCCGATTTGCCGACCTCCTCGCCGCGATAGATCGCCTTCACGTTCAGCTTGCGCAAGGGAGCAAACGGTTCACGGTAGACGGACAAGGCGGCGTTCTCTCCGTGGATGCGCCTGATGATCTCGCCGAATGAGCCCTGTTCAAGCAGATATAGGAATTCGCAGCGATCCTGTGCAATGATGGACTCTATCCGCACCGGATGCGACAGGTCGCGCGCGGTTTTCCACGGCCGGTGCAGGAACGCGCGGCGGTCGGCGGACCGCTCGATGCGCGCGGCCGTGAACGCCTGCCCGGACGGGGGCGAGTAGCGACAGATAGGGACGATGTTGGCCACAAGCGCGTCCGGAAACGCCTCGGAGATGTGCAAGAGGGACAGAATCGTCCACTCTTTGGCCAGCTTGCAGCGGATCTGCGCCGCGTTCTCCCTCACAAGCATCGGATCGGGCAGGACCATCGCAAGCAGCCCGCCGCGCCGCACGAGGTTGTTTTGCATGATCTCCGATAGAAACAGCAGATAGGAGTCCGATTGGCCCCGTGCACGCACCCCGTTGAGGCCGTTCTTGGCTGCTATATAGGGCGGGTTGCCGATGACGGCATCGAAGCCCGCACTCCCGGCGCCATTCGACGGGCTCAGGACGCCGGGACTGCTCGCGCCGGAGAAGATTTCCGGAAAGGCGGAGCGCCAGTCGAAGTCAGGCTCGTCCGCATGTTTGGCTCCGAGCGCGTTGGCGCAGATCAGGTGCGCGTTCAGCAAATGCGATATGCCATCGGCGAATCCCGAGCTGGCCCAGACGCTGAAGCGAGCGATCTCGACAGCCATAGGGTCGAGGTCCACTCCGAAAACGCATTCGGCAGCAAACCGGGAACGCAGTTCGTCGCCTGCCTGGCTGACAAGGAAGTCTATCGCGGCGCTGAGGAAGTCGCCGCCGCCGCAGGAAGGATCGAGGATCCTGAGACCGGCCTCGGACTGGCCGCGCGCGGAGCGTCCTTCGACAGGCTCAGGATGCTCCGGGACGCTGGGTTGATTCACATACTCCGGAGCGCGGGATCGGTCCTCACCGGAATGCTCCGGGGTGCTGGCTGTCTCTGCGCCGAATAAGCTGCGCCGCTCCTCCACGATCGGCGTCAGCACGCCCTCTACGATGTAGCTGACCAGCGACGGCGGGGTGAAGAACACACCCCTGCCCTTGCGGAATGACTGCGTCGCGCGAAGATGCTCGCCCGTCTCGTCCGGCCTGAACGCGAGCAGGTGCTGGTAGATCGAGCCCAGCCACGCGAGCGGCATGGTCTGGAAGTAGATCCGCTCGATCGGAGCCCCGACGCGCGGCCTGAGTATAGCTCCGGCAGCAGCGGAAAACGCAGAGGCATCGCACAAAGCGCGCTCGGTTGCGGCGCATATGCCAAGCCCGCTGGTGCTGTGGAGCAAAGCGCCCGCGGACTCGTAGTCGCGCAGCGCGGTGCAGTCGGCGGATTCCGAAGCGGCTATGACCGCGGCGGCAGCGCTTTCGATGGAGTCTGCTGTCGATCGGTCCGGCGGCACTCGTTCGGCCGCTATCAGGACAGCCAGCATACTGGCGAGGAAGTGAACGGACTCGCGATAGGCTGACGGCGGATCGAGCCCGGCGACTCTGTGGAATGTGGAGTAGAGGGTATCGAGAGCGCCCGCGCATCTGGCCGCGAGCGTACCGAGCGAATCCTCTTCGGGCCGAGGACGCCTAGGCTCCTTTGCCACGGTCCTCCCCCGCCCAACCGAGCAGGTCGTCAAGGTTCTCGCCCGCTATCGCCTGTTTGTCCTCGTCGCTGATCTCCGCGTAGGTTATCGGCGATACCGCCGCGCCCGGTTCATAGTAAGGCAGGCCCGTGCCGAAGATCAGCCGACGGCTGCCGAAATGCCTGCAGATTTTCTCGATGCCGCCGCTGACGACGTAGTTGGAGGTCTCGACGCACAGGTGCTCGTATCGCTCCATCAGAGGGTACAGCATCCTGTCCATCCGGTAGGCCGGCCTTATCACCACGATTCGCAGCTTCGGAAACGCCTTGAGCGCCGATGCGATGTGCTCGAAGCTCGTCTGCGCCATCTCCACGAAGATCGGCACCCGGTCCGCCTCCAGCGCCTCATAGAACGTGCCCATGCACCAGTCCGTGAGGTTGTAGGAGTGCGCGGACGGGAAGAGCCGCAGCGCCCTGACGCCGCTAGCGCGCATTTTCCTGATGAATTCGTCAGGCCGCTCCATCTCACCAGTCTCGGCGGGCAGAGCCGACCAGCACGGCACAAGCGGAGAGTCCTTGACCTCCTCCAAGACAGCGGCGTTTCCCTCCACCGGATGCAACTCCTTGGAGAGAACCGAATAGACGAGCGCGCGGCTGATGCCCATCGGCTTCAGCCTGTCCACGATCTCCTGCGCGGTCACGGGCCCGCCGGCAACCGGGGCTCCCGCTCGTCCTATCTGGCAGTTGCAGTCAAAGAAATCAAGCACCATTGGGTTGAAGATTGCAGATTCTAGATTTTGGATTTGCCCGGAGCACCCTGAGTTGAGGAGCATCCTGAGCCCGTCGAAGGGCGCTCCGGGCAGAGTCGGATCTATAGATCAGTCCTTCAGCTCGTTGATATTCTCAACAACCTTCTCGAACGCGTCGGCTATTTGGTCTACCGCCTCGGGCGCACCGAGCATCACGCTCTGGCTGAGCCACATCTGCTCCTTGTCGCAGAGCCTCTCGCAGTTCGGCAGGTGCAGTTCGGCGTAGTTCATCGTCTTGCCGTAGAACCCGCAGCCGAGCGGACAGCAGCTTCCGTCGAGTTCGAACATGCCCGACCGATAGAGCGGCAAGTAGCCTGTTCCGACCGGCACGCCCTCCGCGTTCAGAGCTTCCATGAACTTCTCGCGCGAGACGCCCGTGGACTCCTCGCCCAGGTAGCGGCTGATAAACAGATGATATGCGTGCGACGTGACCCGCTCATCCCGCTTCTGCGCCTTGACGATGCCGGTGGCGTCGAGTCGCTTGGCCAGCCTGACGCCGTTTTCATTGCGCAGTCTCGTCTCCGCCGGAAGCTTCTTCATCTGGTTGAGCAGGATCGCGGCCTGGAACTCGGTCATCCGGTAGTTGCTGCCGAGCAACGGATGCTCATACCACGCTCCGCCTTTCACGCGGCCCACGTTGTGGATCGACCACGCCATCTCGCCGACCTCATCGTTGTTGCTGATGATGATCCCGCCTTCGCCCGCGGTCAGGTTCTTACTCGCCTGGAAGCTGAAGCAGCCGGCATCGCCGATCGAACCGGCGCCTTTGCCCTTCCAAGTTGCGCCATGCGCCTGCGCGCAGTCCTCGATCACCTTGAGGTTGTGCTTCCTGGCAATGTCCATTATCGCGTCCATGTCCGGCGGCATCCCGCCGATGTGCACGGGCATAATGGCCTTGGTCTTGTCCGTAATAGCGGCCTCGATGGCGGCCGGGGATATGTTCATAGTCTCAGGGTCTATGTCGACGAAGACGGGTATCGCGTTGGCCTGGACTATGGAGCTTGCCGAGGCGATGAAGGTGTAAGGCGTGACGATTACCTCATCACCCGCCTTGACCCCCGCAGCCTGCAGCGCCACCACGAGCGCAATAGTGCCAGTCGACACGCAGACGCCGTGCTTCGCGCCCTGATACGCGGCGAACTTCTCAGCGAACTCCTTGACCTTGGTGCCGCCGACGCTCCACCATTGTCCTGTCCTAACCACATCCGCGACGGCGGTGACATCGGTCTCATCCCAGACCGGCCATGCAGGGAAAGTGGCAGTGCATGCCTTCGTCCCACCGTTGATTGCCAGCTTGCTCATTACTGTCCCCCTTGACGAGTAGGTCGGTTCAGACTCCATAGGAAGGTTGTACCTGCCTGACGGGGCTTCCTCCCTTGTTGCCAGAGTATTGCGGGGCGATTGAGATCACGGCAACGAAGGCACGAAGTCGACCTACGCCGACTGGGTTGCGAGTGGGGGCCAAAAGACTGGTATTCCATACAGCACCCTGGCGCGGATATGCGCGGCATAAGGTTATTGACGATGTCAGGAGCGCCCGGATTTATCAGGCGAGTGAGCGGTGCCGGGCAGCGGAAGCGTTGTCACTAATCAGGAACTGCGAAGGTCGGCCTCGGGTCTCACGGTGATACCGATAGGCCCTGCGGACCGCGGATCCTGATCAGAGCCAATGTCTCCTCCCCCGGCGCTCACCTGACATGCCGCAGGCAACAGCGCCTGCAATGACTACCATCATGGAGGAGGCCTACGGATATGCTCATACCCGAGGCAAAGCGGTACCTGGGACAGAACTGCTCGGTTACCTTCCGCGACCGCCGCGGAGAAGAGGTCACCAAGAACCTGCACTTACATGACGTTCAATTCGTGCCGCTCTACGGCGCGTATTTAATAGGTGACGTAGAGGACGTGTGCCTCGACAGGGTCACCAGCATCAGCGCACTTGAATAAGAAGTCTCTCACCCCTCCCGTCCCGTCTCAATAGGCAAGTGGGCCTTGCCCTGCGGCGACCGCAAACGCCCCGGGGCAAGGCCCATCGGCCGTATTCCCACAGCAACTCTACCGGTTTTTGCTATCCGCGGCAGGAAAAGCAGACAGATCGGGGAAAGCATAGGATGAGGACCAATCAAAGACGAAGGGACTGGGACGTTGGAAAAGGTTAGATTCGGAATCATCGGCTGCGGCGTTATCGGGCCGTGGCACGCACGGGGCATCACTAACAGCCCCGACGCGGAACTAGTTGCTGTCTGTGACGTCATACAAGAGAAGGCGGATAAGCTGTCCGCCGATTTCGGCAATGTGCCGACCTATACGGACTACAACGTGATGCTCAAGGAAGCCGGCGTCGACGCCGTCAGCGTCTGCGTACCGAGCGGGATGCATGGGCAGGTGGTGATCGATGCGGCCAAAGCCGGCGTACACGTGATGTGCGAGAAGCCGGTCGAAATCACGCTCCCGAAGATCGACGCGATGATCGAGACCTGCAAAGAGGCCAATGTCAAGTTCGGAGTCATCTTCCAGCGGCGCACTTCGCCGGTCTGGAACAAGGTCAAGAAAGCGATCGATGATGGGCTGCTGGGCAAGATGGTGCTCGGCGATGCCTATTTGAAGTACTTCCGCTCCCAGGAGTACTATAACAGCGGCGACTGGCGCGGGACCTGGGCACTCGACGGCGGCGGCGCGCTGATGAACCAGGGCGTGCATTGCATCGACCTGCAGCGGTGGATTATGGGGCCGATCGATACGGTCTACGCGCAGGCGGACCACCTGGTGCGGGATATCGAGGTCGAGGACACCTGCTGCGCGGTGTTCAAGTTCAAGAGCGGGGCATTCGGCGTTCTGGAGGGGACTACCTCCGTCGTCGGGATGAACCACAGGCTGGAGTTCCACGGCGACAAGGGCACGATCCTTGTCGATGGCGAGAAGATCGTCAAATGGCCTGTCGAGGAAGAAGAGGCCAAGGAAGAAGAGCAGGATACGGTGGGCTCGGCGGCGTCCGACCCGACCGCGATCTCGTCCGATGGGCACCAGATACAGATTCAGGACCTTGCCCGGGCGATCATTGAGGACAGAGAGCCCATGTTAGACGGCAAGGAAGCCCTCAAGGCGGTGGAAGTCATTCTGGCCATCTATGAGTCGGCCAGAACCGGCATGCCGGTGAAGATGGCGTAGTTGCAAATTAGGGATACGTATCACGAGTTGCTGATTACGAATTGAGCGAACCGTACCCGGAGCATCCTGAGCTTTTCGAAGGTCCTCCGGGTGCGGATAGATAGAGCGTACTATGGGTCAGACCAGCGGGATGCAACAACAGGGAAAGGGCAAGGGCGGTCCGAAGCTTGCGAGCTTCTTGCGCCGGGCAAACATGCTCGCCAAGCGCGGCCTTTACGATGAAGCAATAGCCGAGGTTAAGGAGGCTATCGCCATCTGGCCGACCGAACCCAAGTGCAGCGTTCAGCTCGCCACATTGTATCGCGCGCAGAACAAGATAGGTCCCGCTGTCGAGGCTATGAAGAAGGCCGTGGAGTTGAACCCCAACGACTCCGAGCTTCAGGAACAGCTTCTTCAGACTCTGATCGAACTCGGGCGTTACGACGAGGCCGTGAGCCTCAGCCGCAAGCTGCTGGCGAAATCGCCAAGAAACCTGTTTGTGCGGGACGTGCTGGGAATCGCCTATCTGCAGCAGGGCAAGATAGAGGATTCCCTGCGCGTCACCAATGAGCTCATCAACCTCGTGCCGGCGGATCCCGCCCACCACTTCAAGAAGGCCGTCCTTCTGCAGCAGAAAGGCGAGATCGCGCAGGCAATGTCCTCGTTCACGCGTTCGCTGGAGATGGACCCCTGCGGCGATATGGCCGATGACGCCAGGGAGGCAATAGCCGCGCTGGATAGCTATCAACTGCGGCAGATACTGACCCTCGCGGTCGAGGATGTGGTCTTCCGCACCAAGCTGATGATCGACCCCGAGAGGGCATCGTGCGAGCGCGGTTTCCTGCTCAGCAGCAGCGGCGTGGCAACGCTCAAGCAGATCGACCTCGACGCCCTGTCCGGCGAAACGCAGAACCGGTACTACCACTAGAGCATCCCCCGCTTGCCCGATCATTCACGATGAGCGCGTTCATCGGGCTGTACCTCTGCGTCTCGCCGGAAAGTGAGCCGCAGGCTGTCATTCTGAACGCAGTGAAGAATCTGTTTTGGAGCACGGAGTAAAGCGGATTCTTCGCGTTGCTCAGAATGACGTGACCATTGCCCCGTTGCACTTCCTGGAATAGCCTCGCGCTTTTGCACGCACGCGTCGTGTGGGTAGACTTTGCCAGGCACCCTACGCATACGGAGGCGCGAGATGGCGTCGCAAGCTCCGAGTTCACGTGAGATCAGAGGACACATCGTCTTCGGCGTGCTTTTCGCCGCGGGAGTCTACTTCGCCATACGCTTCATCGCGGGCATTGTCGGTATTCTTGTGCTCTTCAGCCTCGTGGCCCTGTTCGTCATCATCCTCAACCCGCTTGTGGTCTGGCTGGAGCGCAAGAGGATACCGAGACCCGTATCCGCGAGCCTGCTTGCCGTTCTGGTGCTCGGTTTCGGCTATCTGGTGGCGTGGCTGGCGATCCCGCCGGCCGTCCGCGAGGTGCGCGAGTTCGTCAACGACCTTCCGGGCTATGTCGAGAGAGTCGAGCGGCTGCTGGCGGCCAGAAGCCCGACCGGCGAGTCTCCCGCGTTCTCAGTGTCGGCGAGCCAATTGAGCAGAATGCTCTACGACAGAGTCGGGCCCATCCTCACGCGCATCGGCGTCTACACGATGAATGCCGCAACGCTGGTGGCAAGCGCGCTGATAGTCCTGATAAGCGTCATCTACATATTGGCCAGCCCCAGGCCGATAGCTGAAGGCTTTCTGCGCTTCCTGACCCCTCAGCAGGCGGAGCGGTTCAGCGCAGTCATGCAGAGGGTATCCGCTCAGATGCGTAAGTGGGCGTTTGCGATGGCCGTAGGGATGGTAGCGATATTCGCATTGACGTGGATACTGCTCGGGCCGATTCTGCATGTGCCCTACGCCTTTGTCCTTGCGCTGCTGGCAGGGCTGCTGGAAATCGTGCCGACGCTCGGTCCCGTCCTTGCCGCCATTCCCCCCACCCTGCTGGCCCTGACCGTGGACCCGGCGAAAGCCCTGTGGGTAGTGGCGGGTTTCGTGATCATCCAGCAGGCAGAGGGCAACTTGGTCCTGCCGCTGATACTCGGCAGAGGAGTGAGCCTCCACCCGGTCAGCGTGGTGTTTGCGGTGGTCGTGATGGGCTGGCTGTTGGGAATCGTAGGCATCTTCCTCGCCGTACCGGTGGTAGCAGTGGTGAAGATACTGCTCGATGAGTTCTACCCCAGCAGGATGGGCTCGGAGCAAGACGTCACCGAACAGGTGGAACAGATCGTCTCCGGTCAGAAGGAAGAAGAGCCCGAAGAGGAGTAGACTCCGCAGGAACGTTCCTCACAGCTGCCGAATGCACCTCTAGTCTGCGTCATTCCGAACGCAGTGAGGAATCTGGTTTTCTGATTGGGGGATCGAGCTTTGCTTTCCATCGACTACAACCGCTACCTTGACAGAGTCTTCGGCTGCTGGATCGGCAAGTGCGTTGCGGGCACTATCGGCGCGCCGTATGAAGGAGCCAAAGAGCTTTTCGACTTCGAATACGACCCGAAGATAATCGAGAACATGCTCCCGAACGACGACCTGGACCTGCAGGTGCTGTGGCTGTCCGTGCTGGAGCAGAAGGGCATCTGGTTCACCTCGGAGGACCTTGCCGAAGCATTCGCCACGCGGTGTCCGTACGCGCCGGGCGAGTACGCGGTGTTCAAAAAGAACTACAAGCGCGGGGTCCATCCGCCGATGTCGGGCGCATTCAACAATCGATACTACATCAACGGCATGGGCTGCCCGATCCGCTCCGAGATATGGGGCTGCATAGCGCCCGGAAACCCCCGACTGGCGGCCGAACTCGCCGAGAAGGACGGCGTGCTGGACCACGCTGGGGATTCAGTCTACGCGGAGCAGTTCCTCGCGGCTCTGGAGGCAGCGGCGTTCTTTGAGGACGACCTGGACAGCCTGGTCGAGATCGGCCTGTCCGTGATAGACCAGGACAGCAGAACCGCCCGGCTGATACGCGACGTCAGGGACTGGTGCAGAGCATCCGATGACTGGCGCTTCGTGCGCTCGCAAGTGATCCGGGACTACGGTCACCCGGACTGCACCAATATGTATCAGAACATAGGGATCACGCTGCTTTCGCTCTACTTCGGCGCGGGTGACTTCCTTAAGACGGTGATGATCGCGCTCAACTGCGGCTACGACACCGACTGCACGTGCGCGACGGCGGGCGCGATTATGGGCATCATCGAGGGCGCGGAGTCGATGATGAGCAAGTACGGCTTCGTCGATCAGGGTTTCGTGCTCGGAGTCGATGCGCCGCGCAGGTCGGACCGCGTTCTGCACCTCGCCGAGGACACGTGCGCGATGGGACTGCACTTCACGCAACGCCTGAGCGAGAATGTAACGATCCCCAACGCGCCGGAGGCTCCGGTGATTGTTGAGCCCATGCGGCCGCCCGTGGAGATGTCTGTCGAGTATGATGGCATTCCCGCGATTGGCATCGGGGACACGAACATCATCCGGATTATCCTCGAAAACAGGAGCGGTGACGCGATCAGCGGCAGCGCGTCCCTGGCGCTGCCTGACGGTTGGACCGCCGACGCGATTGCCACTACGCTGGGGCTTGACGCCGACGGAACCGCGGTTTGCCAGGTCGCCGTCTCAGTCCCCGAGAGCTTGAGGGTCCTTCAGGAAACGAACTTCCTGACCGTCTCGTTCGCGATCAACGGTGGAGAGACCGTAGAGCACCGCTTCGGGCTTATCGGCGCCGCTGTGTGGCAGGTGTTCGGGCCGTTCTGGCAGAACCGGGTCGAAATGCCGCATCTGGAGCTTGGCGAGAACTACTACAAGTACATACCGGGCTCCAACGACCAGGAATATGCGGACAACGGGCGAGCGTACCACCTCAATGCGGGAGTCGATATCGACAAGGAATATATGACGCTTGACGAACTCCTCGATCCGAAGCCATCCGCGGACGCGGCGAGGCAGGGCAGGCTTGTCAACACCTACGAGGACAAGATCAGCGTGAGCGACCTGGTCGGATACCAGGGCCCGTGCGCGGTCTATATGGTGCGGCGGCTGATCAACCCCGAGGACCGCACCCTGGGCATCCACATCGGGCATACGGATGCCTACAAGCTCTGGATCAACGGTGAACTCGTGAGCGAGCGCGACAATGCCGACTGGTGGACCGCCGAAAACCAGCACATCCTCAACTTCATGCTCCCGAAGGGCGAGAACACCGTCGTAGTGAAGCTGGTCCGCCGCAGCGACAAGGCCGACTTCAGCCTCATCTTCGCCCGCGGCAGTTCCTGCACGGAACACTACACCGACATGGCGTCGCGGAATCCCTGTGTGTAGATGTGTGCTTTGGCAGACAAGAACGACATCGGGGCACATGCTGAAGGAATCGGTATGTGCCCCGACAATGTCTTGTTGAGCTTACTTCGTCCAGAAGCTCATCCACTTTGTTGCGTCTGCCGGCTAGAAGCTGAAGCTGACGCCGGCGGCCGCTGCTGGTGAGCTGCTGGTGGAGAAACCTACACC
>JBPOHN010000053.1:0-10784 GCA_052035525.1 Armatimonadota bacterium
CTCCGCTCCGCTGCGCCAGTCTCACCGCCTCTTCCTTGAACTCGTCGCTGTACTTCCGTCGTCCCATCGTATACCTCACTCAGATTATACTATTAACTGAGTGTCCGCTGGATGGGGTACAGTCCAGACTGTCCGCCATGCTTGTTTGTTCCAACCGAGCGAGGGCTTGACTCCCCAGGCAATCCGACTGATCCTGACTACCTGTTGTAGCTGTTCTTGGCCATATCGAGCTTCCATTGACCGGCTTCAAACTTCATATTGAACTTGACCTCGTCGTTGACCCAGCCTGCACCGGCCATCTTGTAGCTGGTCTTTACGGTGACCGTTCCGAAGTTGCCGTCACAGTAGATGTTAGGCGACACGCTATATCGGCTATTGGAGTCAGAGAATGCCCTAGCAATATATGCCAGGACGCCCAGAGAGGACTTCACCCGGTTCATTCCCCAGACGAACTCCTGCTGCTGCCCCGCTTGAGTCATGCAGTAATCGGCCGTATCAATGTCGCCTCCAGCCTTCACTGCGTTTTTGGCTTTGTCGAGATACTGGTTGAACGCCTCCAGTATAGCTTTCTTGTCGTCAACGATGCTTGTGGTGGTTGGCTCCTCTTCTTTGCCTGAGTTCTCGCCGCAGGCAATGTCCATCATGTCGGTCTTCGTCTTTGTCTTGTTCTCAGAAGACTGTGCCTGCACCGCTGGCGGAGCTGTCTTGCTCCTGCCAGCAAACAACACGGCTCCCATTGCCACTACAGCTACCGCAAGTACTGCAATCACAACGAACAATGCGACGTTGCTCACGCCGCGCTTTCCTTTATACATTCGAGTTCCCTTTCCACGTACCATCCGCGTTTTGTTCATCCTCAGGCTTCTAGTATGTCGGGCCCTCTCTCAAGTCTCTGCCGGTTGCCACCCGATAGATGGCCCCTCTGAAGAGAGTCATCAGCTTGGGATGGTTGGGCTGGTTAACAGTGGTCTGCCAGTAAACTAGGCCTTTGCCGTAGGGATGCAGAAAAGCGCCGCTCCACTCCTGTTTGGTCCAATCAGAGGCAATCCACTTGGCGGCAATGCCGGAAAGCGAATCGTGGGACGTGCACATCGCCATATCATCATCGCCTTGGTATGAGAACAGCACTTCACCGCTCTTCAGCTCAGTGCCAAAAGGCCTGTTGCTGCTGCAGATCATCTCCGATGTCGGCTTGCTCTTCTGGCGGACCACACGAGACGATCCAAACCAGTCAGCTATGCTTGGAATGTTGTTGAAGTTGCGCGCCATGTTGTCTCCGCTGAGCCAGACAGGTGTGTAACCCCACATCACGACGCCTCCGCCGCGTGACAGATAGTCCTTCAGCCTCTTTGCAACGGCAGGAGTGCAGCCATTCCGTCCGTCCAGTATGATGCAGGAGTAGTAGTCCAGCTTCTCCGGCACGGACATACAGACACGGTGTCCAAGGCCCAAGCTCCTGACCAGTTCCTGGAACTGAGGTTGTCCTGCGGCGATCTCAAGAATCGGCTTTGTGGGCGCGCTGGCAATTGAGCCAGCCACCACCTTGCCGGTCTGGCTGCTGTAGCTGACTGCCTTGCCTTGAAGACTGGCCAAGGCAGATATGGGCACGTACGCTACCCCATCCACTAGAAGCGCCGTCGCCTGGAGCTTCTGTCCATCTACGACGATAGGGACAGATTCACTGCTGGAGTAAGCCCCTGAGCCCATGCCAACGAGACCTACCACGAGTAGCATTGCAGCCAACAAGCGAACTGCCTTACTAGACACACGCTTCCTCGCGACGTTGCCGACACCGCGCTTTCCTGTAACCATCTTTCGATTCTCCTTTGAGTAGTGAAAGTATGCCCGTATCCAATAACGGGCTATTTACGCCGGGAGTATAGCATGCAAGTTGCTCAGATAGCAAGCCTGGTTTTGGCTTATCTACTCACTCTGGTGGTTCGATGGAAAAGTCTATCTATACTAAGGAATACATCACGTTCCTCAAGTGCCTGGTAAAGGCAAGAAAGGACGCAGGGATAACGCAGGTCGAGTTTGCCGAGAAGATCGGACAGACTCAGTCTTTTGTCAGCCGGTGCGAACGGGGCGAGCGTCGAATCGACGTTATAGAGCTTCGTGTCTTCTGCGAAGTCATAGGGATTCCGTATACCAGGTTCATTGAACAGCTTGAGGAAGCTATCAAGGCTGAGAAGTAAGTCGGGCTTAGCCAGGGCGCGTGCCGTTCTCGTCAACTAGCAGATCGAAAACGGCCTCAATGAACTTCGCACATTTCTCGGAAGGATACCCGATGGCCTGACAGAATGCGAGCAGCTCCACAAGGTCAATCTTCCTCTCTCCGCTTTCCCACTCGCTGATCACTTCCTCGGTTGTCCCCATTCTCAAAGCAACTTCGCCTCGCTCAACTCCCTTTTGTTTCCTTGCCGTCTCCAAAAACACGGCAAATAGGGCCCTCAGTCCTGATAGATCATGCTGTCTCACTTGGTCTCCTCCGATCACGGCCCGTGGCAGTCTCTCAAGCTGCCGACCTGGATTTGCGCCCCACATTATAGCGGGCCAAGGCTCACGCGCCAATAGGTTCGCACAACGATTTGGATGGCAGTTTTTGTAGAGTCTTTCCGTCGGTTTTCTGTTGACAACCACGCTTGGGGACGGTACAATCGCCCATCCTAAACACGACATACAGACTGAGGCAATCGGATGGAAGAAAAGACAAAGCAGGTTGGCATTTGGATCAGGGTTTCAACGGAAGATCAGGCTAGAGGTGAAAGCCCGGAGATTCACGAGAAGCGGGCGCGGCTGTATGCCGAGTCCAAGGGCTGGAATGTGCGAGAGGTCTACCACCTTGAAGCAGTGAGCGGTAAGGCGGTAATGCACCATCCCGAAGCAAGGCGAATGCTTGAGGATACTAAGAAGGGCCACATCTCCGGCCTTATCTTCTCAAAGCTGGCCCGTCTTGCCCGTAATACAAAGGAACTGCTTGAGTTTGCCGACATCTTCCGAGATAACGATGCCGACCTTGTTTCGCTCCAGGAGTCCATAGATACCTCAACACCTGCCGGACGCTTCTTCTATACGATGATAGCTGCAATGGCTCAGTGGGAACGGGAGGAGATTGCTGAACGTATCAACGCCTCGATCTCCATTCGCGCAAAGCTCGGCAAGCCTCTCGGCGGGCAGGCTCCCTACGGCTACAAATGGGAAAACAAGGTGTTGGCACCTGACCCGAATGAAGCGCCAATCCGCAAGCTGATGTATGAGCTTTTCCTGGAGCATCGCCGCCGCAAAACGGTTGCTCGTGTTCTGAACGAGATGGGACACAGAACACGCAACGGCTCCAAGTTCACGGACACAACCATCACCCGGCTGCTGACTGATCCGGTGGCAAAGGGCATCAGACAAAGCAATCACACCAGGGATGTGCATAGCGGCAACAGTCCAGACGGCGATGCGGTCTATACTCAGGTGGAGCCTATTGTCTCCGAGGAACTTTGGAACCAGTGCAATGCCATCTTGGACAGCCAAATGCAAAAGAGAACGCGACCTGCCAAGAAAGCCGTTCACCTCTTCGCCGGTTTCACTTACTGCGGCTGTGGGGCGAAGATGTATGTGCCCTCCAATATGCCCAAATACTACTGCACCAAGTGCCACAACAAGATTGGCGTCGAGGATCTCGAGGAAGTATTCCAGGGCGAGCTCAAGGCCTTCTACTTCTCCCCTGAAGAAGTCACCAACTATCTGAGGCAAGCCGATGAAGTGATAGCGCAGAAGGAAGAACTCCTCGGCGCTCTTACCGAAGAGGAGAACAAGATTAGGGTCGAGATGAGCAAGGTCTACAAGCTCTATCTTGACGATGGCATAAGCCCCAGGAGCTTTACTGAGCTATACAAACCACTAGAGGAAAGGCTGGAGCAGATGGGAAACCAGATACCCGAACTGCAGGCAGAGATAGACTTCCTCAAGATTCAACACCTTTCATCCGACCAGGTCTTTCACGAAGCACGCGACATCTATACTCGCTGGCCCAAGCTATCTCTGGAAGAGAAACGAGGGATAGTGGAACACATAACCGAGAAGATAACCGTAACCTCCGATGAGGTAACGATCACACTGTCATACCTACCATCACATTCCGAATTGGTTGCAAATGAGCAATACAACCACCTTCTCGCCGTCTTATAATTATGGGGGGTAATTCTATTCCCCGCACGTCCCCCCCGGTCCCGAACCGTGATTCCTGATTCGTTGCGGCAGCCAGACAGGCAACGAGCGCGGCTGCGTACAACTGAATCATGAGAATGACCACCGCTCAGAAATAGGAAGTAGAGGAACCAACCCATTATGCTGAAATGCGTCCTGTCACCCGCCGTCATGATCAGCCTCGTGGCGATCCTGGCCGCCTCCGCGCACGCGAGCCTCGTAACCCCTCGCGCGCCCGGCGGAGTGTTCGTTGAGGGGCAACCGGTTGTATTCGACATCAATGATGCCAGCGGCAGAGTGTCCTATCGCGTCGAGAACTACTTCGGCATCGTCGAGATGGGCAAGCAGGCCCCTGCAGGAGCGAAAGAGATCAACATCGGGGTCCAGCCGCCCGGCTGGTATACGATCCACTGCTCCGACCAGGCCGGCGCTACAGCAGTCCCGTTCGTCGTCGTGATCGACCGCGGCAGGAAGCCCCTGCCGGAAAAGGGCCGCGTCTGCGCCGACGCCGCCAGCGCGTGGCTCATACGCGATGAAGCCAGGCGCAAGACGTTCGCGCGGATGATCAGGCTCGCCGGCATCCCCTGGGTGCGGGAGAGGCTCTCCTGGCCGGACACCGAGCCCGCCAGGGGCAGAATCGACTGGGCGCACTACCAGAATGTCGCCGACACCCTCAACGCGGAGGGCATCCGCATCTGCCAGGTGTTCCACCAGACTCCGGACTGGGCGAGGGGCAGTTCGCCGGACGAGCGCCCCACCGACCTCCGCGACCTGTACAGCTACCTCAAGACCGCCGCGGCGCACTTCAGGAAGCAGATTGCGGCATGGGAGATCTGGAACGAGATCGACATTCACTTCTGGAGCGGCCTGGGCGACTCATACGCCGGAATGCAGAAAGCGGCGTATCTGGCGATCAAGGCCGGCAACCCCGACGCGCTGGTGCTTCAAAGTTCCATCAGCCACCTCGCGTGGGAGAAGTCCAACGACCGCGCGGCGCATGTGCAGGTCGAGACGCTGTATTCGAACGGGGTCGGAGACTACTTCGACATCTTCAACTGGCACTCATACCTTCAGCCCAACCGCTACGCGGGCATGCTCCGGGACCACCGCGCGTGGCTGGCCAGGCACCGCTGCGCTCCGCGACAGGAGTGGCTGACGGAGTGCGGCATGCCTCTGCAGGCTAACCCCGAGGTCCGCGTGCTGACGAGGGAGACTCAGAGCGTGCAGTGCCGGTTTGTGACAAGGTCGATCGCCACCGGCCTGGCCGCCGGCACGGAGAGGTACTTCTGGTTCGTAACGCCGGACTATATGGAGGGCGAGGGGCAGTATGGCCTCCTGCGCCCCGATCTCGCACCCTACCCCGGCTTCGCTGCACTGTCCGCCGCCGCCAATATACTCGCAGAGGCGGATTACGTGGGCCCGTGGCGCGCAAAGGACGATCCGATCGTCGCCTACGCGTTCAAGACGCCAGACGGGAATGTCACGGTCGCGTGGTCGGATGGGCCGGCGGAGTTCACCGTGCAATCCTACAAGCCTTACGTGGAGATCGCCGACTGCTTCGGGGCGAGATCGAAGGCGCCAACAAAGGATGGCCGCGCCACAGTCAAAGTGGGCCCGGAGGCGGTGTATGTTTTCGGCATCGGCCTTCCGGCGGCTGTAAAGGATTCGGTAAGATATCCGCAGCGAGAGCAGCGATTGCCTGCCAACAACCCTTCGAAAGTCGTGCTCGTCGGCCGCTGCGATCTACCCGTCGATCGCAACGGGGAGGCCGCTTATAGGCTCGCTCTGGATGCCGCCCGGAAGCCTTTCGAGTATACTGTAGAGGTGTATAACTTCGACGAATCAAGAGCTGCGTCGGGCGCCGTTGAAGTGCTCGCGCCCACGGACTGGCAGGTCGGGAACGCGAAGCGCAACGTAGGACTGCAGCCGATGGGCCGAGAGGTGCTTCGGTTCACTATAACGCCTGCGCCGGGGAGCGGCGAGGTCAGAGTATCCGCCTGGGGCAAGTTCGGCAGTCCCGCAGCCTCGCCCACAGTGAGCCGGATCGTGCACGAGTCAAAGGAAACCAAATGAGCAAGTTCGTAGGTCTTATCCTGGTGCTGCTGCTGGCAGCATCCACAGCCATCTGCGCGCCATTTTCGGACAGGCTTCTCATCTGCGATTTCGAGAAGGAATCCGACATTGCCCGTTTCCGCCTGCGTTCCCCAACACCCGCTGCCAGGTTCTTCCTGACGCGGGGCCGATCGAGCAAGGGCAGCACGGCAGCGTCGATTGTCGTCCCGAAGTGGGAGCAGTTGACGGACCAATGGCCGGCCATTATCCTGACCGCCGAAAAAGGCCTGCCCACCGACTGGAGCATGTATGACTCGCTCGCCTGCCACGTCTACAACGCCTGCCCTACGGAGATCGATATAGGGTTCTACGTGCGAGACGCCGCAGGCAAGTACGGGAGCGGCCGCTTCCTTCTGTTGCCCGGCAAGTCCACCACCGTTAGGCTGGCTTTCGACAGCCTGCCCGCCGACTTCGACCTCAAGCGCGTGGCCGAACTGCACGTCCTCGGGATGAGCCCTCAGGAAGGGGTATCGGTGGTCATTGACGATATCCGCGTGGAGTGCGATGTGAGGCCGCGGCTGGCCCGGATCTGGCAGTCGATTACAAAGCTGAGGCACGAATCCGCCGATTGTGCTTCCGAGGTCGCCCCGCTTCTGGAAGCACTTAGCTCCGCCCATGCCCGCGTTGCAAAGCGTGCGTCTGACGCCGCCGACCTGACACAGCTTCGCGCGCTGAGGCCGGAGGTCATCGCTCTGGAGCAGCGCCTGACGAGGGAAACCGTCCGTCTCGTTCCAGAGGCCAAAATGCGCAGCGCCGCGCGCAAAATCGACCCGAATGCGTCTTACGGCTGCGGGTTCGCAAGCAGCATGGAGAAGGTCTTTCCAAAGGACGTGGCGTTCACCTGCAGCGCCGCGCGCGAAATGTCTGTAGAGCTTGCCGCGAACGAGGTCGAGTCTTTCCAGGTGCTCATTTATGCGTTCGGAAAAGATATCACGGACGCCAAAGTGAGCGTCAGTCCGCTGGTCGCGCCAGGCGGGAAGCGCGGACCGGTTGCGCAGGTGTCGCCTGTCGGGTTTGTGGAAACGAAGAAACCGCCGTATCCGGTGAACTACATCGGGTGGCATCCGGACCCGATTCTCGACTTCCTGCAGTCGTTCGACGTAAAGAAGAACGAGGTCCAGCCTGTCTGGGTCAGGATCAAAGCGCCTGCCGGGACGGCTCCGGGAGATTACAGCGGGACGATTACGGTAACGGCCTCCAACGCGCCGGCCACGAGGCTGGCTCTGAACGTGCGGGTGTGGGGGTTCGAGGTGCCGAAAGAGACCCACCTCCGCACGGCGATGTCGCTCTACGACCACTTCCTGAAAAACGCTTACGGTGAGACGACTGAGGCGATGCGGGCCAAATACGAGGACTTCGTGCTCGCCTATCGCATCAACCCCGACAACATCTACCGTACGTCACCTCCTCCCCTGGAGAGTGTTCTGCGCTGGAACAAGCAGGGACTGAACGCGTTCGCTCTCGTGTGCATCCACAAGCCTGCGGGCCTGAAGGCGGGAAACCCCTTCCCTGCCGATCAGAAAGCGGCCATTCTCGCCAAGTTGGACGCCGTTGTCCCGAAGCTCAAGGCGAACGGGCTGTACTCGAAGGCCTACGTCTATGGCTTCGATGAGATCGGCCCGGAGTCTTACGCCGCGATGAAGGACGTGTTCGGCGCGATCAAGGCGAAGTATCCGGACCTGATGATCATGACCACTGGCCGCGACCACACCTACGGCGAGGAGAGCGGAATAGACGCGGTGGATGCGTGGTGCCCATTGACTCCGCACTACGACCTGGAGAGGGTGCGCAAGGCGCGCGAGCGCGGCAAACAGGTATGGTGGTATGTATGCATAGAGCCCAAAACCCCGTTTGCTAACTGGCTGATCGAGTATGACGCCATCGACGCCCGAATGCTGATGGGCCTGCAGACCGCGAAATACGAGCCGGACGGGTTCCTCTATTACGCAATGATGCGCTGGCCGCTCACAAAGAAGCCGATCACGGACGGGCCATATACGGACTGGCCGCCGGCAAGTTTCCTGGATTGCAACGGCGACGGCAGCATCATCTGCGCCGGACCTGATGGCCCACTGGCAACAATACGCCTTGAGAACATCCGCGACGGCATCGAGGACTACGAGTACTTCTGGCTCCTGAAGCAGGAAGCCAACCGCCTGCGCAAGTTGTCGAGTGCGCCTGCGCGAGACGCCCTGCAGAAAGCGGAAAGGGCTTTGACCATCGGAACCGACCTCGTGAGCAGATTGTCGAGCTTCAACAAGTCGCCCGACAGACTCCTGGCAAAACGCCGTGAAGTGGCGGAGGCGATACTTGCCTGCCGCAAAGTGAGATAATCGAAAGGACCGATCACGTGCTTCTACCCGAACTTAGGACGCTGATATGTGAGCTTAACAAGGAATTGCCCCGCGAAGGACTCGTGACCATGACGAGCGGCAACGTGAGCGGGCGTGACCCCGAAAGCGGATATGTCGTCATCAAGCCCAGCGGGGTTTCGTTCGACGCGCTGACGCCGGAGAAGATGAGTGTGGTCGATCTGCAGGGCAACGTGGTCGAGAGCGACCTCGCCCCGTCGGTCGATACGCCGACGCATCTGGTGATCTACCGCAAGATGCCGCATGTGAACGGGATTGTCCACACGCACTCCAACTACGCGACGAGTTTCGCGGCGCTGGGAGAGCCGATTCCGGCCTGTCTGACGGCCATCGCCGACGAGTTCGGCGGGCCGATCCCCTGCGGGCCGTATTGCCAGATCGGCGAGGAGCAGATAGGCGAGGCGGTAGTCGCGCATATCGGGCACAGCCCGGCGATCCTTCTGCAGAACCACGGCGTGTTCACGATCGGCAAGACTCCGGGCGCCGCCCTCAAAGCCGCCGTGATGGTGGAAGATGTGGCGAAAACCGTGCATCTGGCGATGATGCGCGGCAAGCCGATCCTGATCCCGGAGCAGGAAGTGCGTCGTGCTTTCAAGCGCTATCAGGAGAAATACGGGCAGAAGACATAGCCGCAGGCCCGAGGCGGCAGTACCTGGGCCGCTCATACCGTGGATGCTATCACGGGAGGTGACGGCGCGGGCCATCACCTCCCATTTCCTGTCATCGGCGGTCCCGCTTGTTGAGGTCGCGCGCCATTTTGTGGATCTTCTTCCACTTCGTTCTTTCAGCGGCCGCAGCGCCGGCATCGTTCTTGCGCTCTATGTAGAGAAGCTCGCGCTTCATCCTGAGGTAGTTCTCGAAGCGGGCCTGATCGAGAGTCCCCTCCTCAAGAGCTTCGGCGACCGCGCAGCCTGGCTCGCCTTGATGACTGCAATCGCCAAAGCGGCAGTTCGCGGCGATCTCCTGCACGTCACTGAACGCCCCGCTGAGGCCATCGTCGGCGTCTATGACGCCCAGTTCACGCATGCCAGGCGTGTCGATGACACAGCACCCCGACGGCAGCACAAAGAGCTGGCGCGAGGTAGTCGTGTGCCGGCCTCGGCCGTCGAAGTCGCGCACCTCTTGAATCCGCTGGACGTCGTTGCCCAGCAGATAGTTGGTAAGGGTCGATTTGCCCACTCCCGAGGAGCCAAGCAGCGCAACGGTCACATCAGCCCGCAGATGGGCTGAGAGTTCGTCAAGGCCAAAGCCGGTAAAGGTGCTGATCGCGTGGATCGGCCACCCTGCCGCGGAGCCCCTCACGGCTTCGATCTTCTCATCGACGTCATCGCAGATGTCCGCCTTGGTGAGAACGATCACTGGCTGCGCGCCGCCTTCAAGAGTCAGAGTCAGGTAGCGCTCGATACGCCTGACGCTGAAGTTGGCATCCAATCCGCAGACGATGAAGACCATGTCGATATTGGCCGCAACGGGCTGCACTCCTGTGCGCTTTCCCGCCTCCTTGCGCGCGAACAGGCTCTTTCGCGGCAGGACCGAGTTGATGATCGCGTGCGGCGGGTCTTCGTCCAGGATTCGGATCTCGACCATATCGCCCACCACCGGCATGCCGTCCGGGCCGGGATCGTGGTACATCCGGCCAGCCGGCAGCGCGGGCATCTCGCCCCGCCCGGTGATAACGACGTAGTGGCTTCTGTGTTCAAGTGAGACTCGCCCGACGGGAATGCCGTCTGGTGAGTCGATTCGTGCTTCCGGTAACAACGCTAGTGTCCTCCAACATATTCAGAAAACGAACGTGACGAAGGAATCAGCGCCGCACGCCGGAGCAGTGGTGGACCGATAAGAGGGGTCTATCAGCTAGCCCGCGAGGCGCGACACCGATCCCGATATTCCGAATATGTCATATGCAGCGACCATGTTGCGCCTCCCTGGAATGTGATGACATGATTCTACCCTAAATGTAGCCGGCTGGCAAGACACCGCGTTGCCTCACGATAGATGTCACCGAAACTGAATCGATGCCTCATTTGGAAATGTTACCGAAATGGCCGATGTGCTTCTCTGTGAGGAGGGGCACTGAATGGACCAGCACTCGAAATCTGAACT
>JBPOHN010000025.1:0-149117 GCA_052035525.1 Armatimonadota bacterium
TCAAAAGCACTAAGCCCTTGATCTAACTCTCAAAGAGAGATCCTTAATAACCAGACCATAAGCCCGGTCATTAGCATTTCCTGCTGAAACTCATTCACACGCTTACACTATTCAGTTTTCAAAGAACGCATTACGCCCGGAGCTATGGTGCCTCCAGGCGCGAGGATTATGTTACCACTCCATCATCGGAGTTGTCAACAGGTTTCGCTAGAGTTTTTTCCTCTAGCGCTGCTCGCTCGCTAGTTCGCCACTCTCGCGCAGCACTCTAAACACCGAAATGGAACCCACATAGTCATCGAGTCCGCCATTGAATACCTGCCTGAGATACGGCCTGGCCACATCACTTCGCGGATATCCGCCCTCATCGTCATAGGCGACCAGGTAGGTCGCTCGGGAATCAAGCACGATATCGAGTGCTTCGCTATCCGAGGTATAAGGACTCTCGGTCGCAGCCCACTGCCGACGTTTTTCCGCATAGTCAGGCGTTTCGCTCCAGTGACCGTAGTGCACCGTCAGCCCCGTCATGGCCGGCGCAAACAGGGAGAAGCCCGGCGGAGCATAGATGACATCGGAGGATTTGCCCTGAGCGCGGAGATACCGCATCGCCTGAATCTCCTCGTCGCCGATGAATGGCGTGAACCGGGGCGCTGTCTCCCCGCGAGTCAGCTTCTCCATATCCAGCAGTATGAAACTCAGGGGACTGATCACCACAAAGCACCAGAACAGGATCGAGAGCAAGAGGATCCTCAGTTCCACAACTTTGGGGGCCCACAGGCTCGCCCTAACCACATCGCCGGTCCTCTTCATCCCGCGGAACGCATCCAGAACGGCCACAATCGTGAATGCGCACAGAATACAGAGCGGAATGTGCAGGCCCATGACGAGCTTGCGCTGCTGAGCGATCGGAATGTAAGGCACGGCGAAGCCAACTATGGACCAGACAATAGGAAGAAGCCGATTACGGAATGCGGACTGCGGACTGCGGAATAGCCAGATCGCTCCAAATGCCGCACCCGCCAATATCAGGCCGTAGCCCTCGAAATAGGACCAGATCGGCGGGGACGGGATCGGAGTGTTGGCTCGCAGGCGATAGACCGGGTCGATCGCATATACGTAGAACTGGTATGCCACGGAAGGCAGGGCAATGACCGCCGTCAGCAGACTCAGCACGACGGTTCTCCCCAATCTGAAATCCTCAATCTTCAATCGAGAATGCACAACCGTCAGCACAGCAATGTAGGCCGCCCAGACGCAGGCGACGGTCAGAACATCGTAGGTGTGCACGTTGCCAAGCACAAGCAGGTGCAGGCCCGCGAACACCGCGTACTTCGTCCTCCCCTCCCGGCGGGCCAGTTCAAGCCAATAGAACGAGCCAAGCATCAGCAGCAAGCCGGCCAGGAACAGCGGGTTCAGATAGATCGAAAGAAAGGTGATGGCCTCGGGCTGCCAGACATCGACTGATCCGGTAGGCATCTGCGCGTCCGGGATCATCCAGCCGATGCCGGCGGAGAGGCCGACCAGGGGGATCAGGATTCGCCGCTGCTTCGGATCGTCCAGAAAGAGCTTCGAGAACCGCCAGATGCACAAGATTAGCACAAATCCTAATACAACCCTGAACAGGTGGTAGACCGCGATCAGCGGCAGACGAGTGATCGCGGCGGTCCAGCCCATCACCAGGAAGAGCAGGTTGAAGGTCATGGCGGGCTGAGGTTCGTTCGTGAACAGGTTCCTGATGAAGAAGTGCCCATCGGCCGCCTGTCGCATCCACGACAGATAGACCGCGCCGTCATCGATGTTATGAGTTAGCCCGAGGAATGAGTAGCCGGGCGGCGTGATGAGCATACCCCAGAGGTACGGTAGGCTTGCGAGCAGCACGATCAGTACTGCCCATACCACCACCCATCTCAGCTCTCCGCGTTCAGCTTTGTTCATCTTTTCGTGCCGATCCTAGACTTACTCATACAATACACCCCGGCGCAGCTCAGCGCCCCTACCGCGACGAGCAATAGGAAAAGGCCGAGGCGGAAGGTGAAGGGTTCGAAAGGAGGCAATGATGGGTCTGGATTTGGCGTTGCCCTATCCCAGGGACCAACGTAGACACTGACTCCATCAACTACGCTTGTCGGCACAAGCCCCGGTATAGGCGTTCCAGAGATCACGATGCTGCCCAATGCCCGGACATTGGGCTTGTATCGCCTGAAAAGCACCATATTGCCGTTCTCGACAGGACTGGAGTCCTGCCCCTGAACGTCACTGGAGGTCTCTTTGTACCCGCGCTCATAGAGCGAGTCATATCCCTGGGCGTCGTACAAGCCATATACCATGGCAGCGTTAGGCGGCAGAACAGCCTTCGGCGTCTGAAACAGGCTCCAGTCTGGGTTGATAGGCACAATCCGCTGATCCCGCCCAACAAGCTTGAGCTCAGTCGTGAGTCTCGTCTCAGGGTAGACCTTCCAACGCTCGCAGGTCGGGTTGTAGTTGATTCCGAAGGCGAAGAGGTCGGCGATGACTAGACCGACTGCGAGCACGGATACTGTATTGCCGTACAGGTAGCGGCCTCCGCGTGGATCTCGCGGCACGCGCATATAGGCGCCCAGGAACAGCCACCCTGCAGCCACCAGTGCGGGGACGACTGACGGATCAGGTTTCAACGAGTCCGACTCACTGAGGCCGGTCACTACGCTGTGACCGATATGCAGGGAGATGAAGAACGCAGCGAGCAGGATGAGGCTGCTCGCGGAGAGCCACAGCCTAGTGACAAGCATCTCTTCGCCCAGCAACTTGACCTTTCGTCCATCGCCCTCGCTGAGGTAATAGTCAGCCCCGAACCCCGCCAGAGCCGCGATGCCGAACAGATACAGCAACAGGATTCGATTTGGCCCACCTAGTGAACTGAAGCCGGGGATGCCGAAGTAGAGGAGGCGATTTACGGGGGTGCCGAGAGCGATCAGGAGGGCCAGCGCGGTCAGGAGGACGAAGAAGCCGACGTGTTTTCTCTTGATAGAACCAAGAGCAATCAGCGCGAGCATCAGCGGAAGGATGCCGGCGTACATACCGTATTCCATGTAGTCCGCCGCGCTGCCGATGTGCCTGCTGTCCCCTATCCTGCCGAGCAGATAGTAGTTGTTCTGGCTCGGATCGCCGAAGAACCTGGGTGCGAACGCTGTCACGAGTCGGTAGGCAGGCAGCGCGTTGGCAACGAACGCTTGATAGCCCTCCTCCGTCACTGCTCGGACTCGATGCGAGTTCGCGGCGAGTTCCTGTGTCGGAAGCACCTGGGGAGCGGCGATAAGAGCGGCTATCAGCACGCAGCCCGCGAGGGCCGGGAGGAGCCTCAGCGCCTGAGCCCTGGTTTCATATCGCCACACAGCAACGATCCGCCACAGCCACCACAACCCAGTCGCCAGCACAACGTAGAACGCGATCTGCAAGTGACCGGCAAGAAACGCGATGCCGAGCACAAGCCCCGATAGCATCCCGTAGAACGCCGACCGCCGCTCGACGGCGCGATTCACTAACATCAGCGCGAGCGGCAGCCAGACGGCCACACCGATGAACGTCGGCAGTTCGAGCCAGAGCACGATGAACGCGGAGAACGCGAACACGATCGCGGCGATGATGCCCCCAAGCTCCTTCGCGCCAAGCTCGCGCATCAGCCAGTACATAAACACCTGCGCGAGGAACAAATGCAGCGCGGCGAAGACCGTGAACGCCGTGATCGGGTCTAAGATTACGAACAAAAGGTTGAACGGATATAGACAGGCCGACTGCCCGTTAGCGAGAAACGGCGTGCCGGAGAACTGGTGAGGGTTCCATAGCGGAATGTGCCCAGACTTCATAGATCGCGCGTAGAACACCCGCCAGGGGTAGTATTGGGCAATAGCGTCCCACTGAAGGGGATTCCACTGAGGAGCCGGATTCACCGACCCTTCGACACGCTCAGAATGCTGCGTATCCTGACCGCTGATCGATGATGGTTGATGGTTGATCGTGGAGCGCCACGGCTCCATCTGCACAAGATATTCGCCGGGAAGTAAGGCACGACCTGTGAAGATCGGCCTCCAGAGAAACACGCACACGAGAAGCGCAAAGAGCGCGTAAGGCAAAGCTCTATTTGGCATCTGCCTGCTCGTGTCCATCTACCTCCCGTCTCGCAGAGGGGCTGTAACAGCGGCATTCACCTCACCGCTCTGCTTCCTCGCCGGACAAGACAGGCCGATACACGTAACACCCGCGCTGATCAGCAGCAGCCCGATGATCGCATAGCGCCACACGACGCGCTCTTTGAGGATCGTGGCAGAGAGGATCACGACCAGGAAATAGCTCATGCTGAACAATGGGTAAGCGGTGCTAAGCGGAACCCGGCTGAGCACGTAAAGCCATATCACTGTTCCGACGACGTAGAAACCAAACCCGGCGGCGGTCTTGGGCCGGAACATGACCCTCAGGATGTTGAGGAGCATCTTGAGCGGATTGGAGTCCGTGGGGATCTTCTTGTTCCCGATCCCCTGCTTGATCAGAATCTGGCCGCAGCTCAGCACGATCAGGGTAAGCCAGATAAGCGCGAACGTCTTAGCAGTCAACCCCTCCACTAGGGCGCCTCCTTGACAGCCTTGCCCAGACCCAGGCCAATGAACGATACGCCTGCGCTTATGAATGCAAGCCCGGCGATAGCATAGAGCCACGTCACCTGCTCGTGGAGGATGGTGGCGGAAAGCAGGACTACCAGCGGATAGCTCATGCTGATGAGGGGGTATGCAACGCTGAGCCGGACTCTGCTTACAGCCATCAACCAGAACAGCGTGCTGATCGAGTAGAGCGCAAGGCCCGCAAGGACTTTGCCGCCAAGCATGGCCTTGAGAATAGATGCTACAGTGGCAAGGACACCATCGCCGCCTGCTATGGTGCCCGGAGGCAGCCCCATCTTAAGAAAGAGCTGCCCAAATGCGCCCAGAGCCACAGCGATACACAGCAGGAAGAACGAGCGCAGCGTAAGGTTACCCTGCAATAGCCTAGACCTCCTCCGAGGCGACGTGCCGGTACAGTACAGAGGCAGGACCGCGGATACGGCCCTACCTCTGCATTACGAGCTTCATCGACAGCCAAGTTCCAGGGCCGGGACCCGGCCACTACGGGCACTGGCTGCTATATCTTCAGCAGTTGCTTCGCCGTATCGACAGCGCTTGCGGCATCCGGAGAGTAGCCATCCGCGCCGATTTCGTCAGCGTAGTTCTGCGTCACCGGAGCGCCACCGATCATAACGAACGTCTTGTCACGCACGCCTTCGGCCTTGAGCGCTTCGATGGTCTCTTTCATCGCGGGCATCGTGGTCGTCAGAAGCGCGCTCAGCGCAACGATATCGGCACCGCCCTTGACGGCCTCGACAAATTGCTCGGGCTTGACGTCAACGCCGAGATCATTGATCTCGAATCCGGCGCCCTCGAGCATCATAGCAACGAGGTTCTTGCCGATGTCGTGCAGGTCGCCGCGGACCGTGCCGATAGCAACCTTGCCCTTAGGCTCGACGCCGCTCGCCGCAAGCTTCGGCCGAAGCACTTCCATCGCCATCTTCATAGCGCGAGCCGCGATCAGAACCTCGGGGACGTAGAACTCGTTGTTCTTGAACTTCGCGCCAACCACGTTCATGCCGGCCACGAGGCCCTTGTTCAGAATGTCTCCCGGTTCGACGCCTTCGGCCAGAGCCGATTCCGTGAGAGCCTTTGCATCGGGCGCCTTACCATTGATAATGGCTTGCGCCAGAGCTTCCATATCAGCCACTGTTGCTCCTCCTAGATATGCTAATCCTGCCGCGCGCCGGGGTGCGTCGCCAACGTCGTCCCAGCCGCAGTCAACCTTTCCTTACAAACAACCGGTAACAAGTATACACAGGCAGCAGACAATAGGCAATAGAAAAAACCCGGCAAACCCATCAATGGCACGAGAATACCAGAACCCGCACGAGAACACCCTGCTGGGTGTGACACCCTACTGCCTGGATGCCAACTCCTGCGCGCTCGGAAACATCATCCGCTCCATCAGTTCCATCTGGTAGTCCGGTGAAACGGCAAGCTCCAGGTGGATGGCCTTTGCGGCAAGTTCCCTCGCCTGCTGCATCTCCTTGTCGCTCAACAGAGCCAGCCTTGCGCCCGCCCCGGCCGCGTTGCCAACTGACTTCACGATGCTTTCCGATACGGGCGGAATGAGGCCAATCCTGATCGCGCTCTCGACCCTGATGTAGTTTCCAAATGCTCCGGCAAGCAGTATCTCGTCCAGGTCATTATCGGTGGCTCCCGCCGTACGGATGAGCGTCTGGATCGCTGCGTGTATAGAACCTTTGGCAAGCTGCATGTGGCGGATGTCGGCTCCGCTGAGCGTGATCGCGCGGCCGTTGCCGGACTGTGCTCTCGTGGCGAGCACAAACTCAGTACCACTCTCAGTCTCGATCAAACGCTCCCGCACGGCCTCCGGCAGCGCTGAGGCATCTTCCCGGGAGATCATTCGGCCCGTTTCGTCGATGATACCCGCATCCAGCATCTGAGCTATCGCGTCCACGATTCCGGACCCGCACACTCCGGTTGCTCTGCGATTGTCTATCGTGGTAATCTCGACCGTATCGCCTATCCTCACGCTGTCGATCGCTCCCGGGGCGCCTCGCATCCCGCAGCTTATGCCGGCCCCCTCGAACGCGGGACCGGCCGCGGCGGAGCAGGCGTAGGTCTTGCCCTGGTAGAGGAGCGCCATTTCCCCGTTCGTGCCTATATCAACAGCCAACCTGCAGCGGCCGTTGTCCGCCCATTCACTCGCAAGAAGCACCCCGACGAGGTCGGATCCGACGAACCCCGCGACGTTGGGGAGGACGGAGACCATTGCCTCAGGCGATATCTCCAACCCGAGTTCCCGCGCTCGAACCTCGACATCAGCGCACACGCTGGGCACATATGGGGATTGCCCGAGGCTGGCGGCATCGATTCCGAGCAGCAGATGTGTCATGCAGGTGTTGCCGACCACCGTTGCCTTGTAGACGCTGCTCGCGGTAGTGCCTGCTTTCTGAGCGAGATCCTGTGCGATCCGGTTGAGCGAGTCCACCGCCGCCGACTGCAGCACCTGAGCGCCGTTCTCCTGGGTAGTAGCGAAGCCGATTCGGGATACGAGGTCGTCTCCATAGACCATCTGAGGGTTCATCACTGCCGAGACAGCAATATCAGCGCCTGTATGCAAATCCATCAGATAGCCGACGATTGTGGTGCTGCCGAGGTCGTAGGCGATGCCGTAGAGCTGCGAAGCGGTGTCGCCGGGCTCGACTGCAATCAGCTCATCATTGTATACAACGGCGGTCACGCGGTAATCCGCACTTCTGAGGATGCCGGATAGATCTCTGACGATGTTCAGGTTCGGTCTGAGCTTGATGTCCCGGGCAACAAGGCAGTCGGCGAGGCGCTCGAACTCCGCGCGTTCATCTTCAAGGCCGGGCCTGGACATCTCGCAGTAGACCTTACTCAAGCCACTCATCACGGCGCAGTCGCGCAGCACGCCCGCACTGAGTATCTTCTGAACCATGGAACGGCTAGATTCCGGTATCGTGACGGAAACATCGCCGGTGATTATCGTTCTGCAGGCCAGCCGGAAGCCAGCCGCCAAATCCTGCTCGCCCAGCGATCGCGTTTCGGAGGCGTCCGCGGGCCGGCAATCGCCCTGGACGATGACCCGACACTTGGAGCACGTGCCATTGCCACCGCAGGGCGTCTCGACGGGCATCCCCGCTGCCGCGGCCGCCTTAGATAGCAATGTGCCCGCCGGAACGACAACCTCCGCTCCGCCGGGCTCGAATGTTACTTTGACCAACTTGCTTTTTTTCATGGAATCAGCTTTCAACTCCACAGTGGCCGCCCTCTGTCGCGGCCTGTCCGAGATGGAGGTCGGACACGATGCTGGTGGCTCCTAGAAATACACCATATTCTTCTTGGCGACTTCGTTGTTCGGGTCAACGGAGAGGACGATCTCGAACTCAGCTTTCGCCTCGTCGCACATACCGAGCATACAATACGTGAGGGCCAAGTCGTTTCTAGCGCCGAGATTGGTAGCGTCCAGGCGAACGGCAGTGAGGAGTTCCTCGATAGCCTCATCGAAGAGCCCGGTAAACCCGTATATGAGTCCCAACTGACGATGAGCTTCCGCGTGTTCCTCGTCGATCTCGATCATTGCGCGGAACTCTGCCTCAGCCTCCTCATACCGGCCTTCTTGCTTCAGGGCAAGACCACGTTCGTAGTGCTCTTCTATCTGCCCCATAGCGTTCTCCAATCCATCAGGGAAGAGCAATGTACAACGATAAGCGCCCGCCCCATACGCTCGTTTGAAGTATAGCAGAAGACAAGGGAATAGGGAATAGGAATTAGGAACTAGGCACAAAAGCAGCCGCCGAGTCGAACTTCTGGCAGAGCTTGAGTCCTCCGCGAGCGTAATCGGCTGCGCTCATACGCTTGCGCGACTCCGGCTGCACCTCCAGCACTCGGACGGACCCCGTGCCGGCAGCGACTTCGATACCCTCCGCATCGATGGAAATGATCTCGCCCGGCTCGCCCCCCTTACCCTCGTGGGACGCAACCACGGCGCGCCATACCTTGACCTCCGATTCGCATATCCTAGTGAACGCACCCGGCTTGGGCGTGCAGCCGCGGATGCGATTGACGATGTCTTCCGCTGATTGGCTCCAGTCGATTGCGCCGTCCTGCCGAGTCAGCGACCGGGCCTGCGTTGCGAGTTCCTCATCCTGGGGGATAGGCGCGACCTTGCCGTCCTCAAGACCGTTGAGGGTGCGAATAAGAAGCTGCGCGCCGAGCCACGCAAGCCGCTCGGAAAGCTCGCCATAAGTCTCGTTCGGCCCGATATCGATGGCCTCCTGCAGGAGAATATCGCCCGTGTCCAGTCCCTCATCCATCAGCATGGTCGTAACCCCGGTCCGCTTCTCTCCGGCGATGATGGCGTGCTGGATCGGAGCGGCGCCGCGATACTTGGGGAGGATCGAGCCGTGTACGTTGATGCAGCCGTAGCGCGGCCAATCAAGCAAGTCCTTGGGGATAATCTGCCCGTAGGCGGCTACGACGATGGCGCCAACAGGGCCGAATGCCTTGATTTCGGCAATTGCCTCAGGCTTGCGGATTCTCTCGGGCTGAAGCACAGGGATCGAGTGCGCCAGAGCGATCTCTTTCACGGGCGGCATCTGAGGCTTGCCGCTGCGGCCTCGGGGCTTGTCCGGCTGGGTCACGACGGCGACGACTTCGTGGGCGGACGCGATCAACGCCTCAAGCGAAGGCACGGCGAACTCACTCGTCCCGATGAAGATCGTGTTCATGCCATCACCTCCCGCTTCTCAGCCAGCTAACGCTACTCGTCGTCGCCCTCGTCCAGCGGCACCGTTTCCAGCGTGTCGGGGTCGGCCCTATCCACGAAAACCGTCCCATCAAGGTGGTCGATCTCGTGCTGGAAGACCCTTGCCAGAAGGCCCTCCGCCTTGATCTTCACCTTCTGCCCGTGCTCATCGATCCCCGAAACCACCACTCTATTGGCGCGAGCGACATCGCCCTGAAGACCAGGGATGCTGAGGCAGCCTTCCACGCCGATCTCCTCGCCGCTCGACTTAAGGATCTTCGCGTTGATCAGAGCGTGCGGGCCCTCGCCAATATCGTAGGTGAAAATGCGCTTGGATAAGCCGATCTGGGGAGCCGCCAGGCCGTAGCCTCTCGCTTCAGCCATGATCACGTACATGCGCTCGATCAACGTCTTGATCTCGTCGTTGAACTCAACGACCTCTTCGGCGCGCTGCCGCAAGACCGGGTTGCCATATCGAACTATCTCGTTCGCTCCCATACGGTGTTATACTCCCCAGAATGAGCCATTAGCTATCAGCCCTAACCAATAGGTTTTCCCATTCAAGCTAACAGCTAGCGGCTAATCGCTAAGGGCTATTATAGCATCGACACCGGATCAACATCCACCGTGAGCTTCCTTCGCAGCGAGGGGTTGGCCTCGAAGACGTGATGAAGGACGCCAAGCACGGCCTCTCGATCGGTCGACCTCAGCACCAGGTGCCATCTATACATGTTCTTCAACTTCGAGAGCACGGCAGGGACCGGCGGAGACACCCTCACGTCCTTGCGTATCGACATCGGTAGCTTCTTGATCTCCGCTCCCAACTCCTCGACCGCCGCTCTGGCGGCGCTGTTTGTCTCATTTCGCGCGAGCACGTTCACGAGCGTGGCAAACGGGGGGTACAGCAGCTCCCGCCGCATCTCCAGTTCCTGCTCAAAGAAGGAAATGTAGTCGTGGGTGACGGCGGACTGGATGGCGTAGTTGTCCGGGTCCATTGTCTGGATAACGACTTCCCCGGGGGTTGTTCCCCTGCCCGAACGGCCCGCTACCTGCGATATCAACTGAAATGTACGCTCCGAAGCACGGAAATCAGGAAGATTGAGCGAGGTATCGGCGCTAATCACGCCCACCAGGGTGACGTTCGGAAAATCAAGGCCCTTGGCGATCATCTGCGTGCCCACAAGAATGTCTGCCTCGCCTGACCGGAACTCGTTGAGGATCGCGGCATGAGAGCCCTTGCGCGATGTGGTATCCCGATCCATCCTGAGCACCCGAGCATCCGGGAATATTTTCCTGGTTTCCTCCTCAACTCGCTCCGTACCGATTCCGAACTTGCGGATGCGAAGACTCTGGCACTTCGGGCAAACGTCGGGAGCAGGCCGCACGAAACCGCAGTGGTGGCAGCTCAGCTTGCGCGCCGCGGAGTGAAACTTGAGTGATACCGCGCAGTTCGGGCACCTTGCGACGAACCCACAGTCTCTGCACAGCAGGAATGTGGAATAAGCACGGCGGTTCTGGAGCAAAATCACCTGCTCCTTGCGCTCCAGCCTATTGCGAATCCCCTCCTCGAGCCTGCGGCTGAATATGGTCGCCTTGCCCTGTGCAAACTCCTCGCGAAGATCGGCAACATGCACAGTGGGCATCGGTCGGTTTTCGATGCGGCTTGGCATCGTCAGGAGTCCGTATACGCCTTCTCTAGCCAGATGGAAAGTCTCTACACTCGGGGTAGCGCTGCCCAGGACAAGAGCGGCGCCGGCGTCCTGTGCCCTCTTGACTGCAACATCCCTGCCGTTGTAGCGAGGTGACGTGTCCTGCTTGTAGCTTCCCTCGTGTTCTTCATCGACAACGACCAGTCCGAGGTTTTCCAGCGGCGCGAACACAGCCGATCTGGCGCCTAACACGACCCTGGCCTCACCCTCGTTGATCCTCGCCCACTCGTCACATCGCTCGCCCGCCGACAGCGCGCTGTGCAGCACCGCCACGGTATCGCCCAGACGGCTCTTGAATATGTTCATCACCTGCGTTGTGAGCGCGATTTCAGGCAGCAGCACGAGGCTGGTCTTTCCCAGCTCCAGGGCGTACTCGATGCAGCGCAGGTAGACTTCGGTCTTGCCGCTGGCAGTCACGCCGAATAGCAGGTGACCCTGATGACTTCCCGAATCGATCGCGCTGGTTATTGCCTCAACCGCGGCCCTCTGCTCCTCGCTCAGCGTGACCCGGCGCTGCTCTATCCGGGCGAACGTAGGGTTCCGCCGGAACGTGAGGTCGATCTCCTCGAGCAGGCCCTTCTTACAAAGCGATGCAATGGGCGAGGCGGTTAGACCGTGCCTCTGCGTCAGTTCGGCGATGGTCACGTCTCTTCCGAGGCTGGCTATCAACTGCAGCGCCGCAGCCTGCTTCTCGGGCAGGCGGGCCGAGGTATCCGCAGATTGGTCTCTGGATACCACAAAGCCCGAGGGCGACGCCCCTGCAGCTATCCTCACGCCTTTCAGCACTCGTGGTTTTCCGCCCGGGGAAATGAGCTTCCACGTCCGCCGAACGACGCCCTTCTTTTCCAACTGCCGGAGGAGGCGCTGGACTCGCTCTCTATCATCCCCCAGACTCGCCACGCTTGCCTCACCACCGTTTACCGCGATGGCGCTGGCGATGGCAGCCTCGGCTGGTGTCAGCGCTGGGTGCTCGTTCTCTGACGACGGCGGAGGGTCGCCACTGCGGTCGCTGGGAAGCACCGCCTCCACCCTGGCCTGGACGCGCCAGTGGAAGATGTCCGGCAGCATGCTGAGTTCCACACGCGGCAGCGGGCAGAGATAGCGAGAGGATATCCATTCAGCAAGGCGGCGCAGGCTCGGCGTGAGTGTGGCCGCATCCTCTAAGACCGCGATGATGGGGCGGGTGTTCTCTACCGGGGAGGTTTCCTCAAAACCGATCACATAGCCAACGGCCTGGCGGGGACCGAGGGGCACGAGCACACAGCTACCAACCCCCAGCCTCTTCCCCTGTGCCGGGTCTCCGTCCTCGATATGGCCGGGACAGAGGCCGGCTGTGGGAGCCAGGCCGTCAGGTATTTCGTAGGTAAGAGGTTCTATTGAACTGGTCGCGCCTGTATCGACGACAACCCTTGCATACAACTAAACCCCTGCTTCCTTTCGCAGAAGATCGGCCATATCTGTGTCTTCCCACGGCACGTTCAAATCCGTGCGACCGAAGTGGCCGTAAGCGGCCGTCTGCTTGAAGATCGGCCTCCGCAGATTGAGCTTGTCGATAATTCCTCTAGGCGTCAGGTCGAAATACTTGAGGACCAGCTCACCGATCTTCTCCTCGGGAATCACGTTCGTCCGCCATGTATCGACCATAATCCCCATCGGCTGTGCCTCGCCGATCGCGTAAGCGACCTCGATCTCACAGCGCTTGGCCAGGCCCGCCGCCACAATGTTCTTGGCTACGTAGCGCATCATATAAGCGGCCGAGCGGTCCACCTTGGTAGGGTCCTTCCCAGAGAATGCGCCGCCGCCGTGCTTCGCCATGCCGCCGTAGGTATCAACGATGATCTTTCGCCCGGTCAGTCCGGTGTCAGCTTGCGGCCCTCCAACCGAGAACGCACCGGTCGGGTTTACGAAGTACTCGGTCTTATTGTCCACTAGCTCCGGCGGGAGGATTGGCTTGATCACGTGCTCGATCATGTCCTCGCGGATCGTGCTCTGCGGTATGTTCTGCTGGTGCTGCGTGGAGACCACGACCTTGTCGATGCGAACCGGCTTGCCGCCCTCATACTGAACCGTGACCTGAGTCTTGCCGTCAGGGCGCAGATATTCCAGAGTCCCGTCCTTGCGGACCGCCGAGAGCCTGCGAGCGAGCTTGTGCGCCATCATGATCGGCATCGGCATCAGTTCGGGGGTCTCATCGCAGGCGAAACCGAACATCATGCCCTGGTCGCCCGCGCCACCCACGTCTACGCCCATCGCAATGTCCGGGGATTGCGACTGGATGCTCGTCATTACTCCACAGGTCTGCGAGCCGATTCCGTAACTGGCCCGCGTATAGCCCACCTGCTCCAGCGTCCGCCTCACGAGATCCGGAATCTCCACGTATGCTCTGGTCGTGATCTCACCGGCGACAACAACCAGTCCCGTAGTAAGCAGAGCTTCGCAAGCGACCCGCCCCGTTGAGTCCTGTTCAAGGATCGCGTCAAGTACCGCGTCCGAAATCTGGTCGGCCAGCTTGTCCGGATGTCCCTCCGTTACCGACTCAGACGTAAACATGTGCGTCTTCGAACTCACATCAACCCTCCATCAAGTTGCTTCGTACATAATCGAGTATCGCTCTGGCGACCTCGCGTTTTGCCATTCTTGGCAGTAGAATCGCCTCACCGGAGCGGGAAACCAGCGTCACCTCGTTCGTGTCGCTTCCAAACACACCGCTGCCTGCGCCTACATCATTTGCGACAACCAGATCGCAGTTCTTTGCGCGGAGCTTCTCCGCGGCATTATCTACCAGATTTTCAGTCTCGGCGGCAAAACCTACAACAACCGTCCGACCCTTGTCAGCTCCAACGCGGCTCAGGATGTCCTCGGTCCTATCAAGTTCAAGCGTCAGATGTTCGGTCTTCTTGATCTTCTGGTCGCGCGCCTGCACAGGCCGGAAGTCCGCCGGAGCCGCGGCCGAGACAAATACATCCGAGCTCGAAACCCGCGACATTACCGCATCGCACATCTCTCGCACGGTCTCGACGGTGATCACTTCCACGCCTGCCGGCGGAGTCAGATCAGTCGGGCCGCTTACAAGCGTGACCTGTGCCCCTCTGGACGCCGCCTCGGCAGCTATAGCGTAGCCCATCTTGCCGGACGAGCGGTTGGAAATGTACCTGACTGGATCGATCGGCTCTCGCGTTGGTCCCGCCGTGACCATAACTCGCTTCCCGGCGTAATCTTTCCGTTCCGCCATCAACATCTCCTGCACGGCGGCGACTATCGTGTCAGGATCAGCGAGCCTGCCGATACCCTCATCTCCGCAGGCGAGGCTGCCCGCCTCAGGCTCAATGAAGTCTATGCCCCTCCCGCGCAGCCTGGCAATGTTCTCCGCCACGACCGGGTTCTCGTACATGTGTACATTCATTGCGGGGCAAATGGCTATGCGACGGGCCACGAGCGCCATCGTAGTGAGCATATCGTCGGCGATGCCGTTCGCAAGCTTGCCTATTACGTTGGCGGTCGCAGGGGCGATCAGCATCAGGTCGGCACTTTCGGAAAGGGACACATGCACTATCTCGCGCTTCTTCGGCGGCTCGAAGAGATCGGTGATGACGTCGTTGCCGGTAATGCCCCAGAACGTTGCCGGGGCGATAAGCTTCAGGGCGTGCTCCGTCATCACAACGTGCACGTCAGCGCCCCGCTTGACAAGGCCGCTCGCAAGATACGCGGCTTTGTAAGCGGCAATCCCGCCTGTTACACCGAGCAGTATCTTCTTGCCCGACAGCTCGCCGGAGCATGTGCTATCTGATCCTGCAGTGTTCTGCAATCACAACCGCCCTAAGCTCTTCCGCCGCCTGGCGGATAGACTCGTTTTCTATAATGTAATCGTAGTGGCAGATCTCATCCAACTCCTTGCGTGCCCGCTGGAGTCTGCCCTCTATCTCTGTATCGGTATCGGTAGACCGGCCTCGCAGCCTTCTTGCAAGCTCTTCAATGGACGGAGGAACCAGAAAGACCATTACGCAGTCCGGCACTTGCCGCTTGACCTCGAGGCCGCCCTGCACTTCGATCTTCAGGATCACGTCGTGACCGAGCGACGTCTCGCGCTCCACCCAATCCCGAGGTGTACCGTATTTGTTGCCACAATAGACCGCGGTCTCCAGGAAACCTCCCTGAGCCTCGCGGAGCTCGAACTCCTCCATGGAAAGGAACGTGTAGTCTACTCCGTCGACCTCTCCCTTGCGTTTCGGCCGTGTCGTGCAGGTAACGCACTTCTTGACGCCGGTCTCCAGCTTCAGGAACTCGTCAAGCACCGCATCCTTGCCGACTCCGGACGGCCCCGAGAGTACGATAAGAAGGCCTCCGTCACGAGCGTGCTGTGGCCAAATTCTCACGGAAAGACCTCCTCTTGGAATCCACAGAGTATAGCACGGCGAGCACTCTGTGTCAATCAGACCCGACCGGATGTGCGGCCAGGCGCTGTGCGCTCGCGCCCTCCAATACCAAGCCTAAGAATCGGAACCGGTGAAGAAACAAGCGACCTCGCCTCACAGAGCGGCCACCGATGTGGCAATACATGTTTGATAAGGAACACGTAAGATTACCTATTGACAAGCATGCCTGCCGCGGATAATCTGAAATCACCAGGGCGAACGGCAGCCATGGAATTGGGAAGACACGGTTACTGCAGGGGGATGTAATCCAGCCGCTGCATCGTTCGCATCTGGCCCGCAGCCCGGCCGGAGTCCTGGTCTACCCCGGAGTATGGCTTCTGGTAGTAATGAGCTTCCCGTGTGACAACCGCTGAGTTGCAGCGCCGGACCTATCCGATGGCACGTTGCACGCGATCCGCGCTGCTCGGTCTGGCAAGCGGCGGCGACCTGGCAGTATTACCAGTTGACAGGCGATCAGTCGCGGGATAGCCTGAAGATGACAGGTCAGTTTGTTGGGAGAGGTGGATGACCGTGAAGAGAATAGGCTCGATTAGACCGTGGGGCGCCAGCCTCGCGGCGGTTGCTATCGTTGCGCTGCTGGTCGTGGGACCGTGCTTCGCTTACCAACCCGGCGACCCCGAGTTCCGTGGGTTCTGGGTGGACGCATGGGGAGCAGGCGCTATGAACCAGCCCCAGGTGGAAACCCTGCTCGGAAGGCCGGGTACGTCGATCAAAGGGCAGATAAGAGAGGCGAACTGCAATGCAGTTGTCCTGCAAGTCCGCCGAAACTGCGATGCCAATTACCCCTCGTCCATGGGCGAGCCCTACATGTCGGGGCTGACGCCCTCGAACTTCAACGCACTGCAGGCAGTAATCAACGCCGCCCATGACACCACCGGGGGAAAGCAGCGCGTCGAGGTCCACGCCTGGATGGTTACGTTCCGCACGAGCGGTGGCGTAGTCTGCGGCCGTCACGACGATCCTCCTACAGGCAGCCTGACCAACTTGGACAACTACTGGCTTACCCGCACTGATTCTGGCACCGAAACCGACGACCGGGCGTTCGACCCCGGTCATCCGCTTGCCGCGGAATATACCGTCAACGTAGCCATGGACATCGTGAACAACTTCGATGTGGACGGAATCCACTTCGATTACATTCGCTTCACCGGCGGCAACCAGGGCTACAATCCTACCAGCATTGCTCGCTACAACGCGCGCTACGGCCTGACCGGACAGCCTCACCCGACAGACGACCAGTTCGACCAGTGGCGGCGCGACCAGATCACCAATCTCGTCCGCAAAGTCTACGCCAAAGTACAGGCGTCCAAGCCGCACGTGAAGGTGTCCGGTTCTTTTGTCACCTGGAATCCGTCTCCGAGTGCATCCACCAGGTCAGCATTCATGAACACCCGTCCGTACGGCAACCGCTCAGACGGCGTATTCTCCGATTGGGACGCCTGGATGCAGGAAGGCATAGTCGATATGGCCATCCCAATGACCTACTACAACTATGCTTCGCTTCCCAGCGACTGGACTCGCTGGATGAACTTCCAGAAAGACCGAAAGGCCAACAGGCACGTGTATGTGGGCCCTGGAATCTACCTGAACTCCCTGTCGAACGCGATTTTGGAGATCCAGCAGACGCGAGATACATCCCCGGCGGGCAACAAGGCGGAAGGCTTCTGCGGTTACTCCTACAGAGTGCCCTACTCCGGTGGAAGCTGGACGAACTTCAGTCCGCAACTGGTGTCGCAGGTTACATCGACTCCGGCGACCATTCCAGTCATGCCGTGGAAGACGTCGCCCACCAAGGGGCACATCAGCGGCACGGTTACCTATACCGACGGATCCTGGGCTGACGGAGCGATTGTCACGTTGACCGGTCCCGAGACGCGCAGCATGTATGTCGACGGCACCGGCTTCTATGCGTTCATCGATATTACGCCCGGAACATATACCGTGACGGCGAGAAAGACAGGGTATGCCGACGCGGTGGGCGTGGTCAACGTTGCGATCGGCAGCGTAACCGGAAATGTGTATATCAAGGACCTTCAGTTGGGTGGCACAACCGAGCTGATCATCTCGGACGTGCAATCGAGTGTGACCAACACCACCGCGACGATCACGTGGCTCACGAACCTGCCTGCGACGACACAAGTCGAGTATGGTCTGACCTCCAGCTACGGCTCTTCGACGACGCTGAACCCGACTCTGGTCACATCCCACTCGCAGCAGATCACGGGCCTGGCACCCTCGACCACGTATCATTTCCGTGTGAAATCCACGGTCGAGGCCGGTGAGAAATACTCAGCGGATTACACCTTCACGACCAACGGCCCGCCTACGATATCCAACGTTCAGGCAACCGAGATCACCACAACAACGGCCGTCATTAGGTGGGAGACCAGCACCCCCGCGACGAGCAAGGTCAACTATGGATTGGTGGACACCTATGAGTCATCGACGCCCGTCGATTCGACGCTGGTGACGCAGCACTCGATGCTCCTGTCGGGCCTGATGGAAGATAGGCTGTATCATTTCCAGTGCGTTTCGACCAACGCATACGGGACAGCTACTACTACCGACTATACGTTCACAACGGCCAAGGCGCCGGAGGGTGAAATAGTCGTGGACAACCTGGACGCCGGCTGGCAGAGCACCGGAACCGGCAATTGGTCCGCGGGCTCTGTTGCCGAAGTTCCCAAGATCGGTTCCAACTACCTCTACTATGCAGGTGAGTCCACGCCATCGCGCAAGTGCAGATGGACGCCGTTCCTGGTCGCTGACGGCTACTATGATGTCTATGCATTCTACCAGATAGGCCACAACCGCAACACCGAGGCCCGGTACACCACATACTATGATGGTGGGCAGATCACAAGCATCCAGAACCAGTACTCGCCCGTTGCCAACCAGGGCGGCTGGTTCCTGGTTGCAGAGAACAAGCCATTCCGGGCCGGCAGCTCCGGCTATCTGGAACTGACCAATCAATCAAGCGACACGAAGTTGGTCAGTGCTGACGCCGCCAAGTGGGTGTATCGTGGACCGTTCGATCAGACGCCTCCAACGGTATCGATAAGCGCTCCGTCGGCCGCAGTTACGAAGAGCGGACCGGTGACATACACCGTGACCTACGATGGCGCGGATACCGTCAGCCTCACGAACGCGGATGTGACACTGCACAAGACCGGCACGGCCAACGGAACCGTGGCAGTCTCCGGAACGGGCACGACGACCCGCACGGTTACGATAGACTCTATCTCCGGCACAGGCACTCTCGGAATCTCCATCGCGGCGGGTACGGCAAGTGACGACGCCGGCAATAACGCCGGGGCTGCCGGACCGAGCGAGACATTCTCAGCCGACAACACGGTCCCGTGGATCTACTCGTTCAACATCAGCCCGCCGATGGCCGCGGTCGGGGATCCGATACACGTCACCGTCGATACTACGGATAACTCGGGCGTGGCGACTGTAACGGCAAACTCAACGCCGTTGACCAACTCCAGCGGTAACAAGTGGACCGGTGACATCTTGGCGGTCGATCCTCGGGGCACCCATGAGGTAACAGTCACGGTAACCGACGTCGTCGGCAACTCGATCACCAGTGTCGCTCGTACATACAAGACCGTGGGAGTATTCAGCGCGGTGACCAGCAGCGCATGGCAGCTGCCAACGTTGAATGCCGCGGAGTCTTACTTGTTCAAGTTCTACGGCACTGTAGCCGAGATCGATGATGACAACTTCTCGTTGGGCGATGGTTCGGCAAGGCCGATCACAGTCCACGCGCCGGGATACAAGGTCAAGGTGCTTAGCGGTGATCGCGCTGTAGTGAAAGGCATTCTGACCGAACCTGGCTTGCTGGAGAGCGAACTTGCGCTCATAACCAAGTATTGACGTAACGCCAAGGCGTCGGAGCGAGCAAGCTCTGATGCGCCCGATTGCGAAGATGGTCTACCAATGAGCGGGTGGCGCGCTATGCGCTGCCCGCCGTTGGGTTTGATTGGGCACAATCGAGGCAACCGCACGGGGCAGGCGCTAACGCTAGCGTGGCTCAGGCCGTTGTTCAAGGGGGATGAAGGTGGAGATGTTAAGTAGTCTGCAATCGTGCAGGTTGACTCTGGCGATTGCTCTTGTTGCCGTTGTGTTGTGTGCGGGGCAATGCCTTGCCTGGAGTCCGGGCGAGCCCGAGTTCCGCGGGTTCTGGGTGGACGCCTGGGGAGCCGGCGCGTTGAACCAGTCCCAGGTGGACAACCTGCTAGGCGTCGTCGGCAATGCATCGAGCATAGGGCAGATTCGCGCCAACAACTGCAATGCAGTGCTCCTGCAGGTGCGCCGCAACTGCGATGTCAACTACCCCTCCAGTATGGGCGAGCCCTATATGTCGGGCCTGATCCCGTCCAACTTCAACGCCCTGCAGGCGGTTATCAATGCCGCTCACGACACCACCGGCGGCAAGAAGCGCGTGGAAGTTCATGCCTGGATCGTTACGTTCCGCACGAGCGGCGGAGCGGTTTTCCAGGCGCACGACGATCCTCCCACGGGAAGCATCAACAACCTCGACAACTACTGGCCGACTCTCACCGACACCGGGAGTCTGACGGATGACCTGGCCTTCGACCCGGGCCACCCATTGGCTGCTGAATACACGGTCAATGTGGCTATGGACATAGTCAACAACTTCGATGTCGACGGCATTCATTTCGACTACGTTCGCTTCACCGGGGGTAATCAGGGCTACAACCCGACCAGCGTCAACCGGTATAACGCCAGATACGCACAATCAGGGAAACCCGATCGTCTGGATGAGCGATGGAGACAATGGCGAAGGGATCAGGTGACGGCCGTTGTCAGGAAAACCTACGCAAAGGTTCAGGCTAGCAAGCCCTGGGTGAAGGTGTCCGGATCGATGGTCACGTGGAACCCGTCGCCCTCAAGCTCAACCCGCGAAGCATTTATGGGCACCAGGCCCTACTACGACGTATTCTGCGACTGGGACAGTTGGCTGCACGAGGGTATCATCGACTGCGCCATGCCCATGACTTACTACGATCTGTCCGGATCTTACCCGAACGACTGGACCAGGTGGATCAACTTCGAGAAGGACCGCCACGGCAGCCGGCATATGTATATCGGGCCCGGCATCTACATGAACTACCTGCAGGATGCCATAACCGAGCTGCTGCAGACGCGAACTCCGTCACCGGCAGGCAACTATGCCGATGGCTGGTGCGGATACTCCTATCGCTGCCCCTACGTCGTGACCAAACCCAACACCTATGGGTCCTGGTCGGTGTTCGCGTCGCAGCTCTACTCGCAGGTGACATCTACTCCTGCAGACATACCCGACATGCCCTGGAAGAGCAATCCCACAAAGGGACATATCAGCGGAACCGTATCCATCGCCGCCACGGGCAAATGGACCGACGGACAGATTGTGACGCTGACCGGCCCCGAGAACCGCACTATGGAATGTGATGGCACAGGGTTCTACGCGTTCATCGACCTGACTCCTGGCCTTTACACCATCACCGTCAGTAGGCCGACTTTCCCGATTCACACCCGGACCGTGGATGTGCAGATCGGAGCTGTCACAGGGAATATGTACGTGGTCGACATTCCGCTCGAGCAGGATCCGAACGCAGTGATCTCCAACGTGGCAGCGCATGATATCACGCAGACCTCCGCGCTCATAACCTGGGATACCGATGTTCCCTCAGACTCCATGGTGCAGTATGGCTTGAGCACCCAGTACGGGCTGACAACGCCGCGCAACCCGGCTATGGTCACATCTCACTCAGTCCCCTTGACCGGGCTGATCCCTGGTTGTGTCTACCACTATCGTGTCATATCAAACAACGGTAACGGGGACGCAATATCGGACGACTACACATTGATAACACCAGGTCGGCCACAGATAGCTGGCGTGGCAGTGTCCAACATCACGGCGACCTCGGCGACTGTGACATGGACGACGAGCACTCCCTCCGACAGCGCCGTCAACTATGGGACTACGACTTCCTACGGCAATCAGGCCAGCGACTCAGCATTAGTGACCACGCACAGCGTCAACCTGACCGGACTGACCGGAAGCACTGTGTATCATTATCAGGTGCAGTCCACCAATGAACACGGAACCTCGTCTTCGTCCGACTTCACCTTCGTGACGCCCGGTCCGCCGTCGGTCTCCGGAGTCACGGCAACAAACATCGGCCCGACGACTGCTGCAATCACGTGGAACACCAATCAGGCGTCCGATAGCACCGTGAACTACGGCACAACAACTTCCTACGGCCTGCGGGTAAGCAACGCTCAAGCTGTCACCAGTCACAGCATCTCGCTCTCAGGCTTGATCCCTGGGACGGTGTATCACTACCGATGCGCATCGACCAACGCGAACGGAACAGGAACCTCGACCGATCGCACGTTCACTACCGCCGAACTCCCGTCCGAGATAGTGATGGACGAGAATGCCGCTGTCCGCAGTGGCACGTGGACACTGGTGACGGGCAGCGGCTATGATGGCGACTATCGCTACGCGAACTGCCGGCGGAGCAGCGCGAACGCAACCTGCAGATGGACGCCGAACATCCAGATGGCAGGAAACTACGATGTCTACTGCAGGTATCCCAACATAACCGGGGGCACTCCCACGGCCAAGGCGAAGTTTACGGTGAACTACGAAGGTGGCTCTACTTCGGTCATACTCGATCAGGCCATCAATACCAATACCTGGGTCCTGATCGCCGAGAACGTGCCATTTGCGGCAGGCACAAGCGGAAATGTGTATCTGGACAACTACACGACCGAGAGCAACGGTTCGCGTAGGGTAGTAGCGGATGCCGTCATGTTCGTATACGTCCCTCCGTCTCCGGATGATGTAATCGTTGATGACGTCGATCCGGGCGCGTACAGGACCGGTTCATGGACCGACGGCACGTATCTGACGGGCTCATACAACAACAACTACAAGTTCTGCTACAATGACAGCTCCACGGAGACCGCGTCACACACGTGGACTCCGAGCATCACGTCGCCAGGACTATACGATGTCTACTGCTGGTACACATCCGGCGCTAACAGGACTACCGCTGCCCATTACACTATCCACCATGCCGGCGGCGACGCCTATGCAACCGTCAATCAGACCGGAACCGGCGCGCAGTGGGTGAAGATCGGCTCCGAGCTGCCCTTTGCCGTAGGCTCGGCCGGTTATGTGAGGCTGGACAACCTCACGGGCGAAACGACCGGGAGCAAAGTCCTGATCGCGGACGCGATGAGGTGGGTCTACGTGGGCAGCATCTCAGAGGACCTGTACCCACCAACCATCAGTATCGGTGCTCCGTCGGCGTCCATTACCAGGACCGGCCCGGTCGGCTATACAGTCAATTACTACGATGATGTGGGCGTTGCGGGAGTCACCCTCTCGCCAAGCGACGTCACGCTGAACAAGACCGGAACCGCGGATGGAGTGGTCTCGATTTATGAGCCCAGCGCCAATGTCCGCACGGTCACGATATCCTCCATCACCGGCACCGGTACTATAGGCATATCCATCGGACCGGGCACAGCCAGTGACGCGGCAGGAAACCTGGCCGCCGCTGCCGGCCCGAGCGCGGAATTCACTGTTGATAACACCGCCCCGACTATCTCGATTAGCCCTCCTTCAGTCAGTTCCACAAAGGCAGGCCCCGTTACATACACGATATCTTACGAGGGGGCCGACGGCGTTACTCTGGCCGCAACCGATATCACCCTCAACAAGACCGGCACGGCTAACGGGACTGTGGCCGTTTCGGGTTCTGGCCTTACCACCAGAACGGTGACGATATCGGGCATCACCGGCAATGGAACACTGGGGATTTCTGTAGCGGCGGCAACGGCTGCCGATGCTGCAGGAAATGCTGCTCCTGCGGCAGGTCCGAGTGCTACGTTCAGTGTGGACAGTGTCGCTCCTACCCTGTCGATAAGCGCGCCATCGACGATTCTGACCGCTGCCGGCCCGGTCACCTATACCATCACTTACGATGGTGCTGATTCAGTGACTCTGGCCGACGCGCACATTACACTGAACAAGATTGGTACGGCAAATGGGACTATCGCCGTATCGGGAACTGGCAGCACAAGCCGGACAGTGACAGCATCCTCAATCACCGGCGACGGCACGCTCGGCATATCGATAGCGGCCGGAACGGCGAGTGATGCCGCCGGCAACAACGCTCCGGCAACCGGCCCGAGCGCCACGTTTGCGGTCGATAATACGCCGCCTACCATTAGCTCCGTCTCCGTCGCGCCGCCAATGGCTGCTGTCGGAGACCCGATTCACGTGAGCGTCGATGTCTCCGACCCGGCCGGCATAGCCGAAGTGAGCGCCGATTCGCTGCCGCTCGCCAATTCCACGGGCAATCTGTGGACCGGCGATATGCAGGCGCTTGCACCGATCGGCAGTCACGGAATCACGGTTGTCGCCCGCGATGCGGTAGGCAACCTGATCACGGACACAAGCGCCGCCTACAGCACGGCCAGACTTCTCACCATCCGCAGCAGCGCGGCGTTCTTGCCAGTAACACAGAGTGTGTATGGGCTGTATGTGTTCAAGCTGTTCGGAAAGGTGACCGAAGTCAACGAGGACTACTTCACGCTGACCAACGGCTCCGAGGAGCCCATAATGATCTATGCTCCTGGCTACAAGATGAAGGTGCTGACCGGTGACTTTGCTGCCGCACGCGGCATTCTCAGCGTAAGCGGCCTGCAGAGCGAGTTGGCGCTCATAACGAAGTACTGAGAAGCAAATGGGCGGAGACGACGCCTTTTCGTGAGGTTCGTCTTTCAATTCATGGGACAATAAGAGTCGGGTAGCAGTCTATCGCTGCCCGACCTCTGCATATAGCATAACAAACTGAAGAACAAGGCAAGCTGGCATGAATGCCAGTTGACAGTCCGTCCGTTTGAGGCTAAATTGTACTACGGGCAGGCAATCGGAGGTAGTCTATTGGGAGAGAATACAGGTCTCAAAGCGCTGCGGCTGCTGGTGCTTTCGGCGCTGCTGCTTCTCGTCTGCGGTGCGCAGTTTTGCTATGCATATAACCCCGGCGATCCCGAGTTTCGCGCTTTCTGGGCGGACGCTTGGGGAACGGGTTTCCTGAAGCAGTCCCAGGTAGACACTCTGCTTGGCGTGCCCGGTACCACTCAGGGCGGGCACCTGCGGGCAGCGAACTGCAACGCCGTCATAATGCAGGTTCGCCGCAACTGCGATGCCAACTACCCGTCATCCATGGGCGAGCCTTACATGGGTGGTCTCACCCCCTCCGATTTCAACGCCCTCCAGGCGGTGATCAACGCCGCCCACGATACTACCGGCGGCAAGCAGCGGATCGAAGTGCACGCCTGGATCGTTACCTTCCGAACAAGCGGCGGCAAGGTCTACAAACAGCACAGCGATCCTCCCACTGGCAGTCTGACGGAGCTGGACAACTACTGGGTCACACGCACCAACACTGGCGCCGAGGTTGATGACAGGGCGTTCGATCCCGGTCACCCACTGGCTGCGGATTACGCGGTGAATGTGGCGATGGACATCGTCAACAACTTCGACGTTGATGGCATCCACTTCGACTACATCAGGTTCACCGGCAACAACCAGGGCTACAATCCGACCAGTGTCGCGCGCTACAATGCCCGCTACGGTCTCACCGGCCAGCCGCCGCCTACCGACGAGCGGTGGAAGCAGTGGCGCCGCGATCAGATAACTGCCGTCGTTCGCAAAGTATATGCAAAGGTCCAGGCATCCAAGCCGTGGGTAAAGGTATCAGGCTCACCTCCGACCTGGAACCCGTCTCCCAGGACTTCGGACCGAGATGGCTTCAAGGCAACACGCCCCTACTATGACGTCTACTGCGACTGGGACAGTTGGATCCACGAAGGCATTTTCGACGCGGTTATGCCGATGACTTACTACGACCTGGCCGGCAGCTATCGGAATGACTGGGCCAGGTGGATAGAGTTCGAGAAGAACCGGCACGGCACGCGGCACATGTATATCGGTCCCGGCGTCTACATGAATTCGCTCGCAAACGCGATCACTCAGATCCAGCAGACCCGCCAGCCATCGACTACGGGCAACTACGCTGACGGCTGGTCAGCCTACTGCTACAAGCAGCCGTACGTCGGCGGCACTTTTGGCAATTTCCTGCCCCACCTGCTTGCCGGCGTGACCGGGGATGGCCCGGTGCCGGTCCCTGATATGCCGTGGAAGTCCAATCCAACGACCGGCCATATCAGCGGAACAGTGACAGTCAGAGCAACCGGCGCCTGGGCAGACGGAGCCACGGTAACGATCACCGGCCCCGAGAACCGCACGATGGTCTGCGACGGCACCGGCTTCTACGCGTTCATCGATCTGACCCCGGGCACCTACATAGTCACGGCAAGCATGGCCGGACTCCCGAACTCGACAAGAACGGTCGAGGTGAGGGTCGGAGAAGTGACCGGCAACATGTATGTCACGGACTTCGTGCTGGGCGGCCCGATCATCTCGAACATCGTGGCCTCCCAGATGACCATAGGCTATGAGTCGATCACCTGGAACACGGATGTACCGTCCACCACGCAGGTGGAATACGGCCTAACCAATGCTTACGGGCAGACTAGCGAACTCGACCCTGATCTCGTCACTGCACACTCCGTTATACTGAGCGGTCTGCAGCCGGATACGCTCTACCACTACCGCGTCATCTCCAGCAACCCCGATGGAGTGAGTGTATCGGATGATCGGACGTTCATAGCGATCGGCCCACCGAAGATAACAAACGTGGGCCACACAGCGCTTACCAACTACGGCGCGACCGTTGTCTGGGAAACAGACCAGCCGGCGACGACGCAGGTTGAGTACGGGCCGACATCCAGTTACGGCTCGATCACGACGCTCAACCCCAATCTGGTCACCTCGCACTCGCAGTTGATCTCGGGCCTGCCAGCGCTCACCGAGTATCACTACAGGGTTATCTCTACCAACGTAAATGGAACGACGGTTTCCGAGGACCAGACATTCACGACCAGTGGCCAGACAATCATCACCAACGTTCAGGTAACCAATATCAAGTCCGACAGCGCCACTATCACGTGGGACACCAATGCACCGGCGGACAGCAAGGTCAGCTATGGACTCACAACGTCCTACACGCATCAGAAGACGGACCCCGAACTGGTCCGAAAGCACAGCGTAACGCTTACCGGGTTGAACCAGTCCACGACATACCACTTCCGGTGCAACTCGGTTAACCCCTACGGGACATACACAACTATCGATTACACATTCACGACCAACGCGGCCCCTCCTATGAGCCCGGTGACGGTGACGAATATAACGCCTGATTCCGCCACGTTCACTTGGACTACCACCCAGCTCACGGACAGCACCGTTGCCTGCGGGTACTCGGCCAACAACTACCATATTCAGGTCAACGACCCGGCAATGGTCACCGAACACAGCGTGACGGTAACGGGGCTCACGTCGGCTACCAGGTATCACTACAAGGTCTACTCGGCCAACGAAACCGGGACCGGCTCATTGGCAAACGCCGTTTTCACCACTATGGATGGCCCGGATGACATCGTCGTAGACGATTCGTCTCCCGATTTCACCAAGACAGGAACAAGCCCTGCATGGCTTTCCAACAGCTCCACGAACGTGGGCTATCTCAATTCCTATAAATACGTGGCCAACCGCACCACCTCTTTCACCAATACGTGTACGTGGAGGCCATATCTCGCCCAGGGCAACTACGATATCTACGTCTACTACCCTTCAGTTGCCGGGGCGACAACCAACGCAACTTACACCATACGCACCCTGGGTGGCGACATCGTAAGAAACATAAACCAGACCGAGAACCCCTACCAGTGGAACCTGCTGGCTACCAAGGTGCCCATGCCGGAAGGGACGACCGGGTATGTCAGGCTAAACAATACAACCGGCGAAACCAGCAACACAACGAAGGTGCTGGCGGACGCAGTGAAGTTCGTGTTCACCGGAATCGCGGGCCCGCCGGAGATAACTAACGTGGCCGCCTCGCCGACCTCATCGAGCGCAACCATCACCTGGATCACCGATCAGTACGCCACGTCTGTCGTCGAGTACGGCCTCACCACCGACTACGGTACCGTAGTCTCCGACGACGCCGAGGTGGCATCGCACTCAGTGGCGATCACCGGGCTGATACCCAACACCACGTATCACTACAGAGTGGCATCGACCAGTCCGACTGGAACGACATACTCTGACGACTATACGTTCAGGACTCCGCCATTCGTGCAGATCATCGATGATCCCGAGGCCTCATACGAGGGAGGTTGGACTATCGGCGGGACTCCGGTAAACGTGTACAACGGCACCTACAGGTTTGCCACCATAAACTCGTCCGAGGCGACTGCCTCAGCGACATTCACGCCGAACATTCCTCTCGCGGGAGCCTACAATGTCTATTGCCACTACAACTCCGGTGGCAACAGAACGAGGGCGGCCCGGTATACGATAACAACAGCCGGCGGGCTTGAGACACGAACCGTCAATCAGGAGGCGGGTGGAGGCCAGTGGGTACTCCTGGCCGCAGGCGTGCAGTTGACTCCTGACACCGGCACGGTGGTGCTCGACAACTTCGCCTACGACGCGGGCGAGGTCGTCATTTCCGACGGCATTATGTGGACCACGGCGGGAATCGTTCCGGACACGACCCAGCCGACGGTGACAATCGGACCGCCGTCGGCCGGCCTGACCCGATCGGGTCCTGTGACATATCAGATCACCTATGACGACAACATCCTTGTGTCGGGAATCTCCCTGACTGCGGCAAACGTCGTTCTCAACAAGACGGGCGACGCGGATGGCACGGTAACCGTCTCCGGAGGCGGCACCACGCATAGGACCGTCACTATCAGCAACATCACCGGCAGCGGCACGCTGGGCATATCCATTGTTCCGGGAACGGCTGTTGACTCCTCAGGCAATACGGCCGCGCCCGCGGGACCTAGCGCGGTGTTCGAAGTGGACAACACGCCGCCGGCTATTGAGATCAGCGATCCTTCGTCTCCGATTACGGCGGCGGGGCCTGTCACCTACACCGTCACGTATGTCGGCGCCCAGTCAGTTGGGTTGCTCGCCAGCGATATCACCCTGGGCACGGTCGGCACGGCCACCGGCACAGTGTCGGTCTCCGGAACGGGCAACACCACCCGGCTCGTTACGATCTCGGACATATCCGGAGACGGAGAGCTGTTCATAACCATAGGAGAAGGGACTGCCGTTGACGCAGTGGGCAACGTGGCTGTGGCCTCCGAGCCAAGCGCGAGCTTCGGCGTGGACAACAGCACGATCCCGACTGCCACTATCGGGGAACCCTCCGCCGAGTCAACCGCTGGCGATCCCGTTAGCTACACGGTTGTCTATGATGGAGCCGTGAGTGTGACGCTTACTGAAGCTGACATAACACTGCACAAGACCGGCACGGCCAACGGCACCGTGAGCGTCACCGGCGAAGGTACGACAAGAACCGTCAACATAGAGAACATCACCGGACAGGGCACCCTGAGCATATCGATTGCGGCCGGGACGGCTACCTCGGCAAACGGAGCGCTCGCTCCCGAGGCAGGGCCGAGCGCCGCATTCAGCGTCACATCCGAGGGCCCTGAGGTAACGGTGGAGATTGGAGCGCCGTCGCTCGCGGCAACAAGCACTGGCCCTGTCAGCTACACGGTCACCTATACGAATGCTCCGGAGATCACGCTGTCTCCGTCGGACATAACTCTCAACAAGACCGGTACGGCCGATGGCGCCGTGAGCGTAACAGGCATCGACAACATCACCCGTACGGTAACGATATCGAACATCACCGGCAGCGGAACGCTCGGCATCTCGATAGCCGCCGGGACCTCGGGCGCTGCTGCTCCCGCCGCAGGTCCGAGTGAGACGTTCATTGTCGATGACACACCTCCGACGATGGCGTACGTTACCGACCAGACCTACTCGCTTGACCCGACTCTTCTCACCGGTTGGTGGAACGGATCAGATCCGGAATCGGGCATTGTGCGATATGAGTATGCAGTCGGCACCAATCCAGACACTGCTTTGAACGATGTCGTGGACTGGACTGACAACGGCCCAACGACCTCCGCCACAATCTCTGCGTCGCTTGAGGTCGGCAAGACCTACTACATCTCCGCACGCGCCGTTAACGGGGCGGGACTCACCTCAGCTCCAATGACGTCTTCGGGGGTCGGCGTCTGCCATATCGTTACCAGCGTCCGGGACGCGAAGGCGCTTCCCACGGGCGCGCCTGTCTACCTCACGGGTACAGAGAAACACGCCGTCAGCTGCGTGTTCCAGGACTGCTTCTACGTGGAGGACCATAATCGAATCGCGGGGCTCCGTGTGGAGTATCATGATCCGGAAGGGCTCATCGTTCCCAACAGAGCGGTCGGCGTGGTGGGCCGGTTGAGGCTCACTGACGATGAGGAACGGGCGATCAAGGACATTGAAGTGGGATTCATAGTCCCGGCTGCGGCCATCGAACCGTTGGCCACTCCTACCAAATCCCTGGGTGGTGGCGACTTCGGCTTCAACCCCGGGGTCACCGGCGGAATCGGCCTGAACAATACGGGCCTGCTCGTGAGGATCGCCGGGAAGGTTACCAAGGGTGTCGATGACGGCTTCTACGTAAACGACGGAGGCTATCTCGACGATGGCATCGGGACAGGCGTGAAGGTCAGGACCGGTACGTCCGGAGTGCCGCGCGAGAACACTTACGTGATCGTCACTGGCGTGGTCTCCTGCCGGAAGGTTGGCGGTGTTGTCTACCCGCAGATCCTGCCCCGGGACATCGTAACGCAGTAAGTGGCTGCTACTCTCAGAACAACGACAGAACGGGCACGGCCGAAGCCGTGCCCGATTTTCATTGCCTTGCACGATCACACACCACACTGGACATTCTAGCCGGCAGATCCGACCATCCCCAAGTGTTCCAAACTTGATACCTGCACACCAGCACTTGACACTCTAAAGATCAGCTTGAAACCGCCAATCATTACGATGGCACCTGCGGCACTTGTTTTCCGTGCAGTCTGTGACGCTAGCGTGACACACAAGAACGCCAAGGGACACACAATGGGTAATTATCGGCGGTTGGGCCAAATGCTGCTCAACAAAGGCAAAATCACCGCGGAACAACTTGACGCTGCCACAAGGTCAGGTCACAACCGCGGAAGGCGGATCGGCGAGACTCTCGTAGCGCTCGGCTACGTCACCGAGTGGGACATCGCGGAGTGCCTGGCGGAGCAGTTCGACTTCAAGGTCGTCGATCCTAGCACGCTTATCCCGAGCGAATATGCGCTCAGCCTACTGACTCCGGAGGTTGCGCTATCGCACAAGGTGCTGATGCTGAGGTCCTCCGAAGATGCCGTCGAGTGCGTCATGTCGGACCCCATCGACTTTCCCACTAGCGACATGATTGCCAATATCGCGGGCAAGCGGACATGCATCAGCCTGGCGCCGGCGTCGGCCCTCGTCGCCGCGATCAGGAAAGCCTACGACCTGGAGCCGGGCACTTTGCAGACCGACAGACCTCCCGCGCGAACAAGGATGCCGAAGCCGCCGAAGACTCCAAAGGATCGCGGAGCTATCCTCGCGCAGCTCGCGGCTTATGAAGACATCTTTGACAAACCGGTCTGCCTGCAGGTCGTGCCCGGTGGGCAGTCTAATTCCGAGATGGTGGAGGAGGGAGCACCCGCATGAGAATCATATCAATCGCCAGTGGAAAGGGCGGAGTGGGAAAGACCACGTTCGCCGCGAATCTCGGAGTTGCTCTCGCCTCGAAAGGTCTGCGCGTCGTGCTCTTCGATGCCGACCTGGGGCTTGCAAATCTCGATGTCGCTCTTGGGCTCAACTCCGAGCGTAACATCCAGCACGTCGTTGGCGGCTTTGCCACTATGTCCGAAGCGGCGGTCGAAGGCCCCTGCGGCGTCCGCGTGTTGACGGGCGGTTCCGGAATCGCCAGCATGATAAGGCTCAGCCGGAGAAGACTTGAGAGCGTGTTGGACCAAGTCGCGGAGTTAGAATCGGGCACAGACGTGCTCATCTTCGATGTATCCTCAGGAGTAGATGCCAGGGTTATGACGTTCCTGAAACTGGCGGACGAGGTAATGCTGGTCACGAACCCCGAGCCGAGCAGCGTGGTTGACGCCTACACCACCGCCAAGGTCCTGTTCCGACACAGAAGAGACGCGGAGGTCAGCGTTGTGGTCAACCGCGTAGCCGACGAAAAGCAGGCCCACGCTGCATTCCAGACGATCAAGTCGGCGGCCCGGAAGTTCCTGCATAAGCCAATCAGCTATCTGGGGTCGGTAAGGGAAGATATCAGCGCCGCGCGCATCGCCCACGCTCGAAAGCCCTTCGTGACCACTTCCCCGAATCTCCCGGCCTCGCGAGACGTTATGAAGATCGCATCGAAGGTAGCATCCACTATTACGGACGCCTCTGAGCAGGCAGCCGACGCCCGTGAACTCAGCCTGGCAGCCTAGAGAAGCAGTATGCGGGACCTAAGAGCAGAGCTTAGAGACTGGAAGGATACCGACCCGATCCGTTGGCAGCCCGACGAGGGTGGAATTCTGGTCGGCTTTCTGAGAGATCCTCTGCCTGCCGACTGCGACAGCCTGGAAGGCGCGCAGGTCACGATCGAGGAGGAAAGGACCGGCATTGCGATTGCCGTGGACCTGAATTCCCCCGTGTTGGCGGGCCTCTTCGACCTCCATCATCCGCGCGTGCGCGACCGGATCGGCATCAAGTACACGGGAACTGACGCGAGCGGCGTCGCCCGGTTCATCATGGTTATCGACCGCGACCCGGCCCCGGACGCGCCGGCAGACGAGGACACCGAGGGGGCCACTGCCGAGGAACGTGACTACATAGAGCAGATGATGGCGGATACGTCACCCCCGGAAACCTCAGACACCGAACCGCCGCCTGCAGTCAGTCAGGTCCCAAGCGCCACCCGCCAGAGCCGCAGCCGCAATACCCCTATCCCAGTCGTGCTGACGATGCTTGTCCTGGGAGCGCTGCTGGCGCTCTGCCCGCAGTGGCTCGTCGGCCTGTTCCGTTAGTCACTCGGTCGAACACTCATTCAGTAGCTGTCGGAGAAGGTCAGCGCCCCCGGCCTATAGAAAGGAATCATGGCGGCTGTCGCCGACCTGGGGGTGGGATTTGGTCGCAAGGTTCCGTGTCGTAACGTGCGCTGCGTTCCTCTTTGCCGTGGTATGCTGCTCGATGCCTGCAGCGGCCCAGATCGACGCGTTCCTGAGGGAAATCCCGAAGGTCTCCAGGGACAAGGTGATCTGTTTCTGCCTCTACACCGTCAACAACAGCGTCCTGAAGCTGACCGCGCAGTTGTACCCGCTGGATCCCGCCGACCCTCGCGTCGTGCGCCTCGAGGTTAGGCAGGGCGGCACGTGGAAGCAGATCGCTGCGGCGAATGTGATCGAGCGAGGCTGGACGGCCACGTTCCGCGTCACGAACTGGGACATGACGAAGGAAGCCCCCTACCGCGTGCGCCACGGCAAGACCGCCATCTACGATGGCATCATCCGCCGAAACCCGGTGAATAAGGATAAGATTGTCGTTGCCGCGTTCTCGTGCGACTCCATCTATCCACGCGACGGCGGACAGGGCGACAGAGAAGACATAGTCGCAAACGTCAAGCGCCTGAAGCCCGATCTGCTGTTCTTCGCGGGAGATCAGGTCTACTCCCACAACCATCACTACGCCAACTGGCTTGTGTTCGGCCGCAACTACGGAGAGATCATCCGGCAGTACCCCACCATCACCATTCCCGACGATCACGACGTCGGCCATCCCAACCTGTGGGGCGCTGGCGGGAGGAAATCCACCCTGCCCGGAGCAAGCGACGGCGGCTATCTGAAGCCGGTCGAGTATGTGAAGGAGGTCGAGCGTGCACAGACCAGCCACCTGCCCGATCCGTACGATCCGACTCCCGTCCAGCGGGGAATCGGCGTCTACTACACGTCGCTGAACTGGGGCGGAATCAGCTTCGCCATACTTGAGGACCGCAAGTTCAAGTCCGGTCCGGCGGGCCTTGTGAATCAGCTTGGCCCACGCCCTGACCACATAACCACGACTGATTATGACCCCAAAGAACTCGATCCACCGGGAGCAGTGCTGCTCGGCGACAGGCAGCTCAAGTTCATCCGCGAGTGGGTGGCGGACTGGCGAGGCGCGGATATGAAATGCGTCCTTTCTCAGACCTCCTTCTGCAGTCTCCAGACTAGCTGCGGCACGCACGACTACAGGGTCTATGGCGACATGGACTCCAACGGCTGGCCTCACTCGGGCCGCAACGGGGCGCTCAGGGAGATCAGGAAGGCATTCGCGGTCCACATAACGGGCGATCAGCACCTGGCCTCGGTCATTCGCCACGGCATCGACGACTGGAACGACGCCATGTATGCTTTCTGCACGCCAGCCATCACCAGCCTCTACAGGCGGTGGTGGGAGCCCGATAAGCCGGGCGCTAACCGCAAGCCCGGAGCGTCACCCTACACTGGCGAGTTCACCGACGGATTCGGCAACAGGATCAACGTCCTGGCAGTCGCCAACCCACCCGCGCAGGACACAACCGACAGACTCACCTCCCGCGCCACGGGTTGGGGCGTCGTTACCTTCGACAAGAAGAACCGCACGGTTCGGTTCGACCTGTGGCCGAGGAAAGTGGACATCTCGACCGGCAAGCAGTATCCCGGCTGGCCGATAACCGTTGACCAGATCAACAACTACGGCCGAAAGGCTGTCGGATTTCTGCCAACGCTCAAAATCCGCGGTATGATGGACCCCGTGGTGCAGGTTATTGACGAGCAAGACGGCGAGATCGTCTATACCCTGAGGATCAGGGGCAACGAGTTCAGGCCCAAGGTGTTCCGCGAGGGCGCCTACACGATCAAGGTGGGCGATCAAGAGAAGAAGAACAAAACGATCAAAGGAATCAGGTCTCTGCCGCCGAGCAAGAAGCAGGACCTCGTTATCAGGTTCTAGATGATGCGAAGACTGACAACTAAGGCGCTACTGCTGCTGGTTTTGGCCCTTGCTCCGGCAGCATACGGAGGTGCGATGGACCCAACATTCGAGAACGACTACCTGAGGCTCGCTATCGGCAGCGATGGCAGCGCCCTGCACTTCATCGACAAGTCGACCGGTAAGGACTACTGCAAGTCCGGCCAACCGTTCGCCCGAATCACCAAGGGCGGGCAGGTGTTTCCCGCAACCTCTGCCAGTTGCGACGGCAGCCATCTGAAGCTGCGGTTCCGCGATTCCGGAGTGGAAGCATTGCTCGATATCACCTCGCACGGCGACCACTTCATCGTCGAGGTCGTCTCGGTCACGGGCGAGGGAGTCGAAACGCTCACGACAATCGACATCCCCCTGACCTTGAAAGGCAGTATCGATGAGCCCTTCGCGGGCTGCGCGCTGGCGCTCGACCTGCAGAGCCGCATCGACGCCTGGCCGGGACTATGCAGCCACCTGCTGGCCACATCCTACAAGCGCTTCGGTTTCGTCGGCGCCAGGATTGCCATCATCGGCTGCCCGCCCGGGAAGATGCGCGGGATACTCCAGAAGGTGGTCTCTGCCGCGCCGGAGATGCCCAAATCCAACATCGGCGGCCCGTGGGCGATGGACGCTGAGAGTGCTCGCGGCTCCTATCTCTTCAACTTCGACGGGATTACCGTGGAGAACGCCGATGCGTGGATCGAGCTGGCCAAGAACCTTGGCGTCACTCAGATTGACTTCCACGGAGGAAGCTCATTCCGGTTCGGCGACTGCAGGCCGAATCCGGCCATCTATCCAAACGGCGTCAAGGACCTCAAGGCCGCGGTAGACAAGCTCCACGCTGCCGGTATCCGCGCTGGGCTGCACACCTACTCAATGATGATCGCCGAGGATGCGCCCTGGGTCACGCCTGTTCCCGACCCGCGGCTCGCCTGCGACAAAGTCCTTACTCTCTCCGATTCCATCAGCGAGACAGACACGGTGGTAAGAGTAGATGAATCCACTGCGGATATGTCCGTGGACACGGGCTTCTTCGTCCGCAATAGCGTCATCATACGCATAGACGACGAACTCATTGCCTACACCGGCATCTCAAAGACGCCGCCCTACTCGTTCACCGGCTGCACCCGAGGTGCTCTTGGCACCAAAGCCTCCGCGCACGCGAAAGGCGCCAAGGTACACCATCTCCTCCAGTGCTTTGGTCTTTTCGCTCCTGACGGCGACTCCACGCTGCTCTCTGAAATCGCTCAGAAGACCGCCGATGCCTTCAACGAATGCGGGTTCGACAACATCTATCTGGACGCCCTGGACGCGGAGGATGTCCTCGGCGGGGCCGAGAACGCCTGGCACTACGGGTCCAAGTTTGTATGGGATCTCTGTAAGAAGCTAAACAAACCTGCACTGATGGAGATGAGCACATTCCATCATCACCTCTGGTGCGTGCGCTCCCGGATGGGCGCGTGGGACCACCCATCACGCGGCTACAAGCGCTTCATCGACAACCACTGCGCCGCCAACGAAAACAACAAGCGCATATTCCTGCCCTCCGAACTTGGATGGTGGACAATCAAGGCCTGGAACAGCGCTCAAGTCGAGCCGACCTACCCGGACGTCATGGAGTACCTCTGCTGTAAGTGCCTCGGCACCGATACCGGCTACGCCATCATGGGCATCAACCCGTCCTCCTATGCGGCGGACCCCTTCGCAAAGCGCATAGCAGAGATATCGAAACGTTATGAGGAACTTCGCCTCTCGGGCAAGGTGCCGGAATCCATCAAAGCGCAACTCCGCCAGCCTGGCAAGGAGTTCACGCTGGAGGGCGATGTTCATACCGGCTGGCGATTGCGCCCGATACGCTATGATAAGCACAAAGTTGAGGATATCGACGGGCACAGCAGCACCTGGGAGGTCGATGACGAGTTCGGCCCCCAACCACTGCGGCTCCGCATCGAGTCACTGCTCTCAGCCGGGCCTTACGACGCACCCGACAACATCACGCTCGTCGATTTCACTGACGCTTCGGCGTCTGTAGCAAAGCACTCGCCGCCGACGGTGTCAGCGACGCTGGTCGCGTCGTCCGAGCAAGTCAAATCTGGAACAGCGAGCGGATGCTTCACCGCCACGAACAACGGGACTTCGCGGAAAGGCGCGTGGGCGATGTTCGAGAAGACGTTCACCCCTCCGCTGAACCTCTCCGCACAGCAGGGAATGGGCGTCTGGGTCTACGGAGACGGCCAGGGCGAGATCATCAACATTCAGGTGCAAAGCCCCCATCACGTCAGCGACGCGATGGGCGAGCACTACATCCCAATCGACTTCACCGGCTGGCGCTACTTCGAGTTGATCGAGCCCGAGGGTGACCGATTCCAGGACTACGTGTGGCCCTACCACAGACCTAAGCTCACCTGGGACAAGGAGACGGATTCCGCCGACAACGCCCCGCAGCACTGGGTTTCCGGGCAATACGGCATCTACCGCGAGTCCGTCTCGTATGACCAGATCGCCACCCTGAGCATATGGTACAACAACCTCCCGCCGGGCAAAACCGTGAAGACCTACATCAGCCCGATCAAGGCCATTCCTCTGCAAACCGGCAAGCTGAAAAACCCGGCCATTACCATCGGCGGCAAGACGATCACGTTCCCAGTGGAACTGGAGAGCGGCTCCTACATCGAGTTCAACTCCATGACCGACTGCAAGCTCTACAACAAGGCGGGCGCGCTGATAGGCGAGATCACACCGCTCGGGGATGTCCCCACCATCGCCGCCGGCAGCAACACGATCAGTTTCAAGGCAAGCTCGGACGGAGCGACACCGCGCGCCATCGTTACCGTCATAACTCAAGGAGAACCGTTGAGGTAGAAGATGGACATCACTACAACACTGAGTATCGCGGCCGTGTGTGCAGCCCTTGCGGTAGGTGCAGTCGGTGCCGCCACCATTCCCGAACCGTTTTCGGTCATTATCGCCCCATCAACAGACGAGCACCCGCGCAACGGCGAGGGCGACCTGATCCGCCTCAAGAACGGCGACCTGTTTGTTGCCTATGGACGTTGGAACCGGGGCACAAGCGACTTCAGCCCTGCCGAGATCTGGTGCAAGACCTCCTCGGACGGCGGCAAGACATGGGGCAGCGAGAGACAGCTCGTCGCCAACGAAGGTAAGCTCACCACGTTCTCGGTTTCGCTGCTGCGGCTCAAGAGCGGTGCGATCCTGATGTCATATCTTGTCAAAGATTCCCACGAAGACTGCAACATCTTCTTCCGCACATCCACCGACGAATGCAAGACCTGGAGCCCTCGCCGCAAGTTCGAGGCACCCGCACCCACCTCCGGCTACACGGCCATGAACAACGCGCGGCTTGTCCAGCTCAAGGACGGACGAGTGCTGGCCGCTGCCTGGGCACACGCGGCGGACGACCCGGCCATCGTCGGCTTCACGCTTTGCTCCGATGACGACGGCCAGACCTGGAAGAAGAGCACGGAAGTCGATATGCGTGTCCTCGACAAGGACAACAAGGTGGGCGCGCAGGAACCGGCGGTCGTGGAACTCATGGACGGCCGGATCCTCATGCTGATACGCAACGATTTCGGCTGCATTGCCAAGTCCTACTCCACGGATCGCGGCGAGACCTGGTCGAAACCCGAGCTGATCAAGGAACTGGAGGCTCCGGTTGCTCCCTCCAGCATCATCCGCATTCCGCAAACCGGCGATTTGCTGCTGGTCTGGAACCGCAACGCGAAGGCTCGCAGGCCGCTGAACTCGGCCATCTCGCGAGACGATGGCAAGACCTGGGAGCACATCAAGGTGATCGACGATGGCCTCGGCTTTGCCTACACATCCATAACACCCGTAGACGACAGGATCATTCTCACCTACTGGAACTACGTGTCATATCAGCCTCGGAATCTCGATCTGAAGCTGAAGTCTTTCGACTACAGATGGTTCTATCAGGACGACAAATGAGAGGATAGCATGAGCAACGCAAGAGACCTTACACGCAGGGATTTCCTCAAGCAAGCCAGCGCCGCCTCGGCCGGTCTCGCGCTGTCGGCAGCAATACCTTCGTTCGCCGCCGCGGAGAAGGATGACCGGCCCAACATCCTGTTTGTCATCGCCGATGATTGGTCGTACCCTCACGCGAGCATCCTCGGCGATAACATCGTGAAGACGCCGAATTTCGACAAAGTAGCAGCAAACGGAGTCATTTTCACCAACAGCTACTGCGCCGCTCCGACCTGCACGGGCTCCAGAGGAGCGATCCTCACCGGCCAGCACATCCACCGCCTCGACGAAGGAGCGAACCTCTACGGGTTCCTGCCCAGGCGCTTCCGTACCTATCCTGACATTCTGGAGGCCGCCGGCTACACAATCGGCCTCTCGCTCAAGGGTCACGGCCCGGCTCCGAAAGATATGGGAGGCAGGACCCGTAACCCCGCCGGGCCGTCGTTCTCCAACTTCAGGACATTCATGAATCAGGCGCCGCCGGACAAGCCTTTCTGCTTCTGGTGGGGCAGCCATTTCCCGCACAGGGACTACAAGCAGGATTCGGGCGTCAACTCAGGAATGAAGCTGGAAGACGTCAAGGTCCCGCCATTCCTGCCGGACACGCCCGAGGTCAGAGGCGACATCCTCGACTACTACTACGCGGTTCAGCGTTTCGACGAGCAGCTCGGCCAGTGTTTGGAAATACTCGAAGAGAAGGGCAAGGTCGATAACACCATTGTCGTCGTGACGAGCGACAATGGCATGCCTTTCCCTCGCTCCAAAGGCAACCTCTACGGCATCGGTACGCACATGCCACTCGCGGTGCGCTGGCCGGCGAAGATCAAAGGCGGCAGGAAAGTGGATGAAGTCGTCAGCCATACCGACTTCGCTCCCACGTTCCTCGAAGCGGCGGGAATCAAGCCACCATCGGACATGACCGGACGCAGCATGATGGACCTGCTCACGGGCGAAGGCAAGCGCGATTTCGTCGTGACCGAGAAGGAGCGCCACGTCAACTGCCGCGAGGGCAACCGCGCCTATCCCTGCCGCGCAATCCGCACCAAGCAATTCCTCTACATACGCAACATCGAGCCGGACCTCTGGCCTGCCGGCGACCCGAAAATGTGGAGGGGCGTCGGAGACTACGGCGACATCGACACCAGCCCTACCAAGGATGTCTACCTCGAAAGACGCGACGATCCAAAGATCAAGCCATTCTTCGATCTTGCCACGGCCAAGCGCCCTGCCGAGGAGCTCTACGACATCGCAAACGACCCTTGGGAACTGAGCAACGTTGCGGACGATCCCAAGTACGCTGAGACTAAGAAGATGCTCCACGACAAACTGGAGGCGTGGCGCGTCGAGACCGCCGACCCGCGCATCGCCAACCCCCACGACGACCGCTGGGATAAGTACGAATACGCAGGCAACACGCGACCCTGGATCAACAAGGGTGCAAGAAACAGGCAACAGGAGACAGCCAAGTGAAGAAAGCACTGCTACTCGCGCTGGTGATCTCTATCCTGGCCGCCGGCATCGCGCAGGCCGCGCAGTATCGCCAGATATCGGTTGAGGACTATATCGACAAGATGAAGGGCGGATGGGCCGGTCAGATGATCGGCGTAGCCTACGGGGCGAAGTCCGAGTTCAAGGCCTGCGGCAAGACCTACGACGAGCCGCTGCCCTGGAAGCCGGATATGGTCAGCAACGCGATCCACCAGGACGATATCTACGTCGAACTGAGCTTCCTTGAGGCAATCGAGAAGCACGGCCTCGACATCACCCACAAGCAGGCCGGCCAGGAGTTCGCCCAAACCCAGTTCCGGCTGTGGCACGCCAATAAGCAGGGCCGCGAGAACGTGCAGGCGGGGATCATGCCGCCGGACTCCGGAATGCCGCAGCACAACCCGCACTATTGCGACATCGACTTCCAGATCGAGGCTGACCTGCTGGGCCTCATCAATCCCGGTATGCCGAAGTCGGTGCGCGCGCAAAGCGAGATCTTTGGGCGCATCATGAACTCAGGCGACGGCCTTTACGGCGGGATGTTCATGGCCGCGATGTATTCGGAGGCGTTCTTCGAGTCCGACGTGGAGAAGGTGGTCCGCTATGGGCTTCGTGCAATCCCGGACCAGAGCGTCTACGCGCAGACCATCTGGGACGTGATCCGCTGGCACAACGCCTACCCTGACGACTGGCGCAAGACCTGGCAGCTCATTCAGAACAAGTGGGCTTCGCGCCCAAGCGGCAAATGCTCCGACAAACCGACCGGCTTCAACATCGACGCCAGCCTGAACGGCGCCTACATCGTAATGGGCCTGCTCTACGGTGGCGGCGACCTTCTGAAGACGATGGAGATATCGACCCGCTGCGGCCAGGACTCGGACTGCAACCCCTCGAGCGCCGCCGGAGTCCTCTGCACGATGATGGGCTACAGCCAGATTCCCGATGAGTACGCCTCGGGTATCCCCGCGATAGCAGACCAGAAGTTCGAATACGTGAGGTATTCCTTCAACGACCTCGTGCCAGCGTGCCTCAAGGTCGCAAGGGAGAGCCTCAAACGCGCGGGCGGCTATACGAAGATCGTGGACGGCAAGGAGACACTCGTCATTCCGTTCCAGTACCCCATAGCACCGAGGTTGGAGAAGTAGACGCCGGTTGGGCAGTTAACAGGTTGATCCTGGGTAGCACGCAAGACCGGAGCATCCTGAGCCTGTCGAAGGGCGCTCCGGTCGCATCAGCTATAGCGCGCCGCCTACAACTCCCCCTGATGCTGCAGATTCTGCCGCACCTCCTGCGCCTCCGCGCTGTCGGGAGCTATCTGCAGCACCCGGTTCCACGCCTCCCGCGCCTTGTCCGGCTGCTCGTTCTCGTTATACAGGTATCCGATGGATAGCAGTGCCGTCAGGTCGTTCGGATCGAGTTCCAGCGCCCGCTGATACTCAGCCAGCGCTTCCGCATCCATATCCGCCTCATCATACGCCATGCCCAGGTTGCAGTGGTAGGCAGCATTGTCCGGATCGAGCAGCACTGCAGCCGAGTATTCCCTGATTGCGCCTGCGAAGTCCTCCTTCTCATACAACTCCGTGCCGCGCCGGTTGTGCTCCTCGGCAGTGATCGAAGAAGCGTCTGCTTTGGATTCGGGACCCGGGATGTCAGCCGAAACAGCACTCCGTTCTCGCTGTTCGGACCTTCGCCGCAGGGCGGCCGATGTGCGACAGTCGATATCACCACCTAGCTGCCTGCCGCAGGAGGCGCAGTAGGTCCAATCGGGCAATATCTGCACTCCACAGCCGACACAGATCGGGCTCTGCATGGCCCCGCAGTCCGGGCAGTAACTCATCCAGCGCGCCGTCCTCGCCCCACACTTCTGGCACGACGGAGCGAACTCCACCATCTGCCTCCCGCAGCCCGAACAATAGACCGCGCCGGGATCGGAACCGTGCCCGCAGGACCGGCAGATGGTCTTCACGGCGGCGCCACAGGCGGAGCAGAAGTAGGCGTCCGCGTCCACACTGGCCCCGCACGCTGTACACAATCCGGCTTCAGTCACCGCAACAGCGCCTGCACTTGACGGAGTCGGCTGCGAGATCGCCGGAAGGCTGGAGAGGTACTCGGCGGCGGCTCGGAATCTCGCGTCCTCCGACATTGGAAAGTAGACCCGTGCAGCTTCGGTGTTGGCCGCTGGCGGCTTGAGCTCCAGTTCCAGATAACCACCGTTCGTGAGGGGTGCTATCGCCGCGCCTTGGACGTGGCTCAGTAAGTAAGCATAGACGCTGCAGGAGACGTCGAGACCGTTCGCCTGCTCCCGAACGACCATTGCCCGCCTGTCTGTGACAACCAGCGCCTCACCAAAGCTTCCGGGCAGCGATACCAAAATGTTCTCGCCCGGCACGAGGTGCTTGTTCACCTCGTCCTGCAGCCCTACCGATATGTCGCGTTTCAGGTCTGATATGGAGTCCATTAGCTTACCTCTTCGGGTACCTGTAGTCACTTGCCGCATACAAGCCCTGCAAGTACAAAAGCCGGAAGCACACCTGCCTCCGGCCTGTATGATCTCGCCTTGTCTACTGCCTAGCTCCCGCCGCCAGCCAGCTCCGCCTGCTCGGCCTCGAACTGGGGCGGGCACTTGGGAAGCTCAAATATGAACTTGGAGCCCTTACCGAGTTCGCTCTCCACCCATATCCTTCCGCCGTGCGCCTCCACAAGGTGCTTCACGAGGTAAAGGCCGATGCCCGTACCGCCTACCTTGCGGGTGTCGCGGTTGTCAACGCGATGGAACCGGTCGAAGACCTTGTCCAGGTGCTCCTTGGCGATTCCCATCCCCTGATCGGTCACAGACATCTGGATGACCCCATCTGTCTTCTTGCCGCTCACCGTGATCGTCCCGCCGTTCGGCGAGTACTTGACCGAGTTGCTCACGAGGTTGGTCAGAATCTGGTCCACCTTGTCGTTGTCGGCGACGATCGTGGGCAGATCGTCCTCCAGGTCGATAGCGAAGTCGTGCTTGTTCGTGTACGATTTCTGCGTCGCAACAACCTTGTCCACAACATCCGGGATAACCACCGGCCCGGGGTTCAGGTCCAGCGCGCGTCCGGCCTCGATTCTGGACACGTTGAGAAGGTCCTGGATGAGCCGGGTCAGGCGGTCGCATTCCTGGTCGATGATCGTGTAGAACTCGTGGACGGTGTCTTTGTCGTAGAAGCCCTCAGTGTCTTGAAGCAGCGTGGAAATGAAGCCCTTGATCGAAGTAAGCGGCGTCCTGAGTTCGTGTGATACCGTGGAAACGAACGCGGTCTTCATCCGCTCGATGCTTCGTATCTCCGTGATATCGTTGAAAATCGCGACAGCGCCGATCACGGACTGGTCCTCGCCGCGCACCATTGCCGTCTGCACCTGGTAGATGCGCTCCTCCTCGCCTTCTTCGGGCGAGGGCAGCGAGACCTCTTCCTGCACTTCCGTGTTTTCCTCGAGCGTCTTCTTGATCACGTTCTGAGCGGCCTCATACTTGATGATCGTCATGTAGTCGCCGGTCAGACGCTCGCCCTGGTCCACGCCCAGCATCGTTCGGGCCGAGGAGTTCATCTGCATGACCCTGCCGTTCGTGTGCACCATCAGGATTCCGGCGTAGACGCTTTCGATGACGTGTTCGAGCTCTTCCTTCTCCTCGATGATCTCCCGATACATCTTCGCGCTCGCCACAACTGATGCAAGGTTGTGCGCGAACCGCGCGAGCAGGTTCACGTCCTCCTGCACGAACACGTTGCCGAGCCGCTGGTTGAACACCCACAGAACGCCGATTACTCTGCGCTCCAGGACCTTGTTGGTGTCCTCATCACGCTTCTCGACAATAAGCGGAACGCAGACTCCGTTTGTGATCTTCAAGAGGGCTACGTTTTCGCGGACAGTGCGGGGATCGTTAACTGCATCGTAGAGGATTACTGGCCTCTGCTCGCGGAAGACTTCTCCCGAAATGCCGTGGCTGGCCGGCACTCGAAACGCCTTTATCTCAGGATCGCTGAACCCGACAGCCGGTTTGGCCGCAACGAGCTCACCATCATCCTCGTCGTAAAGCATAAAGACGCACTTCTCGCCCTGGAGGATATTGGCCGTCCGCACCATAAGGCGCTGGATCATCTCTTCCAGTTCCGTGAGCGAGGTTGCGCCCGGACCCTGCGACTCCGATTCCTTGATGCGTTCTTCGAGACGCTTATTGGCCTGCTCTAGAGCGGAGATAGCAACATCCTTCTCCGCGAGGCGTCTTTCCAGTTCCTCAATCGTCGCTTTCAGGGTCTTGGGATCGGCGTCCAAATTGCGTTACCTCACTTGCTGCGCAGGAGAGTGCGCGAGCGCACGGTCCTGTATCTAAAGTCTGTCCGCGAACCTCGCAAACAGCGCGGATTACGGTCAAAGAAAAAGGCGCTGACGCGCCGCCATTCCGAAGCTAGCTTCAGCTCATCAGAGCTTACCAATTAACCGGATTATAGCATGCGCGCAACATCCCGGTCAAACAAGGCAGGGCTTGATTCCCGTTCGATCAGGCATAACAACACGCCGCTGGCACTGAGCAGGCGACGCTCGCCGCAGCCACACGAAGTGCCGGCGTATCCAGTCTGGTTTGACTGAATTCTGGCCGAAGCTGTTCCAGCTTGCCTGGCGCGAAACGGCGATGGAAACCGCGCCTGCTTGCAAGTGCACCTTGCGCTGGCTTCTGCGTGAGACGCGGACCGAAATATCGTTTATACTTATACAGTACTCTGCGTCTAAACAAACGTAAGAACAGGGGCATCCAGGATTGGGGATATCTGAGACAGAACTGGTGGCGCGGGCGCAATCAGGCGATCTGAGCGCGTTTGATGGTCTTATCAACCTCCACCAGGACCGCGTCTTCGCCCTTGCCTACAGAATGCTGGGGAACTCGGAAGACGCCTCGGATGCCCAGCAGGAGACCTTTATCCAGGCCTGGAAACACCTGCACAGATTCCGCGGGGATGCGGCGCTATCGACATGGCTGCATCGGATCACCATCAATGTATGCCTGTCGCGCAAACGCAGGCCGCAGCCGGTGCAGTTGGAGCCGGCTGTAGAGGAGAAACTTAGCCTGGCGAACCAATCCGCGAGCACAACGTGCCTGGTCAGTGCTGAGACCGCGCTGATGGTGCGAAAAGTGATCGATGGACTGCCGCCCCACTACAGGGCAATAGTCGTTCTGCGGGAGATCGAGGAACGCTCGTTTGAGGAAGTCGCGCAGGTGCTGGGATGCTCACCCGCGAGCGCCCGGACCCGCGCGAGCAAGGCAAGAAAGCTGCTGCGAGAGAGGCTTCAGCCATATCTCTCGGAGGAAACGCCATGAGCGAATACCACGAAGAGGCACAGGACAAAGATTTCGAGCGCGTAGCCGAACTGCTCCGCGCGTCCGACTGCGTGCCGGAAGCGCCGGATTGTCGCGCTGCCGTGTTCGCTCGCATTGCGAAGCCAAAGCCGCTGATTCGGCACACGTGGGCCTACGGAAGCGCGCTTGCCGTCATAGTCGCGGCAATAGGGCTCGTTCCTTTCCTCCTTACAGACGACTCCGGCCAGAAAGACAGCGTAGCTCCGCCGCAGAAGCATGTTCAGCCCGCGCCGGTCGTGACCGCCGAGCAGCCACGGATGGACTCCTTGGCTGGCGCACCTGAGGCCCAACCACCGGCGAAAAAGCACTACGTTCGGCGGCGCGCCACGGAAGAGGCGCCTGTCAGGATGGCTATGGCGGTTCCCGAGACCTCGCCGGAACCTTACCGCCGCCTGAGCGCTGACAAGCCCGTCGCACCCGACCCTGCCCCTGACAACCGCACTATGTGGGCGCTCGATAAGGCGGAACCCGAATCGGTCGAAATCGACTCCAAGAGCGACTATGTCCTCGGTGCCAGAGTCCATTCCGGCGAGACTGCTGGCTCCCCCGATGTTGCGCCGTCCAGCGAGGAATCCCCGGTCCCCGCGAAAGCAAAGGCCGGCAGCGATTTCTCCCTTCGTGATGCCAGACGAAGATCAGAACCCGGCAGGCCGGCGCCTGCAATCGCAAGCGCACCCGCAGCCAAGATTCTGAGCAGAACCAGGGCCTCCAATGAGCCCGCATCTGCCGCAGCCACGTGGGCAGACACGACTATCACCACTCACCGTGACCTCGCCGACAGTTACTACAGATTCACGGCGCCCGCCTCCGGACTACCGCTTGCCGAAATGCCATTGGCTGTCGCTATGGTCACCTGGCCGTCCAATACGCAGCCGTCCGATTCCTACAACTACGCCTATACCGACCGTGACCCTGCCACAGGCAACACGACCGAGTGCAGGGTCAAGCGATCGGGCAAATCGGTGGAGATACATATCGAATCCAGGCCGGCGCCTGTGCTGCCCCGCCCGTGAAAGGAAGCCTTGAACATGAGACGATACCTAGCGCCTGATTTCATCATTTGTGCCGCCTTACTGATGCTTTGTACTGCGGCCTTCGCGGCAAGTTCGGACTCGCCGCCGCCAAAACCCGACGCCAGCGTCAAGAACCCGCTGGATATGCAGTTCACGGACACTCCCCTACACATCGCGTTGGATGCCATGTTCAAGGGCAGCGGCAAGAACTACACTCTCGACCCGGCCCTGCAGCAGTTCAAGGTAACCGCGGTGCTCAAGAACGTCAGCCTGGACACCGCGCTGACTCAGTTGCTGCGAAACCTTAGTGCGATCTACGAAGTGGCAGAAGACGGAACATACAACATCAAGAGCCTGCCCCAGCAGTCATTCAGCGTGAACGCGCCCACATCGGCTGCAACCCCTGCTGCGAGCCCGCGGGTATCGGCGAACCAGCCCCAGGGAGAAGTCCAGACCACCGTCAGTGAACTCAAGTACATCAGCGCCGGCGATGCTGCTGAGGTCATCTCCAAGGCGCCGGGCGTGCAGCAGGTTTCTGCCGCAAACGGGAACCGGCTCATCATCCAGGCAACGCCAGAAGGCCTGAACAACGCCGCCCAGATCATTGCCGGGATCGACAGCAACAGGACCCTGCCAAAACCCATCCGCCTGAAGCTGACGGCCAAGGTCACGGTCACCGAATCCGGCAAACCGAAGACCTACGAGGCCTCGACAGAAAGCGTGGGGGCCGAGTTCCGCAAATCTCTGCTGGACCTGAGTGCGGTCTCCGTCTACCACACGAACTACGACAAGGTCGTGGACAAGCAGGTGGTGAAGCAATCGATACCTAATTTCCAGAATGATGCTCTGCTGAGCGCCACGGTCATACCAAAGATAGTCTCAGACGGCCGAATCAGTATACACGGCACAGGACACATTTCCTTGCCTATGACTCCTCCGCCCGGCAACGTATTGTCCAAGGACTTCGACATCGCCGCCTCCGTTGAGCCCGGAAAACCCTACAATGTCGCCTCGGGCTCAGTCAGAATGACAATCGGCGATGCTGCATTCGTGGTCTCGATCACAGCGACCCCTGAGGAAGGCTACGTCGACGTTCCGCCGCCGGTCTACGGCCAGCAGGGCGGCTATGGCGGCTATGCGCCTCGGGGCAGCCAGTACAACTACGGCGGATACGGCAATAACAACCGCTCCAACTACGGCAGAGGCTGGTAGCTCATTCTTCGTGGGCGCGGCCACACCCCGCGCCCACTCCCATTCCCCACTCCTCCGATTTGCTGCTCACGCTCGCTTATGCTATAATTCGCATCAGTAACCACATCAAAATCGGAGGATTGTCTCCTTAATGGACACGAGTGATTTCAAGAATGGAATCTCCATTATCGTGGATAACGATATATTCACCATAGTCGAATTCCAGCACGTGAAACCGGGCAAGGGTGGCGCATTCGTGCGCAGCAAACTCAAGAATGTCCGCACCGGCAGCACGATCGAAAAGACCTGGCGAGCGGGCGAGAAAATGGACCAGGCCATCCTGGACAGGTTCCCTCTGCAGTACAGCTACTCCCAGGACGGCGACTACTACTTCATGGACACCGAGTCCTACGAAATCAACCCCATAGCCGCTGAGAAGATCGGCGACGGAGTCAAATATCTCAAGGAAGGTCTGGAAGTGACCGCTCTCGCACACAAAGGCGAGATCATCAACGTAGAGCTTCCTATCACCATAGAGGCCGAGATCGCCGAGACTGAACCGGGCGAGAGAGGCAACACCGCGTCCGGCGGAAGCAAGCCGGCGAAGCTCGAGACCGGCGCTGTCATTCAGGTGCCGTTCTTCATCAACATCGGCGATAAGGTCAAAGTGGACACCCGAACCGGCGAGTATCTGGAGAGGGTCAAGGAGTAACCTCCCGCGCATGGGCAATCGCGCACAGATCGACAGTCTCCTCGAAAGCATCAGCGAGCTGGCTCTCAAGGTAGGGCTGCTGATGCTGGGGCTTGCGACGGCTTACCTGCTGTGGGTCCTGTTCGGCGGCAAGCTTACCCCGGCGGGCAAGGTCGATCAAGCGGCGCTGGCGCATATGGTCGGCATCGCCAAGCTCGTGCTGATGATCGGATCGGTCCTGGTCGTCGCCGCCTGCTGCGTGACGTTCTTTTCCGACGAAAGCATCGGGCTGATTATGACGATCATCGGCGGTGCGCTGCACTTCTTCGCGCCCGCCGGCATCGACGCAATCACGCCCGCGGAGATTCACTCGAATCCGCTCTACCCGTCGATCCTCAAGCAGTTCAGCTCAGTCGGTCTTGTGTGCTTTGTGCCTGGCTGCCTCCTGTTGCTGCGGGCGATAGTCTTACAATTCGCGCGAGTGGTGACAAGCCAGTCCTTGCGGCTGGCTTCGGAGCAAAATAGCCGTCCGGCGAAGAAGCAGCCCAAGTTCGCCGCCAACTGCTGGAACATGGCGCAGTGCAACGAGCACGCCAAACGGATGTGCCCCGCGTGGGCGAAACGGCGCTCCTGCTGGCAGATCAAATCCGGCTGCCTGTGCGATCAGGACGTTATAAGGCGCGCTGCCGCGGAGCGGGACCGCGCGCTGGGGACCGACACCTCCCAGGGAGCCAAAACGAGCACTATGCCGCGGAACGTGCTTACGATGGAGCAGAAGAAGGAACGCTGCCGCGCCTGCACCATCTACAGCGAGCATCAGAGGATGAAGTTCCGCATTGCCAGCCCGTTGGCGATGATCTCGGTGATAGCTGTCTACGCGTTTTACTACGGGCGTATATCGCAGTGGGTCTACGACATCCTGATGAAGACCGACAGCGTCATGAAGATTCTGACCCTGAAGCACGGCGCCGAAAGCTCGTTCGCGGCGCAGGGCCACACGGTTACGACGCTCGCTATGATCTGCCTTGGCGTGGTGCTCGTGAGCGTCACTCTGAAATTGCTCGAGTATCTGATCTACGAGTTGCAAGTGTAGGGATAGCTACCAGCATCTCGGTCCGCCGCGCAGGGCTGCGCGGCGCTTTGGCTGGAAGGAACGCTTGCCCGTGAGGATCTCGGCTGGCACGAAAAGCAAATTGACAGGTCTGATAGGCAGCCTGGCATCGACCGGGCTGAAGCTGGCAGCTCCGGCGACGGCCCTTGCCCTGGCGTTCCTGTTGTATATCGTGCTCGGCCCGAAGCTTCACATGCTGTCGAGGATGACGGCGGCGGATCGCCAGTATCTGCACGATTCGGTGACGAGCGCGATATCGCTGCTCCGGGTCGCGTCCGTGGTTCTGGTGATATCGCTGGCTCTGCGATATTTGTATGAGCCGCTTGCGGGACAGGTGCTGTCTCTTGTGGGCGCGGTGCTCTATTTCCTGAGCCCGACGATCTTCGGGTTCGCTACGAACAACGCGTTCTCGCAGATTCAGACCTATCAGGAGATAGTGGCCGAGTGCATGCGGCTGGGCTTTGTCGCGCTGCTTCCGGGCGGCATTCTGGTGGCGCGTGACATATATGTGCGGTTCATTACGCGTGTCCATACCAGGGCGGGCGAGCTCCTGCTGCAGGGGCTGAAGCGCAGAAGGGTCTATGAAAAATGCTGGGACATGCCGCTCTGCCCTGACTATATAGTACAATACTGTCCGGCCTTCATTGAGCGCAAACCGTGTTGGCGGATCAAGAACGGCTGCCTGTGCGAGAGCGAAGGCGCGTTCAAGGCAATGGCGGTCAAGTCAACGGATGACAAATTCGCCCGCCACATGGTACAGGGCGCTTTGGCGGACAAACGGCGGGCAGAAGTAACGTCGCCGGCAATGAAGCGAATGCGCTGCCGAAAGTGCGTTATTTATGCTGAGCACCAGCGGCAGAAGTATCGTATTGTAAGTACGCTGACGTTTCCTGCGGTTGGTCTGTTTTTCTGGCTCTTCTACAATCAGTTGTCGGCGTTGGTCTACGACGTGCTGGAGAAGACCGACCGGTTTATGAGTTTCCTGGCCTATAATCCCGGCAACGAAGTATCCTTCGCCAGCCAGGGACAGATACTGACCACACTTGCACTGGTATGCCTGGGCATCACGGTGCTGAGCTACGCGCTCAGGGGCGTTGAATACCTGATATTCGATCTGCAGGTCTGATGATGATGGATGTCAAACGTATAGAAGAACTGATTAGGGTCCTGGAGGCGTCGCCCACGGAGGAACTCTGTGTGCAGAAAGGCGACTACCGGGTGTGCATTCGCAAGGGCAGCAAGCCGGCCGGTGCGAAAGTGAAGAAGCCCGCTGCGGACCCGGTCCCGGCGTCCGTGCCGCAGACCCAGCCGGTGGAGAGATTGATCAGCGCGCCTATGGTCGGGATCTTTCACGTCCACGACGGCGTTGCCCGCGTAGGCGCAACGGTGAGCGAGGGCCAGGTGGTCGGCGCAATCGAGTCAATGAAGCTTGATAACGACATCAAATCCGAGGTGTCGGGCGTTATCAAGGAAGTGATGGTCGAGGACGGCATGCCGGTCGAGTACGGCCAGCCGCTCTTCAGACTGGAGCCAGTATGATGAAGCTGAACAACCGTGGAAGCTGGAGTCTGATCGGGCTGCTTGTCGCTGTAGTGATAGTAGTCCTCGCGGTTGCGTACTTCTATGGAGGCAAGGGCGGCCCTTCGACTGTTGAGAGAGACAGCGAACTGCTGGACCCGAGCACCCAGAAGAAGACGGTCGTAGGGGCATCTATCGACACGGCGAAAGCTCACGTCTGCCTGGAGCAGTTGACCCAGATCAGGCAGGGAATTCAGGCATACAAGGCAACGGCGGCAACGGAGGAGAATCCGGCAACCCTTAGGGACATCGGCCTCAGCGTAGGGCAGGACTTCTACCAGTGCCCTGTATCGGGCAAGCAGTACACCTACAATCCCGCCACCGCCGAGGTCAAATGCCCAACGCACGAGAGGTATTAGCTACGAATTGTGAATGATGAACTAGGAATTGCAGAGGAGGACAGCCTCCCCAGTTCATAATTCAGAGTTCAGAGTTCATAATCCGCTTTGGGGGACAGCTTGTTCAAGAAAATCCTGATAGCGAATCGCGGCGAGATAGCCATAAGAATAATCCGGGCCTGCAAGGAGATGAAGATCGCTACGGTTGCGATCTACTCCGAGGCCGACAGAGACTCTCTGCACGTACGCATGGCCGACGAGGCAATCTGCGTCGGGCCGGCGCCGAACAAAGAGAGCTATCTCAACATGCCCAATATCATCTCCGCAGCCATCGTCACCGGCGCGGAGGCCATTCACCCGGGCTACGCCTACTTCTCCGAGCAGCCCAACTTCGCTGAAGCCTGCGAGGCCTGCAACATCAAGTTCATAGGCCCCAAGGCAAGCGCGATCGAGTTGATGGGCGACAAAGCTCGCGCGAAGGAAACGGCGGCCAAGGCTGGGGTGCCCGTGATTCCCGGCAGCAAGGGCGTCATCAAGAGCGAGCAGGACGCGTTCAAGACCGCGAGCAGGATGGGCTATCCGGTACGGCTTAAGGCAACCGCCGGCGGCGGAGGCCGCGGCATCAGGGTCGTTCCAACTCAGGACGAACTGGCGAGCCAGCTCAAGATCGCCACTGCCGAGGCGGAGTCAGCCTTCGGCAACGGGCAGCTCTACATAGAGAAGGAGATCGAGGAACCGCGCCACATCGAGATTCAGATTCTCGGAGACGAGCACGGCCACTACGTGCACCTCGGCGAGCGCGAATGTTCCATCCAGCGCCGCAACCAGAAACTCCTGGAGGAGGCTCCTTCGGCGGTCGTGACCCCTGCCCTGCGCAACAAGATGGGCGAGGCGGCGATCAAGCTCGCCAAGGCGGTCGGTTACGCAAATGCGGGCACGGTCGAGTTCCTGCTCGATAAGCACGGCCACTTCTACTTTATGGAGATGAACACCCGCGTTCAGGTCGAGCACCCCGTGACGGAGGTTGTCACCGGCGTGGACATCTTGAAGGAGCAGATCAGGATCGCGGCTGGCGAGAAGCTCGGCGTGACTCAGAAGGATATCAAGATCGACGGCCACGCGATCGAGTGCCGCATCATCGCCGAGGATCCCGCCAACAACTTCGCTCCGTCGGTGGGCACTATCAAGCACCTTGCGATGCCGGGCGGCATGGGCGTGCGGCTCGATACGCACATCTACGCGGGCTACGAGATCCCGCCGTACTACGACGCGATGCTCGCCAAGCTGATCGTCTGGGGGATGGACCGCAGCGAGGCTATCGCGCGCATGATACGCTGCCTCAGCGAGTTCGAGGTCGATGGAGTCAACACCAATATCAGCTATCAGCAGCAGATACTCTCGAACCCCTACTTCAAGAAGGGTGAGCTCTCCACGGCCTTCATACCCAGGCGTATGAACGGCGGGTAGTATTGCAATGAAGACTGCACGTAGAGCCGCGCGGGAACTGGCCTTGAACGTCCTCTATCAGGTCGACGCCTCGGGCATGCCTTTTGATGAGGCGCTTGCCACCGCGCTCGAGTTCGCCGACCTCTCGCATCTGGAGCCCAACGGAGAGGAGAAAGCCGAGAGCGCAAGGGAATACGCCAGGATGCTTGCGACCGGCGCCCGCGATCATAAGGCGGAGCTCGATAGCTACATAGAGGAGCTGTCCGAGGGTTGGCCGCTCGACCGGCAGCCGGCAGTGGACCGCAACATTCTGAGGCTGGCGATATTCGAGATCAAGTATGTGGACACGGTACCGCCGATAGTCTCGGTTGATGAGGCTATTGAGATAGCGAAGAAGTACTCAACAGCCGAATCCGGCAAGTTCGTCAACGGCGTCCTTGCGGGCTATCTCAAGAAATACGGAGAAGCAGAAAACACGTCACCCTGAACCAGACTATCTGTCATCCTGAACTCGCTTCAGGACACGTCATCCTGAACTTGTTTCAGGATCCATACCCGGATAATGGACGAGCTTTCAACTTTTCAATTTTCAACTTGCATACGACTGGAGAAGAAATGGCAGCACAAATCCTGGACGGCAGCGCAACTGCAAAAGCAATAAGAGCGGAAATCGCTGAACGCGTGGCAAAGCTCAAAGCCGAGCGCGGCATTACGCCCCGGCTGGCAGTCATACTTGTTGGCGAGGATCCCGCCTCGGTCACCTATACGCGAATGAAGAAAAAGGCCTGCGAGGCGGCGGGCATGCTCAGCGACCTGATCGAACTCCCGACCGACAGCACTCAGGAGCAGGTCAAGGACGTCATTCAGAAGCTGAACGACGACCCGTCCGTGCACGGCATCCTCGTCCAGCACCCCGTTCCGAAGCATCTTGACGAACTGGACATCCTCTCGACTGTAAAGGTCGAGAAGGACGTTGACGGCATCAGCGCTCTAAGCCTGGGCAAGCTCGTGCTCGGGACCGCTGACTATATCTCCTGCACGCCTCAGGGCATTGTGACGCTGCTGGAGCACTACGGCATCGAGATCAAAGGCAAGGAAGCCGTTGTAGTCGGGCGGAGCATCATCCTGGGCAAGCCCGCCGCGTTGGCGTTGCTCGAAAGGCACGCGACCGTGACGATCTGCCACTCGCGCACTCAGGACCTACCCGAAGTCGTCCGCCGTGCGGACATACTTGTCGCCGCGATCGGCAAGCCCGAGTTCATCAAGGGCGATTGGATCAAACCTGGAGCGGTTGTGGTGGACGCTGGCTACAACAAGGTCGAGGGCAGAGATAAGGACGTGGGCGATGTCGAGTTCGAAGCTGCTGCGGAGCGCGCAAGCTGGATCACGCCAGTCCCCGGCGGTGTCGGCCCGATGACCATAGCCATGCTCCTGGCGCAGACAGTCAAGGGCGCCGAGAAATACGGCTAGTCGAAGCGGGACCAGGCGAGCACTATTCCGGGACTTGCATGGTTGCGGGGATTTCGACGACGCTCAGACCCTCGATCGTCCAAGACATCGATCGTCCGGGGGATTCCTGCCCCGGACGCGGGTATGAGGTCTGATCGTCCGGGGGATTCCTACCCCGGACGCAGGTATGGAGCTCTCGATCGTCCGGGGGATTCCTGCCCCGGACGCAGGTATGGAGCTCTGATCATCCGGGGGATTCCTACCCCGGACGCAGGTATGGAGCTCTCGATCGTCCGGGGATTCCTGCCCCGGACGCAGGTATGCGGGCATTCGTGCCCGGATAAACGAACGGCGCTAACGGCCAACAACTGAGTGTGAATCACTACCTGTGAACAACATTTAGCTGAAATATCCATTTTTCGATGTACAGAAATGGCCATCTCGCCGTCTTATAATTATGGGGGACAATTTTCAGATGGCCCCGGGAGCCCGCTGCTCCGGCAGCTTCCGACCCTCAATTGCTTGCCTGAAGCTGCAACAGGCGGAGTCTGTTCTGCGTATCAAGAAATGGGGTTTGGTCTGTTCTGTCATCTGACGTATTTCCCAAGTACGGACCCCTGATCTAAGCTTGCGACAGTGGTACTCAATGCATAGCTGCGAAGACTGCAAGATCATACTGGAAAGCGACGTAAAACACTGCCCAAAGTGCGGAAAAGAGGTAGGAACGAACCCCGCGCCGGCGCAGTCACCTGAGCCCATCATGGACGTGCCGAAGCTCATCGCGGCAGCAAACCTCCACAAGTTCCGCTCGGAGTGGAACGAGGCTCTTGCCGCCGCCACGGACGCGTTGCGGCTGGAACCGCGCAACCCCGAGATCACGCTGACGCTGGGCAGCATCTACGAAGAGCACGGGATGCTCGATGAAGCGCTCGTCTGGTACCAGATGACGCTGGAGCTCGACCCCGGCAGTCCGCAGGGAAGGGCGGGCCGCGACCGCGTGGGGATGCTGCAGTCGGCTCGCCGCAAAGCTGCTGCGGCGGTGCCGCCAAGAAATGCGCGGACGAAGCTCTATGCCTACGGAATCGGGGCGGCCGCGCTGCTTATCATCATCGTTCTGGTCATATCTCTCGCCGCCAGGAGCAGCAGACCCGGTAGCAGTAAGGCGCCCAGCCGCTCTGCTAGCCGGAATCTCTCGCCGCCCATTTCGCAGCCGTGGGCCAGGCGGGCAGCGCCGCCCTCACCGTCGACTACCGCGGTTCCGCCTCTGACAGGTGGAACAACAACGCCTATCCGCGGAGGAGGAGGCGGGCTGCGCACCAAGGCGGAGCAGACAATCCGCGAGGGGCTGGCCTCCGCGCAGGCGGTCATCGAGACGGGCGCGACAATCGATGACGTAATAGCCGACCCGCGGGCATCGGTCGCGGCGGTAACGTTCTCGCTTCCGATCAAGGGGTTGCTGACGAAAGACCAGATCAACAGGGCGCTCGGCGCGATCGCCAGGAAGACATTCGAACTGCATCCTGCGGTGCAGTATGTAACCTGCCGGTGCGTTATCCAGGTCTCCGATGCGGAAGGCGGCCAGATCGCGTTCATAGGCGACGTTCCGCGCTCCGCGGTTAGCCCTACTGCCACGGACGAGCAGATCGCGGCAGCCTTCACCCACCCCTGGTGGAACCCGCAGATCAAGTAGGGCAATCAGCATCCCGCAACCTGTAGCGTAATCCCTATTGCCCTGGGTATAAGGTAGTCATCAAGTTGCAACTCTGGGAGGACTACCATGCCCAAGGATCCAGTCTGCTCGAACTACGTAAGCAAGGACACACCCTACAGGACAGAGATGGAGGGCAGGACCTACTATTTCTGCAGTTCGGAGTGTGCGGACGAATTCGAGGAGAACTTCGAGGACTATCTGGAGATCGAGGAAGAAGCCCGGCATATAGGCGAGTAGAGCCGGGGTTACGGGGTCGGTAGACGGCAAGGGAGGCCGGACCCGAAACTGGCCTCCATTCTCTACTCCGTATTCTCAAATTCTGCAAGTTTCGCCTGTCTGGCAGTCGGGTATAAGGCAGTTGCCTACGGGACGGTGCCGACCTGGCAAGATAGCCGTCCTCTATTGCCCCAAGCAGGTGGTATCCTGACCATACCACCTGCTTGTTTTTATTGCACAGTTTGGCCACGGACGCACTGCCCGACCTCCGTCTCGGGCAAGGCTGGAGCGCAGACCCTACCATGTCTTCCTCCGTGGTTCCGTGTTTATCAGGAGGCTATATCTCCTGCTTGCCCGGCTGCAGGTCTATCGTACACCGCCCGTACTTCAGGGTGCCGGTTAAACCCTCCGGCAGTTCGATGCTGCCTCTGAGGTCGCCGTTCTCGAACCGCAGGTCGGCCGTGATGAAGCCTTTCGGATGCACGAGCTTCCCCCTCGCGTGAGTGAGCGGCCCGAGCTGTGGCTCGATGCTTACCGTATGGAATCCCGTCGAGGCCGGCCTTATGCCGAGAATCGAAGCGAAGTAGTGGTAGATCGGGTGCGCCCCCCAGCCGTGGCAGTCGGAGCGGCTCGGCTCCGGCATTTCGAGCGTGGTCTTGAACCCGAGCCCTTCCATATCGAACCAGAGCAGCATTCGCTCGAATATCTTGTCCATCCGCCCGAGCAGCCTGTAGGTCTCGAACAGGTAGTGCGTAAACGAGATCGTAGTCCGGTGCAGGTCCGGGTCATTCAACAGGCCGTGCACCAGTCGCTCCCGGCGCTCCGGGGCAATGCGATCAACCTGTCCGCTCAGCAGCGCCATGCATTGGGTGTGCTCAGAGAAGCTTGTGTGAGCCAGGTCATCAGCAAGAAGCCCGCGCTTCTCGTCCCAGAACGCCTCCCAAGCGTCACCTGATAACGCAAGAAGGTCGAACCGCAGGTTATGGCGACCGTGGAAAGCCTCATTGGACTCCTCCAGTGCCTGCGCAATGGAGAGCGCATACACGAACTGCCAGTTGATGAGCCCGCTGACGCCCTTGTCCGCATCAGGCGGGAGGCCCCAGTCCCACGCGGGGACCCAGTCCATGAAGTTCCAGCCATTGGGGGCTTCGATCAGGCCATCCTCGTTGAGATGGGAAAGGTAGAAGTCGATAACCGCACGCACACCGGGCATCAGGCTCATGACGAACGGAGGATCATTGCGCCATATCGAGTAGTCGTGCACCATCCCGATCCACCACAGCGAGAACGGCGGGATCACCTGCGTCACGCGGCTCGGGTAGCGGGACTCGTTCGCGCCGGAGACGTGCCGGGATTGGTCGAATATGTGCATCGCCTTGCGCGGCAGCCGATCGTCGTGCGTGATCGCGTAGGTCGTCAGGCACTCCAAGCGCGTGTCGCCGGAGTACATTAGCTGCTCGTAGAACGGGCAATCGAGGTAAGTCTCGTGCGAGCACATCTGCAGCCCGCGCAGGCCGATTGGGATGACCTGCTGCAGCCGGCTGTCGCTCGATGTAAACTCGCTCTCCATCTCCATCGGGTAGCGCGTCTCGCGCAGACGGAGACTCTCGATTGTGAGCGGCTGCTCGGCGGTCTCGACGAGCAGCTCAACATATCGCCCGGCCTGCCACCAGAGCGTGTCGAACTTGCGGTTCTGGCCGCCGTCGGGCTTGAATGTATCGCCGATTGTGCGGAAGATCTTGCCCTCGATCTCGCCGCGGTTGCCCTTGACACCGAAGCCTTCGGTGCTCTCGTATAGCGCCTCTTCCCAGCAGACGCGAATCGAACTACCTTTGCCGCCGGAGGTCACGATCTCCGGATATGCGCAGTAATACTGCTCCAGGTCGATGATCACCCTCCGCGTCGTGTTCGGAGGGACGGTAATGCTGCCCTGGCTCTTGATCAGGTTCCACTTGTCGTGCTCGGCAGCAATATCATCGGCTCCGTTCACTACCCTATCGGTGTTGGCGGACACGAATCGGACGACGCCGGCGATAATCTCGCAGTCCACCATCGGAGGCAGCGTGGCGGGCTTCATCAGGTGCAGCGGCGGGTATTCGTTGCGGATGAATCCGTTCGCCCCGGCGTCGCGGACGATAACAGGCGACCAGCCGTCGCCCTCGCCGCACTCGAAGCCCCAGGCGAACTTGTCGCCGCTCACAATCAGGTTCCAGCCGGTGCCCCACGCGGGAAACGGGTCGGTGAACTCGTAGCCATCGAGCTTCTTCGCTTCCCACTCGGCGACACCTGTTCCGAGGAGATCGATGAACTCGCCCTCCGGCGCGAATATGAAGCCGGGGTAGACCGTCATCTGCGCGAAAGGAGCTTTATCGCCAAGCGACCAGACGCGCGCGACGAAGACGTGCTCGCCCTTCGCTAGCGGAATATCGTAGGTCTCGTAGTACCAGTTGTTGCGGTCGCCGCGCTCGCTGCCGCGGCCGATGCGCCGGCCGTCGAGGAACAGCTCATAGCGCTCATCCGCGCTCACGTGCACGCGAACAGTCGCGTCCCTCTCCATCACGAAACGCCGTCGATATGCGGTCACAAACGGCATCTCGCCTGCATCCCTGCAGCACACCCAACTGCACGGCCAGATGCCGCGCGCTATCCATGCCTTGCCCTCGTCGTAGCTCGGGTAAGGGTCATTTGCTATCGTAACTCGCATGAGTTCCCCCTGAGTTCCAATTGTCCTGGGACTACTTAGAGGCCGGGATGGGGATTACCTGCGAGACAAACCTTGCACGCGGGCTGGAGCGGCTATTCCCTCGGCTTGGGGACGGCGATGCGCTGTTCTTCCACTTCCTCGTCGGATTCCAGGAGGCCATCGCGGAAGCGGAGGATGCGCTTCGCGTGCTCGGCTATGTCCTGCTCGTGGGTGACGATTACCACCGTCTTGCCCTCGTTGTTCAGCCGCTGGAAGATCGCCATAATCTCGACGCCGGTAGCGCTGTCGAGGTTGCCGGTAGGCTCATCGCCGAAAATGACGGGCGGATCGTTAACGAGCGCGCGAGCTATCGCCACGCGCTGCTGCTCGCCTCCGGAAAGCTGCATCGGCGTATGATGCAGTCTCTTCCCGAGCCCAACGGATTCCAGGGATCGTTTGGCAGCTCTGATGTCCTTGTTGCGCCCCTGCGAATACATCATCGGAAGCACCGTATTGCGCAGCGCGGACATCCTCGGCAGCAGGTTGAAGCTCTGAAACACAAACCCTATCTTCTGGTTGCGGATTTCAGCACGGGCAGCATCGCTCAGTTTGCTTGCATCGGTACCGTCCAGCTTGTAAAGGCCGGACGTCGGCCTATCGAGGCAGCCGATGAGGTTCATCAGCGTGGACTTTCCGGAGCCCGACGGCCCCATAATCGCCACGAACTCACCCTCGTCTATCGAGAACGTGACACCGCGAAGGGCGGGCACCTCGACGCTGCCGATCTTGTATGTCTTCTTCAGGTCTTTGACTTCGATTACTGGCATGAAACCCCACCGTAGGGGCGAAGCATTCGCAGTTCAGTCTGGCAAGCATACACAGGCCGTATTGCGAATGCTTCGCCCCTACAAACTAACCGTATCTTAGAGCCTCTATCGGGTCCACCATTGCGGCCCGCACGGCCGGATACATGCCGAACACAACGCCGACTAGACCGGACACGCCGAACGACACGATCACAGCCTGCATGGAAACCACGGTACGCCAATGAGCATAGTTCGAAATGGCCCTTGCGCCACCTATACCCATCACTACGCCTATGAGGCCGCCGACGCACGTGATAACCAGCGCCTCCAGCATAAACTGCCGGACGATATCCCACCGGGTCGCTCCGATACACCGCCTGACGCCTATCTCGCGCGTGCGCTGCGTGACGGTAGCAAGCATGATGTTCATAATGCCTATGCCGCCCACGAGCAGCGATATGCTGGCGATTGCCGCCATAACGATGTTGAATATCCGCTGCGTCTGCTGGCTCTGCTTGAGCAGTTCAGCCGGAATGATGATCTCGTAGTCCCTGATGCCTCTGTGCCCGCGGTGCAAGACGGAGCGAATGATGGAAGCAGTAGGCCCGGTAGCAACGTCGTTCTCCACCTGCACTATCACTTCGCTCAGAGATGCGTTGTGCAGGCTCTGTTTGCTCATCAACTTCTGCGCGATCCTCTGCAGTTTCTGCACGTCCGCGGGAATGGACTGCTGCGAGGCGATCTTGAAATCCGTAATGGAGACGTTGATGGGGATGTAGATATCCGAGTTCAGGTCGCGCATGGCCGAAAACGCCTTGGCCGATCCGACTTCCTTGGGCTCCATCATACCGACCACCCGGAAGAGCCTGCGGTTAGCCTTGACGATCTTGCCAATCGGGTTGTCGAAGCCGAACAGCTCTCGCTTAGCTGCCGCGCCAAGCACGCACACCGGCAGATGGCCCTGTAGATCGGTCTCCCTCAGAAATCTGCCGCTTTGGACCTTCGACCGGCTCACGACCGCATACTCCGGCGTGGTCCCAACGATCTTCACCGATACCGGTCTCTCGCCGACCTTCACGTCGGCGAAAACCTCCCGTGTGGGAACGACGCGTTTGGCGTAAGTGCACACGTTTCGGATGCCCTCCGCGTCGCTGTATTTCAGCCCGAACGGAGAGCGGTCTTCGGCCTTGTCCGCAAGCTCACCGGTGATCGACGCGCGCCTGACGTGGATGACGTCGATGCCCATCTGCTTGATCTGGTCCAGGGCTTCCTGCTTGGCGCCTTCACCGATCGAGACCATAGCGATGACGGCCGCTACTCCGAAAATGACGCCCAGCATAGTGAGCATCGACCGCATCTTGTGCGAGAGCAGCTCGGAAAGCCCGGTCTGTATGGCATCCAGGATTCCCATTAGTTCTCGCTTGCTCCACCGGGTAATGTGGGCGCCGCAGGCTTCTTCTCGTCCTTATTCTCGGAGGACCCAGGACCTGACGCGCCCGCCTCCTGCTGGTCCATAGGGCGGGTCGGATCGCGCAGCGCAACCACCTCGCCCTTCTTGAGGCCCTTAGTTATCACGATGAAGTTGTCGTTATACTTGCCCGTCACCACGTCCTTGCGAACGTAGCCCTTGGGTGTCTTCACATATACGAAGGTCTTTCCTTCTTTCTCGATCACCGCCTCCAGCGGCACCGAGAGCACGTTCCTCAGGGAGTCGCAGATGAACTCGGCATTCGCCGTCATGCCCGGCTTTATGGTCTTAGGATCGGACTCCTTGAGCTCGACAGTGACCTCGAAGTTCTTGCGACCGGGCGTGGAGCCGGTCTCGTAGGGATTGCCCTCGGTAGCAAGACTGGATATCTCCTTCACAGTCCCGTGCAGAACCTTGTCAGGCATCGCTTCGAGGCGCACGAGCACAGCCATTCCCAGTTTGACCCGGGGTGCGTCCGACTCGCCCACGTTGACGCGTACGAGCATTTTGGAGAGGTCGGGAAGCTGGCAGATGGTCTGGCGCCTGTGGAGAGTATCGCCCGCCTGGAGTTTGCGGTAGTCGCCAGGGCCACCCCAGGTCTTGGATATGACCACCATTCCCGACGCCGGCGCCTTGACTACGCCGCTGGTAACCCGGCTCTTGAGTTCTTCGAGATTGCGTTTCTGAGTCTCACACGCGAACTCAACTTTCCTTACCTCGGCCAGCTTCTGGTTTTCTTTGGACTTGTTATCAGCCTTCTGAAGGTCCAGGTCCTTCTGGCCCTTCATTTCAGCCAGTTCTTTTGCGCGCACCTGAAGCTCAGCCTGCTCGACCTGATCGCGGGGTATCAGCTTCTCGTCAGCAAGCCGCCGCTTCTTTTCGAGGGTCTTCCTGGCCATCTCAAGCTCATTAGCGTTGAAATCATAATCGGCCTGCTGCTTGGCGAGTTCGGTCTCGTTGCTGGCCACGAGCATCTTGAACTCCTCTTTGGCGCGCTCTACCTCAGCTTCAGCGTTCCTTACCGTGAGGATCTGGTTGCGCATCTCGCGCTCCAGATCGCTCCTGTCCATCTCGGCGATCTTGTCGCCTTTCTGAACGATAGTGCCTTCGGAAACGAGCCACATGATCTTACCGTTGTCCTCGCCGTAGACCGGCACGGATCTCTCGGCGGCAAGGGTTCCGATCTCGTGAAAACTCACCGTAAAATCGCCGTACTTCACCTTGGCGGTCGGAACGAACACAGCGGTCTTCTTCGGGCTGAAGTATTGCCTGTACATAGGCATGCCCCACTTCTGCGCCGCGAAGACCACTATCGCAAGCATAATGATTCTAGAGCCCCAGAGGGTGAACTGACGTTTCATTTGAACTCCATCGTTGAGATATCTTCGCCCATCGCCCGCTTCAGGTCGATGGTTGCAAGGAATAGATCCGTCTTGGCGGAAAGCAGACTGCTGTCGACTTCGGTGACGGCGAGCTGCGCGTCCAGTACATCACGGCTGGAGCCCTCGCCCTCTTCCATCATCCTGTTGGCTATCCGCAGGTTGTCCTCAGCGGAGGTCTTGTTCTGCGCGAGAATCTCCATCGATGCTCGGATGCTTTCGACGCGTCTGTAGGCGCTTCTGACCTCCTCCGTGATCTGCTCCACCAGGAAGTCTCGCTGCGAATCGAGCAAATCGAGCTGCCTGACGGCGTTCAACCGGTTTTCGCGCGCCACACGCTGGTCCAGGGGAATGGTGTATTCTATCCCGGTGGTGAGGAATCCGGTTTCAAACATCGACCTTGAGACGAAGCCCTCGTCATTGCGCGCGCCGTTGAACCCGGCGACCAGATCGATCTGCGGCCTCTGCGCGTCCCTGGCCGCCGCCACCTGCCGCTCCTGCTCAGCGAAGCGTACGTCAGATACCTCGATCTCAACACGATTAGCCAGCGCCTTCCTGACGACGTCGCCAAGGGGCGGAAGGGTAACGTCGACGGTCGGCACGCTGTCCACGAGCTCAGGGGTCTGCCCGACGCCTCCGCCGATGGCGATCATAAGCCTGTCCAGCGCGTTTCGGGCATTGCGCTGCTGAGCGTTGAGCTGGTTCCTGGTCTGCGCCACCTGCACCTCGGAGCGAGTGACGTCGATTCCGGCGGCGATACCTGCTTCCTCGCGCTTGCGCCATCCGTCGGCGGCTATCTCGGCGTTCTTGACGGCCTGCTCGCGGACTTTGACCTCCTCGCGGGCAAGGACCGCGGCATAGTACGCCTCAACGACGCCCTGGATAGTAGCTTGCTCGGAAAGGAATTCGCGTTTGGACTGAATGATCAGGCTTGACCTGGCGCTCTCCACGGCAAGGCTCTTCTCGGAAAGGAATCCCTTCCCCTTGCCGAGGGGCTGTCGCAGGCTCAGGCCGAATGCTCCACGCTTGCTTCCTATGCCGAGAGGCTTGAACTCCAGCGAAGCGAACGTGCCGAGCAGGTTCTGATAACTCAGCCTGCTGCCGAGTAGCCCTGACACGTCGGAGTCAGACCCGGACCTGTCCAGGCTGGTCGTGCTGTTGAAGTCCAGTGAGGTTACAAATCCGGCGACTTTCAGAGCGGACTCAGCGGTCTTCTTGCTCTCCCGAGACGCTTTGAGATCGGTATTCTTCTGCAGCGCCAGGGATATCGCATCCGTGACATTAAGCTTAGCGGGTATAGTGCTTTCAGCCCAACCTGGGGCGGTACACAGGAACACCACGGCCAGCGTGGCGATCACTAGCAAATAACGCATGATCTCTTCTGTCCTCAATTGCCTCTTAGACGCCGAGGCCGCGCCAACCTTCCATTTCGGCCTGCCAATAATCTAGACGCCACAGATCAGGTAATAGTTGCAGGGAAGTGCACAATTGCTGAGCTTTCGTCTCAAGCAGCCGCCCTCCACGAGCTGTGCTATAATGGCCCCTGATCATCAGCTTGCGAGGGAACAATGAGCGCGTTTGAGGCACTAATGCTTGTGTGTTTCGGGGCGGCCTGGCCGTTTTCGATCTGGAAATCCTACAGGTCAAGGTCCAATCAGGGCAAGAGCCTGCTGTTTATGATCATCGTTGGAGTCGGCTACGCGAGCGGGATCATCCACAAGGTGCTCTACAACTACGACCTCGTGCTGTGGCTGTATCTGCTGAACTTCATGCTGGTGACGACGGACATCGCGCTGTTCTGGCGGAACTCAGGGATTGCGAAGCGTCCTGCAGCGCAGAGGGAAGAGATATGAGATTGCTTTGGACCGTTATCGCTGTCTGCGCTCTAATGGCGATTGGCCCCACGGACGCTTGGGCTGACAGCGCTGGGATTATCCCCAAGCTGCCCGAGCCCGATGCTGCCTGGAAGGTGGTGCCGCTGGAGAGCCTGGACTTGGCGAAGCTGTCTCAGAGCTACGGCGCTCCTCAGATCGATCGGTCTATCACCAAGAAGGCGCTCTCGATAGGCGGGGTGAGCTACACCAACGGGCTTGGCACGCACGCGGCAAGCAGCGTGGCAATCGATCTGAAGGGCAAGGCGAAGCTGTTCCGCGCCTGGGTAGGTGTGGACGACGGCGCGGGCAAGAACGGATCGGTCGTGTTCAGCATCCTGCTGGATGGAAAGCTCGTCGCACGGACTCCGGTAATGCGCGGAGGCGACAAACCCGTGCTGTTCGGAGCGGTACTGGACGGCGCGAAGCAGATGCTGCTGGAGGTCGAGGACGCTGGGGACAACATCAACTTCGACCACGCGAACTGGGCCGGGGCCAGGATATATGTCGCTGCGGATGCAAAGGATGACGAGCTGCCGCAGACCGCGCACTTCGCCGATCAGGTCCGGATGGAGATCGCCCGAACGGATAACACCCGGCTGTCCATCAACGGCCCAAGGATCGTAGGCTCCACTCCGGGCCGGGAGTTCATGTTCATGGTCCCGGCGACCGGAAAAGCTCCGCTGAAGTATTCGGCGAAGGGCCTGCCCGAGGGGCTCAAGCTTGATGAGAAAACGGGAATCATCAGCGGATCACTCGTAACCGACGGCAAGTGGGACGTGCGGGTCACGGTAAGCGATGCATCCGGATCGGTGAGCCGCGTGCTGACGATTGTGGGCGGTAAGGACAAGCTCGCGTTGACGCCGCCGATGGGTTGGAACTCATGGTATTGCTGGGCAAGCGCCATCGATCAGGAAAAGATGCAGCGCGCGGCGGACGCGCTCGTCAGCAGCGGCCTCGCGGCGCACGGGTATGCGTATGTGAACATCGACGACTGCTGGCAGGGCGGCAGAGACGCGAGCGGCGAGATCCAGTGCAACAAGAGGTTTCCGGACATGAAGGCGCTTGGAGATTACATCCACTCCAAGGGGCTGAAGTTCGGGATCTACTCATCGCCCGGCCCGGCGACCTGCGGCGGCTACACGGGGTCGTACTTGCACGAGGTCCGGGACGCGAAGACCTACGCGAAGTGGGGCGTGGACTTCTTCAAGCACGACTGGTGTTCTTACAGGGAGATCGCAAAGGACCACAGCCTCGCTGAACTGCGGAAGCCGTATGCGATCATGCGCCTTGCGCTGGACGCGAGCGGGCGGGACATGGTCTACAGCCTGTGTCAGTATGGAATGGGCAACGTTTGGGAATGGGGCGAGACCGTGGGCGCGAACATGTGGCGAACTACGGGTGACCTGATGGACAACTACTCCCAGATGATTCGGGTAGGCTTCGGCCACGCGGGGCTGGAGATGCATGCCGGGCCGGGACACTGGAACGACCCGGATATGCTGTGCGTGGGGAAGGTCGGGTTCGGCAATCTGAGGCCGTCGAGGCTGACCCAGAACGAGCAGATATCGCAGGTGACGCTGTGGTCGCTCCTGGCGGCCCCGCTGCTGATCGGCGGCGACATCAGAGACATGGACCAGTTCACCGTGGATGTGCTGAGCAATGATGAGGTGATCGCGGTCGATCAGGACCCCCTCGGCAAGGCTGCGGGCAGGATCACGCAGAACGGCGACACCCAGGTTTGGGCGAGACCGCTCGAGGACGGCACGCTGGCGGTCGGGTTGTTCAACGTCGGCCGGACGAAGGCGAAGGTGACGGCGAAGTGGTCTGACCTGGGGATCGCAGGCCCTCAGCTCGTGCGCGACCTCTGGATGCGCAAAGACCTCGGGACTTACACCGGCTCCTTCACCGCCGAGGTCTTGCCCCACGCTGCGTGGTTGGTGAAGGTAGGAGAGGCCCGCCCCCTCCGATGAAATTGCGGCAACATGATCGGCAGCCCCTCCTGCGTGGACTGCGAGTTCATTCGGCCCTCCCCACCAGCGTAACCACCGACCTTGCCGGCAGCGAGATGGCGTCTACTTTGACGGAGCCTCTAACGAGGTCGGTCGTCTCTGATGTCGTGTAAGTTGCGAAGGTGTTGTCCCTAACCTTGAGGCCGGCTAGTGAGACCGGCTGGGGCCCTTTGGTCGTGTTGATCAGGACAACAACCAGTTCACGGGTTTTCTTGTTCAGATAGGCGGAAGCCATCACGCTGGTTGCGGCGTCGAGCAGCGTGCGGTTATCGTCGTAGGTAACATCCACGCGAACCATTCCAGGCCGGACGAAGCGGGAGAAGTTGCCCATCGCCCAGAGGAGCTTCGAGGAAAGCACCTTGCCGTCTTTCTGCATCGCTGTCCACTTGCCGGGGCCGTCCTCGCCATCGAGCGGATCGAGGTAGACGAGGCCGTCCTTGAAATCGCTCGGGGTGACGCCGAGCCACCATGACCAGTGCGTCGCGTTCGCAATCGTCAGGTCTGAGTGGATCACCCGGGCTGCGTAGAGCGCGGTGTCCATCCCGAGGTCGCGGCCGCCGCCCTGCCCTATCTCGTCGTTCTTCTCCAGGATGCAGAACTCGGACTGCCAGAACGCGAGCTTCCGGTCGATTTCCGCGAACCTGCGGGCAAGCTTCTCACGCTCCTTGATCTGCTCGGAGACCGGCCACGTCGTGAAGTAGCTGTGGCCCAGCAGGACGCGCGCCAGGTTCGGGACATCGCCAAGGTACAGCGGAGAGGACGGGCCCCAGAACCCCTTGATCTGGTCGGCGCACATGCTCCCGCCGCGCGCGGACAGGAAGTCGATTGAGCCCGCCTCTGCGATGGCGACTTTCGTCTTGAGGCCTTTCTCGTGCAGCCTGGCACCGAGGAGGCGAGTTAGCTGCGCGATCTCCTCGTTCGCTGCGGGAGTCCCCTCCTGCTTCTCGCTGTCCCACGCGTGCTGGGGCTCGTTCAACGGGCTGACGTAGTCGAGCTTGAAATGCGCGGCGACTTCCGTAAGGAAATCAGCGAATTCGGCCATCGCGTCCTTGCGGATGTTGTAGCCACGATTGCCGCCGAGCGAGTGCGCGATGCCGTTCGCCGTAAGATGCACGGGAGGTGAGTTCGCAAAGCCAAGCAGATACGGCACGCCTCGCTTCCGGGCCGCCTCGATGAACCAACGCTCGCCGGCCTGTTTGGTCCAGTCGTAGCTGCCATCTGCGTTCATATAGCATTCGGCGCGGTGCCAGGTGGAGCCAATCCGGCTCGCCTCACCCTGCTCCGCGCTGCCCGCCCCGATGTTCGTGCGCCACATCGAGAGGCCGATGCCCTTAGGGTTACCTTTCGCGTCGGTCTCCATGCTGAAGAGCAGGTCGGCGATCTGGTTGCGCTTCTGGATAGGCCAGTTCCTGCCGACAAACTGGCACGTCCAGCAGTCGGACGCGCCGAAGCTGTGGATGACCTGCTTCTGCCTGTCAGTGCGGATGGCTATGCTCATTGCGGATACCTCGCAGGCGAAGACGATAAGGAGCAATACTCCAATCGCAGCCCTCCAATGAACTGGGGGCAACGTGCGCGCGATCATCCTCCGTATCTCCCTGGCCAGAAGTCGTAGGTGGAGATGCCGAAGACGATTCCTACAATCGTCCAGAGGCTGCCTATCGTGATCTCGCCGAGGATCAACCCCAGGAAGAACGGTATAGCAGTGCGGTATGTGCGGAGGCCGCCGGTCTTCAGGATGATCAGCTTCGCCATACTGCCGATCAGGAGTGGCATCCAGAGTTGGCTGACGCCCCAGCTCGTGGACATCGCGTAGGCAAGCGGGTGGAACGGGAAGTTCAGGAACCGCAGCCTGCACCAGCCGAGACCCAACGAGATGATAAAGCCCACGCCAACGAACCCGGCTGAGGTCAGATTGGGCTGCAGCGGGCCCTTCATCCATTTCTCGATCATCCCCCAGCAGTCGCGACCGGGCCTGATAGCATACTCCTCCATACGCGCCGTCGCGCCTCCGTAGTGGAAATAGGCGCTCAACAGCGTCCAGAACCCGATAGGCATGGCAATCACACCCGCAAGCACCGCGACCTTGAACATCTGGCGGGGACAGCCGTTGGATTGCTCCGAGAGCTTGAACGACTCCATCATGTGCGGCGACGGACTGCTGGAATAGTCCCGATTCAGCCACATGAAAAGGCCAAGTCCGCCCATATCAGCCGGGGTTAGGCGCTCGGCTCCAGTGACCGTGAGGATAGGTCTGTAAACGCCCATGACGTAGGCGTCGTGGGTCGGGAAGCCGAGCTCCGCGCGGATACGGGTGACGATGATAACCACAATGAAGTAGAGAACGAAGATCGCCGGGATGAGCAGCAGACTGATGCCCATCGCCCGCGCGAAGAAGCACAAGAACACAAAGCCGAAGAATGCCCCGAGGATCGCCGTGCGGTAGCTGACCGGCTCGCGGGACTCGTCCTCTTCCCTGGTGCCCATAAACGCCGTCCGGAACACACGCGCGAGGTAGTGGCGACTCGACCACATGCTGATCGCGAAAAACCCGAGAAAAGCCCCGTATGACTGGCTGAGGGGGAATGGGTAGACGCCATCGAAGCCGCCGCCGGGCACGGAAAGATCGCTCACTCCGACTACGCGGCAGAACACGCTCTGGAACTTGGTCAGCCAGTGGAATATCCAGCAGGACATCGATAGCTCGAGCGGCATCAGGAACGCAAGTCCGATCGCCCAGAAGTAGAAGCCGATTATGATCGAGCCAAGCGCATTCCACGGCGGCGTCGTGATGTACTGCCCGTAGTTCACGCGCACTATGCGCAAGTAGGGCACGCTGGGATAGAGGTGATGAATCCCGGCGAGCAGAGTCAGCGAACCCGCGATTGCAAAACCGATCCACATGTGCTTGTTCTTGAACAACTCGCCGGACTCGCTGGTCATCGCCATCGGCAGCATGACGATAGGGAAGGTCAGACGCTCGTTTTCGACCCACTGCTTCCGGAGTATGCTGTTGAGGCAGAGCATGATCCAGAGCAGAACGGCGGTGAAGATCGACCAGCAGATGGCCGGCACTATCCAGGGCACGTAGTTCTCGGGGGCGAAAATGCTGGAGTTGCCGTAGTAGAAGTTGTGCAGCGATATCTGGTCGCTTACCGTCAGCCACTTGGGTAGTTGATCCGCAAAGAGCGGCCCCCAGCCGTTGGCGTCGTTCTGGAAATAGGCGGCATGGCCCATCATGGCGACGAGAATGTCCATCATCTCGTGCGAGCAGACGCCTGCGGCGATCGAGAGCATCACGTAGATCGTGATCATTTCGATGCGGTTCAACGCGAGACGCGGCCACCGCTTCCTTGCAAGGAAGTTGGCGACATTCAGCAGCAGCAGCGTGAAGATGACGTTGTAGAACGGAGCGGCGTAGGTGGGGTATGAGTAGCGGACGACCTCAAGTTGGACCAGCCAGTAGTCGTTGATGATGATCAGGATGATGGCGAGTATGACGGCACGCGCGGTGATGCGACCGTGGGCCTTGGCCTTGGGAGGGGGATGCTCGGATGTGGTCGCCTGCATGTTGTTCACAGGAGTTACTTAGCGCCGGATGCGGTCTGTCCCTCCTGTTGGACATTGTGGGGAGGGGTCTCCTATGGACAGGAGAACCAGATCCCTCGGCTGTGTTCGGGATGACGAGTGGTTCCCTACGACGGGGTGCCGAACGCGCCGCCGGAGGCGACTGCGGTGATGCGCCTTTCGAGGAATATCTGGCCGCCGTCCGCGATGGAGCCTGCGCGGTCGCTGCGGGATACGGTGACCTCGGGCGCGATTGCTCCGGCGAGGATCGCCTGCTTCCGGGCGCGGGCGCGTGTTATTTCGATAGCTCTTTGGGTCGCTTTCTCCAGTTCGCTGAACTCGATGCGCTCCTCGGCGCCGTGCAGGACGTAGTTGGACATGTGGCCGGGGCGGATCAGGATTTCCTCCCGAACGACGATCTCGCTGCCGATCGCGCCTATGGCATTGGCGACATCCGCGTGCTCGGGAACGATAATCTCCGCCTTGAGATGCTTGCCCACGTCCGTCACAAGCGCCTCCGCCGGCGCGCCTATAGCGATGATCGGCCTGTTCAGTGAGAGCGAGACATGAATGCCGTGGTCTGCAGGAGAATCAAACGCTTTATCCAGCAGGAACTGCCAGTCCTCGGGAATGTCGCGCAGCTTGCGGTTCTCATAGGAAACCTCGCGGCGGATGATCTCCTCGAAGAGACGGCGTGTTACTGCGGTCATGGCACGGTCAAGCACGACCTGGGGAGATTCGCCATACATAGCGGCGAAGATCTCCAGAGCCCGCCTGGATGCTTCGGCGTCCCATTTCGCAAACCGGCCCGTGACGTGCAGGAGGTCGGTGGGCGTGAGGGCTCCGCGCTTGAGCATTCCGCAGGATTCGAGCCTGTGAGTAGGCAGCAGAATGTGCGACGGGATGTCCATCATCGCGGCGACGCGTATCGCCGGAACAGGGCCGTCCGCAAGGATATCGAGTATGCGCAGCTCGCGGTCGGTGAGGTCCATTTCCACCCTGTGCGACAGGACCAGGATATCCAGAGCCGAGGCATCGACGCCTCCGGCAAAGCGCGCGGCGTCCACGCTCCGCAGATGATCCTTAACGGACTCATACGCTGAGGCAAGGTAAGCAAGGGGCAGATTTCGCACCGGGCCGACTGTGATGGTGCGGTCTGACTTGAAGTCGATCCGGCTGTCCCCGCCCAGCCCCGCGGTGGATATCTCGACCGCGTCAACGCTCATCGTCCACGATCCGATGCGCGCGCCTTCAGGCGAGACGGCAACATGACCGTTTTCGATGATCGCGCAATCCGTAGTGGTGCCGCCGATATCAACGACCAGAGCGTCGCTCAGTCCAGTGACGATGCGCGCTCCGCTGACACTCGCGGCAGGGCCGGAGAGGATAGTCTCGACCGGACGCGCGCGGGCGATGCTCTCGTCCACGGGCGTGCCATCGCCTTTCACGACCATCAGCTTGCCCGGGACGTGGAAATCGGCGAGGGCTTCGTGGACGGAATCGATCAGCGACCGAATAACCGGAATCAGGGTCGCGTTGGCGACGGCGGTCTGCGCCGCGTGGATGCCGTTGATGCGGCGGCTGACCTCGTGCGAGCAGATGATCGGAACATCGGTGACCTCGGAGGCGACTTCTCGCGCCCTGTTGGCCAGTTCGGGATTACGGACGGTAGCGTAGCCCGCGATCACGAGGGCAGCGCAATGCTCCTTCTCGACAAGTCGCCCCACGGCCTGACGGCAGGCGTCTTCATCGAGCGGAGTAATGATCTCCCCGGTGATTGCGACCGCGCCGGGGACGTTGATCAGGGGCGAGTGCCCGAGTTGCTCCTCCGTCCAGTCCCACGGGGAAAGCGCGATCAGGCCGACCTTGTGCCCCCTACCCTCCACTATCGAGTTGGTTGCGAGCGTGGTCGATAGGCTGGTGACCTGGACCCGCTGGAGCATTTCGCCCGGAAGTTGAGACAGCGCCTCACGGATGCCCTCGACGAGGTTATGGTAGGTCGTAAGCGCCTTGGACTTGGCCAGCACGCGCTTCTCGCCGAGGTCATAGACCACCGCGTCGGTATAGGTGCCTCCGGCGTCGATCCCGAGGCCGATTCCGGCGGCGGATTTGGCGCCATCGGCGGATTCGATCAGAATCTCCGCGCTGGAGAACCGGCCGATGTTGTCCTCGCCGTCGATAGACGCGACCGCGAATATCTTCTCATCGCCGCTCGATACGGACCTGCTGTTCGGCGGCAGGACGAATACGCGATTCTCGGGCCAGTCGCCGGCGAGAATGCCGCGCATGAGTTCGATGTCGCCCTGAATCACCTCGTAGTTCCAGTCGAACACGCTCGCCATTTCCCGCGTGAACTCCATCAGCGGTCCCTCGCCCGGGAAGCCGAGGTCGATGTAAGCGGCGCGGGTGTAGTGCTGCCGCCAGCGCTCCATGAAGGAGACCACGTGCTCGGCGTTGTCGCGGCCGAAGCGTTTTTCGAGGTCTCTGAAGTCCGGGTGGTGCTCCCAACCGTCGCGCGTATAGTTGGAGTAAAGCGCGGCGGCCTCGCGGTTCTTAGGGTTGATCTTCTGCTGAATCCAGCCGAGGGTGTGGTAGAACGTGCCGGGATTCTTGTTGAACTCGCGCAGATACGCCTCAGCGGAGCCGAGGAAGAGCGTGATGCAATCGTGCGCGCGTGGGATTACGACGGGTATGTCGCGCGAGAGCAGGTTCGCGGTGCCTCGTCCGCAAAGGCCGTAGAACAGGATGACCGCATCATACCCGCCCTCACGAGAGGCTTCGTCTATTTCCGCCTGGGCAAGCAGCCGCAGGTCGTTAGGACGCGAATGGAGCCCGGCATCGAGGGCCTTGATGACGATCTCGTTGGGGCACTCCTCCGCGAGAAGCTGCAGATACGGCTCAAAAACGCCGCAGGCGATGACTTTGTATTTCATATTCCTCACTCCTTCCACTTCGCGCGGAGGAGCAAAGAACCCTGCGAATCCGCGCAAAGCTGCAGAATTAGTAATATAATTAGCAGGACACAAAGGGCAAAGCCCCTGGTCCGATGAAGGGTATAAGACGAGCAGACCTGGTGGACTGCGCACGACGGGGAAGGCTATCTGACATGAGCAAGACAGAGATGAAAATCGAAAGGGTGCGCGCGGTTCTTTCGCACCGGGAACCGGACCGCGTGCCAGCGGGCGAGTTCTTCTGGACGGGATTCCTGCAGCGATGCAGGGAGAAGTGGGGGCCGGACTTCGACCCGTATCGGCATTTCGATCTGGATTACGTGGTGGTGAACCCGAACATGGACCCGCACATCCGCCCCTTTGACATCATCAGCCAGAGCGGCGAGGACACTGTGGTCCGAACAGGTTTTGAGGCCGTGATCAGGAGATCGGGCAAGCTGCCGATGCCGCACTTCGAGTCGTTCTCCATCGAGACTCCGGAGCAGATGGCGGACTTCACCTTTGACGACCCGGCGGACCCTCGCAGGTTCTTCCAGGGCGGCGACGACCAAATGAACTGCGTCGGGGACACGCTGCTGAGAAACATCCCCTCTTGGGATGAGCGCTTGAACAGCTACGTGAGCGACTTCGCCATGTTCGGCTCCGTCTGCGAGTGCTATGAGATGCTGTGGCGGATCATCGGGACCGAGAACGCGATGTACTGGATGGCGAGCGATCCAGAGCTGCTGTGGGAATTCGTGAACCGGATCGGGGAGTTCAACCTGAAGCTCTGCGAGGCTCAGATAGAGGCGGCGCGTGGCAGGCTCACGGGGATGTATATCTGGGGCGATGTCGCCTACCGGAAGGGGATGCTCTTCGGGGCCGAGCGATGGCGCGAGATGTTCAAGCCGCACGTGAAGGACCTGATCGACCTCTGCCACTCACGCGGGCTGGTGGTTATCTACCACGGCTGCGGCAATGCGGCTGAGATATTGGATGATATGGTCGAGTTGGGGCTCGACGCATACAATCCGCTGGAATCCAAGGCCGGACTGGACGTCGTTGAATTGAAGCAGCGATACGCCGGCAAGCTGGCGTTCTGCGGCAATATCGACGTGCAGGTGCTGGAGCGCGGCGATCCGGAGGAAATACGCCGCCACGTTATCTACAAGCTCAAGGCCGCGAAGGGCGGAGGATGGATCATGCAGTCCGATCATTCGGTATCGAGCGATGTCTCGCCGGAGAGCTACGAGCTTGCGATTCAGACACTGAGGCAGCACGGCAGCTATCCGCTTGCCGTGTAGATAGGAAAGGAAGAAGCAGTATGAAACGCTACGGGCAAATGATCAGGGTCAAGCCGGAGAAGCTGGCTGAATACATAGAACTGCATGCGAATCCGTGGCCCGAAGTAGTGGACATGATCCGCGAGTGCAACATCCGCAACTACTCGATATTCCACAAGGACGGCTGGCTATTCGCCTACTTCGAGTATGTTGGAGAGGACTTCGAGGCCGACATGCAGAAGATGGCGGCCGACCCGATGACACAGAAGTGGTGGGATGTCTGCAAGCCCTGCCACGAACCGCTGGAGACGCGCGCCCCCGGCGAGTGGTGGGCAACGATGCAGGAAGTGTTCCACGTAGAGTGATGCGGGGATTCCAGACGTAGGCCCTTCCCTTCGGATGAATTCGAGGCATCTTGGTGTGAAGTCCACCTGCGTGGACTAGGGCTTCAGCTTCGACGAGAAGCTGTACACACCCGACCCCGCCCCAAACACGGCACTCTCTCCCTCCATCCTCAGGAATCTGACGCCCTCGGCAGATGCAGCAGGCCTGCCTGATTCGGCTATGGTCTTGGCGTCGGAGGTCGGGATGTAGATGGTCGCTGTGGTATTGACGGGGATCTCGATGTGCCAGGTGAAGACGCCCTTGTCGAGCTTCCAGTCGCTCGTGATAGTGCCGTAGGGTGATTCGTGAGTCGCGCGGGCGGAGGTGAGGTCGCCTACTACGCATGGGTTCATTATGATGTGCTTGAAGCCGGGTTTGGCAGGGTCCGGCGCGATGCCCGCGACGTATTCGTGCAGCCAGGTGAGAAGATCGCCGATCTGCATCACGTGGTTGTGGGAGTTCATCAGCGGATGCCCGTGGTCGCCGTTCCATAGCTCCCAGATGGTGGTGGCGCCGTTCGCGAGCATGTAACCCCAGCTCGGATAGGTCGTCTGCGTGGCAAGCCTGTAGGCAATGTCGGGCCTGCCGTTGTCGGAGAGGGTCCGCATCAGCCATTGACCGCCGATCATCCCCGTGCCGGTGTGATAGTCGGTCTTGTTGGTGATGTTATCGACCAGGTTGGCGAAGACCCGGGCTTTGTGCTCCTCCGGCACAAGACCGAATGCAAGCGAAAGGACAGCGGAACTCTGGGTTCCGTTGTCGTAGATGCCCTCGGAAGGCTTCAGGAACTTCGCGTTGTACGCGGCCTTAAGCCTGGCGGCGAGATCGTGCCAACGGGAGATGTCGTCGTTCCTGCCGATGAGGGACGCAAAGCGGGCAAGCATAAGCAGATCGGCATAGAAGTAGGCGTTCGAGACAAGCTGCTTGTCGGTGATGTGCGATGGGTCCATGGTGTGGATCAGGTCCCGCTTCTGCGGGGCCGCGCACCAGTCGCCGTAGGTGTCCTCCGGCAGCAGGCCATCGGTGAAGCGCTGGAGCATCATTTCAGCCCATCGCTTCATGGCGTCGTAGTGGCTCTCCAGAATGCGCGTGTCGCCATACTGGGTGTGGAGATGCCCGGGGATGACCAGGAACGCGGTAGGGAATGTGACACTGCGGCTGTAGAAATCCCAGTAAGCCGGGGCGAGATCGGGAAGTGCGCCATCCGCGAGCTGCGAGTCCTCCATGTCCCTGATGAACTTGGTCTGCATCGCGGCGGTGTCGAAGATGTACATTTCACCCTTGGAGACCTGCGCCCTGTCGCCGAACCAGCCGTGCCGCTCGTCGCGCTGCGGACAGTCCATCGGCACGCTTCTATAGTTGCCGCGGATGCCCCAATACATGTTGCGGTAGATGCGGTTGATGACATCGTTCGAGCACGAAAACTCCCCGGCCCTCGCCACCGAATCGTGGACAACAATGCCCTCCAGCGCGGACAGATCGGGCTTCCCCGGATAACCGGTGACCTCAACATAGCGGAAGCCGTGATAGACGAAGCGCGGTTCCCAGACTTCCACGCCCCCGCCGCGGAGGATGTAGTGGTCGGTGACTTTGCAGGATCGGAGGTTGGCGAAGTAGAGCTCGCGCTTGTCGTCTGCTTTCAGCGGCTCGACGGATATCGTCTGAGGATCGTCTTCCGCGGCGAGCAGCTCGGCGAAGCGAAGACACACGCGCGTGCCTCTCGGGCCTTTCACCTTGAGGCGGCACCAGCCGACCATGTTCTGGCCCATATCGAAGATGTAGACGCCGGGGCGCGGGTTGGAGATGGCTATAGGCTTAACCGTGTCCATCACGCGGATCGGCTCCGCTATTTCGGATGAGAGCACGCCCTTAGGCGCGTCAACGGGCTTCGCGGGCTGCCATTTGGATTCGTCGAAGCCGGGCTCGCTCCAGCCGGGCATTTCTCTGCGGGCGTCGTAGATCTCGCCGTCGTATTCGTTGTTGGCCAGAATCGGACCGTCAGCGGTAAGCTTCCAGGACTCATCGCTTACGATGCTTTTGCTCGTGCCGTCCTGATACTCCACATCCATCCGGAGGAGTAGCTTCGGGTAGCCGTAGTTCTTCGGAGGGAAGGCGGCCTGATAACGAGGCGCGAAGTAACGTCCGTTGCCAAGCACGACGCCGAGGGCGTTAGCTCCCGACTTCAGGTTGCTCGTTACGTCGTAGGTGACGTATAGACAGCGCTTGTCGTAGTCCGTGAGGCCCGGCGACAGAACCCGGTCGCCGACCTTACTGCCATTGATGTAGAGTTCGGACACGCCGAGGCCGCACATGTAGACGGTGGCGCGCTCGATCTTGCGGTCGATGGTGACCTCCCGCCTGAGCATTCGCGCAGGCAGGCGGCGGAAGTCATCTCCTCGCGGCCTGTCGGGATGTGGCGCGAGCAGGCTGGCGGAGGCCCACGCCGAGTCGTCGAAATCCGATCTCTCCCAACATTCATAATCCGTAGCCGTGGCTCTCCAGGACATGTCCGAGGCGACTACTAGCGGCTGGCCGGACTGGAAATCGGCTGAAAACGCGCAAATGATGCCGGAGGGCTTGTCCTGCTGGTCGCTCTGAGATGCGGCGATGGCAATGGTGTTCTCGCCGGGGCGCAGGTGGTTCTCTATGTCGAACTCATACGCGGGCGAGGTAATGACGCGGCAGTTCTTCGTGACCAGCTTGCCGTTGACGTAGATGCTGAACAGCCCGTGCGTGGCGATGGTGACGCGGGCGAGGCTGATCTCGCGGTCGCTTGGAATCTCGAAGGTGCGGCGGAAGTATCCGACCTTGCCGGCGTCACCGGGACACCAGATCCAGTTGGCAGCCTTGAAGTGGTCCTCATTCTCGCCGCCGTCGAAGCCGATCCACTTGCCCTTCCAGTCGGACGGCTCGAGCAGGCCCATCGACCAGAACGCCGGCTTGCTCCAGGCCGATGCTTTGCCGTGATTGTCCCAGATGCGTACCTTCCAGTAGCAGCGCTGGCGGGACTTGAGAGGCTTTCCAGCGTAGACCACGTGAACCGACTGATCTGACTCGACCTTGCCGGAGTCCCACAGGTCGCCCTCGTCCCGTCTGAGCGCGTCCTGCGTCGAAGCGACGATCACCTGATAAGCGGTCTGGACTGTTCCGCGCCCGGTGGAGTCAAGCTTCCAGCTCAGGCGGGGTTTTGTTACATCGACACCCAGGGGGTCAGTTCTGTACTCGCACTTGAGATCTCTCACGGCCGCACCTCGTGCCGGCAGCGCGCCGGCGCAGATAGTTGTCAGGACTACGATGACAAAGGGGACGGAGCCTTTTTTCATGCTCTGCGCGGCCTTCCACGGCCTCGCAGAAGAAGTGGCCGGCCGATGCGGTCTGAGATAGCCCGCACAAAGGCTTCATCGCCACAAGGAAAGCCGGACTGTGTTCTGCTGCGCAGCAGATCGATTGTTTCCTGGTCTTGCTCTGCCGCGAGTGCGGAACTCCAGTCCTCGACCGACGAACCCCACTCCGTACTGCTCCGCACGAGTCTGTCCGTTCTGAGCCCCAAGTGGAAGCCAGCACTACTCCACTTGTAATCGCGGGCCTCCCTGACTACGCGCGCCCGCACGGGATTCCGCTCCACGTAGCGCACAGCCGCCCACAGGTGTGGCTCGTCCAGGGCAACCGAGAAGTATCTGCCTTGCCACAAGTGACCTGTCCAGCCGAACCTGGCATTGATCATCTGGCTGTAGCGCATGTGGGCCGAACGCAGGGTCAATGCGAGCGAGTCCGGCTCGCGCGGCAGAACCACCAAGTGGACGTGGTTGGTCATCAAGCAATACGCCAGCACGTCCAACGCATAGCGTTCGCTATAGTCTCTGAGGTAGGACATATACGCCCGGCGGTCATCGTCGGCAAAGAACACATCCTGACCGCGATTTCCCCGCTGGGTTACATGGTATGGGATGCCGTCGACTACGGCGCGAGCTACTCTTGGCATACGGCTAGTATACTCTGGCAGGCTGGCGGTGTCAAAAAGGGGACGGAGCCCTTTTTGTACTAAAAAGGGCTCCGTCCCCTTTTTGAACATGCTATCGCGGCATTTGCCCGGGCCAGAAGTCATAGGTGGAGAAGCCACCGATGATGCCCAGCAGCGTCCAGAGACTGCCTACCGTAATCTCTCCCAGTATCAAACCCAGGAAGAACGGCAGCGCGATGCGATAGCTTTTGAGCCCTCCGAACTTCAGGATAGCGACCTTCGCCATACTCCCGATAAACAGCGGCAGCCAGAGCTGAGACATCCCCCAACTTGGCGCGATCGCGTAGGCGAGCGGATGCAGCGGGAATGAGAGGAATCGCAGCCTCGCCCAGCCAAGTGCGATTGAGATGAGGAAGCCCACTCCGACAAAGCCCATCGCCGTAGGATTCGGGCCCATCGGTTTTCTGATCAGGTTCTCCAGCTGCGTCCACGCCTCGCGCCCGAAGCCCAGCGCCCATATCTCTACATTCGCGGTCGCCGCGCCGTTGTGGAAATACATGTGCAACAGCATCCAGAACCCGATCGGTAGAGCAAGAACGCTGGCGATCACGGTCGCAATGAATATCTGCCTGGCGGGGCCACTGCTCTGCTCCGCAAGCTTGTAGCCCTCCATCATGTGCGAAGACGGGTGGCTGGCGTAAGTGCGATTGAACCAGAAGAAGAGCGAGAAGCCCGTAGCGTCGGCCCTGCCGATGTGCTCAGAGCCGGCGACCGTCTGAATAAGGTGCTGCGGCGCCATCACGTGCATATCGTGCGTCGGGAAACCCAATTCCGCCCTTATCCGGCTGACCAGGACGGCGAAGACGAAGTAGAAAACGAAGAAGACTACCACCACGAGCGGCGACATGCCCATTATGACCGCGAACGTGGCAAGGAACATGAAGCCGAAAGCCGCCCCGAGAATCGCCGCGCGATAGCTGAGGGCCTCACGTGACTCGTCCTCCTCCTTCGTGCCCTTGAAGGCGGTACGCCAGACGCGGGCAAGGTAGTGACGGCTGGACCAGAGGCTTATGACGAAGAACCCGAGATACGCGCCGTAGGATTGGCTGAGCAGGAACGGGTAGCGGCTGTCGAAGCCTCCAGCAGGGACTGTCAGCTGGTTAATGCCCGTGGCCGCGCAGAAGACCAGCTCCATCTTCATCAGCCAATAGAACAGCCAGCAGGAAATGGAAAGCTCCAGCGGCATCAAGAACGCGATACCGATGGCCCAGAAGTAGAACGCAACGATGATCCCGCCCATAGCATTCCACGGAGGCGTGGTGAACACTCCTCCGACGTTGATCCTGGTTATGCGCAAATACGGGATCGCCGGGAACAGGAAGTTCAGGCCCGCGAGAAGCGTCAGCCCACCCGCGATGGCGAACCCGAGCCACATGTGCCTGTTCCTGAAGAACGCCCCGTCCTCCTGGGTCATTTCGAGCGGCAGCGTGACGATCGGGAATGTCAGCCTCTCGCTTTCGACCCATTGCTTGCGGAGAATGCTGTTCAGGCAGAGCATGGTGAAAAGCAGTGCGGCGGCGAAGGCCGACCAACAGATCACCGGCACCGCCCAGGGACCGTAGTTCTCAGGCAGATAGAGGCTGGAATTGCCGCGATAGAAGTTCCTAAGCGATTCCTGATCACTCACCGTCAGCCAACGCGGCAGCCTGTCCGCAAACAGCGGCCCCCACTGGTTGGTCGGCGTCTTGAACCAGTGCGCATAGCCCATCAGGCTGACCAGTATCTGCATCATATTGTGCGAGCAGACGGCGCTGGATACGGACAGCATCACGTAGACCGTGACCAGCTCGACGCGAGTAAAGGCTAGCCTGGGCCTGATTCTGCGCAGTAGAACGTTGAGCGCCGTTATGACCAGGATCGTGAATATGACGTTGTAGAATGGCGCTGCGTAGGTGGCGAAGGAGTATCTGACGACCTCGATCTGCACGAGCCAGTAATCGTTCAGCACTGTGAGGATCAGCGCGAAAATGATCGCGCGCGGGGTGACCCGTCCCCACGTCTTCGCCGACAGTCCGGCGGCCGGGGTCTCGGGCGTCTCTGTTGCAGTAGGTCTTATCTGTTCCACAGGCAAAGAATACAAGGAATTGATGAGTTTGGCAACTGGAAAATGCGCATCCCCGGGGTGCATATTGAGCTTGTAATGAGAGAAGATGATCCGTGCATATTCGACTGGCGGCAGACGCGTCATGCCAGGCGAATACGAACTCGGCGGCGGGAAAGGTCACTGCGCGAAGCTGAAGCAGCCGTATTTCGGCACTTTCTGGCGCATCGCTCATACATTTCCACAACGCGCGGAGCGCAGGGTTTACTTTACCCCAAGGAATTGATGAGGTTTGGGTTATGCATGAGTTATGACTGAGCCCTTGCCCGTGTAGGATAGACTTGTTGCGAGGGAACCTATGCCTATCCAAAGGAGCTATAAGCATGCGAAAGCGCGCACTACCGATTCTGTGTTTCTGGCAATTGCGATGTCCGTAACCGTAAGTCCTGCGTCCGCGCAGACTATCCTTGCCGAATACGACATCTTCAATGACACAGGCGACTGGACTGGTGGGATTCTCAGGCAGGTGGTATTCACGGACTTTACCCTGGACACGATCCTGGGTGTGAGGTTTGTGGCTACCGCAACAGGGACGGTATCGTCGATACAAGTCCCGGTCTCCAGGACCGGGCCGGCAAACGTGCCGATAACCTGGACGATTCGCTCCACGTATGTATCCAGCTACGACGGAATCCAGCCCGACTTCTCAGCTACGGGCGCGCTTTCTACCGGCACACTTGAGGCGGATGGTTGTCCAGACGCCCGTTCAGGTTGGGTCAGCGTTCAGATGACGCCGGCTGAGTTGGTAGAAGGCCAGACTCACGCGCTGGTTGCGTCCGCAGTCGGTCTGACCGATTCCTATTACTACTGGTGGAGCATGCATGGTGGCGAAGGCTACAATGGAAAATACCTTGTGGGCTACGTTACGCAGCCGCAAGAGCAATTGGGAACCTCAACTGGTGATCTCGGTTTCCGTATCGTCGCCGTGCCGGAACCATCAAGTGTCCTTGCCATGATGGGTGGTCTTGTCGGCCTCATCGGACTCCGCCGGCGCCGGGCCTAGGCGGAGAGCAAATCTATCTGGCGCATTAGGCGGGTGAGGCAAGCGATTGCCCCACCCGTTTGTTTGTCTACTGCTTCCAGAAGTAGGGAGCGGGTTTGTCGGAGAGCTTGGGTTTGCCGGCCTGGTTGTAGGCAGCGATCCAGGCTGCTGCAAGGCGTTCGGACGCGCGGTCGAGTTGGCTGATCATCATTGGGCCGGTAGACTTCCACATAGACTGGTAGTAGCGCCAGCCGAGGACGGGGTCGGTCTTGCGGGCCGCGTCGTCCGCGTCAAAGATATCGTCGCAGTAGCCGAATGATTCGATGCACCACTCGAAAGCGTTCCTGAGTATCGGACCGTCGAGCTTTGCGGGGGCACAGGCGTTCACCATCTCTGGCTTCAGCCACGTCAGAAGCAGGGTCTGCTCCCAGCGGAAGTGAATCCCTTTCTCGTCCGGAGTCCTGCCGTCGTAGTCCTTGCAGTTGTGCAGAGGCACGTGAGCATCCCCGATGTAGTGCGACAGCACCGCTGACTGCAGCGCGATCTGCACCGAATCGCCCGACTTCATCGCCGCCACAAGCTTGTTGTAGGTGCTTTCGATGGCCCATGGCAGCACTCCGACTTTCGAGAGCGGTTCCTTGCCGAAGCGCTTCTCCGCGGTTGCACGGTCCACTATCAGATCGGCAAACGGCGGCTTGCTGAGGAGGTCGAGGTCTATGAAATGGTTCGGGCCGATCTCAGTCTTGTAGGTTTCGCGCCAGTCGTCGGGCAGCGTGCAGAACGCGGCGATGTAGCGGGAGTTGGCGTCGTAGAACGGCATCATATCGGGCGATACAAGCGCTAGCGCATGGTTGGTGATCAGCGTGTGTCCCGTCGGCTCCCACGCCAGTGAGGGCGATATGGCGGCGAACAGCAGGACGGCTGCTAAGGCTGCTTTGATCGGCTTCATTGGTCGACTCCTGTCAGATATGAAATCGGGCGCGACGACATGTCGCGCCCGAACATGACCGATAGATCATAACAGGCTCATTTGGCCGGAGGAGCTTCAGTCACAAGGCTGAACTTGCCTTCCGCGCTGACGGTCTTGCCGTTGATAGTGACATCCACCTTCACCGGCACTTCCGAGAGCGCGCCCAACGGCGGCTTGCACTTGTAGGAAACGGTGGTCAGTCCCTCGCCGCTTGCCCTGAACTCACGCTTGCTCTCGTTCTTCCAGAGCTCCCAGCCGGCGGGCAGCAGGATGTTGGCCTGGCCGCGAACCTCACGCCGCATGTTGTTGGTGATGACAACGCCGATAGTCACGTCCTTGGCGGAAGTCGGCACGGGCTTATCGGGCAGGCGCAGCGCAACAGAAAACGGCTCCACAACCTCGAAGCTGACCAACGCAGCGCCCATCTTGCCGTCGACCGACTTCACCTCTGCGCCGAGCGCCCAGCTTCCCAGCGGCATGTCGCTCGGAATGACCGACCGGATCTCGTGCGAGATATGCTTCTTCGGAGGCAGCCCCTCCAGACGTATCTTCAGGCTGCTGAGGTAGTCGCTGCCCTTGCCTTCACCGGCCAGCACGAAGCTGCGGAGATCAAGCGTGTCCACGCCGGCGTTGGTCAGGTGGAACTTGCCGACTATCTCCTCGCCGCGCGCAACCCTGGCATCAAGTAGATCGAAACCGAGGTTGAGAGGCTTCAGCGAGGCAAACTTCTTGCTGACGAGCGTGCACTCGCGCGTGTCGCCCGGCGAGCCGGAGAGGATCCAGCCATTGTCCTCGGCCGCCGTCTTGACCGACAGCAGCAGGCCGATCTTCCTGCCTTCGGCCGCCTTGAACCTGGGAATCAGCCCGGCGGGGATACGCATTTCCACGCCCCACGCCCCGGAAGAATCGGAGCCGCCCTTCATCGTGACAAGGGCTGCCTCTTCCGGGGAAACCGCCGCCGCGGCGGGTGTCCTCGTCCGTTTTGAATCATAGCGGTTGATGAGGGCCTTGACTGAGCTGCCGTCACGCATCGCAAGGAACTCGTAGTTGTCGTCTCCGTTATACCAGCCGTCCGCTCTGGCATCCAGAACGGCGAGTATATCTACGGGCTTGTTGGACTTCGCAGCCACGTAGAGGTTCTCACCATCCCAGTCGGCATAAGTGGTCACGTCAAGGCCGTCGAAGCTATAGGTATAGAACGCGTCCCACTCGCCATCCTCGATCACACCATCGACCTTGGGAGTCCTGCGGAAGATATCGGTATCCGGCTGCACGGGAGGCGGGGCAGCCGCCGGGGCCGCTGGTGGCGCCGGGGCCGCGGCATCCTCAGCTATAGAGGGCGCCAGACAGGTGAATGATGAGAGAACGAGAAGAACAGCAACGATGATGATTCGATTGCGCACGATGCTCCTCCTTGGATAATGCAAAGCGTTCTCGCCGCTTCGTGACCGGCGGAGATAATATACGGTTTGCAGTGAACACACAACCTCGGACGTGGAATGCACGCGCCAACTCGAGAGGTTGCTTCATTATAGTGCAGGCCTTGGGCCCCGTCAACGTCAATACGCCTGTGCCGGGAGCAGGGCTTGTCACGTTACCCCCCTCAATCCCCCCTTAGCAAGGGGGGAAGTCAGGTAACTCCTGGGCACAAGCCACGGGTGCTCCCCTCCTTACGAAGAAAAGGAGCAAGCGGGATCGCCAGACTTGCTCCCCTCCCTACGAAGAAGAGGAGCAAGCGGGAACGCCAGACTTGCTCCCCTCCTTACGAAGGAGGGGCTGGGGGAGGTTACCTGCTCCCGCACCTACCCTAGTCAATGGACGGGCGTTGCGACTCCCGCCCATACAGCTCTACCAATTCCCAGCCGTGTCCGGTTCCGGACGGCTATGCACAGGCTAATCAGACGGCACGTCCGCAGAAAAATTCCCCAATTATTTCTCGGGAAACCAGTTGACAACCGCCTGTGAACATAGTAGACTGTTGTCTAGCCACACGGCGGCGGAGCACACATAGCGAACATCCGTTCCCTAATCTATCCAGCGAGGTGACCTCTTGATCCAACAAACAGCAGTCCACGAACCCACAACCGATCTCTCACACATCAGCAAGCCCACGCCTGAAACGGACCTCGAACGGGCGGCAGACGCTCTGCTTGCACAGCACTCGGCTATAGGCCGCGGCAGCGGGATCTACTCTGAAGCTCAACTGAACCGCAAGATGCGAAGCGAAAGAAGGCAACTGCCTCTATTGACGGAGGGCGACGTAAGCAGCGAGACAGCAGATGTGCTGCTGGAGCGCCGGATCGAGGAACTGGTGGATGCCGCCGGCCTGAACGCGCTCCAGGAGATCATCTACAGGCTTCACATCGCTGGCTTTGGCCGCCGCCGGATGGCATCGGCGTTAGGGATCACATACAGCTTACTGAACCGGCGACTCACGACAGTAGAACGCAAGGTAAAGGCGGCTCTCAGACAGAGCAAATACGCAGGGTGGTATGTGGTGTACTTGAGCGAAGTCAACCGCCCTGCGTATCGCCGCCGCCGGTAGCGGAGGCAGCAATGCAGACAACCGGCCAGTGTCGGGCTGGCCGGTTGTCTATGGAGCGGGCAGGGAGAGAGAGAGAAATGATAGATCAGCCAAGATTGCAGCCGACGGTGAGCACAACGAACGTCACGACGTAGGCCACAATCGCGCTGCGGCACGCTAATCGAGCGAACGCAGCGTTTTTCTTTCGATATAGCTCAACAGCTAACACGAAAGGAATGAAACTTGCCAGTTTCACCAGCACAAACACCCACGGACTGGCATCCAGACATACCCTCATCAGCGGATTCTGCTCGACTGCGGCTCCTCTGAGAACGAAGAACAGCGTCGAGATCATATCGGCCAGGCAGATCCCAACCAGCACTAGACTTTCGGCACTGACCTTTGACTTCATGGGGCTTTACCTTCCTCCGGACTCACGTAGGAGATAACTCCAAGAAGCGTGCCAGCGAGGACTGTGGGAAATACCAGTTGTGAGGGCCATATTCGGTCGCTTACCGCTATGGCGGTGTTCGCCTGTTCCATGAATAGCGGATTTGCGCTACAATAGGTTGGTCAGATGATGCCAAGACTAACCGCCGTAATACCGGTATATTGCGCATCGGAGGATCACGAACGGTTCCTGCGGGAGACTCTGGAATCGGTTGCCGCGCAGACGTATCGCCACTTTGAGCTGGTGCTGGTTGACGACGTATCGCCCATTGACATCGCGCCACTGGTGGGCTCTGTCGCCAACCTGCCGGAGACTCGGATCGTGCGAAATGAGGCGAACCTCGGACACGCGGAATCGAGAAACGCCGGCATTCGGGAAGCCTGCGGTGAGCTGATCGCGTTTCTGGACCACGATGACATCTGGCTGCCCGACAAGCTGCGGCGCCAGGTCGGCGTGATGGACGCGAATTCGGATGCGGCAGCGGTGTTCTGCGATTCCGAGGTGTTCGGGCTGAACGCGGACAGGCTGCGATTGGACCAGACGATCCTGCCTGAAAGGCCTGATTTCCTGTGGTTCGTCAAACACGGGAACTACACGATCACCGCGAGCGCTGTTATGGTGCGCAAGCAGGCAATGCTGGACATCGGCCTGTTCGACAGCCGCTACTCGACGTGCGATGACTTCGACGCCTGGCTGAAGATCCTGATGCAAGCGCCGATCGTGCATGTGCCGGAAACACTGGTCAGATACAGACTGCACGAGCGCAACGTCAACTACGACGTAGACCGTCTCAACGACAACAGGCTGCTGACGGCGCTGATCTGGCAGTATTGGAAAACAGCGCCGACCGATATCAGAATCAAGCTCCTGCCAAGAATCGCGCGGAAGCTCCTCGGTAGACTCTACTTCCGCGTGCGGCGATATAGAAGCTTTAGTTGAGGGGGAAGGGACCGTGACTAACGGGTGCATGCCAGTTCTCATCACAGGGACGGAATCGGACGATCCATTTGCGATCGACATCGGCGTCTTCTGTGGTCAGCTTACGGATATAGCTGACGTCATCTCCCTCAAAACGTTCGCAAACACGGAGTTCTGCCCCAGGTTCATCTCAGACGAAAAAGACCTCACGGACATCGGCAACAAGCTTAGAGGCACGAACGTGGTGATCGTTTCGACGGCCTCCAACACGCTCACCCGTAACGAGCTTGCGCTGCGCAATATGCTGGTGGCGCGAGCCGCAAAGGACAATGGCTGCGAGAAGGTCGTGCTGGTGGAGCCTGACCTGTTCTTCAGCGCGCAGGACAGAGGCCCGAGGCCGGAGCACGGCGAGTGCCAATTCCCCCGTGACGTCACGGACTACAAGAAGTTCGACGGGCAGCCGTTTACGAGCAAGTTCTACGCTCAGGCGCTGCGGCTGGCGGGCGTGGACGCCGTCATCACGGTGCACAACCACTCAACATCGGTCAAGCGTCTTTTCCACGATGAGATGCAGGGCGAGTTCCTTAACCTGAACCCGGCTGAAGTGTTCGCCGACTACATCAAGAACTCGGACGTGACGCCTTCGCTCCACAGCGGGACCGGAGTCCTCGTCTGCGCGCCGGACGCGGGCGCGCGGGAGTTCGCCGATCAGGTCTACAACTGCCTCAACTCCACTTCGGCCGGGCTGCTCTACTTCGCCAAGAGACGCAAGGACGAGCGCAACGTTTCAAGTATGATCTCGCCGGAATCGCCCTGCCCCGTTGAGGCGATTGCAGGCAGGGACGTGATCGTTTTCGACGATATGGTCAGGACCGGCAACACGATCAAGGAGTGCTGCCGGCTCCTGAAAGATGCCGGAGCGGGCCGCGTGGTGTTTTTCGTGTCGCACTTCTATTCCTCGCCGGAAGTGCGGGAGACGCTCGCCGGCCACGAGATCGACGAGATCGTTACCACCAACACGATTCCCTCGATCCTCAACCGCGATATGCAGGGGCGGCTCAGGCGGAAACTGACGGTGCTGAAACTTGAGAAGTGGATCTCTCAGTACGTGATGAGTTATCTGGGTTACCTGCCTGAGGAGCACGCGGGCAGCAGCTATACCGTTGATATGTCGTCAAAGAACCCTCGATGGGCATCCCAGACCGACCGCGGCGTGCGGTTGATCTCCGACCACCCTTCGCTCAACTTCGCCGACTTCGAGGTGGAGCGCTCCTGAACATCGCCCGGCAGAGGTGATACAATTGTCTGACGAACCACATGCGACTTCACGCAGACGCTTCTTGCAGAGCGCCGCGCTGGCCGGGGCGGCTGTCGCGGCGGGAGGATTGCCAATGCATGCAGACCAGCCCCCTACCCCGCCCTTAGGACCCTCCTTCAACGTCCGTCTGATGGGCGCGAAGGGGGACGGCACGACCGATGACACGGCAGCGGTACAGAGCGCCATAGAGGCCGCAGCGAAAGCAGGCGGCGGGCACGTCTACATCCCCTCGGGGCAGTACCGAATCACGAAGGCGCTGGTGTTTGCCAGCGCGGACAGGTTCGACATCACGGGAGGCGGAAGAAGCTCCGTCCTCCTGCACGAAAACAACGAACCGCTGCTATTCTGGAACGAAAGCGCTTCCTGTAGGGAATCCTCGGTCCGGGACCTGACGTTCGCGTCGGTGAAGAACCAGAAATCGCCGGATGTGGCGGTGATCGACTGCCGCGGCGGCGCGGAAAGGTCGTTCTTCGGCAATCTCCTATTCAAGAGTTCAGGCGCAGTCATGGGCAGCGGGATATCGGTCGAGAAGGTAATGGACACTACCGCGATTGACCACTGCGTGTTCTGGTGCATCGGCGGCACCGGGATTAGGGTGGCGAAGGGCTCCGAGGTGCGCATGTTGGGCGGGCGCGTCGTCGGCTCAGACCGGTATGTAGGGCCGGGCCGGACCCCTACCATTGCCGTCCACCTGACCGGCGGTAACGGCGGGGTGCACATTATCACTAGCGACCTGATCGGCGTGCATACCGGTGTGCTTATCGGCGACCCCGGCTCACCTTCGAACCGTGAAGTGTTCATTACGCACGCCACGCTCGATTCCAGCATCCACGGCGTCCATGTCCGCGACCACTCCTACGTCAGCATTGCGGGATGCTGGGCGGCGTCATCCGATGAGGACCAAATACTGATCGATAGGGATTCTCACGGTTGCATTATGACTGTCAGCGGCGGAACGATCTTCAACGGCGGCGCCTCCGGCAGGAAGGGCGCAGCCAACGGGATGGTCGTTAATGCGGGATCGTTCATCCTCTCGGGAGTCACGGTTCGCAACAACAAGGGAACGGGGCTGATCGTCGGCGAGAACGTGCGCGACTACGCCGTCACCGGCTGCAGGTTCGCTGAAAACGGCACAGCGGCAGTGCTTGCGGGCGACAACTACACATTCACCGGCAACGTCTTCGCAAGGAACAAGACCGGCCTGGTCAACAACGGCACGAATGGCATCGTGCAGGCCAACGCGGGCATCTGACCAGACATCGATGGAACTCGATGGTCGGGGGGATTCCCGATGGTCGGGGGGATTCCTACCCCCGACCCACGTCTTGATGGTCGAGGACTTGATGGTCGGGGGGATTCTTGCCCCCGACCTGCGTCTCCGGGCATTACTGCCCGATACACGAAGGAACCCCGGTACACTTCGCCGAACTGAGTCTCTATGCCACAGCGCTACAAGGTGTACGACGGATCATATCCGCACTTCATAACCAGTGCCACCATCCACTGGATTCCGGTGTTCCGCCGCGACGACTACTTCAGAGCGCTTGTGGACAACCTCAACCACTGCATCGAGCAGAAAGGCCTTCTCGTGCACGGCTTTGTGCTTATGCCGGACCACTTCCACCTGATCTGCACGCAGGTGGATGGCAACCTATCACAGCTCGTGGGAAACTTCAAAGGCTTTACCGCCCATCAGATCGCACCAATGATCCGGAAAGATGGTCGCCGCTCCTGGATCAGAGCCATGGAGAACGCGGGCCAGGCAAAGACAAGCATAGCGCTATGGCAGGATGGATGTCATCCCGAGCAGATACACACACGACCGTTCTTCGAGCAGAAGCTGCGGTACATGCATGACAACCCGGTGCGCGCAGGATTCGTGCTTGATCCGTGCCACTGGAAGTACTCCAGCGCGGGCTTCTACTACCAGCAAACCCCGTCGATGGTGCCGATAGCGCTTCTGGACTGGTAGCAGGAAGATAGGCACGAATGCCCACAGACCCGCGTCCAGGGCAAGAATACCCTGGACGATCAGTGCACCCACACGCGCGACCGGGGCAAGAATGCCCTGGACGATCAGGATCAGATTATGATCTGGCCGTCGATGGTCGGGGGGATTCCAGCCCCGACCCAGGTCTCCGGGCATTACTGCCCGGTGCGAGCGGGATTCGCCGATATGCCAGGTCGATGGTCGGGGGGATTCTTACCCCCGACCTGCGTATCCGGGCATTACTGCCCGATATGTCTTGCTGGTCGAGGACTTGATGGTCGGGGGGATTCCTACCCCCGACCCACGTTTCCGGGCATTACTGCCCGATCTGCGAGGGAATCTCGGCGCCATATGCATGAGAACCCGGTGCACGCGGGACTCGCGCTTGATCCGTGCCACTGGAAGTACTCCGGCGGGCTTCTACTGCCAGCAGACCCCGTCAATGATATCGATAGCGCTTCTGGACTGGTAGCAGGAAAACGGGCACGAATGCCCGCAAACCCCCGGCCGGGGCAGAAATGCCCCGGACGATCAGAGGAGTCCGTCAGTTGACGAACAGCCAAGCAGGGAATCCTTATCCCCCTGCCTAACGTATCTTAAGAACCTGTCACACTCGTCATCCTGAACGTGGTTCAGGATCCATCTGGATGCCGGATCAAGCCCGGCATGACGGAGTGATGCTGACGGCTGACAACTGAGGGCTTTTCTGAATGGATATCTCCGAGATTCGGGCCAAAATAGACGAGATCGACCGCGAACTGGTCGAGATGATCAACAAACGCGCGGAATGCGCGCTAGAAATCGGCAATATGAAGAGCAAGGGCTCGAAAAGCATCTTCGCGCCCGAGCGTGAGAAGCAGGTACTTGCGGGAGTGCTCAAGAACAACAAGGGGCCGCTCGCAGACAAGAGCGTCAGCGCTATCTTCCGTGAGATCATCTCAGCCTGCCGCGCGCTCGAAAAGCCCATCAGCGTCGCCTATTTCGGACCGGCCGGAAGCAATACCCACATGGCTAGCATCCTGAAGTTCGGAGATTCGACCGACTTCGTCGCCTGCAACACAATCCCGGATGTCTTCAGCGCCGTGGAGCGCAAGGAGACGAACTACGGCGTGGTGCCGGTCGAAAACTCCACCGAAGGGGTGATCAACCACACCCTGGATATGTTCCTGCTCTCCGACCTGCGGATATGCGCGGAGATCAATGCTCCTATCTCGCACAACCTGCTCTCCTGCGGGGATGACATCACGCAGATCAAGCGTATCTACTCGATCGGGACCGCCATAGCACAGTGCCGGAACTGGCTCGCTACCCACATGCAGGGAGTGGAGGTGCTGGAAGTATCGAGCACATCGAAAGCCGCAAAGATTTGCGAGGGATACCCGAGTTCCGCGGCTATCGCAAGCAGCCTCGCCGCCAAGGAATACGGCTTGAACATTCTTGAAGAGGGCATCGAGGACAACCCCCATAACAAGACACGCTTCCTCGTGATCGGCTACTCGAAGCCCAACCCATGCGGCAAGGACAAGACCTCCATCGTCTATGCGGTGCCGCACAAGGCGGGATCGCTCTACCACTCGCTGCGGGTCTTCGATACGCATGGGATCAACCTCACCATGATCGAGTCCCGCCCCACGAAGCAGATGCCGTGGGAGTATATATTCTTCGTAGACGTGCAGGGACACGAGGACGACCCTAACGTCCAGGACGCGCTCGAAGAGCTCACCAGGATGGCCCTGTTCGTGCGTGTGCTGGGCAGCTATCCGGAGGCCGAATAGGACTCGGGCAACTCGTCAGCCTACGTAGTAGATCACGGTGGCAATGCGTACCGTTCGACTCAAACACAGCCACATCTGTCCTCCCGCAGGATTTCTCCGCCCATCTGCCTAAATCTTACGAGTAGACTCAGCCCTGAAAGGATCTGAATATGCTGAAGCTAGGGAGTGTGATTGCTATGGCTCTGTTAACTGCGACTGCCAATGCCAGCATCGCCGATGGCGGAGCTAAGCTATACGTGGCGAAGAACGGGAATGACGCGTGGAGCGGGCTGCTTGCGGCGCCTAACAAGACTAATACCGATGGTCCACTCGCAACACTGCGCGGCGCGCGGGATGCCGTACGGATTCTGAAGAACTCCGGGGAGCCCGTGAGCTCGATCACCGTCTACATCCGCGAGGGGACTTACTTCCTCGACGAGCCGCTGGTGCTGACGTCCGCGGACTCAGGCACGCGTGAATGCCCGATCACATATGAAGCATATCGCACTGCGAAGGGCGTGGAGAGAGTCGTCATCAGCGGCGGCAGGACGATATCCGGCTTCAGTCCGATCAAGGTCAACGGACACGACATGATCGCGGGGCCGGTTCCCGATGCCAAAGATGGCAAGTGGAACCCCGACCAGTTGTTCGTCAATGACAGGCGCGCAAGCCGCACCCGGCTGCCGAAAAAGGGCTGGTATACGATCAAGTCCGCGCCCTCCGCCGAGAAATGGCAGGACGGACAGGACACGTTCACGTTCAACCCCGGCGAGCTCAAAGCCGGTTGGCACAACCTGGCGGATGTGGACGTTGTGTCCTACAACTTCTGGGTCGAGTCGAGGATGCCCATCAAGTCCGTGGACGATGCAACCAACACCGTAACGCTGGCGAAGAAGAGCAGGTTTTGGCTGCGACAGGACTTCGACAAGAGCAAGTACGCCCGGTTTGCCGTGGAAAACGTGTTCGAGGCATTGGACACGCCCGGACAATGGTATCTGGACAGGCCCCAGGGCAAGCTCTACTACTATCCTCGCGCGAATGAGAACCCCGACAGGGTCGGGTTCATCGCGCCGCGGCTCACAACGCTGGTCGAGCTGAAGGGGACCAAAGCCAACCCCATCGAGTTCGTCACGTTCCGGAACCTGAGATTCTCACACAACCAGTTCGCGCGCCCGCTGGACCAGTCGGGCTTCCCGCAAGCCGCAGTGGATGTGCCGGGCGCAGTTAGTGCTGTCCAGGCGCAGTACTGCGAGATCGACCGGTGCGAATTTTCCCGCATCGGCACCTACGGCGTCGAATTCGGCAACGGCTGCTCCAACTGCACGATTCGGCGGAGCCTGATAACCGACATGGGCGGCGGCGGGGTCAAGATCGACCACGGCGCTCAGAGGATCACCGTTACCGACAACGAGATAAGTGACGGCGGGAAGCTGTTTGCAAGCGCTGTCGGGGTCTGGGTCGGCGCCAGCCCGCACAACAGGATCACGAACAACACGATATGCGAATTCGACTACACGGGCGTGTCGGTCGGGTGGAGTTGGGGCTATGCCAAGACCGGCGGAGTGGACAACCTGATTGCCTTGAACCACATACACCACGTTGGCAGAGGCGTCCTGAGCGACCTCGCCGGCATCTACACGCTCGGCGTGTCGCCGGGAACCATCATCCGCAACAATGTCATCCACGACTGCCAATCCTTCAGCTACGGCGGATGGGGAATCTACACGGATGAAGGCAGCACCGGCATTCTGATCACCGATAACATCGTCTACCGCACCAAGACCGGCGGGTTCCACCAGCACTACGGCAAGGACAACATCCTTACCAACAACATCTTTGCATTTGCCACCCAGCACCAGCTTCAGCGAACGCGGCCAGAGGAGCATAAGGTCTTCACCTTCGAGCGCAACATCGTCTACTACGATAAGGGCAAGCTCCTGGGAAGCAACTGGAGCGACAACAACCATGTGATGGACTACAACCTCTACTGGGACGCAAGCGGCAAGCCGGTTACCTTCGCCGGAGCAACGCTGGAGGAATGGCAGAGACAGCACGACCAGCACAGCCTCGTCGCCGACCCGATGTTCGTTGACCCGAAGAAGGGCGACTTCCGCCTGAAACCGGAGTCACCTGCATTCAAGCTGGGATTCAGGCCGATAGACACGTCCAAAGTCGGGCCGAGGGAGAAAGTGGGGGTGGAACTTCAGCCCCGCAGGTAGAGGCGGGCAACCAGTCCTGCCGCTATCGCAACTGCGAAACTCGAAAGAGTACCGACCAGGTAGTACTCGGCGAAATGAGTCCCGTCCTTCCTCCCCATCTCCGGGAATCGCGCAATCGACTTCGCGCTGAAGATCAGCCCGATTGCGGTAGCATCGAGCTTGGGCCAAAACAGGACAAAGGAAGTGACGAGGAGACGCTCGAGCAGCCCGATAAGGCTTCCGGCCCCCGCCAGTCCTACATCACTGCGCTCACTCGCGCCCGGCAGCGCGGCTGTAATCAGACGCACCAGCGCGCCGCCAAGTCCAAGGGAGATAGCGTAGGTCAGGATCAAGACGTATGTGCGTTGCGAACTCCACGCCAAGATGGCCGCCGTCCACGGTTCATCGTATCCGGTTATCCATGACGCTATACAGCAGAACGCGATGATCTGCAGCACGTGGAGCAAAATCAGGCTCAGCCAGGATGGCTTGAGGAGCCACGAACTCAAGCCACTGCATACTGCCCGCACAACTGCGCCGAGACCGATAAGCGCAAGCCCAAGCGAGAGAACCACGCCTTCACTGTGCAGCGTGGGGATGATCAGCCCAGAGCTTAGGATCAGAAACATGAGGGCGGAATAGAGAATGCTGCGCGGACCTGTCTGCAGGCGCGTCTTATCAGGCAGCCAGCCTGGTCTCTCCAGCAAGCCCCAGACTACAAAATGCACTGTCACCAGCTTCAGCAGAACCAGGGACATATCGCACCCCATCAACTACTTCTTGTTGATCTGAACTAATTCAACTATTAGTTGTTGATTCGCAGCCGATCAACAGGAGCATGTTGTTGTCTTGGCACTGTGGCAGAACCACGTGATGAGGTCAGCCAGAACATCCACGCCCCGCTCGATGTCGCGCCAGCGCGTGGAACGCAGCCTGTGCTCCACCCCCTGAGGCGAAATGCCCAACTGCTCACCCACACTGGAAAGGTCCTTGTGCCGCAGGTAAAGGCGCACCGCTTCCCACTGCTTTGGCGTCCACCGACTTTGCACCGCATCGATGAGTACGGTCATACCGTTAGCCGCTTTCTCAACCCGCCTATCATCTGCCTTGTAGACAGTGCCACCAGACTTGCCCCGGCCGGCTATCTCTATCGCTTCCCTGGCATATGAGAATGCTTGGCCCTCCATATGGGCTGTTGTCGCCGCCATATCAGAGACAATGGACCCTAGCCCCACACCGACGCGGATTCTGATCGGGCTAAGTAGGAGCCTGAGATCGCAGACCACACGCGGCGCTTTGGCCGGCTCAGATAAGAGTCCCTGGAACTCATCCCCCAGGGTAAGGCCAAACGGTACCGCTAGAACGGCACTATGGCTGGAGTTGACCTGCGCTAGCGCATCCAGAAGCTGTGGGCGCAGTGGGCTTCCTTTGGTCTTGTAGTACTCGGTGGATCCGACAATGTCAGCAGTTATAGCAGCATAGATGTGATCGGCCAAGACCGCGCCCCCTCTTGCTTCGTCACCAGTTCGTGCTGAGTATAACAGAACCCGATAAGCACGGTCAATCACTTGTGGAATCAACCGACAGGGAGCATCGAGTACAACACCCACCTATTCTTGAGCGGGTTCTTTCCGCGGGCGGCGTGGCGGTCGCAGTAGAGGGTCATGACCTCGCCGGTGATGGTCTTGACGCGGTAGTAGTGGCGGCGGACGTATTTCTCGTCCGCGCCCGAGGTGCACGGGCCGACGGTCTTCCACGTTTCGAGGATAACAGCGACCTTGTATTCGTTCCCGCGCCAGGTGAACTCGTGCGGCACGCCGGGGATGCCGGTAGCCATCAGAGCTGTGTCGAACGTGCCGGGCTTGGGGGTCACGGGCTCGCCGATGAAGGACTCGTCCGGGCGAACATGCGAGCGGTCGCTCATGCCTTTTCCACCCGATGCCGGATGATCGTCTTCACGACCTTGCTCGTCGGCTTGGTAAGATACTCCTCTTCATGATCGCCTATCAGCCTGTAGCCGCTGTCCTCGACGAACTTGTGGAGCGCGGCAACCGTGGGGCCCTCCTCGGAGTAAGGGCCGACGTGCAGCACTTGCGCAACCGTGCCGTACTCCCAGGTCTCCAGCTTGACCTCAACGTCCGGGGACTTCTGGGGAAGAACCTCGGTGTCATCGCGGACGGGCAGAGCCCAGTGGGCGGTCCATCGGTCTTTGGGCAGCAGGTGGGCATCCGGCCAACGCGCGCGGAGCGGCTCCACTTTGAACGTCGGCAGTCCTCTCTTCTTGAGGTCGAATTTGAGTTTGAACACGCTGCCATAGAGAGGCCCGAGGGCGGATTCACCGACCGCGTTAGGGTCGCCCTTGGTAGTCAAGGTCGCAACCTTCCGCGCGGGCATTTCGACTATCTCAGGCTTGAAGGGCTTCATCCCTGCACACTCTCCTTAGCGAATCAATGCCCGTTCCTGTTCTTGCCGTTGGAGTTCACTGCGTCCTCGTCCTCTTTGGGACGGTCCGTGCGAACAACCTCTATCCTGCTGATACGCCCACCTTCGAGGGAACTGACGACGAAGTCCAGGTTGCTCCAGCTTATCTTCTCGCCCTCTTCAGGTTGTCTGCCGAACTGATCGAAGACGAACCCTCCGATGGTCTCGTATTCCTCGCTCTCGGGGATGTCCAAGTCCATCTGCTCATTGAGATCGTCTATGCTCATGCGGGCGCTGGCGATGGCGTGGTTTTCGTCTATGACGTCTATCAGCGGTTCCTCTACGTCATACTCATCCCGGATCTCACCAACGATCTCTTCGAGCAGGTCCTCCACCGTCACAAGACCGGCGGTGCCGCCATACTCGTCGCGCACGATCGCCATCTGCACCTTACCCAGCTTGAAGTCCGCCAGCAGTTCATCGACGTCCTTGCTTTCAGGGATGAAGTAGGCTTCTCGCATCACGGCGCGCATATCAAAAAGCTGCTTGTCCTGCCGCAGCACCGGCAGCAAGTCCTTAGCGTGAACGACCCCGATGATATTGTCTACGTTGTCCTCGTAGATCGGGATGCGGGAGTGGCCGGACGCAGTGATCATGTCCAGAAGCTCGTCCAGCGTGGCGGTCACAGGCGCCGCATCCATGTCCGTTCGGGGAACCATCACCTGCCGGGCGACGGTGTCGGTGAAGTCGAAGATGGAGTGGATCATCTCCTTCTCCTCTTCCTCGATCACACCTTCCTCCTCGCCGGCCTCAACAAGCATCTTCAGCTCTTCCTCGGTGAGAATCGGGCTTGCAAAACGAGCGTGGGTGCCAAAAGGCCTCACTATCAGGTCGCTCAGCCAGCTTACCACCTTAACGGCCGGCAGAGCCGCGATAGAGAGCATTTTCACGGTTCCTCCGAGGGCCAGCGCCAGCCTCTCCGCGTGCTGCAGAGCAAGGCTCTTGGGAGCGATCTCACCAAAGACAATGGTGAACAGGCTGAGGAGAACCGTGATGCCAACGACCGCGATAGCGTTGGCGAGGCCCGGGGAAAGCCCTAACGACACCATGGACTGTGCCGCAACCCCGGAGATGTTGACTGCGGTGAAAGCCGATGCGAGGAAGCCAACCAGCGTCACACCAATCTGAATGGTGGACATGAAACCGGTAGGATGCTCGAGAAGGGACAGCACAACGCGAGCCTTCGGATTACCCTCCTCTACAAGCTGTTTGATCCGTGTTCTTCTGACAGAGACCAGGCACATCTCGGCCGCGGCGAAAAATGCGTTTAGCGCCACCAACGCCACGATGATGATGAGCCCTGGCACGATACGGTTTGGGTCTGGGTCCACTTGTTTAGATCACCCTCTCATCTTATAGGAAACACTGGAGATAGCACCACATACACGACGCCCGCAACACCAGTCGCCAGCAGCGCGCCGACTACTACCTCCTGAAGGGTGTGGATCTGTCCTTCTACTCGGCTCTGCGCCACCAACACGGCGAGCAGGAATGCCAGAATCCCTATCGCCTTGTTGGCAGACATAAACATTATGGTTGTCGCAAGGAAAAACCCTACGGCCGAGTGTCCGCTGACAACCCCACCCTTGAGCAACTTGCCCTTGCCGCCGGCTACCTTCCACATCAGGACCATCGTCCCCAGCAGCAAGAACGTAACGATTGCGATCACCGGCCATCCGGGACTGTGCAGCCCCATGTCGGTGCTCAGCAGCTTCAACCTTGACCCGCCCGGGAACAACAGAAATCCCACGGCGAGCGCATTGATAGTCGTGATCAGCACAGCCCCCGCGGCTATGTCCTTGGCGAACTTAGCCAGCGGATGATACGTCTGGGTCACAAGGTCAACAACGGCCTCTATCGCCGTGTTGAACATCTCTGCCGCAAGCACAAGCGTGATCGTGAAAAGCAGCACGATCACTTCTTCGCGCCTCAGCTTGAAAACGAGGCTCACCACCAACACCAGCACCATTGTAAGGAAGTGAAACCTCATATGGCGCTGGGTGCGGAAGACGTGCACCACGCCTTCCACCGCATATTTGAACCCGTTCATCGGGTCTCGTAAAAGCCTCATCTACAACCCCTGGACCAACAACTCATTCTGCCGCGCAAACATCCTCTCCGCCTCAACAGGCTCTGAATGATCGTATCCGAGCAAGTGGAGCAGCCCGTGCGTCACGAGCATGTCGATCTCCGCCTCGAGCGGCTTTCCCTGTTCTCTTGCCTGCCGCTTCGCCGTCTCCACCGATATTACCAAATCGCCCAGCAGGTTCTCTGCGGAAGAGAAATCATCTTCGCCTTCATGCTGAGAGAAAGAGAGCACGTCAGTGGGGCCTTCAACTCCCCGATATTCGACGTTCAGCGCGCTAATCCCTTCGTCGTCGGTGAGCAGCACGCTCACTTCAGTAGTCTCCGCGCACCCCTCAGCACGCAGCACTCGCGTCGCCAGCGTCCGAATCCGGCTGATGCTCACCCGCGTTCGCTGCGAGTTTTGGATCAGAATCTCCATCTACCGCCTTCTTGGATTCCCTGCTTTCCATCGCTTCCGAATAGTCGATCCGCGCGTGCAGCGTGCCGATAAGAGCAGGAATGAACGCGTCGGTTATGCAGCCGACCTCCCTGAACGTGAGGTCCGATTCCTCAAGCTGCCCATCGCGGAGCTTGTCCGCGATAACCTTGTTCACCACCAGCTCTATAGTCGCCCTGGTAGGCTTGGACATGGCCCTGCAAGCCGCTTCCACGGAATCCGCAAGCATTATGATCGCCGCTTCCTTCGTTCTCGGCTTGGGGCCGGCGTATCGGAACTGGCTCTCCAGTGCAACAGTCGGGTCCTGCTCGCCCATCGCCTGATCGTAGAAATACTGCACGAGCGAAGTCCCGTGGTGCTGGCTAATCACATCCGCCACAACTGCCGGGAGCTTGGACTCCCGGGCAATATCCACGCCGTCCTTGATGTGAGAGGTAATCACAAGCGCCGAAAGCGTCGGGTTGATCCGGTCGTGCACGTTCTCGATGTTCTGATTCTCGATGAAGAAATGCGGCCGCTTGACTTTGCCGATATCGTGGTAGTAGGACGCCACCCTGGCCATAAGCGAGTCCGCCCCGATCGCCTCAGCCGCCGCCTCGGCGAGATGCCCCACCGCCATGCTGTGCGTGTATGTCCCCGGCGCCTCCATCACCAACCGGCGCAGCAGCGGCCTGTTGGTATCGGCGAGTTCCAGCAGGGATATGTGCGTAGTCAGGCCGAAGAGCCTCTCAAGCGGGACGGTCCCGATCAGAAACAGCGCAGCGGCCCCAATCGGCACCACGAGCCCGGCCCAGAACGCCCCGATCTGCATCTGCGAACGCGGGTCCCGGTTGATGCCACCGATTACCAGTACAAGTATAACGCCGGCTGCGGCTAATGAGACCACGGTCCTCGCCAGGTCGCTGCGGTCCCTCAGGTTCGCCACCGCGTGGATGCCGACCATCGCAGTCATGAATGCGCTGACGGCGAAACGGAACTCGTTGTTGGGCATTACAGAAAGGACCAGCGACAGTAGCGCCACCAATACCACCGAAACCTGCGCGTTCACAAGCACCGCCACCAGCATACCCACGGCCACAATCCAGAGCGACCCCAGATACCCAACTTGCGCGGGGCTCAGGTTTATTCCCAGAACACTCCCGCTGACCCTCAACGCCAGCGTGCCAATCACAGCCAACAGCGACAGCAAGAACAGCGTCTTCGTGCTGCGATATATCCCCGGGTAGTAGGCGGACAGATAGGACAGCACCAGCACCACCGCCATCGTGACCAGCACCGTCAGCGAAACCACCGACCGATAGTCGATATCCTCGTTGCGCAGGCCGAGCGCCTTCAGCTTGTCCAGATGCTGCTGCGTTACAAGTTCGCCGGCCGCCACAACCACCTCTCCGCTGGAGATCGGCATGTAGACCGGCTGCACGCGATCCTGAGCAGCTTCCTGCTGAGAGAGCGTCTCCTTCACATCATAGATGCGGTTCGGTCGCAGGACATCGCGCACCAGTTCACCGACAAGCGCCGCCTTTCGCGGGTTGATCTCCAGCCTGACGGCCTCCGCGGCCGCCGCATCCTGGGCAACACGCAGTTCGGCGGGATCATCGTGAATCTGCTTCGTCATCGCCGAACCCAGAATGTGCCTCGACAGGTCCTCTACTCCTCTGAGCGCGCCCGCTTCCAGGCCCAACAGCGAGATCAGGACCTCCTGGGAAACCTTTGCGTTCAGTGTTGACGGCAGGTTCCTCCGAATCCTCCGAATCCGCTGCTCCAAAGGTAGTTCGGGGTTGCCTCTGGCTGATTCGACCGCCGCGAAGATCGTGTTCAGCGCCACCATTGCCTGATCGGCAGCACCCGGCACGATTTCATATATCTTTCCGACACTTGCGGCGGCTTTGGCCCTGCGGACTTCCGTCTCGCTGACGTCCAGATACTGCGCGGCGCGCGGGGCGATGATGTCCTCCGGGCAGACGTCACCGACTCTCAGGCTGACTCTGCTGGGGAAGAAATGGATGGATAGCAGTGCAGACAGAATGGCGATGGTCGCACAGGCCAGCCCCGTCCTTCGTAAGTCCAACTTGGGACGTCGGGCTTTTCTGGCGCTCTTATCGGGGTTCTTTTTCTTGCCCCGTATGGTCAGGGGCATAAAGGGTTTCATATACTCGCGGGACTACCCCCGCAATATCTTCTCCACTACCGCGCCGGCCATTCTACCGTCGGCCCGACCCTTGATCCGCTGCATGAGCGGACCCATGACCTTCCCGCGGTCCTTCAGGTCCGTCGCGCCAACTTCGGCCGCTACCTCCCGAGCGATAGCCTCGATCTCACTTTCATCGAGCTGCTTGGGCAGGTATTCACTGATGACATCGAGTTCCGCCTGTTCCTGACCAACGATGTCGGAACGCCCTCCGGATGCCGCGGCGTCGATCGCCTCCCTACGCCGCTTGGCCTCCCGGGCGAGCACCTCCAAAACCTCATCATCGGTGAGTTCATCGCCCTTGTTGATACGGGCGTAACTCACCGATGATCGAAGTTGCCGGATGGTTGACAGCCTCAACGCATCCTTTGATTTCATTGCGAGCTTCATGTCTTCCTGAAGCTTTTCAGCTAGAGACATATGCCGTCCTATCGGACATTCGAGCGCTTTGCGAACTTACCGCTCCCTGCGCTGGGCCTTGCGCCTTCGGGCCGCTTCGGCCTTACGTCGCTTGTCGCTCGGCTTCTCGTAGTGCTCGTGTTCACGGGCCTCTTTGAGAACGCCGGTCTGCTGAAGCGCCTTCTTGAAACGCTTCAGAGCGCTGTCAAGACTCTCATTAGGTTTTACCTGAACCTGTGCCAATCATAATCCCTCCTCCATCGACAGTGTTCGGGCATGTCGCACCGCGTCAGTGGTGGAAGAGGATCGGCAACGCCGCTATACACACCTCGTGAAAGGAAATAAGTGTAGCTACATAGCCAAATCCGCTGTACCCACGTACCGTTGCTAAAAGCCTACCTAATTCTGTTGTCTGCCCAGATTATACTCTTGTGCTGAAGCCCTGTCAAGTAAGACACGGCTTCCGAAACGCCTCATGCCGGACTTGATTCCGGTCATCCACGCCGCCGAAATGAGCAGATCCTGAAACAAGTTCAGTGACTGAACAAGTTCAGGATGACCATGCCCTATCCCGGCGGCCAGCCCAGCTTCCTTCCGCCCAGCAGATGGAAATGTATGTGCCAGACGGATTGGCCGGCGGCTTCATTGCAGTTGATGACTACCCGGTAGCCTTCCTCCGCGATGCCCCGCTCAGCCGCTATCTTGTTTGCGGCCAGAATCACCTTACCCATAAGGCAAGCGTCTTCATTATCGGCAACATCCGACAGCCGCGCGATATGCTTTTTCGGGACGATCAGCACGTGCACCGGCGCCTGCGCGTTGAGATCGTTGAAGGCAGCCACGTGTTCGTCCTCATACACCAGCGTACCCATCTCGCCGCGCGCGATCTTGCAGAAAATGCAGTCTTCCAAGACTTCACCCCCTCCCATCCTGGTCATTCACTCCAACAGCCGTTCCATCGCGCTCGACTCCGACAACTCTTACCCGCAATATGCTGCCCTTGAGCGACGAGTCGCCCGGGAGTCTTGTCTCGATGTAGTTGTCCGTGAAACCTACGAGGGTGCCCGCCTGCTTCGACTGTGTCTCGACGAGCACATCGAGCGTCTCGCCGATCATCGATCCGGCGAACCGCCTCATCATATCGGCCCCCAACTCGATCAGGTTCTCCGCTCGCTGCTTCTTGACCTCCGCTGGTATCTGATCCGGCATCGAGGCTGCAGGAGTGCGCTCGCGCGGAGAGTACCTGAAGACGTGAAGCCGCGAGAACCCGGCCTCCTCGATCACGCGCCGGGTGTTCCCGAATGCCTCTTCGGTCTCGCCAGGGAACCCCACTATCACGTCGGTGGTAATCCCTACCCCGGGGATCCACTGCCGCACTCTGGCAGTGGTTTGCAGGTACTGCGCAGCCGTATACGGCCGGTTCATGCGCCTGAGAACGCTGTCATCGCCGCTTTGCAGCGGGATGTGCAGGTGTCGGCAGACCTTGGACGATTGCATCGCATCCAGCAGCGCATCATCGACCTCCCACGGCTCGATCGAGCTCAGCCTGATCCGCTCTATTCCATCGATCTCCCCGACCGCGCGGATCAACCCCGGCAGGCCGCTCCCCAGTTCATAATTGCCAAGCCTGATGCCCGTCAGGACAACTTCCTTGTAACCGAACTTCGCAAGCGCCCTGACTTCCGCGACCACATCATCAATCCGCCGCGACCACTTCCTGTTCCGGGCGTGCGGCACGATGCAGTACGAACAGAACTGATCACACCCGTCCTGGACTTTGACAACAGCGCGGGTACGAACGCGCGGACGGGCCAGCGCTCGTTCGGGACGCGCTCTCCCGGATGCCTCTTCGCGGGCTTGTAGTCTACTGCCCGCGAAGTGCGCAACCAGCCTTTCGGGAATCGCATCCTTCTCCGCGTTCGGCACCACCAGATCGACACCTTCGATGGCGCGTATGGAACCCGGCTCCAACTCCGCATAGCAGCCAGCGACGATCACGTAAGCGTCGGGGTTTTGCCTCAACGCCCTTCTGACAGCGGCCCTCGACTTGCCGTCGGCGACGGACGTGACGCTGCAGGTATTGATGATGTATGCATCGGCGGGCGAGCTGAAAGGCACTGTCACCAACCCTGCTCGCTCCAGTTCTTCGCGGATTTTTTCAGTTTCGTATTGGTTAACCTTGCATCCAAGGGTATGGTAAGCGATTGCAGTCACGTGTACCATGGTAATGCTTGCCCTGCGCATGGTCAAATGGAATTGCAGGAGAACGCTTGACGGCGGATAACATGTAGCTGTGACCACACAGGAAATCCAACTCGATATGCGCGACCTGCCGGAGCTGGAATCAGTATCAACCGGGAACAGGGCGAGCCGAACTCTCGGTCTGATAGCCTGGTTGTTGATCTCCGCGGTGGCCGGCGGCGCGTTCGCGGCGGTTGTCTGGGCCGCTGCCTACGCGTTCAGAGACCAGCACCTCCCGCTGGCTGCTCTGATAGTCTTGGGGCTAGGCGTGGCGATCGCGCTCGCGGTCCTCCTCGCGCGCAGCAAGGCTGCGGACTGGCGATGGGACCTGGATCCCGATGGAATCACCATCCACGGGCTGTTCAGCACGCGCCACATGCCGTGGTCCGAGATTACAGAGGCAAAGCCCGGCGCGGGAGGCAAGTACTACCATCTCAAGACGGCGAAACGCTGGTTTACGATCGCTAACCTGATGCAGTCGAGCGGCGAGACAAACGGAGAGGTGATCGGCGCATCGCTCTATCAGCACCTCAGGCGTTATGGCAAGGCCGACGAGTCGCTTCTCACACCGGGCGCCAGGACTCTCTGGATCCGGATCCCGGACGAGGTGCCGAAGGAGACGGACTGGCACCACCCAAACCCGCCAAACTGGTCGATATTGATGGCGGTGACCGTCGTCTTGCTCGTTATCGCCGTAATAGGCTACTTCTTCGGCCTTAAGCTGAAGCTCGGCAAGATTCTGGGTTCGGCGCACAACTGGGCGGGCGGATTGGTGGCGTGGGCATACAAGAAGCTGCGCGACAGGCTGATCGTGGCCCGCAGCGTGTCGGTCAGGAGCGATCACATCGAAATCCGAACGGCGCGACAGAACCTCTACTTGCTCTGGCAGGACATCGCGTATGTCCGCTGGGACAACACGCACAAGTCGATGACGCTCGGCAAGGGCATGTTCACGAGTGTTGCGGTCATACCCTACGAAGATGACCCGCAAGCAGCGGCGTGCATGCTGTCAATCATCCGACATCTGAGGCTTGCGCGTCACACGCCGCCGGTTCTGATCCCGATCCAGCTCCTGCCGAGGCTCTATGAGGGTGCTTCTGCCCCGATTGCCACGTTCGCGGACACAGACGCGGCTGAGGTCAAGGTTGCCAGCACAGTGGCCTCCGTGCTGCTCTCCGTGCTGCCGGTCATCCTCGCGTTTTTGCCGATAGCCCTCGCCTTCTGGGTGATCAAAGATCCCAAACGAATGCTGGAGATGGGAAAGTGGATACAACTGCTTCCTATCGTTGCGTTGGGCGGGTTTGCCCTGGCGCTAATCGGGGTGTTTGTGATCAGAACGACCTACCGAGCAGACGCGAGCGGAATCACGGTCAAGACGCCGCTGAAGCGAAGGTTCATCGACTGGCGGGAGATCACCAACTACACGGTAGCCACAGCGAGCGGCGCGCGGAGCAAACGGCGCCTCGCCGATTCGACGGGCCGCGTGATCCTCGAGACACCCTACCTCAAAGATGCCGAGGCCAACGATGCGCGCTTCATCGCCTTCCTCGACGCCCGCCTCGCCCACGTCCGCCAGGACCAACTGCCGACACTGACGAGGTAGCGTCCATGGACACAGCCACAGACAACCTGATCAGAAATCTGCCCGACTTGCCGGAGTTGGAGAGCGTGGAGGTAAGAGACTGGGGCACGTTAGCTCGGGTCGCTGCATTCCTGGTGGTGTACGTTGTCCTGCCTCTTGCACTCTTTCTGTGGATGTACCAGGGTCTGCAGCAGTTTCTGCCGGACGGCATCATCTACGCGCTCGGGCTCATGGCGGTCCTGGGAGCCTGGCTGGTCTGGCGCATCGTGTCAACAGACTACTACTACCGCACTGACAGGGCCGGAATGACACAAAAAGGGGTCTTCAGGCGGCGATTCATCGACTGGAGTGATGTGGAGTGTGTGCAGGTGAGTGAGGGGATCAGCAGCCAGCCCTCGCTGCGTATCCGGACGCGCACAACAGCTCTTGTCATAAGCTCAAGTTGCAGAGGAGCCGACACTGACGTTTTGTTTGCCTCGGTCTGGCAACACTTGAGGCGCATCGGCAAGGATGAGGGGCTTCAGCCGACGCCGAGGGCACTGTCGCTCTGGGACTGCATTCCGGATGGACCGTCCCAGGATCTGACCTGGGGAAAAGCCCCACATCCCGTTCAGTGGCTGATTGTGCTTCTCCTCGCCACTCTCTTCAGCATAGTCCCTATCTTGCTCTGGCTGACATCGGAACCCACTGATCGAACAGCCATCATCTTGCTTGCCGTTGTCTGCCTGATCGGACTGGCGGTGACTTCAGTGGCTTGGGCGAAGTCTACCACGGGAGTTGTGGTCAGCGAGGAGGGAATAGAAGCCCAAAGGCATACGGGGACTGTGAGTCTGCGGTGGGAGGACGTGGACAGCTTCCGCTGGACAGGACTTGCAATGCTCATCAAGTCGCGCCGGGCGCGTAAATCGCTGTCGGTGCCCTTCGTCGCGGGAAACAAAGACTCGGAGCGGGTAATCCTGCGTGTGATCCGCAAGTTGCGACACGTTTCCCCCGAAAAGCCGGTTCTTGTACCGGACTCGTTGCGCCAACTTGCCGATGTTGCGCTGCGGGAAGCCGACGCGCAGGCGGAAGTGAAGATGAGCCGCTCAGATATGGCGGCTATCTTCGTGATTGTCGGTCTGTATGCGCTGGGACTCAGTTATGTAGCGGTCGCGGAGTGGATGTGGGGCGGCGCTGCTATGGCGGCGGCAGGCATAGCTCTCTTGATCTTGCTCGTTCGTCTTGTCACAGGATCATACTCGATGAAGGCGGACGCGCAGGGCATTACCCGTTCATTCCTGGGCAAGTCCAAGCTCATCAGATGGGAGAATATCGGCTCTTGCGTGCCCTCCAAGTACGCAAGCGAGAGAATTCGCGGCAGAATGACCCTGTGTGACAACAACGGAAAAAGGCTGCTGGACATTCCACCCGGCGTTGGCTCTGCCCGTGATCGATCCGCTTTCATGGCTTTGGTTCAGTCCAGGCTTAGCAGCTCGACACCCGTGGACACCTTCTCCAAACCCTGGCTCGCCCGCCCCTTCTCCCGCTCATGATATACTGCTGATAGATTGGCCGCTTGCATGGCACGTATTGTGCAGGGATGAGGTTCGGGGGATTTGCACGATGATTGGGTATTGCCTCTGCCGGGTCGGGCGATTGGCCGCGTATGCTGCCGTCGTGTCGCTTCTCGTTATGTCCGCCGCCTGCGCCGACTACACCGTCGTCTTTTCAGACAACTTCGACGACGGCAACTGGACTGCCAATCCGCTGTGGACGGCTTCGCCTGCCGATCCGTCTGTGTCCATATCCTCGGAACGCTCCACATCCGCGCCCTACAGCCTCAAGATCGCAGCGAACAACAACTCCGGCGCGATAAGAACCGGCTCCGGGATCATTGCCGCGGACGAGCCCTTCACCTGCACGTTCAACCTCTACGTCGAGTCGATCGCGGAGGAGGGCATCCCGTTCTGCCTGCAGGACCTGTCAAACAGCATCGTCCTTATAGTCTTCTTGCTCAAGAACGGCAGTCTTCAGTTCTCGGAATATACCTCCACCGGCTGGCACAGCGTCAATTTGCCCTATCCCCTCACCTACAACCAGTGGCATTCCTTCAGAATCGTCTTCGATGGCGTGAAGTACGACCTCTTCCTCGATGGACATGCCACGGCTGACGTATCGCTGACCAAACAAATCAACAGGGTGCCGGCGCAGCTCGTGATCGGCAACTTCGGCTCGCCCCACACCGGCACGTTCTACGTCGATGACCTGCTCATAAGGGCGGAATTGCCTCCGCCTCCGCAGAACCCCGGTAAGATCTACGTGCAGTTCTGTTCGGACACCTCCACCGGCGGCCTGGGAACGAACACTCACTACAACACGTTTCCCGTGGATGACTACAGCTACGTGTCGCCGGACGGCCAGGCGGCGCAGATAATGGCGGAGTCGTGGCGGGACGCACACCGCGATAGCTTCGGCAACCCCATGAAACTCACCTGGTATATGAATGTAGGCTCGATCTACTCCGGCGGTGTCACCACAGGGCCCATATTCCCCTACGAGCTTATGATGGACCACCACGGCGAAGCAATCGCCCGCTGGGGCGATGAAATGGCCTACCACTATCATACGTGGTTTTGGGACGGCACAGCATGGACGCAGCACACATTTGAGCCTTGCCTGCCCGACTTCGAAATGACGACGGCGCACTTCATCCTGGACCGAAACTTCTTCCCGTGCTCGTTCAGGAGCGGCTGGGAATGGATGGACAACTATTGGAATAACTACCTCGACAAGTGGTACCCTTACCGCTTTGAGGGCAAGACACCCAACGGAAGCTGGACACCGTATCACCCCAGCTCGACGGACTGGAGGCTCGCGGGAGACTGCCGCGGCTGGGAATGCACGCGCGCCTATACACCCAACGTGACCGCAGCGCAGGTAGAGGCGGCATTCGCGGCTGCATACCAGGGCAGGGATCAAGTGATCTGCTACTGGTCGCACCTCAAGGAGGTTGACTTCGTCACAAAGATCAGCGAAGTCCATTCGCACTTCCTGGCGGCGCGCCAGAAGTATCCGATGATCGATTTCGAATATCTGACCGCGCGAGAGGAGATGATCAAGTGGCAAAAGAGCACGGATTACACCCCGCCGGTTGTATCGGTTTCCACCTCAGACCTTAACGGAGTTAGAACCGCCGCGTTCTCCACCAACGAGCCCATCTATCAGCTCCAGCCGTTCGTGGCGATCAAGAAAACAGATGGAACTTATACACGGCTGGACTGCACCACCATCGATTCCACACACTGGCAGGTGAGCTACAACCTGGCCGACACACTGAAGATAGCCGTCGGGCTCACGGACATGATGGGCAACGCTACGGTCAAGGAATTCCCCACGGCGTTCCACTTGTGGGCCTTGAAGGCGACGCAGACCAGCACGACAATCGACGTGACCTGGGAAACCAACCATCCCGCCGACAGCCGTATCGATTATCAACTCATGCCGTCCGGAAGCGTCTACACGAACCCAGATCCGGCCCTGGTCACATCGCACCACATCACTCTTACCGGTCTGGAGCCCGGCCGGGTCTACAAGCTGGACGTATCTTCGGTAAGCGCGCAAGGAGAGCGAGCGGCAGCGAAAAGCATCTACGTCCTCACCGAGGCCGGCGCGCCCGTTGTGGTCGATAACACCGATCCGAATTTCAGCGTCACGGGCACATGGACGACGGCCGCCAGCGCGGCTGGACGCTATGGAGCCGACTATCGATACCGCTCCACATCAACCGCCAGTCCACTCTACGCCAACTGGGCCTGGGTCGCACCCACTTCGGGCTTCTACCGGGTCAGCCTCTGGTGGTCGCAGGGCTCGAACCGCTGCCGCGCAGCCAGGTACTCGGTCCTCGCAGGCGAAGACGAACACCTGAAGACATTCAACCAGCAGACAGACGGCGGTAAATGGAACGAGCACGGGGTCTACTACCTCGACGCCGGTCAGGTCGTCACCGTCAGGCTGTCCAGTCTATTTACCGACACGAGCAAGGTGGTTATCGCCGACGCCGTGAAGTTCGAGCCCGCCTACGCGACTCTATCGAGCATATCGCTGGGGCGGCTTATCCCCGACGGCGGAAGGATCACCCTTCCGCAGGCAACGGTGACCGCTGTCTTCGACGGTTACTACTTCGTCCAGGAAAAGACCGGAATACCGGGAGTCAAGGTAATGGGCGCCGGAGTCGTGGAGGGCGCAACCGTTCAGGTCAGCGGAGTCCTATCGACCGTGAACGGCGAGCGCGTCATCACGCAGCCGCTCGTCAACTAGCCGCGCCCGCACAGGGAAAGATGCATCCCCACTCATCCCGGCGGGCACGATTGCCTGTTGATTTTTCCAGTCACTAGAAAAAACTTATTGACAGACTGCATCAAGCATGCTACATTCCAGAAAGGTGACTGTCTGGCCGGTGACCAACAAGTCTGACGATCCGAGCCTTCAGCTTCGGAAACACGATCGAAAGAAGGCCATACTGATGAAACCCCGGCGTAAGGGCTTTACACTTATCGAGCTGCTCGTGGTGATTGCTATCATCGCGATCCTTGCTGCCATCCTGTTCCCGGTCATATCATCGGCCAAGGAGCGTTCCCGACAGGCGATGTGCTGCTCGAACCTCAAGCAGTTGATGATGGCTATCCGGGCTTATTGCGACGACCACCAAGGCATGCTACCGCGCGTCATCGAGTGGGGTCCGGGGCTTCCCGACTGGGCGGGTAATCAGACCTGTGGTGTCGCATTCAAGGTGAGCGACGGCCCGATCTGGAAGTACGTGCGTAACGCGAAGGTATACGCCTGCCCGACTGACATAGCATTTAGGGGAAATACGAACTGGCCGCTTTCATACTCCATGAACTGGAAGCTGGGCACGCTCTACGGCGTTCGGCATACAACCAACCTGGAGACCGAGACGGTCGGCCGCAGCGGACACATCATGGTCCTTATCCACGAACAGCGCGACCGCATAAACGACGGTTTCTACGCGTGGGGCAACGAATGGGATATTCCCAGTGCCGTGCACTACAGCGGGACCACGGCTGTCTATGCGGATGGGCATGTTAAATGGGCAGCCCAGAGCGCGCTGATCAGGGAAATGGAAAGGCGGCAGTGGTACCCAAATACAGAGTATTACAAACCTACTCCACCATAGGGTGATACCAACCCCATCCCCCGTGACAGCCCCTCCGCTGAGTGTTATACTACACCGGCAAGCGGAGGGGCTTTCACACGTGTGGCAGAGATCGATTCGCTGACTCGAAGGGAGTTTCAAGATGACCGGGTTCAATCTGGCGGCAATGGCAGCACAACTGATCGCAGCAGGCGATGCTTCGGGGCCCGTTTCCCGTCCCGAGGATTACCCTGCCGGGCGACTCCCATATCGGCCCTACACCCTGTCACCCTATGACAGGGGTTGGATCATCGAAAGCGCCTGGCCGACCATATTCTTCGGCGAGGAAGCGCTCCAGGAAATCGAGCGCAAGTGCGGCACGCTGCCGTGGGCGAAAAACGCGCTTGAGTTGATGAAGCGCGAGGCCGATATCGCCCTCAAGACCGCGCCTCTCTTGCCCATGGAACCCGTCGGTTGGCGCCACGATTTCTACTCACGCGCCACCGCCGAACACCTGCTTCACGATCCCCACAGACCTGAGGATTACCTGGATCCGTCCACCGGCAAGTATGAGCACGACGAAGCTCAACGCAAAGCCTGGGCGCTGCTCACTCACGAGCGCACCTACCGGATGATGCGCAGCCTGGGGATTCTGTACCGCCTAACTGGGGACGAACGCTGCGCGGTCTGGGTGGTAGACGGCCTCCGCAAGGCAGCGGATTACTGCGCCCACTCGGAGTTCGCGCGCGACGGCGCGCTCTGGTTCCAACCGCTCTACGACGCTGCGGAACTGACACTTCTGGCAAACGCCTACAGCCTCGTGCGGAAGCACCCGGCGCTGACTGCGGACGACCACAAGCGCATCCGCGAAACGATCTTCGAGCAGTGGATGCCGGGCCAGATCGAGTTCCTGAAGGCACACCCAACGCACAACATGGCCTGCTATGTATCCGCGGCGCTCGCCTACTGCGGTGAGGTGTTGGATAGGCCGGATTGGATGGGTATCGGCCTCTGCGATGAAACAGGGATGGCGGCACAGCTCAGAAACGGCCTCAGAGCCGGACCGGACGGCAAGGTTGACGGCTTCTGGTACGAAGGCACGATGTTCTACCACTTCTACTCGATATGCCCGCTCGTCACCCTCTGGGAAACCGACAAGCGAAACAATGGCAAGCTCACCAGAGACGCCGACCTGCGAGCCCGCTTCACCGAGATGTTCGCGGCCCCTGTGGCTCTCATAGACCAGGCGCTCCGGCTGCCGCCCGTCGGCGACCTGAGTGCGCCGAGACTGATGAACCTGGCCGCCTACCGGCATCTCTATGAATACGCGGCGGGCAAGCTCGACCCGGACCGATTTGGCCCGCTGCTGGCCTCGATCTACGCCACAACGCGGGCGCCGAGAGTTGAACTCGAGGCTCTGGCGTATGGGCTTGATGAACTCCCAGAGCCGGACGGCGTGCCGAAAACCCATACCGTTCTGCGCCCGACGGACACAGGCGTATTCCGCGCGAGCACGCCCCACCAGATGCAGCTTATGTTCCGCTGCGGGCGCTACGTGAGCGGCCACGATCACCCGGACCGGCTGCAGATCACGCTTTCGGCCTTCGGTGAACTGATCTCGCCCGACCTCGGCACGCCCGGATACTCGCTGCACGGGGCAACGCACAACTACTTCCGCACCACCCTCGCGCACAACACGCTCTTTGCTGACGAGGCCGAGCAGGCCGGCGACGCGGCGCTCGAATGGGAACCGGACGCCGGCATACCGCGCGCCCGCGGGACTATCATCGGGAAGGACGGCATCACCTACGGCCGCACCGTGTTCTTCGATCCGCCGTACGTGGTCCTGCTGGACGAGTATGACTCCGACGGCGAGCGCCGGTTCGGCTGGGTATACCACGCCTACGGGCCGGTGGCAGTAATGAGCAGGCTCGCCGACGCGGCGATCTCCCCTGCACTGCCTGATGACAGGCATTTCTCGCTCCTGACCAACCGCAGGACCGGCATGTGCGCCGATATGCTTGACGCCGGCTGGCAGGTCAAAGAAGGCCTCCGGCTGCGGCTGCTGACGGTCTCAGACGGCGAGTTCGAGGCAACCTCCGGCACGACCATCGGCCAGCCCTGGCCGGACACTCTCGGCTGCATCGTCCTGAGAGCGCAGGGCAGGAAGCGCTGCTTTGCAACCGTACTGGAACCATGTCAGGCGGAACCAACTGCATCAAGTCTGTCGCTTGCCGGCGATGGCGCGATCACCGTCCGCCTTACGGATCAGACGGTCCGGTCTTACGCATGGGACGCTCGATAAGGAGTATCAAGATGCTCGAAAAACTGACGTTTCTGCTGATCCTGCTCTGCCTCTGCGCGGGCGCGAACGCCGCGCCGCCCATTGAGATAGCCGGCTCCAAGGTCTACAAGCTCTGGCAGTTCAGCAGATCGGCGGAAGGCTGGCGGCCGGACCACAACGTCGGCCCGTTCTCCATAAAGGACGGCATCCTGACATTCACCAACACTGGCACTGATCCATGGATCATCAACGCCGAGATCGGCGGCGCGGATACGTCCAAGTACGGTTTCTTCGGCATCCGCATGCGCTCATCCGTGCCCGGCACGAACCAGGTCTTTTTCGCAACTGACGAATCCCCACTGGCAGAAAGCACATCATTGTCCTTTCCAGTACGCGGCGACGGCCAGTGGCACTTCTACGAGGTCAATCTGTCAAAGCTCAAGACGTGGCGAGGGAAGCTCGACGTCATCCGCATCGACACCGTCAACGGCGGCTCCGAGGTCGGCGCCAGGATAGACATAGACTGGATCGCCCTCTATCAGCCGCCGGCGAGACTGGAATTCGGCAGGCCGGAGATGGAATGCACGTGGGATGGGCGCGGACGGCGTGTGACAATCCCAATCCGCAACACCGGTGGCATGGCGACACCCGAGAGTACTGTCATCACCGTCAACGAGACAAAGCAAGAGCTTATCCCCATCCTACCCGGTGACACACGGACTGCCAGCTCTGAAGTGAAGCTCGACCCCAAAGGCTACGTCGCCCGAATCAGTTCTGAAAGCAAGCTCGTTTCCGAGTTCCGTCTGATGCCCGATGGCCCACAGGAACCTCGGCAGTACTACGTTGCGGACTCCATGTGCATACGTCTCTATGAACAGGTGGCCGCCGATGGCAAGAAGCGCGTGTACGGGGCAAACGCAAGCATAGATGGCGGCGACATTGTTGTGCCGGGCGAGATAACCTCATTCGGCACCCTGGTCTACCGCGGCAACAACGGGGCGCTCTACTACCTTGAGCTCTTCCCGGAGACAGTCTCGGTGGAAGGCGGAGTTCAGGACATCGTTCGTCTGTCGGGCCGACACAAACTCCAGTCGGGAACGGCGAGCGTGCAGTGGCTGATCTCAGAGAGCCGAGTACAGAACCCCGATAACCCAGACCAGGTACTTGGCGCACAGCACAATGTGACATGCACCCTCTCGTCAGATACGCCGGTCCAAGTTCTGCGCTTCGAGGGTCCACGGCTGTGGATAGACTACAGAACCCAACACGCCCTGTTCCCCGGCCTGCAGTATCTGGAGGCGAATGAGCCCTACACCGCCACCCAGTTCATCGGCCCGAAGCTCGCCGACCAGCACATCCCGCATCCCTACAAGATCGCGGTGCCACTGATGGCGATCGAGACGAAAGACGGCGTGGTTGGCGTAAGCTGGGACCCTCTTCGGGAGTGGGCACCGGGGGAGAGGCTCCCTAGCGCGCAGTTCGAACCCGATAAGGGTCTGATGACGCTCTTCGCACCCTCGATCCCCGACTACGTAGACGAAAACCACGATTACGCGACCACGCCCTACACCCTCAAACCCGGCGAGAAGATGACGCTCAAGATGACGTTCTTCTCAGAGGCGGGCAAGAAGATCACCGATGTTATCCCTGACTACCTCAAGTCGCATCCGCTCAAGCGCACTGCCGGGGCAGCCGAAGCCGAGAAGATCGTCGAGACCTGCTTCAAAGCCTACGCGGGAACGCTTTATTCGCCGAAGGACAAGGGCTGGAAGAACCACTTCGGGCTGCATCAGACCTACTCGCCGAACCCCGGATTCGCCGCTAAGATCATCGCTGAGTCTTTGCGAACGGGCAATCCCGAACTGGCGCGGAAGGTCGATCTTGATCCGAGCGCTCAGCTCGCGCAGTATACGGGCACTACTCTGGATTGGTTCTCCGCGGGGGCGAAGGCGCGAGTCGACACCGCCATAGCCCGGCAGTCCCCCGACGGCGGGTTCGGATACCAGATCGACGATGAGATGCGAAAGAAGGTCAAGGAACTCGCTGCAGAACTCGGCGGAGTGGATACCGATACTCTCGGCGCCATCGGCGAAACGAACTCGGGGCTTATCGCACGCGAACTTGGCGCGATCCTCGACTGCGCCGTCAGAACCGGCGGCAGGAAGTACATAATCCCCGCGCTCAAAGGGCTCGACAAGCTGAACTCATTCACGGTTCCGCGAGGCGCGCAGACCTGGGAAGTTCACGCGCATGCGCCTGACGTCTTCGCGGCCGGGCTTGCTATCGACTGCAACATCGCCGGATACCACCTGACGGGCGATGAGAAGTACCTGGACCACGCCACGTTCTGGGCCAAGACCGGCCTACCCTTCATCTACACCTGGGTCCCGCCCCTCGATCCCGTTCCCGCCGCGGTCTTGCACTTCGACGACAACGGCGAGGGACCCAACCCAGTGATGAGCAAACCATCGCTGTTCTACTCGGAAACAAAGCGCCGCATCACCCCCGGGGCCACGATAGCCGTTATGGGCTCGAGCTTCTACTTCGTCAACTGGTTCGGTGCGCCGGTCCAGTGGTGCGGGCTTGAGTGGGCGGGCTCGGTGCAGGCGCTGATGAAGCTCCGGCCCGACCCCATCCTGCAATCCGCCGCCGACGCGGTGTTCGTCTCGGGAGCACAGCAGCAGTTCGACAAGGGTTGGGCTGCGGGAACATATCCCGATTCCTGGACGCTTGCTACGAACATAGCCAGCACGGCATTCATAGCGCCGGATACGATCCTCACCTACGCGTACGGCATCCTCGGCGAAAAGAACCCGGCTTCTGTATCCACCGCGCGCTTCAACACGCCAAAGGGCAATGCCTGCCTCAACTCATACGCGGTGATCGAGTCGTTCCACTATGATCCGAGTTCAAGAACGCTCACATCGAGGCTCAAGCACTTCGCCGGGCAGGATGTCTACTCGTGCATCACCAACAGCGACTCGCCCGCAACGGTAAGCGTAGACGGCATCGAGATGACCCGCGTGGATGATCTCAGGTCAGCTCGTTCCGGGTGGTCCTACGACGCCGAGAACCGCGCGCTGCATGTGAAGTACCGCGCCAAGGACAGGTTGGCCCGTCTGGAGATTAACTGGCAGTAGTTCCAGATGCTCGCTTGGGCGGGATTTGCAATCCCGCCCACCGTGAACTAATGGATCTGCTGCGCCAGGTAGTTCTGTGTGCCGGTCTGCTCGATCTGGTCCAGCTGCGCTTCCAGCCAGTCGATATGCCCTTCCTCGTCCTTGAGGATCCTCTCCAGCAGGTTCTTCGTACCGTCGTCCCCGAGTTCGGCGCATAGCTTGATGCTCTCGTTGTAGTTCTTGTCGGCGCCCAGCTCGAGGTCGAGGTCGTTGCGATGCATCTGCTCAACATTCTGGCCGATGCGGATCTCGTTATACTTGCTCACGATCGGCGTCCCCTCAAGATAGAGAATGCGCTCGATCAGCGCCTCCGCGTGCCTCATCTCGACTATCGAACGATCCTTGATCGGCTTGGTGAGTTTCTCGTAGTTCCAGTTCTCGGTCATCTCCGCGTGAACGAAATACTGGTTGATTGCGGTCAGTTCCTCGGCAAGCCGGTCGTTAAGATGCTGGATGATCGTTTCGTTTCCCTTCATGTGTAACCTCCTCGAATGCTTGTGGTTAGGTACCCGCGTTAGCCGAGGAGGCAAACATGATGCAGCGTTGGGGGCATCCTTCGACAAGCTCAGGATGCTCCGGAGGCTCAGGATGTTGTAGGGACAGGCTCAGGATGCTCCGGGTGGGAGCCGGGGCTACTTGACCGTTTCGATGTGCCCGTCTATCGCCCAGATGCTGCCCTGAGACGACGTGATTGCGGTAATGGTCTTCTCGTTCTTTACGAAGAGCGAGTTCCACCAGCCGCCGTGTTCCGACGGCACCTCGAACGGCACCGAGCGCCCTCCGAAGATGCGGGCGTTCTCATCGCCGACATAGACGACCATCCGCGGCTTCTCGCAGCCTACGCTGGACTGGAACGAAAGGACCGTCTCGCCCGAGGGCATCTGCCGGATATACGGCGCGCCGCCCCATTCCACACTGGTCGGCTTCTTGATCGCGCTCCAGCGGTTCGGGCTCGCGGCGGTGGCGCAGGTCTTCCAGTTGTCTTCCATGCTCGTCCAGACGATGGTCGGGGTGAACATCGGGGTGTAACCGTTGTCCTCGATGGCTACGACAATGCCCTTGTTGTTGGCGAGGATAAGCGGTGACGGCATCCCGTCACGATGCTTCGCGCGGAAGCTGATCGCCTGGGCCTTAGTCCAGGTGCGGCCATTATTGTAGGAGCGGCAGAGGCTGATCTCCTGCTCGTCGGAATCCCGATACGGGTTCTCGTTGGCAAAGAAGAGCTGGATCTCGCCGCTCGGGAGTTGAATGGCGGCGGGCTCCCAGCAGCCGTTGTGGAACTCGGTGTCAGCCTCGTAGACCTTGCTCAAGTGCTTCCAGGTATGGCCGTTGTCCTTGCTGACCATAACCTGGATCGTGAACTTGTGGACGTGATCGTTCGGGCGCTCATTATACATGTAAAGGATGTCGCCGTTGGCAAGCACCAGCAGTTCCGAGTTGGATGCGGAGCCGGACGGGGCCTTGGCCACCTCCATGGGTTCGGACCACGTCTGGCCGTCATCGGTACTGCGACAGAGACAGGCCTTACCCCCAGCTTCATAGCCGCAGAGGATGTCGCCGCCCTTGACGCGGACCATGCGGGCATACGTGCCCGATGCGACCCGCACCAACGTGCTCTTGTCCCAAACGACCGTCTTCTCAGCCGCCAAAGCGCTGCCGGTCACTGCCATCGCCATCACCACCATTGCCGGCATTGCCAACCCGATTGCCATTCTTCCGCCCGAGATCAGGCCCATTGTGATCACCAGCACGATGCCAGGAGTATCATTCGTAGACGAAACCGTTTCGTTAGGCTGGCTGTGCTGGGGATATTATGAAGCGGCGGGGAGACCGTGTCAATGAAAGCACTCGTAAAATCAAAGCCTGAGCCCGGCTTGTGGCTGGAGGACGTGCCGGTGCCGGAGATCGGCATCAACGACGTCCTCATTCGCATCCTCAAGACAAGCATCTGCGGGACGGATGTGCATATCTGGAACTGGGACGAGTGGGCTAGCGGGACGATACCGGTCGGGATGACGATCGGCCACGAGTTCGTGGGAGTGATCGAAGACGTAGGCTCCAACGTTCACGACTTCAAACCGGGCGAACTGGTCAGCGGAGAGGGACACGTTGTCTGCGGGCACTGCCGGAACTGCCTCGCAGGCCGCAGGCACCTGTGCCCGAATACGAGCAGCGTGGGCGTCAACCGCAACGGCGTGTTCGCTGAATATCTATCCCTGCCCGTCACCAACGTCTGGCCCTGCGACCCCAGCATTCCGCTCGATATTCTGACCTGCTTCGACCCCCTGGGAAACGCGACTCATACCGCGCTTTCGTTCGACGTGCTCGGTGAGGACGTGCTTATCACCGGAGCGGGGCCGATAGGCATTATGGCGGCGGCGATTGCAAGGCACTGCGCGGCGAGGCACATCGTGGTTACGGACATCAACCCGTACCGGCTGGAGCTTGCGAGCAGGATGGGCGCGACGCGAGTAGTGGACGTGCGCTCGGAGACGGTCGATAAGCAGTTCATGAAGTCGCTCGGAATGGTCGAGGGTTTTGATGTGGGAATGGAAATGTCGGGCAACCCGGACGCGTTCCGGATGATGCTCGCCAATATGTGCCACGGCGGCAAGGTGGCGGTGCTGGGGCTGCTGCCGGCTACGGAGATCGACTGGGCAACGGTCGTCTTCAACAGCCTGACCATCAAGGGCATCTACGGCCGAGAGATGTATGAGACGTGGTACAAAATGACGATGATGATCCAGACTGGGCTGGACATATCGCCCGTAATCACGCACAGGTTCCACTACACAGAGTTCGAGAAGGCATTCGAGGTAATGCGCTCCGGCCAGTCAGGCAAGGTGATCATGACGTGGAGTGAGAAGTGAAGAACCTCACACGGAAACACGGAAAAACAGGCAGATTCTACGTGTCTGTGGTTCCGCAATGCCGTGATTCCGTGTTCTCTGGAGTCAAAAGCCTATGTACCATTCACTTAGAGATGTGCTGGTTGAGCAGTTGAGAGAGATACGCGAGAGCGGGCTGTATAAGTCCGAGCGCGTGATAGCGACGCCGCAGGGAGCCCGCATCGCCGTCGTCGGCGGCAGGGAGGTGCTGAACTTCTGCGCGAACAACTACCTCGGGCTTTCGAACGATCCTCGCGTAGTGGAGGCCGCCAAGCAGAGCTATGACCGCTGGGGCTACGGCCTTTCGAGCGTGCGGTTCATCTGCGGTACGCAGGAACTGCACAAGCAGTTGGAGGCGCGGCTGTCAGAGTTCCTGGGAACCGAGGACACCATCCTCTACAGCAGTTGCTTCGATGCAAACGGAGGTCTCTTCGAGACGCTGCTCGGCCCGGAGGACGCGATCATCAGCGACGAGCTAAACCACGCAAGCATCATCGACGGTATAAGATTGTGCAAGGCTACGCGCTATCGCTATGCAAACCTTGACATGGTTGACCTCGAAAAGCACCTCAAGGAAGCGTCCGGCGCGCGAGTCCGCATGATAGCAACAGACGGAGTGTTCTCGATGGACGGCAGCATCGCGCCGCTGGAGCAGATATGCGACCTGGCCGACAGATACGACGCCGTGGTGATGGTGGACGATTCGCACGGGACCGGCGTGATCGGCTCCAAAGGCAGAGGCACACACGAGCACTGCGGCGTGATGGGCCGCGTCGATATCATCACCACCACGTTCGGCAAGGCGCTGGGCGGAGCGTCGGGCGGTTGCACCAGCGGTCGAAAGGAAATCGTGGAGATGCTGCGGCAGCGATCCAGGCCGTATCTCTTCAGCAACACCCTCGCGCCCGCGATAGCGGCAACTACGCTGCGGGTGCTCGATATCCTCACGGAATCCACCGAACTGCGCGACCGGCTGGAGGCGAACACGCGGTTGTTCCGCCAGGGCATAAAGGCCGCTGGCTTCGATATCGCCGAGGGAGACCACCCTATCGTACCGATCATGCTTGGAGATGCGGCACTGGCGAACAGGATGGCCTCGATGATGCTGGATGAAGGCATCTACGTGATAGGTTTCAGCTACCCTGTAGTGCCGAAAGACAAGGCGAGGATCCGGGTGCAGATATCAGCGGCGCATACTCCTGAGGATATCGAGAAAGCGATAGACGCCTTCGCGCGAGTACGCGAGAAGTGCGTCTAGCCCGAACGGACCCGCAGGTCCTGCAAGAACAACGCTGCACCTAACCGTCCGCCCACCCGGTTGACAATTGCGCGTCAGCGCAGTTCTGACTAAAATGGATGAGCTGCAATAACGAATCGGGGGTAAGCAATGAGGTTCAGTGTAGTCCTGCTGGCATTATCGATCCTGCTATATGTTGTTAGCGCGGCCAATGCGGCCGGGGTAGCGATTTCGATACCAGCAAAGCCGTCGCAACTTGAGCGGCTGGCGGCGCTGGAGGTTCAGCGTTACGTATATGCTCGCACGGGCGAATTGCCCAAGATAGGCAGCGCGGCGATCGCGGAGCGCATAGTGATCGCCCGGAAGGGCAATGCCATCATCGCTCCTGCCGTGGCCAAGCAGGCCGGCTATCTTGCGCCGCAGCAGTACCTGGTAAAGACGACCGGACCGGCGGGCGAGAGAACCTGGTGGATCGTCGGAGGCGACGACACCGGCACCCTCTACGGAGCGTATGCGTTTGCACAAGGATTGGGCGTAAGGTTCTACTTGCATGGAGACGTGATCCCCGACAAGCGGCTCTCCAGGCTCCCCGATGTTAACGAGGTAGGGAAGCCGATCTTCTCGGTCCGGGGCATTCAGCCATTCCATGACTTCCCCGAAGGTCCCGATTGGTGGAATACGGATGATTACCTCGCATACATCTCGCAGCTCGCTAAGATGCGAATGAACTTCATCGGATTTCACTGCTATCCCGGGGGCATGGCCGAACCGCTGGTCTGGATCGGCCCGCCCGCGGATGTGGACGCCTCGGGCGCCGTCAGGAACAGCTATCCCGCCAGATGGGCGAGTACGGCGCTAAACGGGTTCTGGGGCTACAAAGCGATGCCAACCAGCGACTTCTGCGCGGGCGCCTCCATGCTCTTCGCCGATGACCACTACGGCCCGGACGTCTCCGCAGGCATGCTGCCGGTACCGACAACCCCCGAACAGTGTAACACTGTGTTCAACAATACCGGCTCAATGCTTAACAAGGCATTTGGTTTCGCGCGGTCGATTGGCGTAAAGACCTGCGTCGGAACAGAGACACCGCTGACGGTTCCGGCTCAGGTGGCGGAACGCCTGAAGAAACAGGGGAAGAACCCCGCCGATCCGAAGGTCGTGCAGGAGCTGTATGAAGGCATCTTCGCCCGAATCGCCCGGGCTTACCCCGTCGATTACTACTGGCTGTGGACTCCCGAGGCATGGACCGCCCACGGCAACACCGACGCCCAACTCAAAGCGACATACGACGACATAAAGGCCGCGCTTAACGCGCTTGAATCGATCGGCAGCCCCTTCACTCTGGCAACGTGCGGCTGGGTGCTCGGCCCGACGAACGACAGGGCGGCACTGGACAGCGTCCTGCCCAAGCAGTGCCCGATGAGCTGCATCAACCGCGCGGTTGGACACGCTCCGGTGGAACCGGCGTTTGCAAAGATCAGCGGCAGGCCGAAATGGGCGATCCCCTGGCTGGAGAACGACCCGGTGATGACCGCGCCGCAGTCATGGGTAGGACGGATGCGCTACGACGCTGCGGACGCCAGGATGCTGGGCTGCACCGGACTGCTGGGAATCCACTGGCGAACAAAAGTCATATCGCAGAACATCTCCGCGCTTGCCGAGGCCGCATGGGATCAATCCTACGTGCCCGCGGATTTCCTGAACGCCGATCCGCCAGATGCCAAGATCGGCCCGATGGGCGGACAGGTCGTGGCTTACGGCAATCCCGTCGAAGGCACCGACGACGATCCCGTCTACCAATCTGTCCGCTATGACATGGACGGCTACCGCCTGGAAGTCCCAAACGGCACCTATACCGTAACGCTGCAGTTCAACGAGCCGCACTACAACGATGCGGGCAAGCGCGTGTTTGGGGTCAAACTGCAGGGCAATAGAGTGATCGATCGTCTCGATATGATCGAGAAGATCGGCAAGAACAAGGCCCTGGACTATACCTGTCCCGGCACGAAGGTGACGGATTCGCGGCTTCTGATCGAGTTCGTCCGCCTCAAGGAGTACCCCTGCATCGCAGGGATCATAATAGACGGCGAGACTGACGAAGGCCGGCGCTACACGCGCAAGATCAACTGCGGCGGAGGCAAGTACCAGGATTACGAAGCCGACAACGAGGAATCCGTAAGGCCCGACCGCCGCACCATGCCTATGCGCGACTTCTACTTAGACTTTGCCCGCGCGAACTTCGGCGATGCGATTGCGGTGGAGGCGGGCGATCTGCTGGCCCGGATAGATGGACACAACCTGCCGGTTCCTGTGGGCTGGATTGGCGGGCCCGGCTGCATTGCGGCAAACCGGCAGCCCTGGGCTGAGGTAAAGAAGAGCTACGATTTCGTGGACAAGCTCGCGGCGCTGCGCAAGCGCGTGACCTCTCCGGGTGACCTCGCGCGCTTCGACTACTGGTTCAACACCTATAGGTTTATGCGAACGCTCGCGGCGCTGGGATGCGCGAGAGGACAGTTGGACATCAAGATGGAAGCTGTGGCCGCAGCCACTGACGACGCCTCCAGGAAGGAACTGGCAAAACAGGCGGTAGCTATCCGCACGTCCATGGCGCGGCTCTGGGAAACGGCCATAGAGCAGCTCCTGCAGACGGTGGACACCCCGGGTGAGATGGGAACGCTCGACAACCTGGAGCGCCACTGCAGGGGCCAGATGAAGTTCCTGTCCGAGCACGATGAGGCGCTGGCAAAGGCGTGGGACGTCTTCAAGCCTGACAGTCTGAAACTGAGGAAGACCTACAACGGCAAGCCGCGGGTTATCGTGCCGACCGTCCGGGGACATGTCAAGCCCGGAGAGTCTCTGCGCGTGAAGGTCATCATATTGGACAAAGACACCCCGAGGCTTGCAGGTCTCTACTGGCGGCCGCTCGGAGAGAAGGTCTATAAGAAGATCGAACTTCGACATCTGGGCCGCTGCGTATACGAGGCCACGCTTCCTCCGGCCAAAAGCTCGTTCGAGTACTACGTGGATGTCTATCTACCGAGCGCCAACGTCACCTGGCCCGCCACGGCGCCGAAGCTGAGTCAGACAGTGGTGGTCTGGTAATGGGAGATCTGAGGGTCCTGGTTGTGCTGCTATTGGTCGCGCTGTCTGCCTCCGCGCTGGCAAAGAGCGGGAGCACCTACTACACGCCCGACCGAGTCGCTAACGCCCGCCGAAACATCGCGCGCTACGACTGGGCCAGGAGCATGCGCGATAAGGTAGTCAAGGCTGCCGATCAGTTCGCTGCCCAACCGGACCACTGGCTCTGGAACCTCCCAGCCACGCAGGGTATTCCTCGCGGCATCCACGTCAACAGGAACATGGGCTGCCCCAAATGCGGGCACGATATAGACAAGTTCGGCAACTACCCCTGGGTGATCGACGTCTTCGAGAAGCCCTGGAAGATCACCTGCCCTGGCTGCAAAGAGACATTCCCTAAGAACGACTTCGCAAAATTCTACGAAAGCGGCAAGGACGAAAACGGCGTGTTCCGATACGAAAAAGCGGACAGATCGCTGCTCTTCAACGCCGATCACCCCGACCCCAGGGACCCGCTGCACACCTACGGGGTAGACGATACGATGGGCTGGAAGGACGACAAAGGCAACGTCTATCGCTTCATCGGCTACTACGGGCACTATGGGGCATGGACGAACACGTATCGAGCGCTGAGCAACATGTCCACGGCCTACGTGTATACGGGCGATGAGAAATACGCTCGCAAGGCCGCCGTGGCGCTGTATAGAATAGCGCAGCTGTACCCGGAGATGGACTATGGCTTCTGGGCCAAGCTCGGCTTCGAAAACAGCGACGGAGGAAGAGGCCTCGGCGGGATCTACGGGTGCATCTGGGAAACCAGCCTCGTGAACTCCTTCATACTGGCCTATGATGCCATCTACCCGGCGCTCGATGATCCGGACGTCCTGTCGGCTTTAAGCAAGCAAGCCGGCAAGCCTGTCACGGCGGCTGAAGTGCGGGCGCTGTTCGAGAACGACGTCATCCGGCAGGTCCACGACAGCATCCTGAACGGCCGGATCCGCGGCAACGAGGGGATGCATCAGAACACGATGGCAATCGCGGCGGTCGTGCTGGACGAGCCGAAAACGTCGGAGGACTGGCTGGACTGGGTCTTCAAGGATGGCGATGCGCGGCGCCCCGATCAGGGCGGCAACATGAGCGGCATCTTCAAGACCAAAGTAGACGATGACGGCATGGGCAACGAGGCATCGCCCGCCTACAATTCCCTCTGGAGGAACCTGTTCAGGTCCATATCCGACATACTGGCGCTCTACCCGAAGTATACGCGCAACAGCTTCATAAACAACCCCAAGTACAAGAAGATGTTCCAGGCCCCGGTGCGGTTGGGGTGCATAGGCAAGTTCTCGCCGCACATCGGCGATACGGGCAGCACGGGCTCGCCGGGCCTGGCAAGCGTGTCGGCGGCCGATCTGGTCTACGCATTCCAGACGTTCGGTGACGCTGAGTTCGCTCAGATGGCGGCCCTCCTGAACGGCGGCAGCGCGAAGGGGCTGCGCGGCGGCATATTCGACACCGAGCCCGAATCGGTCGAGCCGAGGATAGAAGCCATCCTGAAAGAGCGCGGCCCTTGCGTGCTCAAGACGGACAACATGCCGTCTTACGGGTGCGCGATACTGCGCTCCGGCGCCGGGGAGAACGCTCGCGCGCTGTCGCTCTACTACGGTCGCAACATCGGTCACGGGCACAGGGACACCCTCAACGTCGAGTTGTTCGGGCACGGCCTCAACCTGATGCCGGACCTCGGCTATCCGGAATACGCGACCGCCGACTGCGCGTCGCGTTTCGAATGGACCAGCCACACCATCAGCCACAACACCGTGACAGTAGATCAGAGGCGGCAGCAAACGAACCTCATCGGCAAGTCCAACTTCGTGGTTGAGGGCAGCGAAGTCAGCGCGGCGGAAGTGCTAAGCGACGAGGCTTACCCGCAGACCTCGCTCTATCAGCGCACCGTGGCCATGGTGGATGTATCGGATGAGGACTTCTACGTCGTAGACATCTTCCGCGTCAAGGGCGGCAAGGAACATCTCTACAGCCTGCACGGCGCCGAAGGCGAAGTGGAGACCGAGGGCCTGAACCTGATCGCGCAGCCCAAGGGCACGCTCGCAGGCGAGGACGTCGAGCCGTACGTGGACCTCGGCGACAGAAAGCTCGGCGCGGAAGCGAACGGATATCAATATCTGTATGACGTTCGACGTGACCCCAAACCCTCGGACTGCCCATCGGTGACGTACGATGTCGTCGATACCTGGAAGGTGCTGAAGGAACCGAAGGACATCAAGCTGCGGGTGAGTTTACTGTCGCCGCCGAGAGAGGTAATACTTGCCCACGGCGATCCGCCGCGCAACAAGCCCGGCAATCCGAGGAAGCTTACCTACATCCTGCTGCCCAATCAGGCGAGCGAATCCACCTACGCAAGCGTCATCGAGCCGTACGTAGGCAAGCGGACGATAACCAAGATCGAGCGCAAGGATGATGGTGATGCTGTCACGATCACCATCACCACCGCCTCCGGCCGCGTGGACACGATCGTGAGCGCGCTGGAACCGATTAGGACGAAGATCGGCGGCCTGGATATCTCCGGCAGGCTCGCCATTGTCTCCGAGGAGAATGGCAAGGCGGAAGCGAAGCTGATAGTGCCGTAACGACGGGAGGGACAGGATGGCTGAGTATGAGTATGGCCGAATCAAGATTCTGGCGAATCGACTGGAGGCTGCGGGCATCGCGCCCGAGATAGCCGCGGAGATCATGGCCGGCGGAGACTCGATCAAGAAGGGCGATAAGCCCGAGAAGAAAGCCGCCTGGATGCAGGAAGCGATGAACCGGATGGATGCGCTGCTGGATGAACCGACGAGATACAAGGTCCGCGAGAGCTGCGCGTGCTGCCTCGGCGGCAAGCGTCAGGAGATGAGCAAAGTTATCGGCCAGCAGTACGATACCCTCAAGGACAGGATCAAGGCAGCGAACGAGGCCAGATTCGTCTTCGGGCACAGCGTAACGATGCAAGACGATGGCCGCGTGTTGGTGTCGTTCTTCCCGGAGGGCCAGGAGTCCTATCGGTGCGTGTGTCTGCCGAAGGCTAAAGGCCCGGTGTCCATCACCTACTGCTACTGCTGTGGAGGGCACGTGAAGCACCACCTGCAGAACGCTTTGCAGAAGAAGCTCTCGATGGAGGTCCGGTCATCGGCTCTGGAAAGCGAAGGCAAGCGCGGCTGCACGTTCCTGTTCACAATAGAGGAGTAGAGGGACCCAATGATCCACCGCATCGAGCCGACGCCCGAGAACCTGCAGGGCAGCATCTCGCGCGACAAGGCGCCGATACTCACCATCGACCCCGGCGATACCATCATCGCCGGCACGCGCAACTGCGACTGGTGCTGGGAGCCGCCAGCAAGCCCTGACGTATATCCCAATGCGCTGAAGCGGGAGGACCGCAAGGACCCGGCTAATGACGTCGGCAACTGCCTGGTTGGGCCAGTGGCCGTACGCGGAGCTGAGCCCGGCATGACGATGGAGATCAGCATCGATTCCCTGACGGTCGGCTCCTATGGTATATCCATGCGCGGCGGTAGCCACAAGGAGCGTTACGATAAGCTGGGCCTGCCCGACAACTTCGCATGGCTCTATTGGGCGCTGGATTCGGCCAAAGGCACCGCCACCAACAGCCTCGGGCACACGATCAAGATGCGGCCGTTTCTTGGTTCCATCGGCCTCGCCCCCGCAGAGCCCGGTTACCACACGAACATGGCCCCCTACCCCTGCGGCGGAAACATGGACTGCAAGGACCTCATCGTCGGCAGCAAGCTGTATCTGCCCGTGCAGGCGCCGGGAGGGCTGCTGTCGTTTGGAGACGGGCACGCGGCGCAGGGTGACGGAGAGATAGGCGGCGCCGCGATCGAATGCCCGATGACGGATGTCACGCTCACCGTGCGGCTGCTCGATGATACGCCGCTGCAGTGGCCTGTTGCCCGGACGCCCGAAGGATGGATCACGTTCGGCTTCGCTCAGAGGATTGATGAGGCGATGTATATCGCAACAAGCGGGATGCTCGATCTGCTGACTTCAAAGCTTGGCGTTTCGCGGGTTGAGGCATCGATGCTGGCCAGTATGCTGGTGGACCTGCGCATCACGCAGATCGTGAACCCGATCGTCGGCGTGCACGCGTTCTGGGCGCACAACGCGCTGGTGTAGCTACTCGACGTCGAATTTGACGGCTTTGACGTCCATCACTTCATCCCCAACCATAAGGCCGACCATGCAATCGAACAACGGACGTTCCCCCGCCTCGTTCGGCTGCCACATGGTGTGGTCCGTGATTCGGATAACAGCCTCGATGACACCGCCGAACGGGGTGATGTGCTCGGCAATCTCCACCTGCTCCCGGTTCTCCCCTTGAGCAACGACCACGGACGCAAGCACGGGCTGCTCCTCCCTCGTATGGTTCGCAACCTCAACAGTGATCCAGGCGTTTGCGATCATATCTACGACCTCTGTCTCAATATCGAGGCCGGATATGGAAACTTTCTTAGTGTCTGTGTGATCGTTGGTCATTTTCCACCTCGATACACAGTATACCAACGAGGCCTTCACAAGACAACGCGGCACAGCAGCGCGCTAGTTGGGGGCACGGGCCGCCAACCGGGAACTGCTGCAAACGGCGGACGAGGACGACGCCGCCAGATGCATTGAAGCAGATGCTCACGCCGGAATGCGAGGATGAGTTCCTGCGATGGGAGACATGCAGATGTATATCGGAAAACGCACCAAAGAACAGCCAGGCATACGGTGCATGCTGTTCATTCTACTCACAATCCTGTGCCTGGCCTGCACACAAGCCTCATTTGCCTACACGGACGGCGACCCCGAATACAGGGCGTTTTGGGTCGATGCCTGGCATCCGGGCGCGCTGAATCAGGCGGAAGTGGACTCACTGCTCGGTGTTGTCGGCGATCCCGACAGTCCGGGGGAGATACGCCTGGCGAACTGCAACACGGTGTTCGTTCAGGTCAGGCGCAATGCCGATGCACTCTATCCGTCCAGCCTGGATGAGCCATATATGTCCGGCATCACTCCAGCCGATTTCAACGGGCTTCAGGCAGTGATCAATGCAGCACACGACACCACCGGCGGCAAGCAGAGGATCGAAGTGCACGCCTGGATCGTCACCTTCAGGACCGGCGGAGGCGCTGTCTACTCGCGTCATAGCGATCCGCCAACCGGCAGCCTCACGGAACTCGACAACTACTGGATCAGCCTGGACGATACAGGCGCCGAGGTATCAGACAAAGCGTTCGATCCGGGACATCCCAAGGCGGCGGAGTATATCGTCGACCTGGCTATGGATCTGGTGACCAACTTCGATATCGACGGCATCCATTTCGACTACGTCCGCTTCACCTCACCCAACCAGGGCTATAACCCTACGTCCGTAGCCCGCTACAACGCCCGCTATGGCCTCACCGGCCAGCCCGACGCATTGGATGCGCAGTTCCAGCAGTGGCGCAGAGACCAGATAACAGCCGTCATGCGGCAGGTCTACGCGAAGATTCAGGCGACCAAACCATGGGTCAAGCATTCGGTTTCCCTGTTCTGCGGCAGTCCATCTCCCGTATCCTCAACCAGGACCGGCTTTGAGGGCACTCGCGCGTTCTACGAGGTCTACTCCGATTGGGACCGATGGCTCGAAGAAGGCATCGTGGACATGGCCATGCCGATGACCTACTTCGACTATGATGATCTGCCAAACGACTATGACAGGTGGCTGGATTACGAGAAGGACCGTCACCATAGCCGCCATATGATCATCGGGCCCGGCCTGTATCTCAACTCGCTATCGAACTCGATCCTTGAACTGCAGAAAACGCGTGAGCCGTCCGCGTCCGGCAACTACGCTCACGGCTTCTGCGGGTTCTCTTACCACACGCCGTATTCCGGCGGCTCGTGGGCAGAGTTCAAGCCCTCATTCGTGTCCGCCCTCACATCCGGCGGGCCGGTGTCCGTTCCCGACATGCCATGGAAGTCCGAGCCGACCAAAGGGCACATCAGCGGCACGGTCACCTATGAGGATGGCGGCGCGTGGGCTGATGGAGCGATGGTGACTCTCGAAGGACCGGAGTCGCGCAGCCAGTACTGCGACGGTACCGGGTTCTACGCTTTCATCGACGTCACGCCAGGGCCCTACACGATAACCGTCACCAAACCCGGCTACACCACGGCCACCCGGAACGTGACTGTTGAGCTTGGCCAGATCACGGGCAACATGTACGTAAACGATTTCCAGCTTGCCGTCCCGATCCCGCTAATCATATCCGATGTGGCGGCACAGTGCACTAGCGCAACAAGCGCAAGCATAACCTGGACAACCAACCAGCCTGCAACGTCGCAGGTGGCATACGGAACAACGACTGAATACGGCTCCTCGTCCGCGCTCGACAGCAGTCTGTTGACCTCACACACCGTGAACCTGAGTGGGCTTGAGCCCTCTACAACCTATCATTTCATAATGCTTTCCACCAACAGCGACGGAAACGCTCAGTCCGAGGATCTCACATTCACCACGCCCGCACTGCCCGAGATCACGGACGTGGTGGTGACGAACATCGGCGGGACAACGGCGACGGTCACCTGGACCACAAGCCAGGCCTGTTCATCCCAGGTTCAGTATGGACCCACGGCCGCATACGGGCTATCGACCGCGCCTGACAGCACGGCAATGTTCTCGCACTCGGTGGAACTGACCGGCCTCTCGCCCGGCACCACTTACCACTATCGAGTGGTGTCAGGCAATGACAACGGCACCGTCAGTTCGGATGACGCCACCTTCACCACTGCCGCCTTGCCGGTAATATCGAGCGTGCAGGCCGTCCGTGTGACGGATACGGCTGTCAACATCAACTGGACCACGGATGTCCCGGCGACTTCCCAGGTAGAATACGGACCTACCTTGGACTACGGATTTGAAACGGTGCTCGACACGAACGCTGTCACGGAGCACTCGGTGGCATTGACCGGCCTGGCGCCTGACACCACCTACAACTATCGCGTTAAGTCCACTACCGCGGCAGGCACGTCTATCAGCAGCAACCACGCGTTCAACACAGGCGGCCTACCGGTCTTATCGAACATTGCGGTGGCCGAGATCACGGCGAAGAGCGTCACTATCACCTGGACTACGGACCAACCGTGTTCGAGTAACGTCAACTACGGCCCTACGTCCGAGTATGGGTGGCTGGAATTCGACCTAACCCTCGTCACGGCACACTGTATCACGATTACCCGGCTGACCCCCGCCACCGAGTACCACTTCCAGTGTACTTCGACGAACGAACACGGAACGAGCTTCTCTGCTGATTACGTGTTCACAACGCCTGAGGGGGTGCCGGATGTCATCGTCGATAACAGTGACCCCGGTTGGCGGAACACCTCGCCGTATGGCAACGCCTGGAACGTAGGCAATCTGGATTCGGTGGACAAGGTCGGAGCCGATTATCTCTACTACAAGGGCGACGGCAAAACAACGATATCCAGCAAGACCCGTAGGTGCATGTGGACGCCTGACATCCAGATCGACGGCCTCTATGACGTCCTTGCGTTCTACCAGACAGGCTACGACCGCAGCAAATCAGCCCCGTTCAAGGTCTACTACTACGGGGGCTCGATCAACTGCGTTATGAACCAGAAGGAACACCCCAGCGTGACGGGCTGGTATATGCTCGCTGAGAACCTTCCCTTTGCGGCCGGCACGTCTGGTTTCGTGGAGTTGTCCACTCTCACCACTGACGGCACGGGCCTGGTCGGCGCAGACGCGGTCAAGTTCGTCTACAAGGGCCCGATCGATCTAGATCCGCCTGCGATAACGATTAGCGAACCCTCCGTGGGCGCCACCGCCCGTGGACCTGTCACGTATACAGTCACATACGATGACGCGGCCAGCATCTCGCTTACCTCCAGCAATGTCATCCTGAACAGGACCGGAACCGCGAAAGCGAAAGTGAGCGTAAGCGGCACCGGGCTATCGACACGCACCATAACCCTGTCGTCCATTTCAGGGAACGGGACGATAGGCATTTCGCTTGCAGCCGGGACGGCGAAGGATGCGGCAGGTAACAAAGCCGCCGCGGCGGGGCCTGCCGCGACATTCGTCGTGGACAATACGGCTCCCACAGTATCGATCGGACCGCCTTCCGCAGCGGCAACTGCGTCAGGGCCCATCGACTACGTGGTCACCTACACCGGAGCAGACTTGATTACGCTGTCCCCCGAGAACGTGAAGTTGTCACGCTCTGGCAGCGCCACCGGAACGGTGAGTGTCATCGGAGAGGGCAACGAGACAAGGATCGTTCGAATATCCGATATCACCGGGAATGGCTCCATTCGCATATCGCTAGCCTCCGGCACCGCCACTGACGCCGCAGGCAACAGGGCTGCCGCAACGACGACCGGCAAGTCGTTTGCGGTGGACAATACGCCTCCGACCGTTTCCATCGGCAAGCCGTCGGTCACTTCCACCACGACCGGGCCTGTCAAGTTCAGCGTCACCTACAAGGGAGCGACCAGCGTCGATCTTTCGGCCGAGGATGTTATCCTTCACACGAATGGCGACGTGCATGGGACCGTGACTGTAACCACGACGGGCACGTATACCCGCGCCGTAACGGTCTCTTCTATCACCGGCAGCGGCACCCTGAACATAGCCATCGCGGCGGACACCGCAACTGATGCGGTCGGCAACGGCAACCTCCAGAGCGCCATGAGCCCAGTCTGCAAAGTGGACAACACACCTCCGCTAATGGTTGAGGTGAACGCCATCTACGTTTCCTCCAGCAAGAGCATCAAGGCATCCTGGGAGGCGATCGACTTCGAGTCGAACATCAGACGCTACGAGTACGCAGTCGGCACAACCCCGCTCGGCACGGACGTCAAAGGATGGACGAGCGCGGGCACCAGCAGTTCCGCAAACATCAGCAGACTGCCGCTTGTCGCCGGAAACACGTATTATGTCAGCGTGCGGGCGATCAACGCGATGAACCTGGTGTCGGAGCCGTCATCGTCGCCCGAGGTCGTGGTTGAGACGGTGACCACAGGCCGTACGACGCGACGGTAACCGACGGCGTGCGTCGGCTGAGCAGTACTAACGGCAGCCTGCCTCCTGTCGTAATCAGGTAATGATGACAGTTGACAGGCTGCCGGTTTGCGGCTAACCTGAGGTTGTGCAAAAGTGTCCGCGAGGACGTCGGAGGGTATTGATGGGGGAGAATAGGACCGCTTTCGCGCTGCGAGTCATCCTGCTTGCAGCGTTATTCGTTTCTGTGATTGGATCGCAGGCCTGCTTGGCTTATAACCCGGGCGATCCCGAGTTCCGCGGGATCTTCGTAACCGCGTGGCACGTCGGCCTCAAGAGCCAGGCCGAGATCGACCAACTCGTATCGACGGCGCAATACTGCAACGCGAACACGATTGTAGCCCAGGTGCGCCGCCGGGGTGATACGATCTATCCATCCGTGGAGCCCACAGCATCAGGGTTCTCATCCGGGTTCGATCCCCTTGCTTACCTCATTCAGAAGTGCCATAACGCGTCGCCAAGGATCGAAGTGCAGGCATGGTTCGTGGTGTGGCCGATTGCAGGCAATCCCCCCACCACCAACGAAAACCACCCGTATCACAAGTATCCGCAGTGGCTCACCAAGACGTCAACCGGAGCGACCCTGATAGCCGACGATTACTGGTTCGATCCCGGGCACCCGCAAGCAGCCCAGTATACCTACAACCTGATCATGGACCTGGTCAATCGCTACGATGTTGACGGGATCAACCTCGACTACATCAGATTCGGCTCAAACGACGCGGGCTACAACGATGTCAGCGTCGCGCGGTTCAACAGCTTCAGTTCCAGGTACGGCGGCGACTTCAACCGATGGCGCAGGGACCAGGTCACCAACTTCGTGCGCAAGGTCTATGCGAACGCTATCGCCGTTAAGCCCAATCTAAAAGTGACAGCGGACGTTATCGCAGGCACGCCGGCCCCCACCGACCTCGCGGATTTCAGGTCGAGATCTCAGGCCTACACGAAGTACTTTCAGGACTTCCCGTCATGGATGCAGGAGGGCATCCTGGACATGGACATAGGCATGACCTACTTCGACTGTTATGGGGAATACGGCCCCTGCTATGATCCCTGGGTCTGCTTCCTGCGCAACCACGCATACAACCGGCAAGCGGTCGCTGCGCCGGGCGTGTATTCAGCTTCGTGTCTAACTACCCAGCTCGACCATACCCGGACGCTCGCCTGCGGGCCGGTGACCGGCGGGGCGATCTACGCATACCACACCATGGATGCGTCCACAAAGAACGCCGCTCGTTCGGTTTGGTCCACATCTGCTCCCATCCCGGCGATGCCGTGGAAATCCTCCCCTACGAGGGGACACATCAAGGGCAACGTCACATTCGGAGGCACGACCTGGATAGACGGAGCAACGATCAATCTGGCCGGCCCCGTCAACCGCACGATGTATTCGGACGGCACCGGGTTCTACGCGTTCATCGACGTTCCACCCGGCAACTATACCGTTACCTGCACCGCTACCGGCTACGGCGTGCTCCAGCAAGGCGTCCAGGTTACGGCCGGGCAGGTTGCGACAGCCAATATCAACTACCCGGTGTCCACGCTCACCATCTCCAACATCCAGGTATCTGAGACCGCGAGCGGAGCAACCATCACGTGGACAACCAACGCGGGATCCTCCAGCAAGGTCTACTACGGCCTCGATAGGACCTGCTCGTCATCGACACCTGAGAACCCGGCCCTGGTAAATGAGCATACTGTCGCGCTCTCTGGCCTGCAATCGAACACAGTCTACTACTTCCGGGTCTACTCCCTGAACCCGGATGCGCCCGCCGCCATGTCCGAGATCTGTGTGCTCGTTACCAAGCCAAGCACCCCAGCGGACATCATTATCGACAACCCGTCCGCGAGCCTTGCCGGCGGCTGGCAGGCCCTGACCTCGTCCACAGATAAGTATGGCTCGGATTACCTGGCCGCCTACGGGAACGAGGGAACCGATACAGCGACCTACCGGCCAAATCTACCTATGGCCGGCACCTATAGAGTCTACGAATGGCACACCCAGGGAGGGAACCGCTGCAATTCGGTACCGCACACCGTGACCTACAACGGAGGCAGTCGCGTCTACTATGTGAACCAGCAGGTCGGTGGTGGAGCCTGGAACTTGCTTGGCACACACTCATTTGCAGCAGGCACGTCGGGCAGCCTGGCAATAAACAACGCCGCAACGGGCGGCTCGGTTGTCATAGCAGACGCCGTCAAGTTCTCATGGGTGAACACCGACACCGCACCACCCAGTGTGCCGGCGAGTCTGACTGTGACCGATACCAAGGACGACTCCATAACCCTTGGTTGGACCGCATCAACAGATGACGTCGGAGTTGCGGGATACAGAGTGTCTCGTGGCCTTACAAGCGCTGTGACCGCGATGGACGTGGCTCCGACCAACTCATACGTGGACACCAACGTGTTACCGAACACACACTACTGGTATGCCGTTTCTGCCTACGATACGTCCGGCAACAAGTCGGCCACCACTTCCACCGTCAACGTCTGGACCCTGTCGCCGAAGCCTACCTCAGCCAACATCACCTGCGACAAGCAGGCGGGCATATGGCACCCGGCGGGACCGTTCACTTTCACAGCGGTTGGCGGGTTCGGACCAGGGACAGTAGGATACTACCGCTACGTGTTCGATACAAGCCCGACCCACACCTGGACGGGCACGGAATCAACCTGGGTAGTAGGCACAAAGGCCTGCCCGGCAACCACGAGCGCGCTGCCCTACTACTTGCACATCAAGGGCTACAATCAGGCCAATGTGCCGGGTGAGGCATCGGACCTCGGCCCGTTCTACATTGACGAAACCCCTCCGGAGACGCCGGTGGTGGATGACGGCAAGTATACGGCCTCTACAAATATGGTAAACGCTTCCTGGAGCGCATCCGACCCCGAGTCGGGCATCAGCGAATACGAGTATGCCGTCGGTACCAGCCCTCTAGGAACCCAGATCAGAGACTGGACCAGTGTCGGCCCCAGCACCTCGGCCGCTATAACAGGACTATCGCTCAGCGCCGCCACGACCTACTACGTAAGCGTCAGGGCGACCAACCATGCCGGTCTGGTTTCCAGCCCCGCCTCCTCGACGGGAGTGAAGGTAGCCCAGCCCGTACCGGACATTCTGGCCGCCAAGGCCGTTGACGACGGTACAGCTATAGCCCTCGCGCCGCAAGTTGTCAGCGCGGTCTTCCCGACCGCGTTCTACCTCGAGGACCCGGATCGCTTCACCGCCATCAGGGTCCAGGCGGCGAGTGAGTTGGAGCCGGATGACCTGGTTTCGGTGATGGGGACTATGGGACTTACGAACGATGGTGAGCGAGCGATTCTGGATCCGGTATTCCCGGATCCCACCGAAACAGGTAATCCCATAATGCCTGTCGTTATGCTCGCAAAGACTGCCGGTGGTGGAACACAGGGCAAGACCCCCGGAACTACAGGCGGGGTCGGGCTCAACACGACAGGACTTCTGGTCAAGATCGCGGGCAAGGTCTCGCTGGTCGTCAGTGACGGGTTCTACCTCGACGACGGCAGCGGCCTCAATGACGGAGTCGGCAGCGGAATCAAGGTCTGGACGGGCGCTCCTGATTCGGCCATCAAGGACACCTGGATTACCGTCACCGGCGTCATCTCGCTGAGGAAGCCGGCGTCGATCGTCTACCCGCAGCTACTGAGGCGACCGTAGCCGCAGGCCGCGGCAATCGCCAGATCAACACAAACACCAACGGGCAGTGCGCCAGCACTGCCCGTTCTCCTCTCTACTCTCCACTCTCCACTCGCCACTCGCCGTTCCCCTTGCCTGCTGCCTGCTGCCTGTGCTAATCTCTACTGGCAACTGCCACAGCGAGGAAACCAATGGAACGCACATTCGTTATGATAAAGCCGGATGCGGTCAGGCGGAAGCTGGTGGGAGAGATCATCCGCCGGATAGAAGCCCGCAGCTTCAAGATCGTGGCAATGAGGATGCTGACGCCCTCCCGGGAGCTTGGCGAGGAGCATTACGCAGTCCACAGGGGCCAGGAGTTCTTCGAGCGAACCGTCGGGTTTATCACCTCAGGGCCGGTGGTGGCGATGGTTGTTGAAGGGGAGTACGCCGTCGATCTAATAAGGCAGATGATGGGCGCGAAGGACCCTCTCGAAGCCGCCCCGGGCACTATCCGCGGCGATCTGACGATCAACATTAGCGAGAACCTGATTCACGGCTCCGACTCGCCCGAAGCCGCCGCCACTGAGATCAAGCTGTGGTTCCCGGAGTTGGAGGGCTGACCCGGCGGTCCGGCCTCCACCGCACAAGGTCATACTCGACCTTTGCCTTCATCCCCTCCGGCTGCGGAACCTCCTGCAGGAGCACATAGCCGTTCTTCTCGAACGCGCGGCGACTGCGGGGGTTGTAGTCGGCAATGCCGCAACCGAAGATAGCATCGCAGCGTTCGCGCTCGAAGCCGAACTCCGTCAGCATCCGGATCATTTCTGTGCCGAGTCCCCTACCCCACAAATCCTTCTCGCCAAGGGCAAGGTCGATCCGCCTCAGGTCGTGTCCGGGAAATTGCTCCGATATCCGATCGAGGTTCATCTTCTGAAGCCAGCACACCCCGATCGGTCTAACGTCGTACTCGGCTATGAACATGAACGCGTTCTGCGATACGCCGCGGTAGATCATCTGCGTGGTTTCCAACTCGCGCTCGGTGATCCAATCGCCGTCGAAGTAGTAGAGGACCTCAGGATCAGACTCCCACTTCTGCACGGTGTCCCAGTCGTTTTCGGTCATCGGCCGGAGGGTCAGCAGTTCGCCACGCAGGGTCACGCTATGTTCGTTAAGACGCTGGTTTTCCATTAGCTCACGAAGTGAATGGTCAGCGGATACCGGTGCGCGACGCCGTTGCTTGCGTTAACCGAGGCGACTATCACTTCCACCAACCAGAAGACGGCGAGCGCGATCAGGAACGGGATTCCCACAAGCAGAAACGACAGCAGCCCCGTGACGATGAAGTAGATGAAGCAGCTAATCTGGAAGTTCAGGGCCTCCTTCCCCTGATCGTTAACAAACGGGCTGGTTTCCTTCTTGACCAACCAGACCACGAGCGGACCGATGATGTTTCCGAATGGCGGCAGCACGAACGTGGCGAAGGCTGCGACGTGGCAGATGGCCGCCCACATTCGTTCTTCCTGCTGAGGCTGTATAGGCACGGACATGGCACCCCTCCCGGATCGGACACTACGGAATATATACCTCCCAGCGGCCAGTGTCAACGGGCAGGCAAGCAGCAGCGGCCCCGCCTCAGGTCGGACTGTGTCCGAGACAGAGGTCGGACACTACGTACTTTCCACTCTCCGCTTAGCTTGACACCTGGCGAGCGGCTTGGGTATGATTTGCCCGTAAGAGGCGTCCTTTCGCCTGGTTTTTCGCTGGAGGCTGTAGTTGTCCGATCTTATGCAAGAGTTGAGCGCGCGTGAGCGGCTCGTTACCGGTTATTTCCTGCAGACCCGCTTCAGGGAGTGGTTCAAGCCGCTGGATTTGCGCGAGGCGGTTTTTTCTTATCTGGAGAGGAGCGCAAAGCGCCTCCGTCCAGCGGTTCTGCTTTGGGCCTGCGGCGCCGTTGGCGGCAATGAGGAATCGGCCCTGCCCGCGGCTGCCGGAGTCGAGATGTTCCACACATGGACGCTCGTTCACGACGATCTCATAGACAACGACGACCTCCGCCGCGGCGGCCCCACCGTTCACAAGCTTGCTTCGGACTACGCGTCGCAGCACCTGGGCTACGGCGAACAGCGCGCGCGCGAATACGGCCGGGATATCGCGGTTCTCACCGGCGATTCGCAGCACGGTTGGACGATCAGCCTCTTCTGCGAGTGCGCAAGGGACCGCGGCGTTGACCCCAGGGTCGTGATCGACATCATCTACTACCTTGAGAGCCACGTGGTAAACACCCTGATCGAGGGCGAAACGCTCGACGTGCAGTACTCGCGCACGCCGATCGAGCAGCTTACCAGGGACGACATCGTGTTCATGCTCTGGATGAAGACCGGGGTCCTCTACGAGTTCGCGGCGCGAACGGGGGCGATGATCGGCCTCAACAGCTCCGACGAGAACCATCCCTATGTGCGAGCCTTGTCGCGCTTCGCAAGCCAGTGCGGAACCGCATTCCAGCTTCAGGACGATGTTCTCGGGCTGTTGGGCAAGGAGGCCCAGCTAGGCAAGCCCATCGGTTCCGACGTCCGCGAGGGGAAGAAGACGACAGTAGTGTTCTTCGCGCTTCAGGCAGCAACTCCCGAGCAGCGTCAGTTCCTGCTCTCGGTGCTCGGCAATCGAGACGCCTCCGACGAGGACGTCAAGAAGGCGACCGACTTGATGGTCTCCCTTGGCGGCGTCAAGAAGACCGCGGACCTCGCACTGGAGCACATCCACCGCGCCCTGCCGGAACTCGACGTGCTGCCGGCATCCGAGTACAAGTCGCTCCTGGAATCCTGGGCGCGGTTTATGACCGATCGGGAGTTCTGAGTACGAGCTAAACACCTCGCCCGGCATTCACTGACTAACGCACCCAAAATGAGAACGGCAGTAGGGCTCGCGCTCGGGCGGGATTTGCCATCCCGCCCGTAACAGAACCTCTTAACCTCACGTACCGATCAGAGGAACTCCGTCTTCCCGCTCTTGACCGACCTCTCCGCGGCGTCGAGCATCGCGGTCACTTCGAGCGCGTCCTCCAGCGTCACCGGCGGCTCCGCGCCCTGGAAGAACTTCACCACTTCCCTGAGCTGCAGCGGATACAGGAGCACATTTGCCGCAGTAAACGGGATCGCCTGCTTCTCGGCGCGAACGCTGCCGCCATAAGCGTAGGCGCCCTCGGTCAGTTCGACCACACCGCGCTTGCCCTCGCCGTAGTCAACAATGCAGACCACACCTACGGAGTCCTTGCGGGCAAACACGCCTTTGGCTCCTCGGCCCATCGCTCGCTCCAGCATCTCGAACGCGTGAACGCCGTACCATACGATCGAACTCCCGGCCGGGGCCTTGCCGAGCGGCCCATAGGTCGAGACATACTTAGGCTCGCCTATCTTCTCGATGGCCTCGATCAGCGCGGGCACGAAGCGGAGCGAGGACGATGAAAACACCCGCAGTCCCGCGTCTTTCGCCATCTGCATGATCTTCCTCGCGTTGGCGGTGTTGTCGGCCATCGGCTTATCGAGGAATATCGGCTTCCCGAGTTCCGTGCATTTCGTGAAGTACTCGACGTGGTAGGCAGGGTCGTTGATCTCAAGCATTATCGCGTCGCAGTCGGCAACCGCCTCCGCGAAATTCTCGGTGACTTTGACTCCCCAGGCCTCTAGCTGCTTCTGACGCTCGTCAAGCCCCTCCTTGCTCTGGAAGGGCGTCTCGAACCTCATGCAAGTCACCACGCGGGCGCCTTCGACGTGCTGCTCTGGCGGGACGTCCGGCGCCTGCAGGCACTTGGTGAACGCTACTGAATGGCTGGTATCCAGCCCTACCATACCGATCCTGATCTCTTTAGGCATTGTCCCCTCCGGACTACGGTTTCGAGGTAAGGTTAGGCCGAACGCCACAGTTTGTCAAGCAGGCTCGACGTCGCGAGCAGCCGAATGTGGAACATACTCAATGGCGGAACGAAACCACGAAGCCCGCGAGGCGTGTCCTGAGAGGGAGTCTCGTGTCTTCTTCCGCGATGCCGTGGTTCCGTGTTCGATCTTGGCGCGTCGGCGCTGCTTGCTGCCTTGACTGCCACCTGAACTTGGGATACACTGCAGATATGAAATAGCGGGCAGGCTATTGATCTGGACTGGGGGATGAAGTTGGATAAGACCTTTCGCGCGTACCGTGCCTGCACTCTCTTGCTGATTCTGGCGTTCACTGCCGCTCTGCTGATTGCCACTCCTGCTCTAGCCGAGGAATACCGTGCCTGGTGGGTAGCCAGTTGGGGCTCGCCCGGCATGATGAACCAAACCGATGTCAACAACCTTCTGGGCGTCGTAGGAGACCCAAACAGCCTGGGGCATATTCGAGAAGCCAACTGCAATGCCGTATTCGTCGAGGTGCGCAGAAGCTCCGACGTGTGCTATCCTTCCGGCCTGGGCGAACCTTATTTCTCGGGCCTTACCCCTTCCAAGTTCAACGCGCTGCAGGCCATTATCAACGCCGCGCACGACACCACCGGGGGCAAGAAGAGGATCGAGGTCCATGCGTGGATGGTCGTCTTCCGCACGAACGGGAACTCAGTCTATTCCGCGCACGATGACCCTCCGACCGGCAGCCTCACGAACCTCGACAACTACTGGCCTACTCGCACGGACGCCGGCGCAGAGCCCAGCGGCCAGGCGTTCGACCCCGGCCATCCGCTTGTCGAGGACTACCTAACCAAGGTCTTCCTGGACATCGTCAACAACTTCGACATCGATGGAATCCACTACGACTACATCCGCTTCACAGGACGCAATCAGGGCTACAACCCGACCAGCGTCGCGCGCTACAACGCCAGACACGGGCTGAGCGGCGACCCGGCATGGAATGATGCGCAATGGAAGCAGTGGCGGCGAGACCAGATCACCAACCTGGTCAGGCGCATCTACCACAAAGTCCAGATCGTCAAGCCATCCATCAAAGTATCCGGCGCTTTCGTCTGCGGGCATCCCGAACCACCCAGCGCAACCCGCAGCGCATTCACCGGCTACACGCAAGCCTACAACGACCACTACCAGGACTGGGACAGCTGGCTGCAGGAGGGCATCGTCGACATGGCCTGCCCGATGACCTATTTCGACTACGCCGGGTCCCATCAGCAGGACTGGTTCGGATGGCTGACATTCCAGAAGGACAGGCACGGCAACCGGCATATGATCACCGGCCCCGGGCTGTATATGAACTCCTTGTCCAACGCCATCCTTGAGCTGCAGCAGGTCCGCACGCCCTCCAGCAACGGCAATAAGGTGCAGGGCTTCTCAGGCTATGACTACAAGACACCCTACAGCGGCGGGTCGTGGAGCAGTTGGGCCCCCACATTCAAGAGCCAGATCACGCCCACGTGGGATGACATCCCCGCAATGCCCTGGAAGGTCTCACCCACGAAGGCTCACATCCACGGCACCGTGTACAACGGATCGAAATGGGTAGACGGGGCCCACATAACGCTCATCGGGCCCGACATGAGAACGCAGGACGCCGACGGCACCGGGTTCTTCGGCTTCACGGACGTGTCGCCCGGCACCTATACCGTCACCTGCAACGCAACCGCGCAGGGTCTGGGAACACAAAACAAGACCATCACCGTTAGCGCCGGAGAGGTAGCCGTCGTCAACTTCACCTGGGGAACTACCACCGGCATGTCCGGCTACGTCAGAAACAGCGCGGGAGTCCCGGTTCCCGGAGCGAGGATAATCGGCGCCAACGGGGCCTACCTGAGCACGTCCGGCGCTGACGGCTTCTATACCCTGCCCGGCATGACCGCGGGAACCTACAGCTTCAAGTGCACCAAGGCCAATTACACGACCCAGACTAAGAACGCCACGGTCACAGCCGGATCGACCGCCACGGTCAACTTCACCATCAACTCCACCATCAGCGGCGGCACGATCTCCGGCTACGTCCGGGACAGCCAGAACCACGGCATACCGGGAGCAACCGTAGCCACCGGATCGGGCGGCTACTCGACGACCACGGGCGCCGACGGCAGCTACAGCCTCTATCCCGTCGCCGCCGGAACCTACAGCGTCACGGCCTCGATCGCGGGCCATACAAACCATACAGTAACCGGCGTCACAGTAACCGATGGCGGCACGGCCGTCCGCGACTTCACCATCAATCCCGATGCCACCGTCATCACGTCGGTGATGGCAACGAACATCACGTCCGACTCGGCTACCATCATCTGGACGACCAACGTTCCGGCGACAGGCCGGGTGGAATACGGCCCAACCCACGCGATGGGCACGCTCACGCCGCTTGATTCCACCCTCGTGAAGTCGCATTCCGTGACCCTGACCGGCCTCACACCCAACCATATCTATCACTACAGGGTCACCAGCGCCAACTCGCTGGGAGTGAGCGCAACCAGCGCCGACAGCCTCTTCTTCACCTCGGCCCCGAGCGGAACTGGCGCGACGGTCATAGTGGATAACCAGGACCCCGGTTGGTCCGTGACCGCCGGGACATGGCTGACGGGCAGCGGGGCGGGCATGTATGGCACCGACTACCGGTTCGCCGATACCCTCGGCGAGTTCGCCTCCTGCAAGTGGACGCCTGACCTGCCCCACGCGGGCACCTACGACGTCTACATCTGGTACAGGCAGGGCACTAACCGGGCTAATGACGCCCCGTTCACGATCAACTACCAGGGCGGCAGCATAGTCGTGCCTGTTAACCAGCAGATAAACGGCGGCGGTTGGTTCCAGATCGGCACATCCCTGCCGTTTGCCGCCGGAACGACTGGAAACGTGTCGCTTACGGACACCGCCCAGGCTTCCAAGGTCGTAATGGCGGACGCGGTGAAGTGGGTATCGATATCGCCTTCAGATACCACTCCGCCGACGGTACCGACCGGCCTCTCGGCCACGGCAACCTCCACGACGCAGATCCAGGTCACCTGGAGCGCGTCAACGGACGCCAGCGGCATCGGCGGTTACAGGATATATCGCAACGGAGTGCTGATCGACGCAGTCGATTCCGGCACAAGCTACACCGAGTCCGGTCTCGCGCCGAACACGAGCTACACCTACACCGTCGCCGCGTTCGATATCTGGGGCAACCTGTCGGCCCAGAGCAGCCCGATAACCAAATCGACCCTCTGCCTGCCCATAAGCGTGACCTGCAACAAGCCTGTCAGGGTCTGGCAGACCGCCGACAACACGTTCACGTTCACAAACACGGTCGGGTTCGGCGGGCAGACGATCCACCACATCCGCTACGTTTGGGACCGCCAGCCGACCCACACCTGGACGAACACCGAAACAAGCTGGTCGAGCGGAACGCAGGTCTGTACGGCAAGCCCGGGCGGCAGCAACTGGTATTTCCACGCGAGGGCTTACAACGCGGATAACGTCCCGAACGGCCAGGTCGATCTCGGCCCGTTCTTCTGCGACACTACGCCGCCGATCTCGCCATTGCCTACCGTGACGCCGTATGTCACCTCCACGAGCCAACTCTCCGCTACCTGGACTGCGACGTCAGACTCCGAGAGCGGAATTGTCGAGTATCAATACGCCATCGGCACGACGCCCGGCGCAACTAACGTGAAAGGCTGGGCCACGGTCGGGATAAACACTTCGGTCACGGCGACCGGACTGTCTCTTGCCCTCGATCAGCGTTACTACTTCACGCTCAAGGCGAAAAACGGGGCCGGGGTGTGGGGTGAGCCTCGCAGTTCGGAATCCACGACGCCCGCGAGGGTGCTTGGTAGCATCGCGGAGGCCAGACAACTCGACAACAACCGCGCGGTGATCCTCACTAAGAGACATGTGGGCTACGGAGCGTCGGATGGCGCGTTCATCCAGGACCCGAACAGGGCTGCCGCGCTCTATCTTCCGGGCGTAAGCTACTTGAGCACGAATAACTTCACCGATGTCGGAGGCTTCCTGGGCACCAGCGGGCTCCATCGGGTGTTGAACGAGGCGCATCCGGACAATATGGGCGGACCGGTGAACATCGATCCGCTGATGATGCGGCTCTCCGACCTCGGAGGCGCGCAGTTGAATGAATGGACTCCGGGAATGCCGGGAGCGGTCGGCCTGAACAACCTCGGGCTCCTCGTGAAGGTATTCGGGACCGTCACCGCGAGCACTCCGACCTACTTCATGCTCTCCGACGGCACGCGAGAGGTGCAGGTCAGATCCAACGCCAACCCCGGCAGCGGGCACGTGTTCGTGACGGGCATATCGAGCTGGACAACCCACAACGGCCAGACGATCCCGCTGATCATCACCCGCTTCCCAGCCGATGTCAAGGGACCGTTCTGAGTTGATCGGGCGGGACTAATGTCGCTCGGGCGGGATGCAAATCCCGCCCGAAACGCCATGCATCGCAGCCTATTCGCGGCCTTGACATCTTTTAACAAGCCGATGTATACTGTGCCTGGCTGACGCATCCACTTGTTACAGGCTCATTTATAGCATACCGGAGAACTGAGGGTTTCTGTAACAAAGCGTAAAGCTGTAAGCGCTGCCCCCGTCAGTACGGCGTACTGGCGGGGGTATGCATTTTAGGGGGTTTGCGATGAAGTACACCCTTGGGCTTGACATCGGAATCGCCTCCGTCGGGTGGGCCGTACTCAACTACGATCAGAAACGCATCGAGGATCTTGGGGTCAGGGCGTTCGCCGCTGCGGAGAGCCCCAGGAAAATGGCCCCCTTGGCTGAGCCACGTCGTCTGGCGCGCGGTGCACGCCGCCGGTTGCGTCGCAAAGCCGAGCGCCTCCGCCGCGCCAGATCGCTGTTCGTAATGCATCAGCTTGTGGACGAACAGGCCATCGAGACTGTACTGGCGGACACCAACGGCAATCCTTCACCCTGGCAGCTCAGGGCCGAAGGGCTGGATCGGCTGCTCACGGGTGAAGAGCTCGCTCGGGCCCTGTATCATATCATCAAGCATCGCGGCTTCAAGTCCAACCGAAAGGACGGCAAGGACAAGGAAGCGGGCAAGATGCTGGAGGGCATTGCAGCCAACAGGGCAACCCTGCGCGATGGGGGCTACCGTACCGCCGGAGAGATGTACTGGCGCGACGAGCGTTTCAAGCTCAGAAAGCGCAACTCGCATGAGTCGTATATCAACACAATCGACCGCGACACTCTGGAAGCCGAGATCGGCATCCTTCTGGAAGCGCAACGCGCTCTGGGCAGCAAGCACGCGAGCATGGAGCTACAGGAGGCCGTAACAGACATCTTCAAATGGCAGAAGCCGTTCGCCTCCGGTGATGCAATCCTCAAGCTGGTCGGCCCGTGCACATTCCTGGGGCACGAGGGTGAAATCCGCGCCCCTAAGTGCGGCTACCACGCGGAGAGGTTCCGCCTGCTCCAGGACATCAACAAGCTATCCTACAGCGTAAACGGCAGCCGGCCCCGCCTTACACCCGAGCAAGCGAAGCTGGTCGAAAACGCCGCCTACTCCTATAAGAAAGTCACCTACAAACAACTGCGAAAGCTCCTGGGTCTGCCGGAGGAGGCGCGTTTCACGGGCCTGGAATACATGCGCCGTCCCGCCAAAGGGGAGCCGCCGGAGTTCTCCTTGAAGTGCGAGGATGCCACCGCGTTTCAGGTGAGGGGATATCATGCCCTCCAGGACGTCTGCACAAAGGCCGGAGTGTGGGATCAGGTGAAGTCCGATACGAACCTGATGGATGAGATGGCCTTCGCGCTCACGTTCTACAAGACCAATGATGACATAAGCGCCCATCTCAGCAGGTGTGGCGCTCCGCAGGCTGTGATCGACGCCGCTTTGACATGCGAATCATTCTCGGGCGTGCTTCACATATCCACCGCCGCCGCGAAGCGTATCATCCCACACCTGGAAGAAGGACTCGTCTACAGCGATGCCTGCGCGAAAGCAGGCTTCAACCACTCCACACCGCTTGAGCACGAGCGCTCACTCAAGCTGCCCCTCATCACGCGGGATATGGTGTCCAATCCAGTCGTGCACCGGGCTCTCTGCCAGGCGCGGCGAGTAATCAACGCCGTGGTCCGCCGCTACGGCCCACCCTATAGCATCCACGTGGAGCTGGCGCGGGACGTAGGCCATAGCGCGGAGAAGCGCAAGGAGATAAGGAAGCAGCAGGACGAAAACCGCCGCGAGCGTGAACGCCAGGAGGCGCATTTCAAGGAAGCGTTCCCCGGCACCCAACCAAAGAGTTCCGATCTACTCAAGTGGCGGCTCTACAAGGAGCAGAACGGGCAATGCGCTTACTCTCAGCGCGCCATCGACCTGTCCCGCCTTATGGAGCCAGGCTACGTGGAAATCGACCACATCCTGCCGTACAGCCGCAGCTTCGATGACAGCCGCTCGAACAAAGTCCTCGTGCTGGCCGCGGAGAACCAGAACAAGCGTAACGCGACCCCATACGAGGCGTTCGGGCACCAGAAGGCAAGATGGGACGCATTCGAGGCCTGGGTCAAGGCCAACATACACGATCATCGCAAGCGCGAAAACCTGCTGCGCCAGGAGTACAACGCGGAGACGGAAGAGGCCTGGAAGGATCGCCACCTCAACGATACGCGCTACGCTTCCCGATTCCTCGCCGCATTCCTCCGCGATCACTTGCTCTTCGCCGACCCCGAGAACAAGCAGCCCGTTGTCTGCCTGAGCGGCGGCGTCACGGCCAACGCTCGCTGGCTGTGGGGTCTGACCAAGTGCCGGGAGGAGAACGACCTTCACCACGCAATGGACGCAGCCGTGGTGGCGGCTCTTCTGCCTCATCAGGTGCGACTGATCACGGAATACGCCAAAGTCACGGAAACCGGCAAGAGCTACATCGACCTTGAGACTGGCGAGGTAATCGAGGCGGAACAGCCCCGCCTGCCCCAGCCCTGGCCTAACTTCGGCGAGGAGATCGTCGCGCGCCTCTCCGACGATCCGCAACAGGCGGTTAGCGGGTTGTCCCTTGGCAGCTATGATGGCCTCGAATTGCGTCCCATCATCGTATCACGCATGGTGAGGCGTCGCCACATGGGCCAGATTCATAAGGAAAAGATTCGCTCGGCCAGAAGACTGCAGACCGAGGGCGTCAGCACTCTCCGCGAGCCGCTCACGAGCCTGGACAGGAACAGCATCACGTGTCTCGTGTGCGAGGAGGCCGACCCGCCGCTCTACGCGGCGATATGCGCCAGAATGGCAGAATTCGACAACGACGGCAAAAAGGCCTTCGAAACACCGCTGCGCAAACCGGCAAAGGACGGCAAGGAAGGCCCTGTGGTACGTAGCGTCAAGGTGTGGCAGAGGCAGAACACGGGTATAAACGTGCGCGGCGGTATAGCAGATAACGGCGACATGGTCCGCACTGATGTATTCCGCAAGGACGGCAAGTACTACCTTGTCCCGGTGTACGTATCGCATGTTCTCTCCGGTGTCTTGCCGAACAGAGCGATAGCTGCCGGAAAGGCTGAGGATCTGTGGCCGGGGATGGACGAGCATTACGAGTTCCTGTTCTGCCTGCACCCGTATGACCTGATACGGCTCGAAAGCGGCAACTTCGCCGGCTTGTGCAACTACCGGGGGACCCATCGCGGCGATGGCAGACTCAAGGTCTCATTGCCCAATGGTGGCACATCACAGGCCGATGACATAATAGCCGTAGGAAGCCGAAATGCAACGCTGATTGAGAAGTACGAGATCGATGTCTTGGGCGACTACCGACTTGCTCCTAAGGAGAAGCGCAGTGGCCTGGAAGACAATCGTGATCTCGAAGCCGGCGAGGCTGAGTGTTGAAAACGACCAGATCGTTATAGCTCAGGAGGGCCGCGTAGGCTTCCCCATCGAAGACGTGTCCGTGCTGCTCATAGAGTCGCACGAGGTGCTCTTGACGTCTTTTCTGCTCAACCGGCTGGCCGAACACGGAGTTGCGCTCATAGTCTGCGACCGTAAGCATCTGCCCTGCATGGCTGGCCTGCCTTTCGCGGGCCACAGCAGACTGGCCGCCGTCCAGCGACTACAGCTTGACGCGAGCCTCCCATTCCGCAAACGCTGCTGGCAGGCCATAGTAAAGCGAAAGATTGAAAACCAGTCGGCCTGCCTGAGCATACTCGGCAGGCCCAAGGCTGACTTGATCTGCTCGTTTGCCGCGCGCGTATCCAGTGGTGATTCCGAGAACCTTGAGTCTGTCGCCGCACGTGAGCACTTCGAGGCCGCGTTCGGCGGCGAATTCAGCCGCAGCGCCGAGGACGGGACCAACAGCGCTCTCAACTACGGCTATGCTGTTCTGCGAGGTTCGGTGGCCAGAGGGCTGGTGATTCACGGCTTCCTCCTCGCCCACGGGATCCACCACCACAGCGAACTCAACCAGTTCAACCTTGCCGATGACTTCGTCGAACCGCTGCGCCCCGTTGTTGATCTCTGTGTCGCCGGTATGCGTCCCGAAGGCGAGCTAACCAAGGCTCACCGCGAGAGACTGGTTTCGCTGCTGTATGCGGAGGTGCTGATCGATGGCAAGCGACAGCCAGTATGTCATGCGGCGGAACTGATGGGAGGCTCCTTTCTCGCCGCCTGCCGGGGGCGCGACCCGAGTCTGCTGAGGCTGCCGGAACTGCTCCCGCTCACCACGCACAGCTATGAGTAGGTTCATGAGGCTGATGGTCTTCTATGATCTTCCGGTAGTGACGCCAAAGGAGAAGAGAATCTACACTCGTTTCCGGCGGTTCCTCCTGCGTGACGGCTACGATATGATCCAGTTCTCTGTCTACGCGAGAATCTGCAACGGTCAGGACGCTGTCAATAAGCACGTCACCCGCCTTATGGGAAGCCTGCCCGAGGCCGGGTGCGTTCGGTGTATGCAGGTAACTGAGAAGCAGTTTACGGAGATAATGGTGCTGGTAGGCACAAAAACGAAGAAAGAGGACCCGAAAGTCGCGGGGCAGCTTTCATTTTTCTGAGGCGTGTAACGCTGCTGAGGCGCAAAATGATCTCATTTCGCGCCTCAGCAGCGCCACGTATTATAGCATACCGGAGAACTGAGGGGAGCTATAACAGGTTGTCTAACGTGTCGGCATCCATCTGCATTATAGCATACCGGAGAACTGAGGGGAGCTATAACTCCTCCTCGTGCTCGCGAACGCGGCGGTCTATTATAGCATACCGGAGAACTGAGGGGAGCTATAACCCGGCCTGGGGTGACGTGATCCCTGGATTTATTATAGCATACCGGAGAACTGAGGGGAGCTATAACGGCTGCGTGTTGTTCCTCGGGGCGAGCCTGATTATAGCATACCGGAGAACTGAGGGGAGCTATAACCTCTGCTCGTCAGAAAGGAACTTGT
>JBPOHN010000123.1:0-4301 GCA_052035525.1 Armatimonadota bacterium
ACCGCCGCAACTGATCCGGTGTCAGGTGCTTGGGCCGCCCCCGATCCTGCTTCACCTTGGGAACTCGCTTGCTCCACTCCTCACGAGGCATCAGTCCTTCATCGACGCACCACGCCAGCCACAGCACGAGTATGTCCCGGTTGGCGCCCGTAGTGGAGGGCTGCCAGGTTCTGCTCATGTGGGCCAGGTAGTCACGAACGTTCGTGACAGTCACGGAGCCCAGTTCACGCGAGGGCAACCACGCGGCGAAGGCCTTTACGGCACGATCGTACTGTGCGATAGTAGAGGCGCGTCTATTGGCTGCGATGCGTGAGCGTATGAAAAGCCTCAACGCCTCTGCGATGGTCATGGTCATGGGAATTGTTCCACAGCTAGGTTTGGTAGGTAACTGGGGGATTTGCTGGCTGGAAAAGTCATATTATACGCCAGCCCGAGGAATTATCAACGTCCGTTTTGAGCTTGCCTCTCACCGGTAAGCTCCCCCGTATTAAGTTGTATTCCGCACTTCCAGGCGGATGGACCAGTAATTATACCGCAGTCTAGGCGGCATTCTGCTTCTCGTGATCTTCTTCTGCCTCACGTTCAAACTTGCGATAGAGTTGCATAACCTTCATTCTGGCCGATTGGCTCAATGGCGACAGGCCCAACCCATAGGCAACTATGTCGGCAGGCTTGGCGGAAGGTCGCACACGGCGAGAGATAGCAAGGAATGGCTCGGGGTCAAGCTTCATCCCATCCGTAAACTGCAGTAAGAGCTTGTCGCTGATGACCTGGCCAGAGAGCAGCCGCCGCCATGACGAAAGGCTCAGCCCTGTAGCAGCCATCACTTCAGCGTCAGTCATGCCAATAGTGGCATCCCTTGCCATCTCCGCGAGATCGCGGGATACAGCCATTACGTTCTCACCTCCTCTCCAGAGCATCCCAACTCCTTTTTACCCATCTTTTCTTCACCTTACCCCGCGTCTGCTCGCTTGTCAAGATGTGGAGCGAGAAAAAGCCAAAAAAAACCTGAAAAATAGTATTGACACCTCCGATACTGTGGAGTATACTCAGGGTGACAAGACTGAAGAGAATCCGAAGAACAGGAGGGGAATATGCGAATCGAACGGATGGCCAAAGCATCAAAGATAACCCCTGAAGACCGGGCGTTCTATCGTCGGGTGCTCGCACTCCGCAATAAAGGAAAGAAGTGGCGTGAAGTCGCTGAAGCGCTTGGTGAGAAGCAGACCACCGTGTATGAACGCGCAATGAGATTGGATGCGCGTATCAGCGCCGAGAAGCGCCGAAAGAAGGCTGCCTAATGAAGGAGGTGATCCCGATTGCCAAACCCACATACGGAGTTGATCCCAGTGGTGAAAGCCTTTGGCGTCTGCTGCCTGGCGCTGGTCGTGGCGGTAACGGCGATACTGGTGTGTCTAGCGCGATGGCAGCATCGAAGCTCTGGATCGTGATCTTCGCCTGGACCATCTGGCTGGCAGAGACAATGGCTTACGCGTTCGGCTGGAAGTCAGTTACGGCTGACCAGTGGGCCAGAGAGGACCGCCAGAGGAAGTATCTCGGCCACACGCTGTGACGAAAGGAGGGCATCGTGAGCAAGGCTTACCTGTGTGACAAGGACCACCTGTTTACTGAGCCGGGCAGTCACTCGGAGTGCATGAGCACTGACCCGCCGCTCTACCACCACTTCCAGTGCTGCCCCGAGTGCGGCGCGGACTTCATAGAGGTTGTGCGCTGCGATGAGTGTGGCGGCTACGACGAGGCCGCGCTCGCCAACTGCGGTGAGCATCTGTCTGATATGACCAACTGATACGGCCCCTGAGCCTGAAGCCCAGAGGCCGCACCAACAAACAAACACGAAAGGATTGTATCACCATGCACACTCAACTGCAAGATCAATCTGAAGTGTCGGAGGCGACCAAGCCTTACGACTACCCGCGCTTCACCTACCGGGACGAGGAAGACTTCCCGGACGTTCTGACGATGCCGGCGCACTGCCCGTTCTGCGAAAGACAGTTGCTGCCCGCCGATCGCCCCGAAGAAGACGAGTTTGTCGATCTCTTCTGCTCGAACGAAGACTGTGCGTTCTACAGGACCGCGAAGCTCCGCGAGGTCTACAGAGCGCTCCGCTCCGCCGGCTGGTCGATTGTCGACGCCGCGGCTATGTGCCTCGAACACGTGCAGGCTGAGCCCGAGCGGTTCACCGTGGACTCCGCGTCGAAAGCGGACTGGGTCGGCAAGAAGATTGCCCAGTTCCAGTCGAGCATCGCCAGGATTCGGAACCTGCAGGCCGACGAGATTGCGGCCATCAACGCTCGTGCCGATGCTGCCTGCAGGGCCGACGAGCGCAGCCTGGCTTTCTTCCTTGCCACATTCGGACCGCAGCTCCGCGAATTCGCTGAGTCCGACCGCGAGAACTGGGGCGGAAAGAAGAGCCTCAAGCTGCTTTACCTGACTATGGGCTTCAAAGCTCCCGGCGCCGGCCGCATCGTGATTGATGATGAGCGCGGCGGCGTGTTGGCGCTCGACGTTCTCGGCAAGTCCGAGTGCATCAATCCTCCCGGACCTGCCACGCTCAAAGCCGGTGAGGTTAAGAAGCTGGTCGATGATGCGACTGAAGTGGATCTCGGTTCGCTGCTTGAGAACCTGCGGTCCAAGGCCGGCGAAGATGAGGTCAAACTGCACTACGCTCTCTGCGAGCTGCACGCCGAAGGTCGGCAGACGATCACTGTTGGCGAGCTCGTCGGGCTCTTCGCGCACATCGAGACTGCCGGCGAGAAGTTCAGCTTCGAAGCCTCCCTGCCGACGCCAACAACCAAGGAGGTGCTGTGATGAGGGACAGCTACGCCGCTGCAGAAATCGCCTGGTCTCGTTACGACGAAGCTGAAGGCAATGCCATCGTCCAGTGCGAGCTCGAGCAGGAGCGCAGAGACGAGCAGCTTGGGGTTCGCCCTTGGTTTGTCGCGGCTGCGACGAAGCACGGGCCAGAGCACTACGAGATCCACGCGTCCTCCCGCGAACTGGCGAGAGCGTCGGCGGTGGCCGTGGGGCAGGTCCGCTTCGGCGCGGAATTCGTCACTGTCGACACACTGACTGATTCTGCTCGGACTGTAGCGCAGGAGTGGTTCCGCGTCGCGGTCTGGTGCAAGGACGGGCTGCATATTGTCGACGTCGCTGACTACCGCAGAGGCTTCAAGCAGTTGGTATTCGGCGATCAGCAGTTGCGTGACTGGGTTCGCGCCGGCATCCCCGGGGACTGGTGTCTGGACCCTGCGGAGACGGCCGTCGCCCAGCAGGCCATTGACGAGTATATGGCCGGCTTGGAAGAAAGGCAGGTGGCGTGATGGAGTTTACACCGGAAATGCAGGCAAAGCTCAAGGAGCCCTTTGACCTGAAGTATATGAGCTGCCGACCTGGCGGGTCCTCCGATAACGGCGCGACCGCGATGGTCTTGACCTACATTGACGCCCGTGCGGTCCAGGAGCGACTTGACGAAGTGTTCGGGCCTGGTGGATGGAATTTCGACTGGGAGCCTGCCCCTGACTTCGTGAGTCCGAGCGGAACCACCAGGTTAGCAGTCAAGGGAACGATCACTGCAGGTGGCGTGAATCGCTCCGACGTCGGGCAGGCATGCGACGAAGAGGAGCCCTACAAGAGCGCCGTCAGTGACGCGCTGAAGCGTGCTGGTGTGCACTTCGGCATAGGGCGTTATCTCTACGATATGCCCTACGTCGCTTGGCCTCTGGACGGCAAGCGGTTCAGGGACGCTCGGACGCTTGTGTCGCTGATGTGCGAGCTCGCAAAGGCGGTCTATGACGCAGGCGGCGATTCATCGAAGCTCGATATGCGCCGCTACAAGTATGCAGGCAACGGCGGCCAGGCCACCCAGGCACCGCCAGCGGGCCAGCGACGCCAGCCCCGCCCTTCGACACAGCAGCCCAAGCCGACCGCGCCGACTGGCACGACCGCTGGTAAAGACGAGTTCGCGTGCGAGGGTTGTGGTCTGGTCGTCCAAGGCTTCACATCCAGTAGAGGCAACAAAGTCACTGCGGACTGGCTCAAGGACAAGAGCGTCAAGGAGTTCGGCAGGCCGCTATGCCGCGATTGCCAGAAGACCGCGCCAAAGCTGCAGGGGTCACTGGAGAACCCTCCGCCCCAGCCCGGCGATCCTGACTACGATCCGTTCGCAGAGGAGTAGTATTCATTCCCACCTCCTTTCTGCCCCTGGGTGTCAACACGAGCCCAGGGGACTTTTCAGAGAGGAATTGCTGAGTTGAAAGGATGCACGATGGAAGACAAGGTTT
>JBPOHN010000098.1:0-1540 GCA_052035525.1 Armatimonadota bacterium
GGCTTACGCGCTCACGGGTAGGCATGTGGATGCTCAAATTTGCGCAACCACTTCACAATCCGACGCGAAAGTGCCGGTGTACAAAAATGGACTGTACTACACTGCTAGTAAAAGGTACTTCCGGGCACCTAAAACACCGCAGTGGGGGACTCTCGTTCTCTAGCATGTTACGGCACAACGACTTAGGAGGTTGGTTTTAATCAATGGGCAGAAAACCGGCGAACAGAGCGCCCGGCGCGTCCGTATACAGCATCCTGGACTACCGGAAATGCACGGCCTCCCAAGTGGGATGGATGTTCGGGGTTCGGCCGCAGGCGGTCTCGGCGTGGAAGGACTGTCCACGGAACAAAGACGGCACATGGAACCTGGCAAGCGTCGTGCAGTGGAAGATGAAACGCGCCCAGGAGGAGGCCGAGCTCGACGCCGGCATCGATGAGCGCGGGGACGGCCTAGAACGTTACCGGGCGGCCAGAGCGGATCGGGCCGAGCTCGAAGTGGCGCAGATGCGCGGCGAACTGGTTTCGAAGTCTGACGTTGAGGCGCGTTGGGGCCGGGTGCTTTCTCACTTGGTGCAATCATTTGACGGATTGGGGAAGGTACTCGCGCCGAGATTGGCTATGAGGCACGAGAAAGAGATCGCACAAACGGTGCGGGATGAGGTACGCCACACGATAGAGAGCGCCCGCGCGATGATGCTCGCGGACGAGGAGCTGTGATGGGAACCGTGCAGTACATCAACTGGGAGCTGCGCACGCTTCGCTGGCAGCTTGACCAAATGAAGCGCGCGCTGGCGGAGGAACCAGTGCAGTGCCGGCGCCCAAGCAAGGCGGAGCCGCGGCCTCCCACGCCGGATGAGATTGCTGAGCGCCTGGCTCTCCGCTGCCTCGACATCCTCGAATTTCCACCGGAGAAAGTTTCGGACGCGCAATGGGATGAGCTGATCGTATTCTTCGGCGGCGAAAGGCTATCGGCGTAATTGGCCAGATCTAGTAGCATATCGACCCTGCCCTTCGCGTCCGCGAAACGGATCGTTGAGGACGTCCTCGCAGTGCCCGATCGGCTGCCCGCCTCCGCATGGGTGGAAGGTCGTTTGGTACTCAACGAGAAGGACTCACCCGAACCCGGCCCGCTCAGGCTTAGCCGCACGCCGTATCTGCGCGAGCCGCTCGACTGCTTCGCGGATGAGAACGTCAGCGAGATCACCATCGAGGCGGGAACTCAGCTCGGTAAGACGCTGTTTTCCTTCGCGTGCCTGGGCTACGCCATCGACCAGGACCCCGGCACGTGCTTGTACGTGATGCCCGACGAGCAGACGGCAAAGAAAGTTTTGAAAACCCGCATCGTCCCGTTAATTCACAGCAGTCCGGATCTCCGTCGCCATCTCGCCGGCCAGCGTAGTGACCTCAGCGAGGTGCGGCTGGAATTCGACCGGATGTTCGTGTTCAGCGCCTGGGCGCAATCACCCGCGTCGCTCGCGTCGTTTCCTTGCCGCTATGTGATCCTCGACGAGCTGGATAAGTATCCGCGATGGAGTGGCCGC
>JBPOHN010000008.1:0-53667 GCA_052035525.1 Armatimonadota bacterium
CTTCGGCTGATGTTGCTCATGTTGTCACATCCCCCTTCAACGTCGCTAACCCGCCGCCAGGGCCTTATTGCCCACGGCTATGATCTCGTCTATCTGCGAAGTGGACTCGAAACCGATGATTATCGCATCGACACAGTCGAGGCCGGTGACATACTTCAGCGACTCCTCGCGCTTGTCGACAATCTTGCCCTCGCCAAGGATCTTCATCCCCGTAACTCCCTTTCCGGCAAGATGCAGCCTCTGCAGCGCGGGAAGCACCTCCTCCGGCCTGGCGTCCATGTTCACGCCGAACGGGTTGATCCGCGCCATCACGCAATCGACCCAGGGGTTGTCGGCGGCGGCTTTCAGCACTCTGAGGTCATGCACGGAGATGCCGTGAGCGCGAATGATCTTCCTCTGCTTGGCTTCCTCAAGCGCGTCCTGCATTGGCCGCAGGTCGGTAACCCATTTCTCGTCCATAACGCAGTGAAGGTGGAGGATGTCGATGTAGTCGGTGTTGAGTTCCTTACGGAACCTATCCACGTCCGCTTTGGCGTCCTTGCTAGTGCGGAACCAGATCTTCGACTCAACCACGTAATCTTGCCGCGGGATGGGTTTCAAGGCCGCACGGAGATACTGGTGCGAGCCGTAGATATCGGCGACATCGAAGTAGTTGATGCCCACGTCAAGGGCGTGCCTGATCATGACGGCGAACTTTGCCGTGCCCAGACGGGTCTGGTTGGACCGCTGGTTCCAACCAACCGTACCCGTCCCCAGGCCCAGATAGGAGATTTCGATCCCCGTCTTGCCGAGTTCCACGCGCCCTGTCATGGACTTGACTTTACCCGCTGCCGAGAGCAGGGAGGGGGTATATAGCGCCGCTCCCGCCGCGAAAGTGCCAGCAACGAACTGCCTTCTCGTGATCTTAGTGGACATGTTCGCACCTCACAGCATCCAGTTAGGCGGGCAGAGTCACGATACCTGCTTAGTCGCTAGCGGCCAATTTCGGCAGGAAAAGCGGGCTTGGCTCCAGCATACTCTTTATGAGCGTTTGCGTGAGACGCGGCGCATGATTTCGTGTTGGAGGACTGGTGCATGTTCCGTGATCTTGTTCTGGCGAACCGAAGCTACAGGCGCTTTTATGAGAATGAACCCATCGACGAGCAGACCCTGAGGTCCCTGGTGGATCTCGCGCGCTGCACCGCGGCAGGGGCGAATCTGCAGTCTCTGAAGTATATCCTGTCCTGGACGCCCGAGCGCAATGCTATCGTGTTCCGCACGCTGTCCTGGGCAGGATACCTGACCGACTGGCCCGGACCGGCGGAGGGCGAGCGGCCCACGGGATACATCATCATCCTTGGCGATACGAGCATCAGCAAGAACCACTTCTGCGATCACGGTATCGCGGCGCAGACGATCCTGCTTGGCGCTGTCGAGAAGGGGTTTGGCGGGTGCATATTTGGCTCAATCGACCGGGAGCGGCTGCGAAACGACCTCAACATCGACGAGAAGTATGAGATACTGCTGGTCATCGCGCTCGGCAAGCCCGCCGAGAAGGTTGTTCTGGAGCCTGTAGGGCCGGATGGCAGCATCAAGTACTATCGTGACGCGGAGGGCGTCCATCACGTGCCGAAGCGGTCGTTGGACGAGATCATAGTGTCCTGATCGGGTTCGGAATCAGCGACCCTTCGACAGACTCAGGATGCTGATTCCGTTCGCCCGATCAGCGTGCCGATTCCGCTGCTCAGGGCTAGCGCACTGCTGCGAGAGAGACCCACGACTGCGAGAGGGAGCAATGCAAGAGAAGAGACCGAATATCCTGCTGATAACGTCAGACCAGCAGCACTGGAATACGCTCAGTTGCCTGGGTGCACAAGTTAGGACGCCAAACCTGGACAGACTTGCATCCCAAGGCGTGCGTTTCGACAGGGCCTACTGCGTGAACCCCACCTGCACTCCCACTCGCGCGTCGATCATCACTGGCCTGTATCCGAGCCAGCACGGCGCGTGGTCGTTGGGAACGAAGCTGCCGGAGAGCGTGCCAACATTGGGAGGGTACCTGGGAGAAGCTGGATATCGGACTGCGCTCGTGGGCAAGGCGCACTTCCAGCAGTTGTTCGATCACCCCGAGTGGTCGTCGCTTGAGAGCAATCCGCTGATGCAGGACCTGGACTTCTGGAGGAAGTTCAACGGGCCGTTCTATGGCTTCGAGCACATCGAGCTGGCGCGCAATCACACTGATGAGTTCCATGTCGGGCAGCACTACGCGCTATGGATGGAGGAGAAAGGCTGCAAGAACTGGAGGGACTACTTCCAGAAACCGGCCGGAAATCAGGACCCGCAGCGGCACAAGTGGCTGATTCCCGAGGAATACCACTACGATACCTGGATAGCGGAGCGGACGAACGCCCTGATAGAGCAGTACAGCAGCAAGAGCGAGAGCTTCTTCTTGTGGGCGAGTTTTCTCGATCCGCATCCGCCGTATCTCGTTCCCGAGCCTTGGGACACGATGTATGACCCCGACAGCATTGACGTGCCGCAGGTAACGCCAGGCGAACACGACAAGAGCGCGCCGCATATCAAGCTTACTCAGATCGAGGACCCCGACTTTTCGCCCTGGAAGGAGAGCGGTCAGGGTTGTCACGGGTTCCATTCGCATGTCCGCGACAGAGGCAAGTTGGCGAAGGATGTGGCTGTCTACTACGGCATGATCAGCCTGATGGATAAGTACATCGGCAAGATTCTGGACAAGCTCGACGAACTAGGGCTGTCTGAGAACACCGTGGTTGTGTTCACCACCGACCACGGGCACTTCTTCGGGCAGCACGGGCTGGTTGCTAAGGGCGCGTTCCACTATGAGGACATGATCAAGGTCCCATTCATTGTTAGATGGCCGGGAAAGGACCCGTCGTGCGCAACGTCGAATGCGATGCAGAGCCTCGTTGACCTGGCGCCGACGTTTATGAGTGTCGCCGGGTTGGATGTGCCACGGACGATGACGGGGATCGATCAGAGCAAGGTGTGGTCGGGCCGAGCCGAGTCCGCACGCGATCACGTGGTTGTGGAGAACCATCACGAGCCGACCACAATTCATCTCAAGACTTATGTTGACGATCGCTACAAGCTCACCGTGTACTACAACCGCGAGTATGGGGAATTGTTTGATCTAGAGGAAGACCCAGGCGAGATCAGGAACCTCTGGGACGAGCCGGAGCTCGCGCAGCTCAAGGCCGAACTCATAACGAAGCTGCTATTTGCGGAGATGGGCAAGGAGCCTATGTGGATGCCCAGAGTCTGGGGCGCATAAGCGTGCAGTTGCGCTTGCAAAGCGCTGCGGCATCTGGTATACTAACGTAGAAGTTGGTTGGCGTACTTGAGAGTGGGTCTCGCGCCCACTCTTTTCAGTTTGGGACCAAATAATCGGAGAACAGCTTTATGAACGCAGACTTCCTGGATGCCCTGCGGCAGATAGAAAAGGAGAAGGAGATACCGCTTGAGGTATTGCTTTCTACTGTAGAGTCCGCACTCGAAACCGCATATAAGAAGAACTATGCGGCGACGGGGGACATTCGCGTACGTGTAAGCAGTTCCAAGGGCGGGTTCCATGTATTCTGTGAGAAAGACGTCGTGGAGACAGTCGAGAACTCGCACATGGAGATCGACCTTCAGGAAGCACGCAAGTATGACCCCGATGTGGCGATCGGCGACGTGATCGAGATCGAAGTTACGCCAGAGAACTTCGGCCGCATAGCCGCGCAGACTGCAAAACAGGTTGTGGTCCAGCGTATTCGAGAGGCGGAGCGAGAGCGGGTATACGAGGAGTTTGGCGAAAGGGTAGGCGAGGTGCTCACGGGTACGGTGCAGCGCCGCGAGCAGAGGAACGTGTTTGTCAACCTCGGTAAGATCGAGGCTCTTCTTCCTCCGGCGGAGCAGGTTCCCACGGAGCCTTATCGTTTCAACGACCGCATAAAGGTCTACGTCCTCGAGGTTCGTCGCACACCGAAGGGGCCGCAGGTTGTCGTATCTCGAACGCACCCGAGCCTCATCCGGCGTCTGTTTGAACTCGAAGTGCCGGAGATCGCCGAGGACATCGTGCAGATCAAGTCTGTGGCACGCGAGCCGGGCGCGCGGACAAAGGTGGCGGTTGTATCGACCGACGAAAAGGTCGACCCGATGGGTGCGTGCGTAGGTCACAGAGGCAGCCGGGTGCAGTCGGTCGTCAATGAGCTTTACGACGAGAAGATAGACATTGTCCGCTGGAACGAGAACATAGAGAAGTTCATCGCGGAGGCACTGTCGCCCGCAAAGGCGATATCGGTCACCTGCGATGAGGAGACCAAGACTGCTCTGGTGATTATGCCCGATAGCCAGTTGTCCCTGGCGATCGGCAAGTCCGGGCAGAATGTGAGACTGGCGGCGAGGTTGACCGGGTGGCGGATCGACATCCGCAGCGAAACACAGCTTTCCAAGGCCACAGAGGTTGGCGAAGCGGCTGCCGAGGATGAGGGCAGCACTGCTGTCGAGGCTGAGGCTGAGACTGAGGCTGTGGCAGCGCTTGCGGACGAACCGGCAGAGCCTGTCGCCGAGGAGTAACGAAACGGGGGAGAGCAAGGTATCGATCCGCACCTGCGTAGCTTGCCGGGAGCCGGCGGAGAAGATGTCGCTCGTGCGGATCGTTCGTAGGGCTGATGGGGAAGTGTGTGTAGACGCATCGGGCAAGATGCCCGGGCGCGGCGCGTATGTATGCGCCAAGAAGGATTGTATCGATCTAGCGATTAAGCATAAAAGATTAGGGAGGGCTTTACGGGGCGAGATTCCCGAGAGCCTGATCCGTGAATTGGAAGCTATTGTGGTGAATAACGATGCTGAGCATTAATGTGACGCCGGATGGGGAAATGGTTATGGAAGTTAGATAACGCAGATCGTCGTGTCTCCGCGTTTCTTTCCTCTGCTGCTTCCTCCTCGCAGGCGCCCCTTTGTCAGCCGCGTTCGCACCTACTGTAGTTGCATCCGATACTCGTATGTACTATGCCTGTTCAGGCGTCAGTCGGGGCTACTGGCATGCGAGCAGTTTGACCGAGAGGTGTATATTATGGGTGAAATCAAAGTATTCGAGTTAGCAAAGGACCTGGGGGTCACTACAACCGACCTGATAGCCGTCCTGAAGGAGTTGGACGTGCCGGTCACGGGAGGATCCAGCGTTCTTGACACCTCTACGGCTGAGACTGTTCGGGACATGATTTCCCAAGACAGAGGGATCGTCGCGCAAGCCAAGACCCTTGAACTGGCGCAGACATTGACCGTCCGAGAACTGGCCGAGGCGATGGGTATGCCGCCTGCGGATATCCAGAAGCGCCTCGTGGAGATGGGCATTCTGGCGAGCGTAAATCAGGCCATAGGGGCAGACGTAGCGGCTAAGGTTGCCGAGAAGTGGGGATACACCGTGAAAGTCGTCGCCACCAAGGTCGCGCCCAAGCCCGCAAAGCTGCAGGCCCAGCCCAAATCCAAGCACGCAACGAAGATGGTTCCAAGGCCGCCGGTTATCACCGTTATGGGACACGTTGACCACGGCAAGACCACACTGCTGGATGCTATCAGGCGCACAAACGTTACCGAGCAGGAGTTCGGCGGCATCACGCAGCACATCGGCGCCTATCAGGTCGAATGGAAGGGCAAAAAGATCACATTCCTCGATACTCCCGGCCACGAGGCATTCACGGCGATGCGTGCGCGTGGAGCGAGTGTTACGGACATTGCGGTCCTGGTGGTTGCGGCCGATGACTCGGTCATGCCGCAGACTATAGAGGCCATCGACCACGCGCGTGCCGCAGGAGTGCCGATCATCGTTGCGATCAACAAGATCGACAAAGAGGATGCCAATGTAGACAGGACGCTGCAGCAGTTGGCCGAGCACAACCTGGTGCCGGAGGAGTGGGGCGGCGACACGATCTGCGTCAAGATGTCCGCCAAGAAGCGCGAAGGCATCGACGAACTGCTTGAGATGATCTTGCTGGTCGCGGAGATGGCGGACCTTCAGGCGGAAGCGTCGGCGAGCAGAGTCCAGGGCAGCGTGGTCGAGGCCAAGGTAGACCGCGGTAAGGGGCCCGTCGCCACGGTGCTGATTCAGCGGGGCACGCTGAAGATTGGGACTCCCGTCGTTGCGGGTGAGGCGTTCGGCAAGGTCAAGGCGATGCTCGACGACAAGGGCGAGCGGCTGAGCAAGGCTGGCCCGGCTACTCCCGTCGAGGTTCTGGGGCTCTCAACCGCACCGCAGGCTGGTGACGTTCTGGAGTCGGTCAAGGACGAGCGCGAAGCAAGAGCTATTGCGGAGAAGAGGGCTCGCCAGAGCCGTGAAGAGCGCATAGCTTCCACCAGTAAGATCACCCTCGAGGACCTCTACAAGCAGATTCAGGAAGGGACCGTTCGGAAGTTGAACGTTGTCCTGAAGACGGACGTGCAGGGCTCCGAGGAAGTGGTCAGACAATCGCTTATGGGCATCGAGCACGAGGAAGTGCGTGTGGAGATCATCCATTCCAGCGTAGGCACGATCAACGAGTCTGACATCCTGCTCGCATCTGCGTCCGGCGCGATTGTCATCGGTTTCAACGTGAGAGCGGAGCCCGCCGTGCAGAGTGTGGCTGAGGCCAATCACGTTGAAGTGCGGACCTACAACGTCATCTATGAGTTGACCAAGGATGTCCGCGCGGCTATGTCCGGCCTGCTTGAACCGACCATCGAGGAAGAGAAGCTCGGTGAGGCCGAGGTGAGGGCCACGTTCCGAATCCCCGGCATCGGCATCATCGCGGGATGCATGGTCACTGCGGGAAGAGTAGTGAGGAATGAGCAACTGCGTGTCCGCAGAGATGGGCAGGTAGTCTACGAAGGCAAGCTGGATACGCTTAAGCACCTGAAGGACGAAGCGCGCGAGATGGCGCAGGGCTTCGAGTGCGGCATCCACAGCGAGGGCTTCCAGGATTATCAGGTGGGCGACATCATCGAGTGTTATACGCTCAAGAAGATCGCGCGAGCTGTATAACGGCAACACCATAGACAAGAGGCAGCCGGGCCGGTGTACGCCGGCCCGTAGATATATTCATGATATTTGCTGGAATACTTAGCGTCACTCTGGAGGTGCCGGGAAGCCAGTCTTTGAAGGACAAACGGCACGTCATCAAGAGCATGCTCGATACGGCGCGAAACAAGTTTCACGTGTCGGCCGCGGAGATCGATCATCTGGACTCGCATACCGTCGCGGGGCTGGCTTTCGCCTGTGTCGGGAACAACTCGGCATTCGTGAACACGGTGCTGAACAAGGTGCTTGACTATATGGGTTCTAACCCTCTGTGCGAGGTCGTGGACTCCAGGATGGAAATGGTGTAGACATGAGCACACGAACAGAAAAGCTGCGCCAGCTCCTCAAAGAGGAGATAAGCGACATCCTCCGCCGCGAGATCAAGGACCCGAGGCTGGGGTTCTTCACGGTTATCGACGCCGAGATCACGACCGATCTGCAGCATGCAAAGATATTCGTGAGCATTATGGGCACCGAAGAGCAGCGGAAGGAGAGCATGGAGGTGCTGAAGCATGCTCAGCATTTCGTCAGGCAGGAGTTCGGCAAGCGGGTCAGGATGAAGACGCTGCCGGATATCCAGTTCAAGCTGGATGACACCGCAGAAAAGGGTGTCCGGATTCTGGAGCTTCTGGAAGAGATCAAGCGGAATGAACCACCTGAGCAATCTTGACGAGGCGTGGAGACGCTTGATCGCAGGCAACTCATATGTGCTTGCCTGCCATGTGCGTCCGGATGGCGATTGCCTTGGAGCGTTACTGGCGTTGGCACGCGAGCTGCGCCGGATTGGCAAAGATGTGACTGCCCTCAGTATCGACGGAGTGCCTGAGAACTACGCATTCCTTCCCGACGGGGAGACCATCGTCAAGTCCACGCACAGGCGGGACTTCGACTTCGGAATCATAGTGGACGCGGACGCTCCTAAGCGAGTTGGTGATTCCGCCGAGGCGCTTACGAGTGCGCGCACTCTCGCCCGCGTGGACCACCATCTGTCCTCCGAAACGTTCGGTGATATCCGGATAGTCAACACGGAAGTCAGCTCCACTTGCGAGCTTGTTTTCGAGCTTTTCCGCGCCAATGGGATATCTATCGACCAACCCACCACTGAGTTGCTCCTTACCGGCATCGTGTTCGATACAGGCGGGTTCCGGTATCCCAACACATCGGCCCGGACATTAGCAATAGCGTCGGAGTTGGTTGAACTCGGCGCCAATTCGGCTGTGATCGCGCGGGAAGTCCTCGAAAACAGGCCGCTGCGGTCACTGCGGCTGCTTGGGCGCGCCCTCGATTCGCTGACAGTGGAAGCCGACGGGCTTATTGCGCACGGGACGATATGCTATCGGGACTATCAGGAACTGGGCGCCACCGACGCAGATACTGAGGGAATAGTCAACTCCCTTGCGGCGGTCAAGGGACCCAAGGTTGTCATATTGCTGCGAGAGGTCGAACCGGGCACGGTGCGCGTGAGTCTGAGATCACGGGATGGCGTGGACGTCAATGTAGTCGCCAAAGCATTCGACGGCGGTGGTCACGCGGCCGCGGCTGGATGCACGGTAAACGGTTCGCTGGAAGAGGCGGAGATTAGGGTGATATCAGAGGTCCGGCGGTGGATGGCGTCATAAATGTCCTCAAACCCGCCGGCCCTACATCGCACGATGTGGTTGACCGCGTCCGCCGAATCTACGGGCAGAAGCGGGTAGGGCACGCGGGAACGCTCGATCCTATGGCGACCGGCGTGCTCGTCGTCTGTCTCGGGAAGGCCACAAGAATCGTGGAATACCTTGCGGCCACTGAGAAGCAGTACCGGGCTACCATCGTGCTTGGCATCCGAACAGACACCCAGGACTCTACGGGAGCAGTGGTCGGTGAATCGGATGCTTCCGGCATCACTCTAACCGCGCTTGAGGATGCTGCCGCTCGATTTGTCGGCGACATCGAGCAGGTTCCTCCGATGATCTCGGCCTTGAAGCACCAGGGCAAGCCACTATACAAGCACGCCCGCGAGGGGAAGACCATCGAGCGGACAGCACGGCGCGTGACGGTTCATTCCCTCGAAGTGATCGATTTCAGGCCAGGTGTGAGGGCCGAAGCCGACCTGATCGTGACTTGCTCCAGTGGAACCTATATCCGCACCCTGTGCGCCGATATCGGGGATGCGCTGGGATGCGGAGCAATGATGTCACGACTCGAACGCACGCGAGTGGGTGTGTTCAAGCTCGAAGACGCCGTGGTGCTGGAGGATCTCGAGCACGCACCGGAGTCGCACCTCCTATCCGTTGCGGATGCCTTACGGGACATGGCAGCCGTTGAACTGGACTCGGAGGGCAAGTGGCGTATACTTCACGGGCTGCAGGCGGGGCTGGCGGAGCCGCATGCGCCGGGTTCCATCGTGAAGATGGTCTCAGCAGGCAGCCTGCTTGGGATCGGCGTCATTGGCGAGGAGGGAACCTCGGTCAGGCCTCGGAAGGTGCTCGCCGAGCCGGAAGATCGGGCAGACGAATGAGTGTCATTCACGGACTCAACAATGTGCCGCACAGCGAAAAGGGCCGGGCGGTTGCCATTGGAGTATTCGATGGGGTTCACTGGGGGCACAAAGCAATATTCGAGAGCCTCCGGGCCGCGGCGGACGAGTCCGGCCTTGACGCGCTTGCTTTGACGTTCGAGAAACATCCCACGGAGCTGCTTGCGCCCACGCGCGCGCCGCTCTACATCAACACGCTGGACCAAAGGGTAGAGTTGATGAAGGCGGCGGGGATAGACGAGATAGTCGTGGCAGAGTTCTCGCCGGATCTCGCCAACCTGCCCAAGCAGGGCTTTATGACCTCTGTGCTTCGTGACCGGCTGCAGTGCAAGAGGCTGGTGGTTGGGTCCAACTTCCGATTCGGCAGAAACCGCGAGGGTGACACCCGGTTCCTTCATGAAGCCGCGCCTGCGTTAGGCATCGGGGTGACAGTAGTCCCGGCCGTCATCGTAAACGGCGGGCCGGTGAGCAGCACCCGCATAAGAGCGATGATAGCTCGCGGCGACGTCGAGGCCTCTTCCAGGCTGCTGGGCAGACGCTTCGCGCTCCGAGGAGTAGTTGTGCAGGGAAGGCAGATCGGAAGGAGCATCGGGTTTCCGACCGCCAACATCCAAACTGGGCCGCGGCAGTTGATCCCCGGACGTGGCGTCTATGCGGTTGAGGTAAAGGTGGCGAAAACGGTCTACCCCGGCGTATGCAGTATCGGTACGAGACCGACCTTCGACGGGCGGAGTGTGACAGTCGAGGTTCATTTGCCCGGCTTTGAGGGTAACCTGTACGGCGAGTGCCTTGATGTCGTCTTCTGCCGCCGGCTTCGAGATGAGATGAAATTCGAGAGCCCACAGCACCTGGTGGAACAGATAGAGCAGGACATCCGAGATGCCGCGGGCTCGTGCGGGGACGGCCGCTCTGTTTGACAGGCCGAGTGAGTGTGTGGTACACTTTTCTAAATTAGAGATAGAGCGGCTTTTGGAGGTATGAACACTTGGCGCTCATTACTGAGAAGAAGGCAGAGATAATCGAGGAACACAAGCAGCACGAGGGCGATACAGGATCGCCTGAGGTCCAGGTAGCGTTGCTGAGCGCCCGTATTAACCAGCTTACGGAGCATCTTAAGGAGCATAAGAAGGACCACCATTCAAGGCGTGGTCTTCTTATGATGGTAGGTCAGCGGAGACGCTTGCTTAACTATCTGAGCAACAAGGACATCAATCGGTATCGTGAGATCGTCGCTAAGCTTGGCCTCAGAAGGTAGGAGAAAGCGTATCTAGATGACAATCCAGAAAACCGAATTGGAGCTTGGTGGAAAGACCATCATTGTCGAACAGGGACGGGTCGCCAACCAGGCTAACGGCGCTGTGCTTGTACGGTGTGGAGACACGGTAGTACTCGGAACCGCATGCATGAGCGCCAAACCGAGGGAAGGAATGAACTTCTTCCCTCTTACGTGTGATTATGAGGAGCGCAAATACGCCGTAGGGAAGATCCCCGGCGGTTTTGTTAAGAGGGGTGGACGCCCGTCCGAACAGGCGATCCTAACCTCACGAGTTATTGACAGGCCGATCAGGCCGCTATTCCCCGAAGGCATGCGCAACGACGTTCAGGTCATTGCCATGCCGCTATCCATGGAGCCGGATGTACCTGCGGATATGATGGCGGTGCTGGCTTCATCGGCAGCTCTCGCCATATCCGATATCCCCTGGAACGGTCCAATCGGCTGCGTTCGGGTTTGCCGTGTGGATGGCGAGTTCCTGGTGAACCCCTCTCTCGACCAGATCAAAGCGTCCGACATGGAACTTACGGTCGCCGGGATCAAAGGCAAGGTCCTCGAGATCGAACTTGAGGCCAGCGAGGTAGGCGAGGACGTATTGATGCAGGCTGTCGATGTCGCCCTGGAGGCGATCGACAAGCTCGTTGATCTGCAGCTCGAACTGGTCAAGCTCGTTGGCAAGCCCAAGGTCGAGGTGGAGTTGGTGACTCCTGATGCCGCGCTTATCGAAGAGATCGGCGCGAAGCTGGATGATGAGATAGCAGAGGCTATCCGCAAGCCCGACCTCAGCGAGAGCGAGAAAGCGATCTTCGACCTCAAGGAGCAGTGGATAAACAGACTTGCCGAGGACTACCCCGAGCGGGTTGCCGAGTTGGACGAGATTCTGGATAAGCTGCTGAAAAAGCACGTGCGCAAGATGCTCCTGGAGGAGAATGCGCGGGCCGACGGCAGAGCAATCGATCAGATTCGTCCGCTCAATGTAGAAGTCGGTCTGTTGCCGCGTGTTCACGGCTCTGGGCTGTTCTCCAGAGGTCAGACTCAGGTCTTGACGACACTTACTCTTGGCTCGCTCGATGATGCCCAGAAGGTTGACAACCTCGAGGAAGATACTGAGAAGCGCTTTATGCACTTCTACAACTTCCCGCCGTATGCGACAGGCGAGGTCCGGCCTATTAGGGGCGCCGGCCGCCGCGAAGTCGGACACGGCGCTCTTGCGGAGAAGGCCCTCAGACCTGTGATTCCGGTCACGGAGGAGTTTCCGTACGCGCTGCTGTTGACAAGCGAATGCCTTGAGTCCAACGGCTCCACATCGATGGCAAGCACCTGCGGCTGCACCCTCGCTCTTATGGATGCCGGCGTGAAGATTAAGGCCCCGGTGGCGGGTATCTCGATCGGCCTGGTTTCCGATGAGAGCAAGAAGATTCTGCTCACGGACATCCAGGCGCTCGAGGACTTCTACGGAGACATGGACTTCAAAGTGGCTGGCACACGCACGGGCGTTACGGCTATCCAGGTCGACACCAAGTTGCACGGCCTGACCAGAGACGTCGTTGAGGGCGCACTGGGAAAGGCTAAGGCCGCAAGGATGACCATCCTCGATAAGTTCCATGAAGTCATTCCTGAGCCGAGAGAGGCGCTGAGCCAGTATGCTCCGAGGGTCTTCGTAGTGGAGATCCACCCGGACAAGATCGGCGACATCATCGGTCCCGGCGGCAAGGTCATCAAGAAGATCGAGGCCGAGACCGGCGCCAAGCTCGACATCGAGCAGGACGGCCACGTGTACATCACCGCCGTCGACGCGGCTGGTGGCGAGCGGGCAAAGAAGATCGTCGAGGACATCACCAAGGAAGTCTGCGTCGGCGAGGTATACACCGGCAAGGTCACGCGGATAGAGCCTTTCGGCGCATTCGTCGAGATTCTTCCCAATCGAGACGGGCTGGTGCATATATCCCAGCTTGCGAAGGAGCGGGTGAACCGCACGGAGGACGTGTGCAACATCGGCGACGAACTGCTTGTCAGAGTCATCGAGATCGGTGACGATGGCAAGATCCGCCTCACGAGACGCGGACTGCTCGAAGGTGATGAGGACTACGTCGCGCCTCCGCCTGCTCCGCGCAGAGAGGGTGGACGCGGCGGTGATCGGGGCGGTAGGCCGCATGGCGGCGGCTCCAGAGGCCAATCGGGTTCTCCGCGAGACAGCGGGGACGAGGGCCCCAGGGCTAGATTCCGCCCGAAGCGCTAGGCAATGATCGTAAGGAAGCCACCGATAATGCGTTGGGCCGCGCAGGTCCGGCACGCGGTGGCTTCTTTGCACATTAAGAGGTAGAAACCGGGTGGCAAGCCAATCAGCCATCAACAAGACAATACTGCCAAACGGGGTCCGGTTGCTGAGCGAACGTGTGCCGTATGTGGATTCCGTGTCGGTCGGCGTGTGGATAGAAGCGGGCGCGCGAGACGAGGAAGCCAATCAGCTAGGAACGAGCCACTTCCTCGAGCACATGCTCTTCAAGGGCACCCAGACTCGCAGCGCCAGACAGATTGCCGACGAAATGGACTCCCTCGGCGGACAGCTCAACGCGTTCACCGACAAGGAGTTCACCTGCTACTACGCCAGGGTTCTGGGGGAGCATCTTCCTAAGGCGCTGGACGTCATCTCGGATATGGTGCTGAACTCCGTGTTCGACCCGGTTGAGATATCCCGGGAGAAGAACGTGGTGCTGGAGGAGATCAAGCGCCATGAGGATACCCCGGAGGACGAGGTCCACGATCTGCTCGCGCAGACACTGTGGAAGGGCCATAAGCTCGGCAATGCCGTAATCGGCAATCGCGCCGTCGTCGGCGCGATGACGAGGGACGATCTGCTCCTCTATATGGAGACGTTCTATCGGCCGGATGCGCTCGTTATTGCCGCGGCGGGAAACGTGGACCATGTGGCGTTTGTGGATCTGGTCAGCGCGGCATTCGGTGACCTGAAGGGCAACCGGCCTTCCCGCTCCGCCATTCCTGTGGAGCCGCACCTAACTGCGTGCCTCAAGGACAAATCCACTGAGCAGATTCACTTCTGCCTCGGCACCGCCGGCTTCCCACAACACAGCCAGGACAAGTACGCTCTTGCCGCCGTCGATTCTATTCTTGGCGGAGGGATGAGCTCCCGGCTGTTTCAGGAGATACGTGAGAGCAGAGGCCTTGCTTACGCTGTAGGGTCCTACTCGGCATCATACAGCGAGGCCGGACTTTTTGCGATCTATGGTGGGACGAGCGTCGATAACGTACGGACCGTGGTTGAACTGACGCACAAAGAGTGCGAAAACATGGGCCGCGACAGCGTTACCGACGATGAACTGCAGCGTGCGAAGAACCAAATCCGCGGTGCGCTGGTATTAGGGCAGGAGAGCATGTCCAATCGTATGAGCAGGCTGGCGAAGAGCGAGCTCTATTTCGGCAGGATCATACGCATGGAAGAGATACTGGGTGCGATTATGCGCGTCACGAAAGAAGATGTCGCAAGTGTTGCGTCGCGCTTGTTCCAGGGGTCGCGGTTCGCGGTCAGCGCCATTGGGCCGTTCAAGGAGCACGCGAACCTGCTGGAGGGCGTGTTCGCTTAGGGTCGCCATCTGATTGGACTGCCTCGGGAGAAGAGGGATGCTATGACAAGAGTCGCTGTATTGGGCGCGTGCGGAAAGATGGGCCAGGAAGTGGTCCGGGCCGTCGCCGCGGCCGACGCAATGGAAGTGGTTGGAGCATGCGACGTGGCGCGCGTTGGTGAGCCGTTGAGCGCGGTCGCCGGCGTTTCAGGGCTCTCGACGCTCGTTGAGTCGGACTTTGAGACCATGCTGAACCAGGCAGCGCCTGATGTGATAGTAGATTTCGCCAAGCCTTTCGTGATGGACAACACGCGGCTCGCGCTGAGACAGCGGGTTGTGCCGATAATCGGTACTACCGGGCTTTCTCAGGCTGAGCTGGATGAGATCGATAGGCTTGCCGCTGACGCGGGCGTTGCCGCGATGGTAATACCGAACTTCGCGGTCGGCGCCGTGCTTATGATGAAGTTTGCAGCCGAGGCAGCCAGGTATATGCCGGACGTCGAGATTATCGAGTTACACCACGATAGGAAGATCGACGCCCCATCAGGAACTGCCATCAAGACCGCGGAGATGATTGAGGTGGTTCGGCAAGAAGCAAATGTGCGGCCGGTTGTGCCCGCGGGCGGGGCGGATGCTGCACGGGGAGAGAAGCGCAGCGGCGTGCACGTGCACAGTGTCAGGCTGCCAGGCCTAGTAGCCCATCAGGAAGTGGTTTTCGGCGGTACCGGCCAGGTGCTTACGATCAGGCACGATAGCATTGATAGGACCAGCTTCATGCCCGGGGTGCTGCTCGCTATCAGGCGGGCCGGGACCTGCCGGGGCTTGGTATACGGACTGGATAAGCTTTTGTAGGATCGGTGGACGCGGCGGCTTTTGTGAGCTGTCCCGTCTGCCTCGACGAGGAGTTTGGAGATGAGTTACCGAGTTGCTGTAGTTGGAGCCGGCGCGGTCGGCGAAGAGATGATCAGGGTTCTGAAGCAGAGGAACTTCCCGGCTTCCGAACTCACCATACTTGCGCGGTCCACGCGCAAACAGGAAATCGACGGAGTCACATACGACGTCAAGGAGACTACCCCTGAAGCGTTCGATAACATAGACATCGCTTTCTTCGCGGGTACTGAAGGCGTCAAGGGCGCCAGCCAGGTATTCGGCTGGGAGGCAGTCGCCCGCGGCGCGTTCGTCATCGACAACGGCGATGACTTCCGGATGGACGACCGCGTGCCGCTAGTCGTTCCCGAGGTGAACGGCGATGCGTTGGCGAACCATCAGGGCTTCGTGGCGAATCCCAACTGCAGCACCATCCAGATGGTGCACGCGCTTGCTCCTCTTCACAAGCTCGCCGGCCTCAAACGGATCGTGGTCTCCACGTACCAATCCGTATCCGGCACCGGCAGCGCGGCTATCAAGGAACTGCGTCAGCAGCTCGAGGACTTTGTGGCCGGTAGGGAGCTCAGCTGCGAACAGTACCCTTACCAGATCCTCTGTAACCTGATCCCGCAGATCAGCAGCCTCAAGAGCGAGTACGAGGGCTACTATGGCGAGGAGATCAAGATGATCAAGGAGACCCGGAAGATCTTCGGCGTCCCTGACCTCGCCGTATCCGCCACTTGTGTGAGGGTCCCCGTCTTCCAGGCGCACTCCGAAGCGGTGAACGTGGAGTTCCAGAAGCCCATTACCCCGGATCAGGCGCGTGCCGCGCTCGCGTCCTGGCCGGGAATCGAAGTCGTGGATGATCCTGCAAACGGCAAGTATCCGATGCCGCTGTTCGCTGAAGGCAAGGACCCGACCTTCGTGGGCAGGATCAGGCAGGACTCCTGCAATCCGAACACGCTCGATATGTGGGTAGTCGCGGACAACATCCGCAAGGGCGCTGCGCTCAACGCCGTGCAGATAGCCGAGATGGCTATCGAGCGCGGGTATATCAAAGCGAGGGGATAGGTTATCGGGAATTGGGAAGGGATTCGGCGTTCCCCGAATGTGTCGCCGCGCCTGCTCCATAGCTCCTGATCCCTATTCCCTGACAAAGCATGGCCACTAGAAGAAAACTCCAGGTTATCCCGCTCGGGGGCGTTCTCGAGATCGGGAAGAACATGACAGCGTTCCGCTACAAGGACCAAATCCTCGTTGTGGACGCCGGGCTCATGTTCCCCGAAGAAGAGATGCCTGGGGTCGATATAGTCATACCGGATATCACCTATCTTGAGGACAACGCCGACAAGGTCATGGCAATCGTCCTCACCCACGGGCACGAGGACCACATCGGCGCGCTGCCCTACGTGCTCAAGAGGCTCGACGTTCCTGTCTACGGTACCCCGCTAACCATCGGTTTCGTCTCCAGCAAGCTCTCCGAGCACAAGATCGGAGAGTATGCCCGGCTGAATATCGTGCAGTGCGGGGACGTGCTGAAGTTCGGCGACTTTTCGGTGGAGTGGGTCCGCGTCTCGCACAGTATTCCTGACGTATCGGGCCTGGTCATCAACACCCCGGTCGGCAGTGTCGTTCACACTGCCGATTTCAAGTTCGACCAGAGCCCGGTAGACGGCAATCTCATCGATGTCAGCAGGCTGGCCAAAATCGGCGACAAGGGAGTCGTGCTGCTGCTGTGCGACACCACCAATGTCGAGAAGCCCGGTTTCGCGCTGAGCGAGAGCACTGTCGGGCAGACGTTCGATAGCATATTCGCCACTGCCGAAGGCAGGATCATCATTGCTGCGTTCGCCTCTAACATACACCGCGTGCAGCAGATATTCGACGTTGCCGCGAAACACAACAGGCGAGTGGCCGTCATCGGGCGCAGCATGGAGAGCAACAGCCGCATCGCCGAGGACTTGGGCTACCTCAGAGTTGGCGAAGGAGCGCGGGCCAGAACTGACGAACTGGCGCAGCTTCCACGCAGCGAGACTGTGATCATCACGACCGGCAGCCAGGGCGAGCCACTCTCCGCCCTGTCGAGAATGGCGATGGACGAGCACAAGCACATCAAGATCGAACCCGGGGACACCGTGATCATCAGCGCGAAGCCCATACCCGGGAACGAGAGCCTGGTCCTGCGTATCATCAACCGCCTTTTCAAGCAGGGCGCGAACGTGATCTACGAGCCCGACATGCCGGTTCACGCCTCAGGACACGGAAACCAGGAGGATATCAAGATGATGCTGAACCTCCTCAAGCCGAAGTTCCTAATGCCTGTGCACGGCGAGGAGCGGCATTACTCCAGATTCGTTGGCCTTGCTGCTTCCATGGGATATCCCAGCGAGAGCGTCCTTCGCGTGAGCATCGGAGACGTTCTGGAGATCACCAGCCAAACCGCCGAGATCGTAGACAAGGTGCCCGCTGGGAGCGTGATGGTGGACGGGCTCGGGGTAGGTGACGTCGAGGACGTCGTGCTGCGAGACCGGCGTCATCTTGCACAGGACGGCGTTGTGATTGCCGTGGTCGGCGTTGATGCCGCCTCAAAGGAAATCGTATCAGGCCCGGACATCTTCTCCAGAGGGTTCGTGGAACAGGAACCTGCCGAGAACCTGCTGCAGGAGGCACGCGGCGTCGTGGAGGGCGCTCTGGAGGCATTCGCCGAAACCGATTCTCTCGAGGAATACGACGAGGTAAAGGCCGCGTGCCGGAAAGCTCTTGCCAAGTTCATCTACGAGAAGACTCATCGAAGGCCGATGGTCGTGCCGATCATCATCGAAGTCTAGCCCGCACGTAATACCTCAGCACTACGCGAAAATCAGCCGCAAGCCCAATAGGCAGGCGGATTGAAGTAGTGTACACTCATCCCAGTGGTGCTCTTTGATTTTCCAGTAAGGCAGGAGCAAGACCCGTTAGTCTTGGAGCGAGCGCGTCCTTGATACGTCTCCTTTCCGTGCCGAGGAAACGCGCGGAACACCGCTCACCTCTCCTCCTTTTCCATCCCGTGCCAGGATGGTGCGGAGCTCTGAACGGCGTGGTGATCACGTTCTCTGGTCACCACGCCTGTTTCTTATCTGAGGCTGGCTAAGTTACCATCACCTGTTTGGCCCACGGAAGATCCCCCGCGTCGCCGAACCATCCGTCAGCGCCTCTCCGAAGCTCCAGCGTAAACTGGCAGATTCCGCGTGCATCCGGGGCCGCGACAGCCAGTTCCACAACTGCGCTTTCACCTGCCGGCACATCATGTGGAAGCTTGCAGACCGTAACGGATTCCCTTTCAGCGAATCTGGCAGTAAGCACAACCGCGTCTTCGCCTTCGCTCGCCCAATCGTCCCAGCCGTCGTTGCGCAGGCCAACAGAGATCTTCACGGTTCGGCCCGCCTGGACGCTCGCAGGCATGGTATCGAACGTATACGTGGCGCGCCGGTTGTTGCTGCCGCCAAGGAAGTGCCGGAGCAGGTAGAAATAGGTGTAAGGATCGACCGGCGTGAAGTTACATTCCGGTCTGGCCTGTTTCGCGTGATCGTTGACGGCTTTGATCCAATCGGAGTCCTTTAGTATCGATCTGAACGCTACAAACGCGGTTTTCCCCGGCTGGCCGTGAGGAATGATCTGGCCCGCGGCATCTTCCGGCTTGCCGTCAATGTCACGCTTCATATGCGCCACAGGCATGTTGTCCAGCAGGTGATCCGTCTTCTTATCCTTGGGCATCCACACCTGCGTCATCACCCCGTCTCCGGCAAACGAGGTATACATCGAGTTGCTTTCGTCGGTCAACTCCCCGCAGAATGCGTTGATGATGAAACCCACTATGGAGTAGTTCAGCCGGCGGAAGTAAGGTATGTTGTGAGCGATCCATGCCTCGGCCGCTGAAGGAAGACCTCCAAATGGCCTCGGAGGGATGAGCGCGGTCGGGTTGACGTAGCCCGCGCCGGAGTCGCCTGCAACGAAGTAGTCCATAGGTGACTTCGTCTCATAGACCCAGTCGAAGACCAGGGGCAGGCGCTCGATCAGGTTAGGGTTGAATGCCCAGCCGGACGGCACCTCGCCGCGTGACTTGGACTGCCATATTACAGGCATTCGATGATAGAGCCAGGCGGCGGAGTCGTAATCGCCGAGGTAGTGATAGATGAAGTTGAACGGCGCGACCTTACCATCGGCGTCGATGTAACCGCGTTCCTGCAGTTCCTGTTTTGTGGGCGGGCGGTTTTGCACCAGCCGGTCCGGCAGCGGACAGTGCTGGAAGACAGAAGCGTTCGCCATCCCCGCATATCCTATCGCATCCGCATCGACATAGGCGTTATATGAACTCGTGATTCGGGTCATCTCCCACTCCGTTGCGACGCCGCCGTGCCTGCCGCCGGCGTTGCGGTGGTCGGTGTACTTGATCGCCCAGGGAGTAAAGCCCGAGAAGTGGATCATCTTGCCCTCGTTGCGCTTGTAGCACGAGAGCAGTATCTCGCAGAGCGTTTCCCGGTCCAGGCCGGGACGTTGATCCGAGTCATCGCGCGGAGCCTCGTCGTCCCACACGTGAAGATCGCAGATGAAGCCTTTGCTGGCTACGACAAAATCGTGGTTCGAGAGCCCGACATTGTCGAGCGACATATCGCGCGGCGCCTTGAGCCAGAACGCATCGCACCAGTAGCCCACTTCGGCGGGATTGCATCTCCCTGTATCGAGATAATGTGCTTTGGCCCAGAGATACGCGTCGCATTTCGCGCTGCCCGTGGAATCGATGTTGGTGCTGTTGATCTTCCCCGGCTTGCCGAAGTATCCAACGAGATTGTGAATCACGGGAAGCCTGGGTCCGTTGACTATCAGGCGATCGTAAAGCGAACCCGGCGTCGGGTCATATCTGACGGGAACGAGGTCCTCGACGCCGCATACCGTGGAAGCGACATTGCTGGTGCTGGGCACGTCGGGGTCCCAGACGACAGCCCCCTTTGCGTAGCTGGAGAACACCTTGAGCGCATCTTCTATCGAGTCGAGGGGTACAAGCTCTGAATGCTCCAGATAGCCGCCCTTCATGCGCATCCGCGCCAGCCAGAACTCATCGGCGCCAAGATAGTTGATGTAGAGACGCGGCTGGTCCCGGTTTACGAGCCCCTGCAGAACAGCGATGCAATGCAGCGTGTCGAACGCGTTTGCTGCCTGAACGGGGTCGCTGACGTCCACGCTTCGTAGATGCGACAGATCCAACGTGTATAATGTTCCGGCGGCAAGTTGTGCAGGCATATACACACAGAATGTCGATGACGCCTCCAGCAACCCGTGCCCGCGCTCGATGCGCAGATTGACGGTGTGGACTCCCTCAGACAACCCCACGGCTGTGAACGCTCGCTCGTCGGGATTGACTGCCTGGTACGGCTTGCCGTCGATGCTGATCTCTTGCAACATCGCCTCGGGAGCATCCCAGGCTATGGTAACGTCGGGCCCCTTTGCCCGGCCCGCGTGCTCAGGGCTGGTTATTCGTGCTAAAGCTTTCATTGCGACCTCCTGCCAAGGCAGGTGTTATGCGCCAGCCCGCCGTCGTCCTTCGCTCGCTCTTCAAAGCCGGCCGGCTAATGTGGTACAATGCTTGCGCACAAACGGGAAAGGTGAAACCTATGAAGGTGGGAATCGTGGGACTGCCCGGCTCGGGCAAGACCACTCTATTTCGAGCGCTGACGCGCGGCACTGTAAAGACAGATGATTTCGGCGAGGCACACGTGGGCGTCGTGCACGTGCCTGACCCTCGCGTTGACTTCTTCGCAAAGGAGTATAAGCCCAAGAAGACGACCTACGCCAGCATCGAGTTCATCGATGGCGCCGCCAAGATCGCGCAAGAGAACAGCCGTAACAAGTTCGGCTCCGATTTCTTTGCCGACGTCCGCCAGGTGGATGCCCTCGTACACGTGGTCCGCGGCTTCGAGTCCCAGACAGGCGAGCCGCCAGATCCTGCCTCGGATGCTCAGACGCTGAACGACGAGCTTCTGCTTGCCGATCTGCAAATGGTCGAGAACCGGATGGAACGGATCGAAAAGCAGCTTCACGGAGTCAAGAAAGGCGCTACAACGCCCGCAACTATAGAGATGGCGCTGCTGGAGCGTATGAAGGCGCTTCTCGAGGAAGGCAAGTCCCTGAAAGCCGTTGAGTTCACGGCAGATGAGGAGAAATCCATCCGCGGGTACGACTTCCTCACCCTAAAGCCGATGATACTGGTCCTCAACATCCCTGAGGACGACATAGGCTCGGCAACACCTGTAACGCAAACATTCGAGGCGTATTGCCAAGCTAGCGAGCTTCCGTGCTTCACGCTCTGCGCCAAAGTTGAAATGGAGGTCGCGGAGCTTCCGGACGAGGAGGAAGCTGAGTTCCTGAGCTCAATGGGCATTTCCGAACCCGCGCGAAACGTGCTGATCCAGGCGTGCTACAGCGCCCTCGGCCTGATCTCCTTCATCACCGCTGGCGAGCCAGAGGTGAGGGCATGGACCCTCAAGGCTGGATCAAGAGCAATCGACGCCGCCGGTGCCATCCACTCCGATCTGGCCAGAGGCTTCATCAGGATGGAGGTAGCCAACTTCCGGGATGTTGAACCGGCCGGAGGCTGGGAAGCGGCGAAGCAGAAAGGCGTCGTTCAGCTTCAAGGCAAGGACTACGTGATGCAGGATGGAGACGTGGTATACATCCGGTTCAAAGTCTAGCTGATTATTTTCGCCGCTTGGCGGATAAACTATTGACAGGCAGGCATGAACCTGGTAATATTACCAGTGCTTCATTTTCTCCTTCACTACCTTTGGTTGGCTTGGCCGAGCAGTTCAGGCCAAGTCTCTTTTTTTTGCTCCGCCAGCGAACACTCTCCCAAGCCAGCCGCGCCTGAGCTCTATTGCGGAGAAGTTGCAGACTTCGGCGCAGCAGTAGCAGCGGATGCATCTGTCGAGATCGATTCGGGCCGGCTTGCCCCTTGCTATCGCGCCGACCGGACAGGCCGTGGAGCAATCGCCGCAGCCCACGCACTCGGGCGGATGGACGACGGGCACGGAGATAAGCTGCTTGCGGAGCAGCCTGCGAACTGGCGCGGGTATGCGGGCCCAGTCGTTCCTGCCGGAGGACTGGACGAAGCCGACGGCTCTTACATCTTCTACGGACTCGCCGCGTGTCTCTATCCCGGCAAGGTCGCCGCAGCCCAGGCCCTGCTCGTCGGCAAGGCGAGTGGTGTCTATGGACATCGGGTCTATGCCAATGATCGCGCAGGCAACTGCATCGAGCGCAACCGGGTCCCGAGAAGCAAGTATCAGCCCCACCTGCTTCGGTCGGCCGTTGTTGGGACCTTCTCCCTCCAGCGCAACAACGGCGTCCATTATGCTCACTGCTGGCCTGACGGCGCCAAGCAGGTCCACCAGCATCTGTGCGAAGACTTCCCTGTCGTCAGCGGCCTGAACGTGGAACAGGCCTTTGCGCACCCCGGGAATGCAGCCGAATACGTTCTTCACCGCGCCGGTGAACGTGGTAAGCCCGTGAGTCTTGAGCTTAGCGATGTTGACTATGACATTGGCATCCAGCACCGCGTCAGCAATCTCGAAGCTCTTGTAGAACCGCCCATCAGGATGCGAGACCCCGCGAGACTGCTCCTCGAATCGAACCAGGGGAATGTGCAGGTCGTCTGCGACTTGCCGCATTCCGGTCAGGTCACACAGCCTTGCGTATTTGTCAGCATTCTGGCCCGCAAACGGCGGACTGTCCCCAAGCGACACCTCACAGCCCTGATCCAGTGCGATCCGCCCAATTGCCCTCACGACCTCGGGATGTGTGGTCACGGCCTCGTCAGGTCTTCTAGTCGAGAGGAGATTGGGCTTCAGCAGCACCCTTCTCTTCACAAGCTCGCTATCGAGCTCAGCGCAACGCAGAGCTTCACTGACTGCTGCTTCGACGGTCTGCGGCTCATAATCCGCGCATCTCACTATGGACACGATGCTCATAGCACACATGCTACGGCATCGCACCACCACATATCAAGCACGGCTAATAGGGGTATCGTCTGCCCCCCGGTCCTGGCACCTAGGGCATCCTGAGCTTAGCCGGGTGGTGACGATCCAAGCACCCGGAGCATCCTGAACCTGGTCGAGGGGCGCTCCGGGTGCAGCCCGCAGACTGCGCCGTCTGTTTGACGCTCATGGGCCTTTATGGTACCATCTTGAGCGGAGAATAAGAGGGCAGGACACTCATGGATAAACCGCTTGTAGCTATCGTCGGCCGCCCCAATGTCGGCAAATCCACATTGTTCAATCGCGTGGTGGGGCAGCGGATAGCAATAGTAGAAGACACCCCCGGAATCACCCGAGACCGCATATACGCCGAGGCCGAATGGAACGGGCGCGAGTTCGTGATGATCGACACCGGAGGGATCCTCCTCAACGAACAGGACCCGCTCAAGGCAGAGGTCACACTTCAGGCACAGGCCGCTCTCGACGAAGCCGACGTTATCCTCTTCATGGTCGATGCCGTTGTCGGGGTCACGCCTGCAGATGAGGAGATTGCCGACCGGCTTCGGGGCTCTCAGAAACCCGTGCTGATCGTTTCCAACAAAGCGGACAACGCACGCCGCGACCAGGAATCGATGGATTTCCACGCGCTCGGGCTCGGTGAGATCTACCCTGTCTCCGCGCTTAACGGGAGAAGTGTTGCTGATCTGCTCGATGCCGTGGTTCAGGTTCTTCCGGAGGAGCCGGGCGAGGAGGGATATCCCCCTGACGCAATAAGGCTGGCGATAATCGGCCGTCCGAACGTGGGCAAGTCATCGCTCCTGAACGCCATCCTTGGCGAGAAGCGCGTCATCGTGTCGGACATTCCCGGCACGACTCGTGACGCAGTCGATACGCTGCTAACGCGCGGAGATGATCACCTCGTTCTGATCGATACCGCCGGCATCAGGCGAGCTGGCAAAGTGCAGGGCACGGTCGAATACTACACGGTGCTGCGAGCTGTAAGGGCTATGGAACGGGCCGATGTGGCCCTGATTGTCATCGATGCTTTCGACGGCCTGCGTGACGGCGATAAGCGCGTCGCGGGCTTTGCTCACGAAGCGGGTAGGGCATGTGTCATAGTCGTCAACAAGTGGGACCTCAAGGCCGAGGAATCGATGAAGGAGTTCTCGGACGAGATCAGGCGCCAGATGGCGTTTCTGGACTATGCTCCCATAGTCTTTGTATCCGCGCTGGAAGGCACGGGCATTCCGTCCGTTATAGACACCGCTCTGGACGCAGCCTCCAATCACGCGATGCGCATACCCACAGGAGAACTGAACCGCATCGTTCAGGAGGCCGTTGACGCACATCCGTACTCGCGTAAGGGCCGCGACCTCAAGATCCGCTATGCTACCATGACCGGGGTGAAGCCACCCACGATCATCGTGTTTGTCAACGACACCGGCCTTGCTCACGTGTCGTATCAGCGCTACATAGAAAACCGAATCCGGCGAGAATACTCCTACGAGGGCACACCTCTGAGGATCGTATTCCGCCAGGCCAAGAAGGAGCGGAAGTAACGGTGCAGTATCTGGCATTCGTTCTTTGTTATCTGCTGGGAGCGATCCCGTTCGGGGTCATTGTCGGGAAGCTCATGCGCGGGGTAGACATCCGCGACTTCGGCAGCGGAAACATCGGTTTCTCCAATGTTCTGAGGACCCTCGGCCTCGGACCCGGCCTGGTCGTCTTCGTTGGCGACACTGGCAAGGGCCTTCTGGCAGTAGCGATATGCCGGTGGCTTGGGATGAATGACTATCTCATCGTGGCCGGCGGCGCGTTCAGCATACTCGGACACAGCTTCTCCGTGTTCCTCAAGTTCCAGGGCGGCCGGGCGGTAGCCACGAGCCTTGGCGTTATGATCGGCCTGACTCCAGTCATAGCGGGCATCGCTTTCGCTATCTGGCTCGCTGTGGTAGGCGTCACCAGATATATCTCCCTCGCATCGATCGTGGCCGCGGTGTCCGTGCCATCGATGATGTTCCTCTGGAAGGCACAGCAAGTGCCGCTGCCTTACAAGATCGTGGCGGCGATGGCTGCCGCGCTGATCGTTGCCAAGCACACTCCGAATATCAAGCGCTTGCTGAGCGGCACGGAGACCAGGATTGGCCAGAAGGTGAAACTCGAACGCAAAGAGGAAGAAGATGCCTGAGCAAAGCCCACACGTCAGACTCGCCAGAGCAGCTATTGAAGCCTACGTGAGACATGGCCGCGTGATTGACGTGCCGGACGACACGCCGGACGATCTCAAGAGCACTTGCGCGGGCGCTTTCGTCTGCCTGAAGTTGCACGGCGACCTGCGCGGCTGCATCGGCACGATAGAACCCGTCCGGCACAGCCTGGCAGCAGAAATCATCGACAACGCCATCAGCGCTGCAACCAGAGACCCGCGTTTTCTTCCGGTTGAGCCCGAGGAACTGGCGGAGCTTGAGGTGTCAGTCGATGTCCTGTTCCCGCCGGAGGAAGTGGACGACATGACGTGCCTTGACCCGAAGCGCTTCGGGGTGATCGTCGAGAACGGCTCACGCCGGGGGCTTCTGTTGCCGGACCTGGATGGTGTTGATACCGTCGAGCAGCAAGTGGAGATTGCGCGCCACAAAGCGTTCATACATCAGTCAGAGCCAATCAAGCTCTACCGTTTTGAAGTCGTGCGCCACGAGTAAGCTCAACAATATATACATCAGTCCTTAACAAATACATAACCGACCTCTTCAATTGGCACGATTTGTGCACACCTTCATATCGGCTTGGGTGGCACATATCACAGGAGGCCGATATATGAAGGCTTGGTTGGTTATCCTGCTAGCCACGCTCATGATGGTTGTTGGCTCGTCAGCATGGGCAACAACCGTCACGTGCAACATCGATACGGTCGGTGACCTCACGACCTACACCTACACGCTCACCTCCATGGAAGCCGGTGACTACATCTCATCGTTCCACGTGTTTGCGTTGCTCGATCTTTCGCTGATAGTGGGCAATACTGCGCCCGCTAACTGGGGGTTCGATGCGTTCATCGATCCGGAACCGGGAGTCGGCGCGGACATCTACTGGTACGCGAACTCGCCACTTGACGCGATTCCCAACCTCGGCGTCCGGCAGTTCTCGTTGTCCGTGCCCTCGTGGACAACAGTGGATACGGAACACATAGTGCCGGGGTGTTTCGGCAACTGGGGCTATGAGTGCCTGAGTTGGCCGGGAGCCGTGATGGTAAGCTACACAACCGTTCCGGTTCCCAATTCGATGGCCAACCCCGCTGTTCCTGAGCCGGCAAGCATAGTGGGACTTCTGCTGGGACTCGGGGCGGTTGCACGGAAGTACCGCCGAAAGACCTGATCTGTATCTATAGCCTGGCAATCTGATGAGATCTGAACGCAAACGGCCGTTGCACAGCGCAGCGGCCGTTTCTCCGCGGCGTGACACCCAGCAGTCGAGGCTGGTATACTTGTGTTGATAGTCTCGGAGGATGCAAGCTGGAAGAAGTATATTCGCGCCCGCCTCGACGTGTTCGGGAGTGCAGATATTGGTGGTTTGACGGCTGGGATTGGTTGGTTAATACCAGCCTGTCCATGATGGGTTCCACGCACATCTCGGTTGGCCCCGGCGAGATTGCAATCGATCCGCACATCCACACGCTTTTCTCTCACTGCAGCATTTCACAGCCGGAGCGTATCATCCGGCACGCCGCCGCAATAGGCCTTGGCGCGATCGCGGTTATGGACCACAACGACATTCGCGGCGCGCGCGACGCGGTACGCTGTGCGGCATATCTGAAGTCCAGAGGCGAGATTCCGCAGGACTTTCTTGTTATCCCTGGGGTCGAAATGAACACGAAGGTCGGGCACGTGGGAGCGCTGTTCGTTGATGAGGACTTTCCTCGCAACCTCCGTCCTCCGGAACTGGTCGAGGCAATACACGCCGCAGGCGGCATCGCCATTGCTGTGCACCCATATCACTCTACCGGCATACGTGATGCGGTCTTCGATGCGCCCTTCGACGCCATAGAGGTCCACTGCGGATCAGTCTTCGGACGGCGGTTGGTGACAGCCAACAGAGACCTTGCCGACGATCCCAGGCTGGCTACCGCCTCGAAGCTGGGCAGCAGTGATGCCCACTATATCCGCGCGATCGGAAGCTGCTACACCGTGCTGAGAGGCATCGAACAACCTACTCCTGATGCCATCAAGAACGCCATACTCTCCGGCGACTGCATTCCCGCGTCCTCGGTCCCCTATGGACGGCTGACGCGCATGCTCGGCCGGATCGGCAAGCTCAAGTAGCACTCTCTCCCATAGGCGGCCAGGCATCGGTCTAACAGGACAAGCGCATCCATCAGGAGAAAACACGGAACCACGGGAACCGGTAAGAACACAGAAGACGGTGCCGGAAGTCCCTCTACGGGCAGGGTGAAGTCATGATTCTTGGCGCGCCGAAGCGGCAAGAGATCAGCTTCAGTGGTTCCCACTATTCCGTGATTCCGTGTTGGGCCGGCTCTACACCCTGAGACGCGTCTGTCCCCCAAAATTTGACAAGGCGGCGAACATGATGCTACTATGGTTTGCCTGGTGTCTGTTCCTCGGCAGGTCTGCCTGTGACGTTTACAGGCCGATCTGCGTGGGTAACAGGCGCCGGGAAGGAGGCGATGATTTGCAGAGACGAAAATCCCGGCTCGCGAGAACCGCCTACCTGGTTACCATCTTCGCGATGGTGCTTGGGGTGGTTGCAGCCAACCGAGATGACGCCGTGCAAGCGCAGCGCCCAGGAACGGTAGCTGTAATTGTTAGGTCAAACGGGACCGAGCGGCAAGTGCGCACAGCGCAGACTACTGTCAGTGGGGCCCTTAAGGATGCTGGGGTAATGGTGGATCCTCTGGATAAGGTGACACCCCCATTACACACGCGGCCGACCGAAGGAATGGTCATAAAGGTCGTTAAGGTCACTAACGTGCTGGAAGCTGAGAAGCAGATTCTGGCATTCGACTCGCTTAAGACGTTCACGAACTCCCTGAAGATGGGTGAGGTCAAGCAGACCTCGAGCGGCACTCCGGGTGAGAAACTGATCCGCTACCTCGTGACCTATGAAGACGGGAAGCCGGTCAAGAAGACGCCTATTGGCTCTGACGTTGTCCGAAAGCCCGTTGATAGGGTAGTGGCCATCGGCTCGAGAGGCCAGTATACGAGCCGAGGTGCACATCACACCCGGAAGATTCTCAAGATGTACGCGAGTGCCTACGAGCCCGGGCCCAGGAGCTGTGGCAAGTACGCTTCCGGCAGAACAGCCTGCGGGCTCAAGGCCGGCTACGGAGTCGCGGCGGTAGACCCGAAGGTCATTCCGCTGGGGACGAAGCTGTATATCGAGGGCTACGGGTACGCAATAGCCGGAGACCGCGGCCGGGCGATCAAGGGAAACAGGATCGATCTCGGCTTCAAGACGGTCAAGGAAGCGCTGACCTTTGGCCGCAGGTGGGTTGTCGTTCACGTCCTGTCCTAAGATGCACGGCTGAGAAGTAAACTAGTATGGGGGCCGCAGCAATGCGGCCCTTCTCATTTCTGGAATATGAACCTGACCTCCGCTCCACAAGTGAAGGAACTCCTCGCAAAGCACGGGCTGCACCCCAAGAAGCGGCTCGGGCAGAACTTTCTGATCGATCGCAACGTGCTGACCAGGCTGCTTGACGCGGCGAACGTCACTGCGGGCACTCCTGTGCTTGAGATCGGCCCTGGACTGGGTGTCGTGACGGTGGAACTTGCTTCCAGGACCCGCAAGGTGGTGTGCGTCGAGGTGGACGCCCAATTGGAGCCCATCCTGCGCGAGGTGCTGGCCGATGCAGCCAACGTCGAGATCGTGATCCAGGATTTCCTCAAGCTCGATGTTTGCGAGTTCCTGGACCACCGCAGTAAGGGTAAGTGGACTGTGATAGCCAACCTGCCTTATTACATCACAACGCCCATCCTCACCAGGCTGATCGACGCCAAGCGATGCTTTGGCTCCATCCTACTGATGGTCCAGCGCGAAGTTGCCGCTCGTTTGCGGGCGCAGCCGGGTTCGTCCGACTATGGCTCCATCACCGTATTCACCCAGTACCACTGCGAAATCGAGAGCGTGATGCGGGTGTCGAAAAACGTCTTCTACCCGGTGCCTGATGTGGATTCGGAGATCATCAAGCTGACGGTACGGCCAGTTCCGGCAGTCGCGGTTGCGGAGGAAGCCCTGTTCTTCAGCATCGTCAAGGCGGCATTCGGCAAGCGTCGCAAGACTCTTCTGAATGCGCTTTCGTCGTCCGAGGACCTTCTATGGAGCAAGGCGCGGGCCGAATCGGCGCTGCAGCAGGCAGGGATCGATTTCGAGAGGCGCGGTGAGACGCTCTCACTGGAGGAATTCGCCGCCCTCGCCAATGCCGGTGCGTCAGGCTGATGCATACCCCCTCAATCCCCCCTTCGAAAGGGGGGAAGCCGTGTTTCGCCTTAGTTCCTCCTTCGTAAGGGGGAAGCAGTGGTTGCTGCCCCTTCGCCATTGACACCTTGAGACCGCGCATGTAGCATGGTTTCGGGAGTGACATATGGAAACTCTACAGTGGATTCTCATAGCGATTTCGGTGCCGATCCTCATCATCATGGTCATCCAGACCCGCAAGCGCGCCAGGGCGTTGAGCGAGCGCATCGACGAGTATCTGGAGGAGCAGGAGCGGGCCAAGTCCTCGCCCGCGAACCCGTATGAGGACCTCGCAACGCTGTTCCAGGACACGGATACCGAATCCGAGGACCGCAGTTGAAGGTTACGTTCCTCGGCACGGGCACTTCGCACGGCGTGCCTATGATCGGCTGCGATTGCCCCATCTGCCGCTCCGAAGACCCCAGGGACAAACGCACCAGGTCCTCCGTGCTCATTGAGGCCGGAGACGCGAAGCTCCTGATAGATACCACGCCCGAACTGCGGATACAGGTTCTCCGCGAGAACGTCCGGCACATCGACGCCGTTCTCTTCACGCACGCGCACGCGGATCACGTTTTCGGCCTGGACGATGTTCGCCGCTTCAATGACCTCGGCGGAAGATCGATGCCCTGCTACGGCAATCCTCAGACGCTTGCGACCATTCGCAGGGCTTTCGAATACGTCTTCGTGCCCACGCAGTTGGGCGGAGGTAAGCCCTCCCTGGACCTGATTCCCGTGGATGGCGAGTTCACTGTCAAGGACGTCCTCGTGCAGCCTGTTAAGGTTATGCACGGAAAGCTGCACATACTTGGCTATCGCATCGGCGGGTTCGGCTACGTCACGGATGTCAGCAGGATTCCGGAGGACTCGATGAGTCTGCTTGGCGGCCTGGATGTGCTCACAATCGGCGTTATTCGCCACCAGCCGCATGAAACGCACTTCTGTATATCGCAGGCGCTTGAGATTATCGATAAACTGCGGCCAAAGCGCGCGTTCTTCACGCATATCGCCCACAGACTCGGCCATGAAGTGACGGAAGCAGAGCTTCCTTCCCACATCCGCCTGGCATACGACGGGCTTCAAGTCACACTATGAGCCTGCCCGCCGAAGGACTCCATGCCTTTCGCCCATAAGTCTTGTACCGTGCCGGATTCGGGAATAAGGTTCCGGCAGTGAATGGACAACTCCCAGGCGAGGTGATGGCCATGGATATTTCAATCGATCCGCGGCAGTTCTGCGATCGTGTCCTGGAATCCGCGAAGTCACACGGGGCCTCATACGCGGATGTGCGAATCATGCGGCGTGACACCGAGGACATCATGCTGCGGACCGGCAAGGTAGAGCATCTCAGCCGCAGTTCGGACTACGGTTTCGGCGTGAGAGCGATCGTGGACGGCGCGTGGGGCTTCGCGTGCAGTCCAAACGTGACTCTGGAAGAAGCCGAACGGGTCGCGGCCGAGGCGGTCAGCACCGCGAGAGCGAGCGCAACCCTGAAGCGGCAGGACGTGGTGCTATCCGAACTCGAACCCCACACCGGTTCCTACTCCTCTCACTTCGAGCAGGACCCATTCGAGGTCCCGTTGGAGGGCAAGATCGAGTTCCTGAAGGACTTGGACAGGATTCTGCGCCAGAACGAGAAGGTCAAGCTCTCCGATTGCTCCATGGAGTTCTGGAAGTTCGATCTCATCTTCGCCAGCACCGAGGGCGCATACATCGAGCAGAAGAAGATCGAATCAGGCGCGGGAGCAAGCGCGACCGCGATCGAGGGCTACGAAGTCCAGCGGCGATCCGTTCCGTGCTCATTCGGAGGTGACTACGCCGCCGCCGGCTATGAGTTCGTCGAGTCCCTCAAGCTCCTTGAGAACGCCGAACAGGCGGCCCGCGAGGCGGTTCAACTCCTGAGCGCTCCCGTATGCCCGACTATGGAGGGGACGCTCATACTCGAGGGCAGCATGCTTGCCCTGCAGGTTCACGAATCCTGCGGGCACCCGATAGAGCTGGATCGGGTATTCGGCATGGAGTCATCCTTCGCCGGCACGAGCTTCCTCACAACCGAGAAGCTGGGCACGTTCAGGTACGGTTCCGAGCACGTGAATATCACGGCCGACGCCACGCTTCCGGGCGGACTCGGCAGTTTCGACTTCGACGATGAGGGTGTTCCCTCGCAACGCGTTGACATCGTCAAGGAAGGCATATTCTCAGGCTACCTGACTTCTCGTGAGACCGCTTCGCAACTCGGCCAGAGGAGTATGGGCGCCATGCGGGCGGACGGCTGGAACAGGATCCCGCTCATCCGGATGACCAACATCAACCTGCTTCCCGGCGATTGGAGCTTCGATGAGATGATCGCCGACACGGCTGATGGCATCTACGGCGTCAACGTGAAGAGTTGGAGCATTGACGACAAGCGCCTCAACTTCCAATTCGGCACTGAGCTTGCCTGGGAGATCAAGGATGGCGCGCTCGGGCGGATGTTCAAGAACCCGATTTACTCCGGCATGACCCCGGAATTCTGGGGAAGCTGCGATGCCGTCTGCAATGAAGACGAGTGGCGGCTGTGGGGCGTCCCGAACTGCGGCAAAGGCGAGCCGATGCAGGTCGCGCACGTCGGGCATGGCGTCGCCCCGGCAAGATTCCGCAAAGCTAGACTGGAGGGCGCGAAATGAACATCGACAAGCTGATGAACATTGCACTTGAGCACTCATCCGCCGAGCAGACCGAGGTAAGCATATCCAGCCGCAAATCTGCCCTCACGCGTTTCGCCAACTCCACAATCCACCAGAACATGCTTTTCGAAAACACCGAGGTCAGTGTCCGCGCGGTCTTCGGCAAGAAGGTGGCGGAGGGCACCTCCAACAGAGTTGATGAGCAGGGCATCCGTGCGCTTGTTGATAGCGTGGTCGAGATGGCCCGGCTTCAGGACGAGAACAAGGACTTCGTTTCGCTGCCGAAGCCGACAGTGCCTTACAGGTGCGAAACCGGCTACCACGAAAGCACGGCGGCCTGCACTGCAGAGCAGAGGGCGGCCGCAGTGCGCGCCATCGTTGCCGAAGCTGACCCCGTGTCCGGGACTGCCGCAGGCTCGTTCTCCGTCCTCAGTTATGAGCGCGCGGTGAGGAACAGCCTCGGCATCGATGGGCGTTTCAGAGGCACGTTAGCCAACCTCCTTACGGTCGTAACCGGCCCGGACGGTGGTTTCGGTTACGCTTCCGGCACTTCCGGCGATGTGAACGACATAGACGCCGAGGCCATTGGCGCTCGTGCTGCGAAGCTGGCAAGTGACAGCCGCAACCCCGTCGGCATAGAGCCCGGCGAATATGAGTGCGTGCTGATGCCATACGCGGTGGCGGACATGATCAGCATGCTCACGTGGATGGGCTTCGGCGCTATGGAGTACCAAGAGGGCCAGAGCTGGGTTTGCGGCAAGCTCGGCCAGAAGGTCGTAAGCGAAAACATCAGCCTGTGGGACGATAGCTGCGATCCCGGGACCATCAAGTCAGCTTTCGACGGCGAAGGCGTCGCCAAGCAGCGCGTGGACCTGATCAAGGACGGCGTTGCCGCCGGCATTCTCTATGACTCTTACACAGCCCACCGCGAAGGCAAGCAATCGACCGGGCATTACCCGTGGGGCAGGGCAGAGAACCTGATACTTGCCCCCGGCGACGCCACGGTAGAGGACATGATCGCCTCGACGAAGCGAGGCATTCTGGTCACGCGCTTCCACTACACGAACGTGGCTCATCGCATGAGCGCCAGCTTCACCGGTATGACGCGCGATGGAACGTTCCTGATCGAGAACGGCAAGATCGCGCGGCCGGTGAAAAACCTCCGCGTTACGCAAAGCATCACGGAGGCTCTGTCCGACACGCAGATGGTAGGCCGGGAACGCTTGCTGGAGGATGGAGTCCTGGCGCCTGCCTTGAAGCTCGGCAAGTTCCGCTTCTCCAGCGCAACGGAGTTCTAGGGTGTCTGATGGCCGGCTCAACATTGTGACCGGAGCGTTCGGTTTCACAGGCAGCTACATAACACGCAGACTGATGGCGATGGGTGAGTCGGTGCGGACACTCACCGCACACCCTGGACGGCACAACGAGTCCGGTGATGTGGTTCAGGTTCTGCCCTACAACTTTGACAATCCTGGACAGCTTGCGGAGAGCATGAAAGGTGCCTCCGTCTTATACAACACCTACTGGATCCGTTTCGCACACGGGAATCAGACATTCGAGCAGGCTGCAGAAAACTCCAAGACGCTCATTGGAGCCGCAGAGGACGCTGGTATCGAGCGCATCGTCCACGTCAGTATCACCAACCCCTCGCACGATTCCGCACTCCCATACTTCAAGGGCAAGGCGGAGGTTGAGGACGCGATCAAGGCATCCAAGCTGAGTTATGCGATCCTCCGTCCCGCCGTCATCTTCGGGGATCAGGGGATACTGATCAACAACATTGCCTGGTTCCTGCGCCGGCTCCCGGTGTTCGCGGTGCCCGGATCGGGCGAATATGAGCTTCAGCCGATCTTCGTTGATGATCTCGCTGCCCTCGCCGTCGAACAGGGGCACAGATCGGAGAACGTGATAGTGGACGCCATCGGCCCTGAGACGTTCAGGTTCTACGACCTTGTGAAGCTGATCGAGGAGGCGGTGTCTTCCGGCAGCTTGATCTTGCGTGTTCCGCCGGCGCTCGCGCTGCTGGGCACGCGAATGCTCGGGATGTTCCTGAAGGACGTAGTGCTGACGTCCGATGAGGTCAAGGGGCTGGAGCAGAACCTGCTCGTTACTAGCAGCAAGCCCGCCGGCAAGACGAAGCTGAGCGAATGGGTCAAGGATAACGCAGACTGGCTCGGCACGCGCTACTTTTCCGAACTGAAGAAGCATTTCTAGCTCTCCCTCCTTTCCGGCTTTCGCGTTTGGCCCTTTGCTGCCGTCCGAGGCAGGAAGACAGGCGCCGTCTGCCGAACCTGCACATGGACTTCTTTGTCAGGAGCTTGTATGAAACGTATTGCCGTGCTAACGAGCGGCGGGGACGCGCCGGGGATGAACGCTTGCGTCCGCGCCGTTGTCCGATACGGAATAGCCGCCGGGGCGGACGTATATGGGATCAAGCGCGGCTACGCTGGGCTGATGGCCAACGACATATCTGAGCTTGACTCCCGCGCGGTGTCAGGCAGCATTCGCCAGGGCGGCACGATCCTGATGAGCGCCCGATCGCTCGAGTTCAAGACTCCCGAGGGCCAGCAGAAGGCGCTCGGCGTCCTGCGCGGGTGGGGAATCGAAGGCCTGGTTGTTATAGGCGGCGACGGGTCGCTAACCGGCGCATTGGCGCTTCACAAGCTCGGGTTTCCCGTCGTCGGCGTGCCTGCCTCGATAGACAACGACATACGCGGCACGGATATGTCGATCGGCGTGGATACCGCGCTGAACACGATCCTGGATGCGATGGACAAGATAAAGGACACTGCCAGCGCCCACCAGCGAGCGTTTATCATCGAAGTCATGGGCCGGCAGCACGGATATCTTGCGCTGATGGCGGGTATCGCCGGTGGCGCTGAGATGGTCGTAGTACCTGGCACCTGCATTGATAAGGCCCTCGTGATTCAGGAAGTCAGGTCGGCATTCTTGCGCGGGAAGCCGCATTTCATTATACTTGCCGCTGAGGGCGCTTCTACTCCTGAGAGGAGCATAACACAGCTTCTGACCGAGTATATCCACGAAGCAGGGCACGAGGCGCGCTCGACGGTGCTTGGGCACGTGCAGAGAGGCGGCAGCCCTACGTGCTTCGACAGGCTTCTGGGAACGCGGTTCGGAGCCGCTGCCGTGGACAGCCTGATGTCCGGCAAGACGGGCGCTATGGTTGGTCTGCAGAAGAACAACATGGTCACCGTCGATCTCGAAAGCGTCCTCGGCGGTCATCCGGACCTGAGCGAAGAGGCCCTGCGACTTGCGGAACCGCTGGCACATTAACGGTAGGGGCGAAGCATTTGCGTGAGGAGCCTGGCATTGACGCACACGGTGTGCAAGTGCTTCGCCTCTACGACTGATAGATAAGGAGAGATATGAAAACCACCCCCAGTCCCGGAAACAGCGTCAATTTACGCGTGCGCTACCCGAACACTGTCGGGAAGTTCAACGAGATCACGTCGGTGATCGCAGCGCTAGGCGGAAGCATAGGAGCGATCGAGGTCGTCGGGTCGGACCGCACCCATATTACGCGTGATATCGTCGTCAACACTACCGGCGATGAGCATGCAGGCACCATAACCGAAGCCGCCAGGGCGATTCGAGATGTCGAACTCGTCGATTCCTGGGACTGCACATTCCGCATGCACGAAGGCGGGAAACTGGAGGTTATCTCCACTGCCGAACTGAATGACTATGTCGATCTCAGCATGGCATATACCCCCGGCGTTGCGCGCGTCTGCCAGGCGATTCACAAGGACCCGGCAGCGGCACGGGACTACACGATCCGCCGGAACACAGTGGCGGTGATCACCGACGGCACGGCGGTCCTCGGACTGGGCAACATCGGCGCGATGGCCGCGCTGCCAGTGATGGAAGGCAAGGCGGTCCTGTTCAAGGAATTCGGCCACGTCAACTCGTTCCCTGTCTGCGTCGATACCAAGGATATAGAGGTGCTGATCGAGACCGCGAGAGCCGTCGCCTGCACATTCGGCGGAATCAACCTCGAAGATATCGCGGCTCCGGCGTGCTTCGAAGTCGAGCGCAGGGTGACAGAGGCGGTCGATATACCCGTTTTCCACGATGACCAGCACGGCACCGCGGTAGTCGTAAGCGCCGCATTCCTAAACGCCGTCAGGGTCACGGGCAAGGACCCGGCGAAGATGACTGCCGTCGTCTGCGGAGCCGGGGCCTCGGGCTGCGCTTGCACCAGAGCGCTGCTCGACCAGGGTATCGGCGACGTCATTTCGTGCGACAGAAATGGCGCGATCTACGAGGGCAGGGACGGACTCAACCCCGCGAAAGCCTGGCTTGCAAAGATGACCAACAAGCAGAACAAGAAGGGTTCGCTGAAGGAAGTGCTGGTCGGCGCTGATCTCTTCCTCGGGCTCTCGGGCCCGAACCTGCTGCGTGGCGAGGACATGCGCGTGATGGCTAAGGACCCGATCATATTCGCGCTCTCGAATCCCACTCCCGAAGTCCCGCCTGAGGAAGTGGCGGATTTCGCGGCAGTTGTGGCTACCGGAAGATCGGACTACCCGAACCAGATCAACAACGTCCTCTGCTTCCCGGGCCTTTTCAGGGGACTGCTAGAATCTGGCGTGAAGCGGGTCACGCGTGAGATGCTGAGCGCCGCCGCGAAGGCTATTGCGGGCGTGATCCCGGATGATGAGCTGTCGAAGGACTACATCATCGCAAGCGCGTTCAACAGGGATGTGGCCGATGCGGTCGCCAACGCGGTTATTGCAGTGGCCAATGACCCGGCATTGCCGAAGACGCCGATATATTTCGAGTTTTAGTGCGGAGTGCCGGCAACCTCCCCCGGCCCCTCCTTCGTAAGGAGGGGAGTTCGCTAGTGCGGAGTGCCGGCAACCTCCCCCGATCCCTCCTTGGTAAGGAGGGGGAGATCCTTATTCGCCCATTACTGAGGAAGCGTGGGCGGTTTCTTAGGCTGCTAGAGCAGGGCTACGTGCGCTTGGGCGCCGTCGGGTAGGGTGAGGCGCAGGGTGTCGCCCTCGATCTTGACCGACCTCGCAAGAGCTGCGGTTTCCTCTGGGCTGACTTCAGTGAATATGACCGTGATCCGGTGCGCTACTTCCTCGCCCGCTTTCACGGTCCTGGACGCCGCAGAGTAGGACCCGCAGAGCATGTCGGCGTAGACGCCCTGGGGGTTGTAGGCGTGTGCCTGGATGTAGCCTATTCCCGAGCCGGCCACTGCCACTATGCCCAGCCTGCCGTCGACATTGGCCCACTGCCCCGGGACTGCCACCGGCTGCTGAGGCTTCTGCCAATCGAAGGTGATCGTCCCTCCTGCGTGGTGGACTACCCTGGTTCCTCCGCTGACCTGGTCGTTCTCGATCCCAATCGGAACACCGATCTCGCTGCCGACAACGAAGTCAGAGGCGGCGATGACGCGGTCCTGGTAGACCACGGTCTTTTCGCCGATGGATGTAACCTTCAACTGCTGCCGAAGTGCGCCGCCGTTCGTCTGCATGGTGCCAGACGTCTCAAAGCCCTCCGTAGTCTTCCTGCAAGTGCGCTCGATGAGCGTCACCGCCATGTTCTCTTTAGCGTCAGCGCGGCTGATGCTGCCAACGAGGCCATTGGTGATAGGTACCGTGAAGAACGGGTCCGCCTCATGGCCCGGTCCCTTGGGAATGACGACGCCCATAGTGCGGTTCTTCCAGGACATGGACACGAACTTGCTGTTGGTTCGGTGCATCAGCACATCCACGAGGGTGTAGTGCTTGACCAGATCCTGTGGGGCAGGGGCGGGCTGATCGCACGCCGGACCGAATATCTTGTGCGCAAGGTAGCTCAGGGTGGCCTGCTCCCCCTGTATGGCGTGGCGGGTGAACCCGAGCCTGGACCCCGGGGCCGCGAGGCTGCCCTCGCACCACTGCTGCCAGGCACGCATGTATTGCACATTCGTCTTCTCCATCTGAGCGGCAACCGGGTCCTGCTTGAATGTCGCCAGGCTGGCGAATAGCTGAATCGGGTTGAGCCCGTGAAGCTCCCAGTCCTGCCCCTGCGGATAGGTTGTTTCCCCAGACGGCAGCAGGATGGTCTGGAACATGTGCCAGGTGTCCATCAGATGGTGGGAAGCCGCCTGCGGGATTGGCCTGCGCGCGTAGGCATAGTGCATTGCCGCCTGGGTCAGGAAGTAGGAACTGCACTGGATGTAGGACGGGTGCAGGATATTATGGTTCTCCAAGGTGTAGTCCGGGTGCAGGTTCTCGGTGCAGTTCCAGTCGCACACCCGGCAACCGTCAACAACGGTCTCGTCCTTCTTGTCCCGCGCGACGGACAAGACGTTCATCATGTATTCGATCGCCTTGTTGTGCCAATCCGCGGCATGCGGATGGTCCGGGAACATGGTGGCGGCGACGGAGATGCAGGTGAGGTCCCATCCGTTCTCCTCGGCCTTGGTGTCGCTCCAGCGGCCGCTTGCTGGTTTGGTCTTGAGCAGCCGGCCCGCCTCAAAGGCAGCGACCCGCTTGAAGTCCTGTTTGGTCTGATCGTCAAGATGGTCCCATACAAGCCAGACGCCGAACCCCAGGGTGCCGACCCACATGCCTGATTGCCAGCTATTGCCCCACTGCTTCCCGTCAACGCACTCTTGATTGCCCGTTACGTGCGTGGCTGTTGTATAGCGAACGGCGGCGATCAGCTTGCGAATGGCCTCCTTGCGCTCGGCGCCCTTCAGCGCGTTGGAATAGCGAAGCAGCGCTGCGGAGGTGAGAACAACGTCCGATATAGCGCGGATGCCCTGGTTACCCGCGCTTACGCCGTCGCCCCAGTAGCCGATTGCGGGATCGGCGGACCAGTCGTGCCAATCCTTGTTCGAGCAGTGATAGGAGTCGAGAAGCATGTTCTCGTACGTTGCGATCAGCTCCGCCTCGGAGAGGGGCCTGATCCGGTAGACATCGGCGGAACAGGTGCAGAAACTGACCAGAACAAGCAGAAGACAGAGGGCTATTATGTGCATCTTGGGGTCCTAAGAGCGGCCGACCGCACCATCTGAGAGTGCGAGACGCCTGATTTGCTGAGAGAGATTGCGCGGATGAAATTACTCCCCCATAATTATAAGACGGCGAGAAGGCCATTTCTGTACATCGAAAGATTGAAACTTCAACTAAATGTTGTTCACAGTCTAAGAACACAGCGCGGAGAGATGCTGAAACGAGTTCAGCATGACAATCCTGCGAGTCTAGCGCGACAGCCTGGCGGGTTCAGCATGACATCGGGATAGCTCAGCATGACGCATACGAGCAACAGGGTCTAGTATGGCGCCAGCAAGTATGGCATGGTCGCGCTACAGCACGTATCTGCTTAGGTCCTCATCTTTGACGATGTCGCTCAGGCGCGCGCGGACGTATTCTGCGTCGATTGTTACGGACTTCTCGGCTGAGTCCGGCGCTGAGAATGAGACCTCCTCAAGAAGGCGCTCCATAATCGTGTGAAGGCGGCGCGCGCCGATGTTTTCCATCGAGGTGTTGACCTCGGTTGCAATCCTGGCGATCTCCCCGATGCCGTCCTCGGTGAACTCGACGGTGACGCCCTCCGTCTCAAGGAGGGCAGTATACTGCTTCACCAAGGCGTTCTTCGGTTCCGTAAGAATCCGCACGAAGTCAGCTTCATTCAGGCTATCCAGTTCGACGCGGATAGGGAGGCGTCCTTGAAGCTCGGGGATCAGGTCCGATGGCTTCGAGACGTGAAACGCACCCGCCGCAATGAACAGTATGTGGTTGGTGGACACCGGGCCGAACTTGGTCGTGACCGTGGTGCCCTCGATGATAGGGAGTATGTCTCTCTGAACACCTTCCCGCGAGACCATCGGGCCACCCTCTTTCTCGCGGCCCGCGATCTTGTCCATTTCGTCCACGAAAATGATGCCGGTCTGCTCCGCCCGCTCGATGGCTTCGCGCTGGATGGTGTCCTGGTCGATCATGCTGTGGGCTTCCTCGTCCGCCAGGATGCTCTTAGCTTCAGCTACGGTAACCTGCTTGCGCTTGCGGCGTTTCGGGAAGAGGTTGCCGAGCATCCCGGAGACATCCATCCCCATTTCCTCAAGGCCCTGCTGGCCGAAGACCTGGAAATGCGGCATGGTGGCTTCCTCGACCTCGATCGTTATCTCCCGGTCGTCAAGCTCTCCCGCCAATAGCTGCGCCTTGAGGCGCTCGCGGATTCGCTCCTTGCGTTCGACCTGATCGCGCGTGTACTGGTCCGTCGGCTCCTCTTCTTCCTCCATTTCCTCAGCAGGAGGAACAGGAGGAGGATTGCCGGTGCCGGGGAAGAGGTGCCCCATAGCACTCTGCAGCGAGTCTATCCACTGCTTGGGCACGGCAGCCTGTCCTGCGCGCCTCGCGGGCGGCTCCAGGATGTCCAGTATCCGGTCCAGCGCACGCTGCTCCGCAACAGGCCTGACCTCCTCGATCATCTCGGTCTCCACCATAGCTACCGAGCGCTGCACGAGGTCGCGCACCATGGAATCGACATCCCTGCCTACGTAGCCCACCTCGGTGAACTTGGTGGCTTCCACTTTGCTGAACGGCGCGTTGGCGAGGTTGGCAAGCCTGCGGGCTATCTCGGTCTTGCCGACGCCGGTGGGGCCGATCATGAGGATATTCTTGGGTATGACCTCGTCACGAAGATCCTCGGAGAGCATGCGCCGCCGATACCGGTTGCGGAGGGCTATCGCTACGGCCTTCTTGGCCTTGTCCTGGCCGACTATGTATTTGTCCAACTCCGCGACGATCTGCTTGGGAGTCAGTTCCTGGATTTCCTTCAATTGGCACCTCTTGCAAGTTGTCCGTCAACAGTCTGCTGGTCAGATCGTGTGTCTATAGCTCATCAACGACGATATGATGGTTCGTGTAGACACAGATATCGGCGGCGATGTTCAGGGCCTGCTCGACGATTTCCCTGGGTGACAGGTCCGTGTTGCGGACGAGAGCTTTCGCCGCGGCAAGGGCGAAACCGCCTCCGGAGCCGATGGCCGCGATGCCCTCGTCGGGCTCGATTACTTCACCGTTGCCCGACAGGACGAGGAGATACTCCTCGTTTCCGATGATCATCAGTGCTTCCAGGCGGCGGAGAATGCGGTCCGTGCGCCACTCCTTGGCGAACTCGATCACGGCACGCTTCAGGTTCCCGTGCGCCTCCTTGACTTTGGACTCGAACTTGTCCGAGAGGGCCTGCGCATCAGCGACAGAGCCCGCGAAGCCCATAAGGATCTTGTCGTCGTATATCCTGCGCACCTTGCGCGCGCCAGCCTTCATGATGGTGTTGTCCATCGTGACCTGGCCATCGCCTGCGATTGCGATCTTGCCATTCTTCTTGACCGCCAGAATGGTGGTCCCATGCATCTGGTAGCTCATGAACCTGCCTCTTTTCAAGCACGGAAGCACACTATCGCGGAGACACGGAAGGAAAATGGTGCGGTACGTTCTCTGCCGCGGTTCCGATTGCCGTACTTCAGTGCCCTCATCTCTCCAATCTATCTGCATCCGACGACGCCCTGGGATGGGCGCGGTCGTAGACTTCCTTTAACCTTTCCCTCGAAACGTGGGTGTAAATCTGAGTTGTGACCACGCTCTCGTGGCCAAGCAGTTCCTGAACGCTGCGAAGGTCGGCCCCATGGTTCATCAGATGGGTTGCGAACGAGTGCCGCAGCGTGTGGGGACTGATCTTCAGCGTATCGCTTACTTGTTCGACGTACTTGTCAACTATCCTCTGCACCGAACTGGGAACCATAGCGGTGCCTCTGTAGCCGAGGAAGAGCGCGTTCGGTGGGTTAGGGTTCTTAGCCGCGAGCAGCGGCCGAGCGTGTTCGAGGTATATCGAGAGCGCCTGCAAGGCGTTGGACCCGAGCAGCACTATGCGCTGCTTATTGCGTTTCCCGATGACAGTGATCTCGTCGGACCCAGGGAGGATGTCACTCACGCGGAGGCTGACAAGCTCGCTCACGCGCATGCCGGATGCGTAGAGTGTCTCAAGTATGGCCCGGTCGCGGATGCCCGTAGGAATGCGCGCGTCAGGGGCCTCTACCAGGTGCGTGACGACGTCCTCCGAGACGACCTTCGGCAGCCTGCGCGATTGCTTCGGGCCCCGGACGCCCTCAGTAGGATCGATCTCAATCAGTTCACGCTTGAGAAGATATTTGAAGAACGCACGGAATGCGGCTATCTTGCGCGACACCGAGCTCTTGGCCTGGCCGTTTTTCTGGAGGTGGACGAGATAGCGGCGGATGAGCATTTGGTCTACTTCCGCACCGGATTCGCGCGCGAAAGAGAGCAAGCCCACTAGATCGGATGAATAAGCCCGCAAGGTGTGCTCGCTGGCGGATCTGGCAAGCCTGAGATGGTTGATGAACGAGTCCAAATGCTCTTCCATTTGGCTGGCATTGTAGCATGTTCAGTTGCCTTCATGAAATACCTAATCCCCACCAGCCAACAGGCCGATAATCAGGCTGTAGGCGTTTGTGGTACAGCCATCAGGGGTATTAACCCCAAGCGCCGTGTATGGAGTAGGAATGACGAAGCCCACCGAAAGCAAACTCAAGGTCATTAAGATAATGGACCCGCTTCTGTGCGTCCGCTGTGAAAACGCTTACATAGCGGACGTTGTTATGCGTGAAGGCGAGCGCAAGAAGATGTTCTACTGCTCTCGCCTCGATTGCGACAACTGGATATCCAAGCCTCAGGCTGCCGCCGCGGATACCGACCTCGATATCGCCGCCTAGAACCGCCATCAGGAAACGGTTGTTACAACGAGCCGGCAGGAATTCCGGCGACCCGGCGAGTATTCCTCCGTTATGTAAGGAGATATACTTGTATGTGGGTCAAAGGAAATCTTCACTGTCACACCAACGTCAGCGATGGCGAGCTTTCCCCGGATCAGGTCTGCAAAATCTTCGCCGATGCCGGCTACGACTTCCTGGCAATCACCGATCACAACATCTATGTCGATCCGTCTACCGTGGACTCCCATGGGCTCCTGCTGATCCCCGGCGAGGAGCTCTCGCTGACCCCGGAGGAGGATCAAACGATCCCGATCCATGTCAATGGTTTTGGGCTGAAGCGGACTGTCCCAGTGGAGAGAGGTCTCACGCGGCTGGAGACAATCCAGAACTGTATCGACGGGATCGTGGCCGAGGGAGGGATCGCTCAGATCAACCATCCCAACTTCTATTGGGCGTTCGACCACACAGTAATCGAGCAGACCAGGGACTGTTTCCTGCTGGAAGTGCATAACGCGCATCCGTGGGTTTTCAACGAGGGCGGCGATGGGCACGTCAGCATCGAGTTTATGTGGGATTACCTGCTATCCAAGGGAAAGCTCATCTACGGCACGGGCGTTGACGATTGCCACACCTACACGGTCCTCGACCCTTCGAAGGCGAATCCGCTGAAGGGATGGATCTGGGCAGATGTTGAGGAGTTGACGGTCGAGGAGGTTCTCGGGGCGCTGTGGCGGGGCGATTTCTACGCATCCACCGGCGTTGAACTCGAGGATATCGTGCAAGGCTGGCAGACGACGAACAAGGTTGTGATCGTGCCTAAGCCGGACGTGACCTACGTGACGCAATTCATCAGCGACGGCGGTAAGGTGCTGCACGAGGCCCAGGGAACCGAGGCCAGCTTCGATATCCCACAGGACGGCGGGCACAGCTACCTGCGAATGAAGGTGATCGCTTCCGATGGGACGTGCGCGTGGACACAGCCCGTTTTCCTGAAATGAGAGATGTGTGCTGAGTGATGGTGCATAGCTCCTCTACCCGGGAATGTGACGTTATGGTGGTCGGCGGCGGGACGGCCGGTGTCGTTGCGGCGATACAGGCAGCCCGCGCCGGCGCACGCACTGTGCTGATAGAGATGACCGGGCAGCTCGGCGGTACTATGACGTCGGCGGGTGTCAGCAATCCCGGCTGCTTCTGGAGCCCGCATCGTCAGATCATTGCCGGAATAGGGTGGGAGTTGGTGAAACGCTGCGAGGCGTTGGGTGGCCTCGTGATGCCCGACTTCAGCAAGCGTAACCCTGTGCATCCCAGCCATCATATCCCGCTGAACCGTTACGTCTGGGCGCTGCTGGCCGAGGAAGTGTGCCGCGAGGCTGGAGTAGAGATCCACTACTACGTGTGCCCGCTGAGCATCGCCGAGTTGGACTCGCACCTCTGGAACGTTGAGACGTTCGGGAAGGGCGTGCGGCAGTCATTCAACGTGCGAGAGCTTATCGATTGCACGGGAGACGCCAACGTCGTGGCGATGCTCGGCCTGGCAAGGGTCCAGGATACCGAGAGGCAGCCCGGCACTTATATGTATGTGCTGACAGGTTACGATTCTTCTGCGCTCGATGAGCAGAAGGTTCAGGCCGCATATGAGGCTGCGCTGGCCGATGGCCGCCTGAAGCCCGGAGACTGGAGCTATCCCAAGCGACCATTCATTTCCCTGCTGCGAGGGCGAGGAGAGAACTGCCAGCATCTGTTCCACATCGACACCGACACTGCACGCGGAATGACGGATGCAAGCCTGCGCGGCCGGGAATCGGTGCTGCGCACGTTGAGGTTTGTCAGGACTCTACCGGGCTGCGAGAACGCGCAGATCGAGAAAATGGCGGTTCAGGCCGGAGCACGGGACAGCTGGCGCATCGTCGGCGAGAAGACCGTGACCTACGAGGACTACAAGGCCGCGAAGGTCTACGAGGACGCGATCGCCCATACGCTGTACCTCATCGATCTCCACAAGGAAGACGGGATTCTGATGGAGCGGCTGCCTGATGAGCTTGTTCCGACCATCCCAATGGGAGCGCTTATACCACGGGGGGCACGCAGAATCCTGGCTGCCGGGCGCATAGTATCAAGTGATAAGCTCGCCCACTCGGCGCTGAGGGTCCAGGCAAGCTGCATGGCGATGGGTCAGGCAGTAGGCGCGGCCAGTGCGCTGGGCGCGAAACGCGGCATAGCATCGCGCGATGTGCCAATAGAGGATGTAAGGGCGCTGCTGCGGTCGCACGGGGCGATCGTGCCGGAGACTACCGCACCAGCTTAGCTCTCGACCGTGTGCGCCACCACAACGCCAGGATGACGAAAGGCGTTAGAAGGATCTTCGGCCTGCCGGCGTTGTGCTTGAGGAAGTAGAGCAGCATGCTTCTGTGGTGCTGCTTGATCATCTCGATTGGGTTCTTGTCGCTTGCGGCGCCGATGCGGTGGGTGATCTCGACTTCAGGATAGTAGACCACGCGCCAGTGACTGCCGTCGGCACGCGGAATGTTGTGCGCGCGGCAGCAGAGGTCCACATCCTCGCAGTACATGAAGAAGCGCTCGTCGAAGAGCCCGATCTCGTCCAGCATCTCGCGCCGCAGGAGCATCGCGCAGCCGGAGACCCACCCCACATCGATTGTTGAGTCGTGGGACTCGTCCACCATCAGATACCGGCGCACGAACCGGTTCTTGGGGAACAGCCTGCCCAAGACGGTGTGGCGGAACAACCCGGCAATCATAGAAGGGAAGCGCCTGGCAGAGAACTGCAGCGTTCCGTCAGGGTTCAGGATCCTCGGACCAAGCACGCCGATGTCAGGGTTAGCATCCATGAATGCAACGAGCGGCGCGAAGACATCTGTTGAGATCGTGCTGTCGGGATTCAGCACGAGGACGTATCGCCCGGCGGACTGCAGGATCGCTTCGTTATGGCCTGCTCCGAACCCGCGGTTGTCTGAGTTGGCGATCAGGGTGACCCGGTCGGCGAACTCTGCGCGAAGCATCTGGACGCTGCCGTCCGTCGAGCGATTATCAACCACAATGACCTCGAGTGAGATCGGGGTTTCCTGGGCGAATATGCCCGTAAGGCAGTCCCGTAGCTCATCCCGGGTGTTCCAGTTGACTATGCTGATTGTGAGATCGATGGCCACACTAACCCCTTAGCAGCATGCTCAGCCGGATGCAAGCCACGGTGAAATAGTAGAGAGGGGCCGAGATATGCCCCCTGAAGTGCTTCGCATAGAACCGCAGCAGCGAGCGGTGTGATTCTCTGACCATGGCGCGGCGTTTGACTTGCCGGGTGCTGCCGGCGCCGTGGTGGATGATGGTAGCATCCGGGGTGAAATATACCTGCCAGCCCGCAGTCTTAGCGCGGTATAGCCAGTCCACTTCGTTGAAGAAGATCGGAAATGCCTCGTCCATTGGGCCGACTTCTTCGATTGCTCGACGGCGAAGGATGAGCGCGGAGCCCATCGGCTGGTCTACTTCCGCCGGCTGGTCATAGGAAAACGTCGTCATTCTATACGCGCCGAAGCGGCGGCTGTTGGGGAAGAGCCTGGATAAGCCGAGGAACTCCCACGCTATGGGACGAGGATACGGAAACAGGCGGACGGAACGATCTACTGTGCCGTCGGGCCGCACGAGCTTAGCTCCCGCCGCGGCCGCGTGTTCGTGGGCGTCCATGAAAGAGACCAGCGCTTCAAGGGCGCCATCTGTGACTTCAGTATCCGGGTTCAGAAGGAGCACGTAGTCGCCGGTTGCGCGCTCAAAGGCCTGATTGTTTCCTCGGGCGTAGCCCACGTTTTCAGAATTGCGGATGAGGTTGACGTCGGGAGATTCCTCGCGGAAGGCGGCTTCGTCGAAGTCATCGGAAGCATTGTCTACGACTATGACCTCGAAGAATGGCTCCGTTCCGATTTTGGGAAGCGAGCGCAAGCAGGCGGCAAGGAGCGGTGTCGTGTTCCAATTAACGATCGCTATGGATAATCGCACCCAGTACCTCCCGCAGACTTCGCGCGACAAAGTCGGGCCTGACACCGTCGAAGAAACCCTCGGGCCGATCCTCGCGCAGGACGCCGATTGTCTTCAGTCCAGCCGCTTTCCCGCTTTGCACATCCATGATATGATCGCCGACCATGATCGAGTTCCCGGGCAGCGAGTTCAGGCACTCAAGAGCATGGAGGATCGGCTCTGGATGAGGTTTGTGGTTAAGGGTGTCCTCGCGGCAGACCAGGACGTCCGGGTCTATTCCCGCAATCAACAGGGAAAGCTCGCTTGCCTTCCGGCAGTTGCGCGTGACGACGCCGATCCGGACGTCGCGTTCTCGCAGGACACAGATCAGCTCTTTGGCGAACGGTATGGGCCGGGTGTCGCGCGCGTGGCGCATTTCGATATCTTCGAGTATCGACAGCGCCCGCGAATAGAGCTTCTCAGTCTGGGGCGGACCTTGCGTGAGGCCGACGTGAGCTGCGGCGGCTCTAGCGATACCGAGAATGTCCAGTCCGGCGAGGGCCTCTTCTGCCACTCCTGTATCGAGCGCCAGAGAGGTCATCTCGCGCTTCATCAGCGCGAAGTCGATGTTGGTATCAACGAGGGTGCCATCCAGGTCGAACAGCACCGAATGTAAGCGGGCGACAAGCGGCTCCATCAACTCCGATTATATGGACGGGAGGCTTGGGGGTCAAGCGCTCCCAGCGTGTATCGGAGCGCGACAGGCGCCAACAGCCTGGGACTGAGGCGAGATGACTAGATGTAGGTCTTGTAGACGTCGTCGTTCTCACGGACGTGTTCGTGCACCCGCACCCCAACGTTTTGGCCCTCCGACGCCTCCACGATCGGCTGGTGATCAAGTTCCATGGAGTCAACGGACTGCTCCAGGTCCGTAGTATGCCCATGAATATGGATCTTATCGCCTTTTCGCAGTTTGCCGTGCTGGAGTTCCACCGCAGCTACTCCGAGCTTGCTGTAGTAGTGAGTCACCTTTCCTATCTTTTCTTCCATCAGAGTCACCCCCAGGATTCTACAAGGAACGCCGAAACGAATTCAGCATGACGGTCACACTAGTCCAACTTCATATTACCCGTCCTGCTGAGAAGTGGAACCCTACAGGCTCCGCCCTGTGCTATCATGGGCTGAGATGGAGTCGATAGAACTTGAGGGACAACCGCTCGATCTAGACCTGACACTTGCTTGCGGGCAGGCGTTCCGCTGGTGTAAGCGTGAGGGCGAAGTATGGTGCGGCGTAGTAGGGGATACGCTGTTTGAATTGCGCACCGAGGGCGGCGTGCTGTACTGGCGGACGTTTCCGGACGGTAGGGAGGCGCTGGTTCGGGACTATCTTCGGCTGGGCGACGACGTGAACTCGATCTACAGCGACCTCTCGGCGCGTGACCCGTATCTGGGTGAAGTGATCCGGCGCTTCCACGGGCTGAGGCTCTTGCGGCAGGACCCTACCGAGTGCCTGCTGTCTTTTGTGTGCACGACCGCCAACAATATCCCGAAGATCACGCGGTCTATCGACGAGATGTCCAGAGTCTACGGGGAACTGGTCTGCGAACAGGGGAACCTGTGCTACTACGCCTTTCCAAGACCGGAACGGTTGGCCCGCCTCGAGCCGCGGGTGCTCAACTCGGTCGGCGCACTGGGGTTTCGCGGAGAGGTGCTTCGGTCGGTATCGCAACACATACTGAGCCGCGGCACGGGATGGCTCCGGGGGCTGAGAGAAGTCGATTATGCCGAGGCCAGACAGCAGCTTCTGACGATCAGGGGCGTGGGCCCGAAGATAGCGGACTGTGTATGCCTGTTCTCGCTTGATAAGGATGAAGCAGTTCCGGTCGATACTCACGTGAGGCAGATAGCAGCGAGGCTCTTTCTGCCGGAGATGCGTGCCAAGTCCGTTACGGATGGAGTGTACAGACAAGTGGTTGCGGCATTCCACGGGGGATATGGCGCTTTCGCCGGTTGGGCACAGCAGTTCCTCTACTACCAGGACCTGCTCACACCGCGCAGAGGCGGATAGCTTAGGCGCTCAGGCCGACTAGAACCGCTCCAAGCGTGACCAGAGCAACACCCGCCCACCGTCGCCAGCTAATGCGCTCCCTCAGTCTGAACGCTGCGTACACGGTAACCAGTACATAACTGAGCGTGGTGAGCGGGTTCGCGACGCTAACATCCACAAAAGCGAGAGCCGCCAGATAGGAGAAGAAGTGGAACGCTATTGAGACGACTCCCGCAAGTATCAGCGGTCTCTGGAACACGTGGCGGACCATTCTGGGGATGTCGGCGGGCTGCTTTATGGTTACCTCACCGTTAGAGCGCATGCCCGTGCTGAAGAGGATGTCTCCCATCGCTCCGAAGAATACTGCGGACCCAAGGCAGATTGCCAGTTCCATAGCTCAGCTCCGCGCCACGAGGATGATACCCAACGCCACCAGCAGGCTTCCTGCCCAGCGAAGAGGACCCACAGGCTCCTGCAAGATGAAGAACGCCAGAATAGTCACCAGAACGTAATCCCCTGCTGTAAAGGGCATCACGTAGGTCAAGTCCTCCCAAGAGAGCGAAGCCAGGTACAGCAGCAGAAAGCCAAACATCAGGACAACACCGATTATCAGATAGGGGTGTGTGAGAGCGCCGAGAATGGCCTCGCGGGCGCACTCGTATCCAGTGGCGCCGACGCATCGCATGCCGCGACTTAGAGCGATGTTGCCAAACGAACAGAACACCACTGCGATCATCATCGTAACAATGACCTTGACCTTGTCTCGTGGTAGCCTCATCTGTTCACCTGACTCGACTGCCTCAGGAATCGCAGGAACTCTTTGCCCTCGCGGAGGCGTCTCCTCCGCACCTGTGAGCTCTTGAGCATCTGAAGCCCGATCCTGAACATCACTTTCGGCCTGAAGTAGAAGCGTTTGTAAACCAGATCCCGAGCGGCCGCAATGTCCTGCCCGCTGAAGTCGGGATAGCTGATCGGGACCGCCTGCGTACCGTCGTCCGCCACCAGTCCATTCCCCACCAGCCAGCCATTCTCGACAGCCTGACGATAGAACTCGGTGCCCGGGTAGGGCGCGGGCAGTGAGACTTGTATGGTGTCCGGGTCCAGTTCCTCGGCAAGGCGGCACGTCTCCTCGACGGTCCGCGGGGTTTCCCCGGGTAGGCCGACGATGAAGCACCCGTGCACGGCGATTCCCAGGTCCCTTGCGTCGCGTGCGAAGCGGCGGGCGGTATCCGTGGTGAACCCTTTTCTGATGTTCCTTAGAATGTCATCGCTTCCGGATTCGTAGCCTACCAGCAACAGCCTGAGGCCGGAGTCCTTCAGCACTTTCATAGTGTCATATGAGACCGTAGCGCGAGCGCTTGCAGACCAGGTAATGCCGAGTCGTGCAATCAGCCTGGCGGCGGCCTCTGCTCTCTCCGGGTTGGCGGTAAAAGTGTCATCGTCGATAAAGAACTCTTTGACCTGCGGGAACAGGCTTTTTGCAAGTTCCATATCTTCGTAGACCTTCTCAGGGCTCTTGACGCGATACTCATTACTGCAGAACGTCTGAGGCCAGAGGCAGTAGGTGCATCGACCAGGGCAGCCTCGTCCGGCATAGAATGATATATAGGGGTGGAGCAGGTATCCGATGTAGTAGTTCTCGACGGTCAGGTCTCGCTTGTAGACAGGCATCACCGAGGGAAGTTGGTCGAGGTCCCCTAACGGTTCCGCCTGCGGATTGTGCACGATGGTATTGCCGTCGCGCCAGCTCACATTCGGTACTTCACGCAGCGCGTTCCCTTGCGCTACCTGCCGTACGGGATACTCAAACTCGCGCCTTATCACAAAGTCCACGCCAGGATGTTGGGTAAGGGTCTCCTCCGGCAGGACGCTCACGTGAGGTCCGACGAAACCGATGATCATGCCGGCGCGCCGGGCCTTCATGCGCACAGCCAGATCGGCGTCGTTGCGGATCGAGGGAGTGCTTGTGAAGACGATGATCAGCTCGTAGTCGGCAGCGATACGCAGTACGTCTTCGCAGGTGAGGTTGTCGGCAGTTGCGTCAACCAGCCTGCTGCCGTCAACGAGCGCAGCCGCCTGCGCAAGCCACGTCGGATACCAGAACGACCTGATTTCCCTCCTGGACTGCCAGCGTGACCCTGCGCCGCCATCGAAACCGTTAAACGATGGAGGGTTGAGAAAGAGAGTCTTCATACCGCTTCAATTGTGCCCCCAGCACGTTTGCCTGAAACGGCAAGGAAGAGTGAGATATTGTGAGGATGATCAGGCTGCGCGGCAACTGCCGCCCAGCCTGATCCTACGGCATTTCTCTAGAGGTTCGCCTTGATGAAGTTCAGCCGGCCACCTGCGAGGATGATCTGGCGCTCGCGCTCGGAGAGATCCGTGGTAAGGCCGATTGACTTGCCTGTGGTCTTGTCAAGCATCGTTAAGGTGGCGCTGCCCGCGGACAAAGTGGCTGCGGCCGATGGTATCTCGACATCATCCAGTTGGCTGATGGAGTCGTAGTCGGCGGGATCGGCCAACTTGAGGGGCAGGATGCCGAAATTGATCAAGTTCTGGCGGTGTATGCGCGCGAACGACTTGGCGATGACGGCCTTCACTCCCAGATACATCGGCGCAAGCGCGGCATGCTCCCGCGAAGAGCCCTGCCCGTAGTTGTCGCCGCCAAGAATGAGCCCGCCGCCAAGTTCTTTGGCTCTGCGCGGGAACTCGGGGTCCTTTGTTTCGAACACGTAGGCGGAGATTGCCGGGATGTTCGACCTGAGCGGCAGAACCTTGGAACCGGCGGGCATGATGTCGTCCGTAGTGATGTTATCACCGACTTTGAGCAGGATCTTGCCGGATATGGTTTCCGGAAGAGGCGTGTTCCTCGGCAGCGGCTTGATGTTGGGGCCGCGCACGATCTCGACGGAATCGGGGTCGTCGCTCGGAGGGATTATCATGCTGTCGTCTGCGAGATACTTCCCAGGAAGGTCGAGTGCAGGGGCCGGCCCGAGTTTGCGCGGATCGGTCAGCACCCCGTGGATCGCGGCGGCAACAGCGACCTCGGGACCCGCAAGATACACCTGCGCGCTCTTGGTACCGCTGCGGCCTTCGAAGTTGCGGTTGAACGTGCGAATGGAAACGGCGTTCGTCCTGGGGGATTGCCCCATACCGATGCAAGGTCCGCAGGCGGACTCAAGTATCCGCGCGCCGGAGGCGATAAGGTCCGATAGAGAGCCATCGCGCGAAATCATCTCAAAGACCTGTCGAGAGCCGGGAGAGATCACCAGGCTGACGTTCGGGTGCACTGTCTTGCCTTTGAGCGCCGCCGCTACGACCTTCAGGTCTCTAAGCGAGGAATTCGTACAGCTCCCGATGGCGACCTGATCTACCTTGATGCCCTCGATTTCGCTGACTCTGACCACGTTGTCGGGACTGTGCGGCCGGGCGATCATTGGCTCCAGCTTGCTCAAGTCGATCTCAATGGTCTCATCGTAGTGGGCATCGGGATCAGGAACGATCTCCCTCCAGTCCTGCTCCCGACCCTGGGCAGCCAGGAACTTGCGCGTGATCTCATCGCTGGGGAATACAGAGGATGTGGCGCCAAGCTCAGCGCCCATGTTAGTGATTGTGGCACGGTCGGTGGCTGAGAGGCTGTTGACACCCTCGCCGCCGTATTCGATGATCTTGCCGACTCCTCCCTTGACGCTGAGAATACGCAGGACCTCAAGAATGACATCCTTCGCCGACACCCAGGGCTGCAGCGCGCCAGAAAGCTTCACGAGGCATATCCGGGGCATCGGAAGATAGAACGGCTGCCCGGCCATCGCGGCAGCAACGTCGAGGCCGCCAGCGCCAATACCCAGAGTACCGAGACCGCCGGCGGTGGGTGTATGGCTATCCGAACCGAGAAGCGTTTCTCCCGGGATGTCGAACCGCTCGAGTTGGACCTGGTGGCAGATTCCGTTACCGGGTCGTGAGAAGAAGATGCCGTATTTGGACGCCACGCTCTGCAGGTAGGCGTGGTCATCCGCATTCTCGAACCCCGTCTGAAGCGTGTTGTGATCTATGTAGCTGACGGAACGCCTGGTGCGGACCCTCGGCGTATCCAGTGCCTCGAATTGCAGGTAGGCCATTGTGCCAGTTGCATCTTGAGTTAGGGTGGAGTCGATTCGAATGCCAATTTCGGCGCCTGGAGTCATCTCCCCCTCAACAAGATGATCCGCCAGTATCTTCGCAGCTACAGAATATCCCATATCACACTTCCCTTCCAGCGCAGCGCGGCTGCAGCAAAGCAAAATGGCAGCATAGCGCCATTTCCACAGGGGGTATTATACCAGCGCGTAAACGCTCCCCTCAAGATGCCGCGTTGCCTCACGATAGATGTCACCGAAACTGAATCGATGCCTCATTTGGAAATGTTACCGAAATGGCCGATGTGCTTCTCTGTGAGGAGGGGCACTGAATGGATCAGCACTCGAAATCTGAACTA
>JBPOHN010000048.1:0-89073 GCA_052035525.1 Armatimonadota bacterium
CTCCGCTCCGCTGCGCCAGTCTCACCGCCTCTTCCTTGAACTCGTCGCTGTACTTCCGTCGTCCCATCGTATACCTCACTCAGATTATACTATTAACTGAGTGTCCGCTGGATGGGGTACAGTCCACTCCGTATAGGACCTACTGGGACGGTGGGTCGCAGACGGTGTATGTGAATCAGCAGACCGGCGGCGGAACCTGGAACCGCATTCAGACCAGGCGATACTTCTCCGTCGGCACTTCCGGCTACGTTAGACTCGGTAACGGCACCGGCGAGTCCTCGAAGGTCGTGATGGCAGACGCGGTCAAATTCGTCAAAGTGCCCTAGCAGGGGCTGCGGAGGAGTACACCCCTCCTCACGCAAAGGTGGAATCTAGATTCACCCCTCCTCACGCAAGGGGGGATCAAGATTCTCCCCTCCTTACGAAGGAGGGGCCGGGGGAGGTTGTCCGGACTTCGTCCGCTACCTGTTAGTCTTCATCTGCCTCTCCGGGCGTATCCGGCGGTCCTCCGCCGGATACGCCTCCACAATTGAGCGTTCACCTTCCACGATTTCGCGTTGAACCGGCACGCTGTCCGGAAAGACACTGACGGTTGACAAGCCTGGCCGTTGCTGGTCTAATGGTAACACTATGAACAGAGCTTGTTTGACCATCCTGCTGATCATCTGGAGCCTTACCATGAGCCCCTCAACCAACGCCGGCACTATGCCCGACACCTGGAGCGCCACGGACGCGCTGGGCCGCACGCTCCCGACCGCCGAACAGGTCGGGCCGCCGCGAGAAGGCAAATTCGTCGGCGCGTTCTACTTCCTCTGGCTGGGCGAACACGGCAGGCGCGGTCCTTACGACATAACGAAGATACTCGCGCAGGATCCGGACGCCATGAGCAAGCCCGACAGCCCGCTCTGGGGGCCGCTGCACGCATATCATCACTGGGGCGAGCCTCTGTTCGGCTACTATCTATCCGACGATCCCTGGGTCCTGCGCAAGCACGCCCAGATGCTGTCCGATGCGGGCGTGGACGTCGTTATCTTCGATGTCACCAACCAGGCCACTTACCAGAAGAACTACCTCGCGCTCTGCAAGGTCTGGACGCAGGTCCGCAAGGAGGGCGGAGCGACGCCTCAGATCGCCTTCCTCACGCCGTTTTGGGACCCGAACAGAGTGGTGCGCACCCTCTACGATGACTTCTACTCAAAAGGCCTCTACAAGGACCTGTGGTTCCACTGGAAGGGCAAACCGCTGATCCTCGCCGACTCGGACAAGGCGCCGGAAGACACGAGGGACTTCTTCACCTTCCGCAAACCCGAGCCCAGCTACTTCAGCGGTCCCAGCGGCCCCAACCAGTGGAGCTGGCTGGAGGTCTACCCGCAGCACGAGTTCTACAACGAGGCCGGCAAGTGTGAGCAAATGAGCGTGGGCGTCGGCCAAAACGGCATCCTACCCAACCGCTGCGCCGCATTCTCCGAAAAGAACACCCACGGCCGCAGCTGGCACAGCGCCGCGCAAGACAGCGCCACCCTTCCCCCCTTACTAAGGGGGGACACAGGGGGGTTAGTTAGCCTGGGCCTCAACGTCAAAGAGCAATGGGAACGCGCCCTCAAAGTCGATCCGGAGTTCATCTTCATCACCGGCTGGAACGAGTGGATCGCTATGCGCTTCGACGAGTTCAACGGCGTCCGCGAGCCGGTCATGTTCGTCGATCAGTTCACGCAGGAGAAGAGCCGCGACATCGAGCCTATGCTCGGTGGGCATTCGGACAGCTACTACTACCAGATGGTGGACTACATCCGCCGCTTCAAAGGCGCCCGCCCTGCCCCAACCGCGAGCGCGCCAAAGGCTATCACAATCGACGGCAAGTTCGGGGACTGGAAGTCCGTAACGCCGGAGTATACGGATGACGCTTTCGACACCGAGCACCGCGACCACCCCGGCTGGAACCCGGAAACGCGCTACAGCAACACCACCGGCCGCAATGATTTTGTGTCGCTCAAGGTCGCCCGGGATGACACGTTCATCTACTTCTACGCCCGCACGCGGGAACCTATAACTCCGCACACCGACCGGAACTGGATGCTGCTGTTCATCAACACCGACCTCGACGCGAGCACCGGCTGGAACGGGTACAATTTCGTGGTCAATCGCAAGGTCCGGGACGCTTCGGTCAGCCTGCTCGAACGCTGGAACGCCGGCGGAGCGTGGGAATCCAGCGGCGGAATCCGCTATGCAGTCAAAAGCTGCGAAATGGAACTCGCCATCCCACGCAGATCGCTCGGCTTTGGCGACGCGGCCAACCCTATCAAGTTCGAGTTCAAGTGGGCGGACAACATCCAGAGCTTCGACCCGGTCGAGTTTACGGTTAACGGCGACGCCGCCCCAAACGGCCGCTTTGCCTACGATTATCGGGAGTAGAGGGGCCTTTTTTCGCGCATTGAGGGTCGAAACAAGCCGCCTTCCGTGCTTGAGCCCGGTTGCCTCGGGAGCAAATTCAGGGCTTTTCGCTGGAACGAACCCCGCACGGGCTGAGCGTGCAATGGGTTTGTTTCATCGTTTTGAATTGTCGGCGGTCCGGAGGAGAGATCACGGGAACACAAAAGGACGAAAGCACCGAAGGCTGAAGGGCTGGACGCGAAGTACCCCCATAATTATAAGACGCAGAAACGGCCATTTTCGTACATCAGAAGATTGAAAGTTCAGCTAAATGTTGTCCACAGGGCGCTAACGCGCCTACGCGCCGTTTGAAGGTTGGAAGGTTCGAAGGTTGGGCACGGAAGGCGTGGGCTTGTTGAGAGTGCTGTGGTATAATGCGGCTCGAGTTCGCCTTGTGGGGCACAGCGAACCAAACACACCTATGGAGGAATCAGGTGAGAAAGAAGCACACGATCAAAGCAGCCAAAATGCTCGACTTGCTTGCACACACTTCCTCGGAGATAGCCAAGTCCGCTTTCAGGACTGGTAACGCTTCGGGGTTCCACGGCAAGAGGAAGAGCAAGCAGGACAGAATCAGGACCCGGCAAGAGGAGCGCAACGCTCAGCGCGGTGAGCACCCGGAGGAAAGGGGAGACGTGTTCTGCTCCTCTTTTCTGGGGGTGTTGATCCCATTTAGCATTGCATATTGATATGGAAGGGCGTTGGAAGGTTAGAAGGTTCGAATGTTTTGAAGGTTGGGGAAGGATCGGGTCAACGAAGGGAATGGTGCCCTTGGCCGGGGGTTCAGTGGGTTCAGGCGTTCAGTGGTTCAGCGATTCTGAGACGCGACCCGGTGCGCACGGGCGGCTTTGGGCGTCGAGAGAGGGCGCGGATGGGACGAATGGGACCTATGCGAATGTACAGCCCGTGGCATTCGGGGCTGGAAAGGAGCCCGGCGGCACGACCTCTATCAGCCCCCGCTCTCCACTCCTCTCCGCCTATACCCCCGGCGAACGACATCTAGCCGAACTCCCGATGGGGCCTGGACATGTATGCCGGTCCATCACGTTCTCGGGGCATGCCCCTTGCGAACTCAAGTGCGGGGAACTGGCTTCTGCAACAGCGCCCACACCATGCCGGATCTATTTGGGCACAATACCCCGCGTGTAGTACGCACGATACTCCGGCGGAAGAGACAGCGGGTCCGCAGCGGGATAGAAGCTCAGGAAACCATATACTGGCGAGTCGTCCTTGTTACGTGTCAGCCCATAGGTCCAACCCGCAAGCCCCAACTGCCGCCCCATCTCGTCCAGCAAATCCCTCAGAACAATCTTCTCGACCTTAAGCGCTATCTGTTGTTTCTTCACTGCATCGTTCCAGGGACACTGGCCCGAGCAGGCAAACAGCAGCGCAAACTTCTGCTGGTCGGCGCCCTTGAGGCCAAGCTTCTCTCTCTGGATCAATTCCATCAGACTGCCAAGCGTGTCCACTTTCACAATCCGATCCATCACTCTGTTCGGCAGCCAATCAGGATCCTTCAGCAGGTCTTTCCGGACCACGTGCAGGTACCCGAGCTGCGAATTCCAGAAAAGCTCATAGTCGGGAGCCTGAGACATAATTGAGTTGATTGCCTCTCCGAGTGTTGCCACTCTGGCGACCGTGACACGAGGCATTGCTGGCTTCTCCGGAAAGGTGAACCAGTCAACCTTGTTCTCCAAGCAGATCGGAACTCGTGCCGCCGCCGAAAGGCTGGTTAGCGCGTCCAAGAGATTGATATTGTCTGCTTTGTAGAGAACCCTGAGATTCCACACATCGATATCTGGCAACGCGACTTGCGCCGAATCATTTGCCGTACCGGTTGCCCGCACGCCCGCACTCGTAACCAGCACCGCTAGACAGAGTACTCCAAGAACCACCAAGCGATGAGTTTTCATGCTGCCAGTCCTCCTTCATAGCTCACGGATTGCAGGGATAATCTCCCTGGGTGCACGGACCTGGGCACTGGCCGGGAACTCGCTCGCCTAAGGCCGAACGCCAAGTCAGGCAGATCGGTGTGGGCGTCAGATAGCAATCTCCGGACCACCAAGTCTGCTTCTTCTCTACAAGGATACCCGACGCCAGTGGAGTGTCACTGCCGGTATCCAATGACAGGATATCGTCGAAAGCGCCGTCCTGCGCAGGCCCTCCGCCGCTCATTATTGCCCCGAGGAAGTTCCCACAGCAATCTGTGTGCTCCTCGGAAACCGTGATACTCCCGTGGCACGTCGACTGCCAGTTCTTGCCGTTCTGGTCCAGCACCTGGAGATGGAAAACAGTCTGGTAACCGCATATCTCCAAATTGGCATTTCGCCTATACGTAGTGGTAGGCGATCCTACCTGCACGATGCTGGCCGGGGTAATCGCGTCCAGAACCACAGGCGGGGAATAGCAGGTCGTGTTTCTGAGAGTATACTTGGCCCTGATCGTGACTGTTGCGCCGGGCCCAGGCTTGCTGTTACATATCAGTGTAGCGGTCCCCGCTGATGCATTCTCGCTCAGTACCTTCGCCGGACCAGATACTTCCCATCCGATCACCATGTCCTGGGGCTGCAGCGCAACGTCTTGAGCCGTGACATGCAGCGGGGACTGATTGTCGGGGTCAGTATCGTCGCATATGTACACCATAACTTCGCAGTCCAACGCAGGCTTCTTGTTGCTGCCAATAACATAGTACTGCGTGGACGCCTCCCATGGTCCGCAGCCTGTCCCACAAAAGCGTATAGCCGCGCAATGTCCACCCGGCCTTGCATAATAGAACGAGGTTGCTTTGGGTATTTGTCCTCAACGTGCAGGAGAATCGCCGCAGCCTTGTCAAGCTCCGCCCTATCTCTGGTCGCCAGGAACGTGAACATATGTGCCTCGCCCGTGTGAACCAGCGCTTGTGATTTGGTCCAATCGGACCCCGGTACCTGCTCCGCAGCCTCAAGTATCTCTGCGGCCTTCTCGTAATCTTTGTCTCGGATGCTTAGCCGCCCGAGCCGGAACAAAGCCTCTTGCGCAGCGACGGTTCCCGGATACTGATCCGCCACAATTCTGAGGTAGATAGGAGCGTCAGCTTCATTCGTCTTCAGGCGAAGGTATGCCACTCTCAGCCATGCTCTAGGTGCTTCGGGCGAGACGGGGTAGCTCGTAGCCACGGTGCGGAACTCAGTTTCAGCCAGAGCTGGGTCTGTTGGCAGCACCAGGTGAGCGTGAGACAGCAGCGCCGCAGGCGCTTGGCGCGTATTCGGATACTTGCGGCACACATCCAGGAACAGAGCCTTTGCTTGCGCTCTATCGCCCTGCTTCAGAACCTGCCGGGCTTGCGAAAGCGCGGTTGCTGCAGCCCGTTCCTCTGCGGCAACTGCAGCCAAGCAACGCGCCGACACAGCCAAGACGACAAGGGTGTTCACGATTGCTCTTGACGCATTCATTCTATGCCTCCCCATTCACTGCGTAGTCACACCTGATTGCCGCATTGTACACGCGGGCCGCCTGTTTGTCAAGCGGCCATCTCTGGCGTGTGCCATCCTGTTCGCCATGGTGTAAAGAAGCGCTGCTTTGGATGCTGACTAGAATATAGGATGCTGGCTTTGTGACCCTACCGCGCTTTTGCCGTCTTCAGCAAATACAGGAAGAACGGCGCGCCGAGGAGGGCGGTGACTATGCCTACGGGGAGGCCGGATGGGGGGAGGATGGCTCTGGATGCTAGATCGGCGAGGACTGCGAGGGCGGCTCCGGTTAGCGCTGATGTGGGGATTAGAATGCGATGGTCCGGGCCGAAGATTCGTCGGCAGATGTGGGGGACTACCAATCCCAGGAAACCTATGATGCCGCTGACGGAGACCGCGGCGGCGGTGACGAGCGATGTGATGGCTATGATGATAATCTTGAGGTTCTCAGTCTCGATTCCGAGGTGCCTCGCGGATTCCTCGCCCATCGAGAAGAGATTGAGGTCCCTCGCAAAGGCGAAAAGCGCAAGCAGCCCGAACAGCGCGAAGGGCGCGGCAAGGTGCACGTAGGCCCAGGCGTCGGGTTTATCGAAACTGCCCAAGAGCCACTGGATGATCTTCGCCTGCGCCTGGTCGGGACTGCCAGCCGCTCGGGCTAATACGAAGCTCAGCAGCGCCCATAGGAACGATCCGACGACTATGCCCGCAAGCAGGAATGAATGGATGCTCACCCTACCCGCCGACCTTGCGACCGTGTACACGATAAGCATCGCTCCGATAGCCGCCACGAACGCCAATGCGGGGACTCCGTAGCCGCCCCAGACAGCCTCGAGGCCAAGGACCGTCGCAACTCCCGCCCCGAGCGCCGCCCCGGAGGATACTCCGACCGTATAAGGGTCCGCAAGCGGGTTCAAGAGAAGCCCCTGCAGCGCGGCACCGGCGATGGCGAGCATAGCGCCTACGAGAAGAGCTAAAAGAGCCCTTGGTACACGAATCTGCCAGACTATGGTAGAATCGAGGGAATCCGTGGGAAGCGCCTGCCTGGCAAAGACCACGGTCCAAACGCGGCTTAGCGGCAGTCTGGTTTCGCCGTAGGAAACATCGAGCGCAAGCGCAAGCGTAAGGATGACTAGCAGTACTATGCAGCCCAGGACTAGCCGGGCGACTATAGCGGGTGGCTTGGTTGTCATAGCAAGCATAGTATAGCATTGAGGATTACGAATTACGAAATTGTGAGCTGTGAATTGGGAAGGGACCTCGGCTGATGCCTCCAGTATTGCTGTTAGCCGCTAGATATATTGCAATATTCGTTCTGGTGATTGCGCTGCTGCTGGTATTCGTGCGGTGGCGGTTTCCGATGAAGGAGACCCAGGGCACAGGTTCGGGAGCAGGCGGCTCGCGTGAGTCGGAACTCTCGTACTGGCGGGCGCTGTGGCTTATGTACCGGCGCGCGAGAAAGCGCAACCGCGAGCGGGACAAGGACCTTAAGGCCATTCGGCGCAAGCGGGTGCTGGTGGTGGACCCCTACGAGAAAAGCAGCAAGGTGCTCGTCTGGAGACTGGAACAGCTCGGCTGCAACGTTACGAGGGTCCGGACGGGCTTCCTGGCGCTCAAGCACATACGAGAAGGCGCCGTGTTCGATGCCATCATATCGGACTCCCTGCTGCCGGATATTTCGGCCACCAACTTCTGCGACGCCCTGGCGGACTGGGATATCCCGGCCGTGCTGGTGGGCGTGCTCAAGACGCGGCGGGAGGAGCTTTCCAGGCTTGAGGGCAAGGTCGGGTTCCTGGGCAAGCACTATGATCCCGACGACGCGGCTGCCCTGGCGGGAAGGCTGATACGGAACCGCCTGAAGGTGGCAAGCCCGTAAGCTTAACAGTTGTTAAGGGCCGAGGTGACTGATATAATATGGGCGTTCTTGTTCTGAGGGACGAAAAACGCTCCGCATTTCCGAAGGGAGATGAACCAAAATGAGCAACAAGCTTCGCTCTGCTCGCAAGACCCTCTCCGCGGTTCTTATGATCGCCTTCTGCGTGGCGCTTATGTGCACCACCGTGTTGGCGGCTACGGGACCGAAGGACTGGGAAAAGCTCTACAAGGAAGGCAAGATCGACGAGGCGATAACGGCTGTAAACGAAGTAGTCACAGCCAAGCCGAAGGATGTCGGGGCCAGGCGCTGGCTGGGCTTCCTGCTGCTTCAGAAGTCTGATTATGCAGGCGCACTTACGCACCTGAGGCAAGCGCGGGAGCTCAACGCCGATTCGGATGAATTGAGGCTGAACCTGGGGATGGCCTACATTGGCCTGAACCGCAGCGATGAGGCAATTCCCGAACTGCTGAAAGCCCTGGAACTCCACAAAGACTATACGCCGGCTTACTACAACCTGGGCGCGGCTTATCTGGCTACCGGCCAGTTGGACAAGTCGATAGAGGCTTACCGAAAGACCATCGCGCTGGCGCCCAATAGCGCGTCGGCTTACAACAACCTCGGGCTGGTTCTGCAGCAGAAGGGCAACAAGGCCGAAAGCATAACAGCCCTGCGCAAGGCGGTGGAACTGAACCCGAAGGAAGCCCAATACGCTTACAATCTTGGCTTCGCGTTGAAGAACAATGGCGAGGCGTCGGCCGCGGGCGTTGCGTTTGCGAAGTGCCTTGCGCTGGACCCGAAGCGATATGACGCGCACATGGCGGTGGCTGAGCTGCAGTCTTCGGCAGGCAAGGACGCGGAGGCGCTGGAGCACTACAAGGCCGCGGCGGCGATCAAGCCGAACGAGTTCTCTCCGCTCTACAACCAGGGCGTGATCTATTCCCGTATGGCCCAGTTCGGCAATGCCGCGACCGCATTCGAGGCGGCGGTGAAGGTGAACCCTGACGACGCTGAGGCGCTTGGCGGACTGGGATGGGCGCTATTCAAGAGCGGCAAGCCGAACGAAGGGATAACCACGCTTCGGCAGGCCACAGCCAAGGACCCGATGCTGCTTTCGGCATGGCTCAACCTCGCCACTGCGCTGACTGCCCAGGAACAATACACCGACGCCGTTCCCGCCTGGGAGGCAGCATTACGCATCAAACCGAACCATCTGGCAGCGAATATCAACCTTGGCAACCTCTACATAAGGACCGGCAGCTACGAGAAGGCCGTTTCAGCTTACCAGGCTGCCGCGAATATCGATCCCAAGTCGGCTGATGCCCACTACGGAGCAGGGTTGGCCTACTCCCATATGGACAAGTCTGATCTGGCCATCGAGGAGTACAAGAAGGCGATCGCGCTGAACCCGAAGATGGCGGCTGCTTACAACAACATGGGCGTTGAGCTTGAGAAGAAGGACCAGAGGGACGAGGCAATAGCGCAGTATAAGAAAGCCCTGGAGGTGGACCCCGGCCACGCGGACGCCAAGAGGAACCTCGACAGGTTCAACAACGCGCAGCCGAAGCCCGCAGCCACCGGAAAGCCTGCGTAGCGTATGGGGACTAGATGAAAACCATTGGGCTGGCGCCAAACCCGCACAAAAAAGAGGCCGTGCAATTGGCTGCCGAGCTCGCCGATTGGCTGGGCTCGCGCGGCGTGCGGCCTCTTCTGAGCAAAGATGTGGCGCAGGCGCTTGGAAAGGCTGAGGTCGGCGCGGAGGACCATGAACTCGCTCAAGCCGATCTGTTGGTGGTTCTGGGCGGTGATGGGTCGATGCTGCGTTGGACGCGGCTGATTGCAAGCAGCGAGACCCCCATGATGGGCGTCAACTTCGGCCGGTATGGTTTTATCACGGAGATAGAGCCCGAAATGGCCAGGACTGCTCTGGAAGGATACCTGGCCGGGAACTATGCCGTCAGCGACCGGGTAGTACTTAAGGCCCGGGTCGATCGGGCCTCCGGCTCATCCGCTACCTACTACGGCCTCAATGACGTGGTGCTTGCCAAGGGGCCGATCTCCCGAATGGTCGCACTGGACACCTACGTGAACGACAAGTTCATTGTCACGTACGCCGCGGATGGGATCATAGTTGCCAGCCCAACCGGCAGCACCGCGTATTCACTTTCGGCGGGAGGGCCGGTCGTGCACCCGGACGTAAGCGTGCTGATCATAACTCCTGTGTGCCCTCACACGCTGAACGTGCGCTCGCTCGTAGTCCCTGATGCGCAACGGATCAAGATTGTCGGCCAATGCAGGGATGGCGAAGGGGACACGGTGCTGACGATCGACGGGCAGCTCGGCGAGCACCTCGGCTGCGGCGATGAAGTGGAGATCTGCAAGGCGGACTTCACGGCCAAGCTGGTACAGATGGAGCCGCAGAGTTTCTACGACAAGCTCCAGACGCGGCTGCGATGGGGAGAGCGCTATTCCGCATAACCGAATAGCAGACTACGAACTACGGGTTGGCGTTCATGCTGAATTGAGTTCGGCATGACGCTTGAGCCAACATCCTGGGACAGGCCTATGCTGGTGGAGTTGCACATACGGAACTTCGCGCTCGTCGAGGATTTGCGCATTGAGATGAGCGCTGGATTCGGTGTCCTGACCGGCGAGACCGGCGCGGGCAAGTCGATTATCGTAGACGCGCTTAGCACGGCACTGGGCGAGAGAACCGGCGCCGACGTGATACGCACGGGAGCCGATAAGTGCACAGTCGAGGCCGTGTTCGATGTGTCTGGATGCCCCTCAGCCGCCCAGGCCGCGGCGGGCTTCGGAATCGAGTGCGAGGATAACACGCTCATCGTCACCCGCGAAATCGCCCGCAGCGGCAGGTCACAGGCACGCATCAACGGCAGGGCCGCGACCGCTTCCGTCCTTCGAGAGATAACCTCGCTGCTCGTGGACGTGCACGGCCAGCACGAGCACCAGTCGCTGCTGGTAGTTCCGCTGCACCTGGAGATTCTGGATTCGTGGATTGGGGACAAGGCTGCCGCATTGCGCGAGCAGACATCGGCGCTGTATGAGGAACTCTCGCGCGTGCGAGACGAGCGCGACAGGCTGCAGACCAATGAGCGGGAACGCGCGCGGCTGCTGGACCTCTACAAGTTCCAGTCCGAGGAGATCGAGGCCGCAAAGCTTTCGGAGGACGAAGAAGAGGTCCTGTCAACCGAGAGGAGCCGGCTCGCAAATGCCGAACGGCTTGCTATGGGCGCTTCCGAGGTGTACCAGACTCTGGCGGGGGAAGGCGCGGTTGTTGATGGTCTGGGTCAGGCGGCGGCGGCTGCGGAGAAACTGGAGCGGCTCGACCCGTCCGCCGCAGGCATGCTGGAACTGCTTAACTCAGCGTTCGTGAGCGCGCAGGAAGCCAGCACGCTCGCGCGAAGCTACCTGGACGAGATAGAGGCCAACCCGGCCCGCTTGGAGCAGGTTGAGGAGCGGCTGGAACTGATCCGCGTGCTCAAGAAGAAGTATGGCGACTCGATTGCCGAGGTGATCAGGTACGGCGCGGAACTCTCGGAGAAGATCGAGGGCCTGACCAACGCGGATGAGCGCTCAGCGGAGCTTGCCGGGCGCATAGCGGAGCTAGAGACGCGGCTCCGCTTGGCTTGCGACGAACTCACAAGACTCCGGAAGCAGGAATCTCAGGAGTTCGAACGCCGAGTTGAGGCAGAACTTGCGGAACTGGCCATGGAGAAGACCACGTTCAAGGTAGCCGTTGAGCCTGCCGAACCGGGGCCGAAAGGCGCGGACGCCGTCGAGTTCCTGATTTCGCCGAACCCTGGGGAACCGGTCAAGCCGCTCGCCCGTATTGCTTCGGGCGGAGAAATGTCGAGGATTATGCTCGCTCTAAAGACCACCATGGCAGGATCGGACGTCCCTACCCTGGTTTTCGACGAGATAGACACGGGCATTGGCGGACGGACCGCGATCGTACTTGGAGAAAAGCTTGCGTCGCTTGCTAGGAAATGCCAGGTGGTGTGCGTGACGCACCTGCCCCAGATTGCGAGCAAGGCCGATACTCACTACTCGGTTTCCAAGGCTGCGAACAACGGCCGAACGCTGGTGGGTATAGAGAAGCTTGCGGATGAGGCGCGGGTCGCGGAACTGGCCAGAATGCTCGGCGGTGATGAGACTTCAGACGCGGCCACACAACACGCCAGGGAGATGCTCCTTCATTGATAGTCCGGGGAACGCTGAGACTGGACAAGAGAACAAAGAACCTTGCGAAACGCTTGAAGAAGGGCGATATCGCGCTCATCGACCATATCGACATCGACTCGACGGCTGCTCGAATGCTCGTTGAGGCCGGTGTGGCCGCCGTCATAAATGCCGCACAGTCCTGCTCCGGACGCTACCCCAACCTCGGTCCTACGGTTCTGCTGGATGCCGGTATTCCGTTGATAGACGCCGTGGGCGACGACGCGTTCAAGGGGTTTAGAGAAGGCGAGCAGGTGGAGCTTCGCGGCGGCGCGATATGCCGTAACGGAGAGGTAGTGCTGGAGGGAGAACTGCTGACGGCTGAGCGGATTCGTTCGCTGCACGAGCAAGCACGGCAGAACCTCGGGAACGAACTGGAGCGGTTCGCCGAGAACACGCTGAGCTACGTGACCGCTGAGAAGTCGCTACTGCTCGATCCTTCCCATCTCCCCGATGTAAAGACCCTGATCGACGGCCGCCACGCGCTTGTGGTAGTGCGCGGCGAGAGTTACAAAGAGGACCTGGCCATCATCCGGACCTACATCCGTGACGTAAGGCCGGCGCTGATCGGAGTAGATGGCGGCGCCGACGCGATCATCGATATGGGCTTGAAGCCGGACATTATCATCGGCGATATGGACAGTGTGAGCGATGATGCGCTGAGATGCGGCGCGGAGATCATTGTTCACGCCTATGCCAGCGGCGAAGCGCCCGGGTTGGCGCGGGTGAAGGAACTCGGCCTCGAAGCAAAGGTCTGCAACGTGCCTGGCACAAGCGAGGACATTGCTCTGCTGCTCGCCTACGAGAAGGGCGCCGAGATGATCGTTGCTGTGGGCACGCATTCGCACCTTGTGGACTTCCTGGACAAGGGACGCAAAGGAATGTCGAGTACGTTCCTTGTAAGACTTAAAGTAGGAAACAGGCTTGTAGACGCTAAGGGCGTAAGCAAGCTCTATCGAGTAGCGCCCAGCGGGCGGCACATTGCCGCCCTGGCGCTTGCCGCGCTGGTGGTTGTGATTACAGTGATTGCGCTGTCTCCAACCGTTCAAGACCGGATTCACGGCATGACCGACAACATGCAGTCGCAGATCTGGCACCTGTGGGTCAAGATGAGAATGTGGGAGAGATAGGTTGATCGACATTCGCTACCATATCTACAGCATCGCGGCTGTCTTCCTGGCGCTCGCCGTTGGCATTGTAATTGGCACGTCCTTCGCCAGAAGCTTCCCCTCCGACGCCTCCGGTCATCAGACTATCGAGCGCTACGAGAAGGACATGCACACGCTCCGCAAGGCGATAGTAGAAGCCCACGACACCGCCCTCAAGAAGGAGGCGGAGATAAAGGCCGGCCAGGACTACTGCCGGGCGCTTATGCCGGCCGTCGTGAAGGAAAAGCTCTACTGGCGCAACGTGGCGGTTGTGCAGACGGGCGATTCGGACAACCTCACGGGCTCGGTCAAAGAGGCGCTGGCACTGGCGGGAGCCAAGGTTGTCTGCACGGTCGGTATAGACCCCAAGTTCGATTTCAGCAAGGACTCAGCAATCAGCGGCGCGCTGAAAGGACTGGGGCTGGGGCCGACGCACGATGCAAAGACAGACCGAAACCGGCTTTTTAGGATACTGGCGCGCACTATCTGCACGGGCCAGCATCCCTACTACGTTCCGAAACTGGAGAAGGTAGGCGTTGCGACGTTCAGTGACACCTGCGAGACGCCCTGCAGCCTGATCGTGCTGGCCGGAGGGGCGGCGTCATCCAAGTCGAACCTGGCGCAGGCTATGGATGCCTTTCTTGTGCCCGAGCTTATCAAGCACGGAGCGGTGGTGGTTGGCTGCGAGCGCTCGGATGCAAAGGTTTCGTATGTGCCAACGTGGCACAAGTGCGGCATCGCTACGGTGGATAACGCCGACAAGGCGATGGGCCAGATCTCCCTGATCTACGCGCTCTGCGGCGAGACGGCGACGTTCGGAACGAAAGAGACCGCGGATCGGCTGATTCCGAAGTCGCTGGAGGCGCCGTGATGCCACAGGTAACGGTCCTGATTCCGGCGTATAACGAGGCTGATCTGATCGGGACCACGGTCGAAGCCGCTCGCTCGATGCCCGGAATCGACGAGGTCGTGGTGATCGACGATGGATCAGTGGACGGGACGGATTCCGTGGCTGAAGCAGCTGGGGCGCGTGTGGTGGAACTGGATGCAAACTCGGGAAAAGGCGCGGCGCTGAACGCCGGGGTTAAGCACGCGCAAGCTGATATCTACCTGATGATCGATGCCGACCTGGGGGCGAGCGCCGCCGAGACTCACAGGCTGCTGGAACCGCTGCTTGCGGACCAGGCTGATTTGTCGATAGCGGTTATGAGGGCTCCGGAAGGGCACAAGGGCGGTTTCGGGTTCGTGATGAAGCTCGCCCGGTGGGCAATTAAGAAGTTCGGCGGAACGCTGGTGACGGCACCGATCTCGGGGCAAAGGGCGTTCCGCAGGGAGTTGATCGAGGATATCGGCGGGTTCGAGGCAGGCTTTGGAGTAGAGACCGCGATGACTATAGACGCCCTGCGGAAGGGCTATCGCGTGGTCGAGGTGCCGCTGCCGCTTACTCACCGCGTTAGCGGAAGGGACTTGGCAGGGTTCAGACACCGGGGCCGGCAGTTTTGGGACATTTTGAAGGTGGTGGGAAAGAGGTTAAGGCAACCTCCCCCGGCCCCTCCTTCGTAAGGAGGGGAGAAGATGTTGCGAGCATGCTCTATAGGATTTGCGCTGTAGAAAGTAGTTCGGGAGGAAAGCAGAATGGGACGAGAGGGGTTTGAGATGTCAAGAAGAGACTTCATCAAGGCAACGGGTGCTGCGGTCGCGCTGGCCGGCGCTGGGGTCGCCGCGACATCGCAGCAAAGCGCGGCCCAGGAGACCACGGTGCCGCCAAGTGAGAAGATAAGGATCGGCATCATCGGAGTCTCGGGCAGAGGCATGTCCTTGATGAACGGCTTCATGAAGTATCCCGATGTTGACGTGGTGGCGGTGTGCGATGTCTACCAGCCGCGCGTGGATGAGGCTAAGGCGAAGATTGCTGAGAAGGGCGGTAAGGCCGATGGCTACAGCAACTTCAAGGGACTGCTGGAGCGCAAGGACATCGATGCCGTCGTGATAGCAACTCCGCCGCACTGGCATCCGATCATGTCGATTCTCGCTTGCCAGGCAGGCAAAGATGTCTACTGCGAAAAGCCGATTTCACAGTATCCGGCCGAGAACATCGCAATGCTCAAGGCCGCGAGGGATAACAAGAGGGTCACTCAGGTCGGAACGCAGATCCACGCCGGTGACAACTACCGCCGCGTGGTGGAGATCGTGCAATCGGGCGCCCTCGGCAAGATCAGCACCGTCAGGGTCGTGTGCAACATGAACGAATACCCGGGCATCGGGACCAAGGAGGACTCGACGCCTCCTCCTGGCCTCGATTGGGACATGTGGTTGGGTCCTGCGCCCAAGGTACCGTTCAACGAGCTCAGATTCGGAGTGCACCGCTACTTCAAAGACTATGCGCCGAGCTGGCTGCACGAACTGGGGCCGCACATCGTTGACCTGGCCTACTGGGCGATGAACAAGGGCTGGACTCGCAACGAGCCGATGTATCCGAAGGCCGTATCGGCGAGCGGCGGCAGGTTCGCCGTCGAGGGCACATGCGACATCCCCGACACGATGGACGTTACCTGGGAGTATGAAGGGTTCAACATGACCTGGATGCATACCATGTGCAACAGCTTCAACTTCGACATCGGTGGGCCGCCGGATGGAGGTAGAAGGCTCGGCGTCCTCTTCCACGGCACGAATGGAACGCTGCTTTCCGACTACGGCGCGCACAACCTGATCTCGGAAGGCGACAAGATGAAGGACTTCCAGGCGCCGGAGCCAACAATTCCGAAGTCGCCCGGACAGGACCGGGAGTTCCTGGACGCGATAAAGTCGAGGGTGCAGCCGCTGTGCTCGTTCGAGTACCATCAGCCGCTGGCGCTGGCGTTCGACCTGGCGAATATTTCGATGATCACGGGGCGGAAGATCCACTGGGATGCCACGGCGGGCAGGATTGTCGGCGACAAGGAGGCACAGAGGCTGTGCACTCCCAACTACCGCGAGCCGTGGACGCTGCCGAAGGTGTAGCACGCTGCGTCCCGGAGCATCCTGAGCCCAGTCGAAGGATCGCTCCGGGACTCGCGCGCTCAGATGCTCCGGACGTGGAGTTCGTAATGGGGAGACTGGTATGAACAGGCGGGAGTTTTTGATTGGTGCTGCCGGTGCGGTGGCGCTGGGCGCTATCGGCAGAACAGCAGGTGCCAGTGAGGAGGCCAAAATGGCGAACGATGCCGGCAAGAAGAAGCTGAAGAAGGCTGTGATATTCTCGATGCTGCCCGATTCGCTCAGCGTCGAAGACAGGTTCAAGCTCGCGCACGATGTCGGTTTTGATGGGATCGAGGTCGCGCCGATAGCCGATGCAGAGCAGATCAAGACTATGCGCGGCGCCGCGGATAAGGCCGGGGTGGAGATTCACTCGGTTATCTTCGGCGGGTGGCAGACTCCGCTTTCGAGCGCCGATCCGGCGGTCGGCGAGCGCGGCGTGAAGGATATCAAGGCAGCGCTGCAGGGTGCGAAGGACTTGGGGGCTACCGGCCTGCTGCTAGTGCCGGGGATCGTGAACGCCGAGACGAGGTATGTAGACTGCTACCAGCGGTCCCAGAAGCTGCTCAAGGAACTGATTCCGGCTGCCGAGAAGGCGCAGGTGCCGATATGTATCGAGAACGTGTGGAACAACTTCCTGCTTTCTCCGCTGGAGTTCGCGCGATACATCGATGAGATGAAAAGCCCGTGGATCAAAGCGTATTTCGACGTCGGGAACGTGATCGCGTTCGGGTGGAGCGAGGACTGGATCAGAACACTCGGGAAGCGGATCAGGAAGGTCCACCTGAAGGACTTCAAGAAGGGCCCGCGGGAGTGGGTGAACCTGCTCGAGGGTGATGTGAACTGGCCCGAGGTCGGGAAGTCGCTTGGCGAGGTAGGTTACGAGGGATACTTGACTGCCGAGCTTCGCGGCGGTGATGAGAAGTATCTCCGAGACCTGAGCCAGCGGATGGATAAGATAGTAGCAATGGACCCCAGGTCGTAGACAGGCCGGCCCTGGGAGGGAAGCTCCGCTCGAATGGGAGCGGAGTTGCGTGTGAGGTGCTTACATGGCTGACATCAGCCGTCTGCTGAAGGACAAGAAGGATGACATACTGGCGATCGCCGCCCGCTGCGGCGCACGTAACGTGCGAGTTTTCGGATCGGTCGCACGCGGATCGGATCGTCCAGGCAGTGACCTCGACGTTCTCGTCGAACTGGAGAGTGGGCGCAGTCTGCTGGATGTGGTAGCCCTGAAGCAGGATCTCGAGGATATCCTTGGTCTGCCGGTGGACGTGGTGACCGAGGCTTCGCTAAGTCCATACATCCGAGCCGACGTATTGAGAGAAGCAATCAGACTATGAACCGCGACAACCTCTATCTGCAACACATCCTCGACGCGATCCAGAAGATCGATCTCTATGTGCAAGTGGGGCACGAGGAGTTTCTGCAGTCTTCGCACTGGCAGGATGCGGTTGTTCGGCAGTTGGAGATAATAGGCGAGGCATCGAAGCGGCTTTCTGATGAACTCCGTGACCGGCACGCCGACATCCCCTGGCGACGAATCTGCGGGCTCCGGGATGTGCTCATCCACAACTATATGGGCGTAGACCTTGCCGCTGTGTGGGAGATCACTCAGTCGCAGTTGCCTGTTCTGAAGGCCCGCGTGCAATCCATCCTGCAAGAACAGGACTAGCCGATGCAGCCTCTGTTGGTCTGTGCGACAATCCCGTTTGCGATCCTTTGGCATGTCCTGGTCGTGCTGCTGGCGTCGAGGCTGGGGCTGGTCAAGCCGAACTTTCAGAAGAAGCCGATACTGGCTTCCTATGGGCTGGTGCAGTTTCCCTATATCCTGGCGTCCGGCGTGATGCTGGCTGCGTACTCGCCGGCGGGGTCAGGTCGGGAGACGGACTGGACGCACTGGAACTCGAACCCCGGGAAGCTCTGGGTGCTATGTCTGTACCTCGGAGTGATGGGGGCGATGTGGGTGCTGGGGGCGATCGATGACATTTGGGGATCGAGAGAGGTTGGCGGCTTCAAGGGGCACTTTCGGAAGCTGCTGTTTGAACGGAAGCTGACAACAGGCGCGGGTAAGGCGATGGGTGGAGGGCTGGTTGCGCTGGCGGCGGGATGGCTGATTCATCCGCACCAGATAGCGCAGGCCGTCCTTGCCGCTATGGTGATCGCGCTGGCTACGAATACTCTCAATCTATTCGATCTTCGCCCAGGCAGGGCTGTGGCTGTTTTTTTCTGCGGATTAGGTGTAACATGTATCCTGACATGCTGCCGATTGATCGCCTCGCCTCTGCTCGCCGCGATTGCCGGGATCGCCCTCGTTTTCGGGATAGCGGATTCGCGGGGCAGAGCGATGATGGGAGACTCGGGGTCTAACTCACTTGGGGCGGCGCTCGGGCTCACGATAGCGCTGAGCGCTCCGAACTGGGTGATACCGGCGGTCCTGCTGTTTGCGGCTGTGCATGTCTATTCTGAGAAGCGTTCGATCTCGGAACTGATCGAGAGAAACAGGGCGCTTCGAACGATCGACCGTTACCTGGGGGTACGCTGAACTTGGGCGAGATTAAGATTGACCGCGAGAAATGCAAGGGCTGCGAGCTCTGCGTTCACTTCTGCCCCAAAGGCTGCATCACCATCGAAGAGTCATACAACAACAGGGGCTATCGGCCCGGCTGCTTTTCTAAGCCGGACGAATGCACCGGCTGCGCTATCTGCGCGCGCATGTGCCCCGACATTGCTATAGAAGTCTGGAGATAGAAGTCGTGTCCAGTGCTGCAAGAAAGCTCATGAAAGGCAACGAGGCGATCTGCCACGGCGCAGTCGCCGCCGGATGCAAGGCGTTTTTCGGGTACCCGATCACGCCGCAGAACGAAATCCCGGAAAAGATGTCAACGCTGATGCCGGAGAACGACGGCGTGTTCCTGCAGGCTGAGAGCGAGGTATCGGCGATAAACATGGTCTACGGGGCCGCGAGCGCAGGCGTGCGCGCGATGACGTCGTCATCGAGCCCCGGTATCAGCCTCAAGCAGGAAGGCATATCGTATATAGCGGCGAGCGAACTGCCGTGTGTGGTGGTTAACGTTCAGCGCGGAGGGCCGGGGCTCGGCAATACCCTACCCGGCCAGGCGGACTACTTCCAGATGGTCAAGGGCGGCGGGCACGGCGACTACAAGCTGATCACACTGGCTCCGTGGAGCGTGCAGGAGTGCTATGAGTTCATGCCGCTCGCGTTCCACATCGCGGATAAGTATCGGAACCCGGCCGGGATCCTGATGGACGCGATAGTGGGACAGATGATAGAGCCTGTGGATACGAGCGTGAAGTTCGATTGCCCCGAAATACCAAAGCCCTGGGCCGTAACGGGTGCGATGGGCAGACCGCACAACATCATCAACTCGCTGTGGATCGACGTTGACGTGATGGAGGCGCTGAACCAGAAGCTGCAGGAGAAATATCGGGCCGCGGAGAGAGATGAGGTGCTCTATAGGGAGCATATGACCGAGGATGCCGACCTGGTGCTGGTGGCTTACGGCAGCCCCGCGAGGATATGTCGAACTGTGGTGGACATGGCGAGGGAGGAAGGAATGAAGGTCGGGCTCCTGCGGCCGATAACGCTGTATCCGTTCCCTTCCGCCAGGCTTTTGGAGCTTGCTGAAGCCGGCAAGCGGTTCATGGCTGTCGAGATGAGCATGGGCCAGATGATTGAGGACGTGAGGCTGGCCGTGAACGGGAATGCCGACGTCGGCTTCTACGGCCGGACCGGCGGCGCGGTGCCCACGCCGGCCGATGTGCTTGAGAATGTGCGCGAGTGCTACGGAGGGGCAAGGTAATGCAGAAGGTATTTGAGCGCCCCAAAGGGCTTACGGATGTCGACTTCGGCTACTGCGCCGGGTGCATGCACAGCATTGTTCATCGGACTATCGCCGAGGTGATGGACGAACTGGACCTCGTCGACAAGACGATTGGAGTCTGCCCTGTCGGCTGCGCGGTGTTTATGTATGACTATATGTCCTGCGATATGATCGAGGCTGCGCACGGGCGCGCTCCGGCGGTCGCAACTGGAGTCAAGCGCGTACTGCCGGACAAGTTCGTTTGGGCATATCAGGGTGATGGAGACCTGGCTTCGATAGGCACCGCGGAGATCATCCACGCGGCGGCTCGCGGCGAGAACATATCGGTTGTTTTCATCAATAACACGACCTACGGGATGACCGGCGGGCAGATGGCGCCTACGACCTTGATCGGCCAGAGAGCCACGACATGTCCGTCCGGCCGTGATCCGGCTGTGAATGGTTACCCCATCAGGGTCTGCGAGATGCTGGCGACACTCGACGGGCCGAGCTATCTGGAGCGCGTCGCGCCGACGTCGCCCGCAGGCGTTATGAAGCTGAAGAAGGCAATCAAGCATTCGTTCGAGAACCAGATCGCGGGCAAGGGGTTTTCGCTTGTGGAAGTGCTGTGCACGTGCCCAACTCACTGGCGGCAGAGCCCGTATGATTGCCTGAAGTGGGTCGATGAGAACATGACGCCGGTCTACCCGCCGGGCGTGTTTGTGGATAAGTGAGCGGAGAAGATAATGCTGAAACACCAGGAAGTCAGAATCGCGGGCATGGGTGGCCAGGGAATCATGGTAATCGGCCAACTCCTCGCGCACGCCACCATGAAAGAGGGAGGAAACGTCGTGTGGTTTCCCTCGTATGGGCCGGAAACGCGCGGTGGGTCGGCTGAGTGCACGGTTATCATGTCCTCCGAGGAAATCGGATCGCCGCTGAGCTCTTCTCCTGATACTCTGATAGCAATGACCCAGCCCCTGCTGGACAAGTTTGCCGGCAGCGTGAAACGCGGCGGGACGATCATAGTGAACTCCTCGCTTGCCAGAAGCCCGGAGGGGCGGGATGACTGCGAGATCATCGAGGTTCCGGCCAACGATTTGGCCACGGAACTTGGCAACGCCAAGGCGGCCAACATGGTGATGCTTGGCGCTTACGTGCAGAAGCTGAAACCGGTGACTCTGGAATCCGTGAAGGCCGCTATGACCGCGGTAATCCCCGAGCACAACCATCGCTTCATTCCCGTGAACAATGCTGCGCTGGAGAAGGGCGCGGAGATAGTCTAGAGTGCGGAATGAGGAGTGGTAGGTACAGGAACGACGTGGACAGGGAACGGTCCACGTCGTTAGTTTTTTTGCTACGCGGCCTCAGGACTCGGGCTGGATGGTGAAGCCCTTCTGGCTCTTCTCTTCCTGCTTGGCCTTCTTCGCGGCCTTCTTTTCCTTTATGCTCTTCTTTACGCCCTTAGGCTCTTTCCTCACTGATTTGTCTGCCATAGCTCAACACCCTTGCCCATAGTGATAGAGGGGAAACCCAGTAAGGGCATTCGCCATGAGCGACGGATATCCTTCTTTTCAGAGCATAGCCGCAAGCTTGATGCTGAACTCGGCCATCTTCGCGCGAAATGCTCGGAGTTCGGCAGGAGTCAGCTTCTCAGACGGCTTCGCAAGGAACGCGGCGAGGTAGGCCTCGGTCGTCTCGATATAAGCCTTGTCTTGCACCCGCTTTTTGTCCTTGAGCTCGCGCAGAGCCTTCATGTAAGTCGTGATGTAACGGGTGTCGTTGATGCCTTCGCGCAGTGCCTCTCCGAGGAGTGAATCAAGGCTGGCTGAACCGTTCTCGCCTTCTTTGGGCATCCAGAACGGCATGCAGCCATAGAGCCCTGATTTCCAGAGGGCGATGCCGGAATAGATCCGGTTGTTGACGACAGACTCGCGGGCATCCCACCAGTACCACTCCCATTTGTTCGTGCGGTCCGTCCCTCCGGCTACCAGCGCCTGCACATAGGGCATATCGTACTTGTAGTTGATGCCGTCCACATAGGGCATCAGTCTCTGGATGGCGGCGTCATCGGACACCGTAACGCCCACCTGATGCCGGGCCTGGCGAAGAAGGCGTGCCCGCTCGACGGCGGCTTCGGTATCGGCGTCCGTTGCAGGATTGTGCGCGCAGAAGCAGTAGAGCTGGCCCATCCCGCAGGATTTTCGCAATTCCTCGACGGCCTTCGTCTGGTCGAGGCTCACCTCCGCAGGCGCCAGCGCAAAACATAGAACCGGGGCCGTCCCGGAGAGGCCCGCCGACGCGCAGGCGGCAAACGCCTCGCCCATGCGGCTCTGCTCGGCGTTCACAGATACCGCCCGGAAGCCCAACCTTGCCGCGCTGGCCAGGAATTTGGAGTAATCCGGGCCGCTCATCTCGGAGGAGCCTCCGGCACCGGGGCCAAGGGAGGTGTAGATAGCGTATTGCTTGGATGAACCAATCAGGCGAAGGTTCAGCACCTGGACCTCGATTGGGACCCTGTCCATCGCCTTGTTCTGTGACAGGAACGCCACGGAGCCCGTATACTTGCCCGGCTTGGTACCTTTCGGGGCGGTGATATTGACCCAGAGCTGGATTGGCGTCGATCCCACGTCGATTGAGGCGCAGCTCAGCAAATCCTGCCCGCTGACCATCCGCACAGTGATGTTCGGCTTGGGGATCTTGCCGGGCCCTACGAACTCAGAGGCGGCCGCCATCACACCGTTGAGCGGCTTGCTGCTTCGAACGGTGAAGGTGACCGCGGCGTTCTCCTCCGGACAGAGAGTCACGGAGACTTTCGAGGACCCGCTGGCCGGTATTGTCTCGAAGGGCTGACCACCCACAACAGTAACTAGTTTGGGAGCAGCCACAGCCGGCGCAGGCTTCGCTGCAGGTTTCGCCGCAGGTTTCTTCGGTGCGGGCTTCTTGGCAGCGCTTTCACAAGCGACTGTGGCAAGCAAGATGACTGCAACAGCAGTCAAGGATACACGCAAAATCTTGAACAAATATGGCACGTTACAGCCCTCCTGGCCTTGCCAATAGTATGAGCGGCAGCAGCATTCTACCCGGAAGCAGTGGCGATCTACCTTGCTTTTGTGTACTGCTCGATCCGCCGCAGGGTGGCGAGCGACGCCTTTCTCCTGTCGAGCGCCTGCTGGACTTTCATCGACAGCAGTTCGAAGACGTCAACACCGGGGATGTTCTTTTCGACGTAGTCGAACGCTCCTCTTTTCATACACTCGACCGCGTTGCCTACGTTCCCGTATGCGGTCAAAACGATGAGTTCGGTGAAGATATCCGAGGATAGGGCCGCCTGCAGGACCTGCAGACCGCTATCTGCGGACTCCATAACCATGTCGGTAACCACCACGTCGTACGGGGGATTGTGTTCGTTTATCGCGGCGATGCCGGCGGCCTGAGTATCCGCGGTATCGACTTCGTAGCCATCCCGCTCCAGCCTGCGCTTTACCGCGCTGCGGACGGCTTCTTCATCATCAATAACAAGTATCCTGCACACAGAGTCTATCCTCCCGATCTTCTTACTTCCGAGACTCGTTCTTCGGCTTCTTTGCCGGCTTCGCGCGGCTCACGGGCAACAGGATGGTAAACCTTGCTCCCTTGCCGGGCGTGCCGCTTTCATATATCGCGCCCCCGTGGGCGTCAACAATGCCTTTCACTATGGACAAACCAAGCCCCATGCCCTTTGCCCTGGAGGTGAAGAACGGGTTGAAAATCCTCGGCTTGTTCTCCGTCTCCACTCCGGGCCCGTTGTCCTGGAATGTAATCGCCACGAATTTGCCACGCTGGCCCGCCCTGAGCCACTTTCGGTGCTTTGCATCCGCTAAGGTGGTAGTAACAACAATCTCACCGCCGTTGGGCTGGAAGTTGACGGCGTTCTCCATCAACTCGCCAAAACAGCGCTTCATCTTGCCGGGATCCACATCAACGCGCGGCAAATCCGGACTGAGGTCCATCTTCAGCACGGTCGCCGATCGTTTAGGGAATCCCTCTTTGATGGCTTCCTTGACGAGATCGTTGATCTCCGCCTCGACGGTTTCCAGTTGGGTTGCCTTCACGAACTCGCGGAACTCGTTGAGGATCTCCTCCAGCAGGAAAATGCCGTTCTTGATGCTATCGAGCAGCTTTCGCCCATCCGCGCGCTCCACCCGCCCAGAGTGCAGCATGTGCTCAAGCTCGTTGATGTCGCCCTTGATAGCAAAGACGCGATTGCCAATCATGTGCGCCGACCGCGCGGACATTTCTCCCCACGCTGCCAGACGCTCCGTCTTCACCAACTGATCTACAAGACGCACGTTGTCGAGCGCTATTGCGAGCTGCCCGGCAATGGTGGAAAGAATCCTCTCATCATCCTCCGTGAACTCGTTAACGAACCACTTATACGGGCTCTTCTTGCGCTGAACACGAAGCACACCGATAAGGCCGCTTCTGCTCAGGATAGGGACGGCCATGAACGCTCCGATCTCGCCGGAAGGCAGTTCCTGGTGAAGTCCGCGCCAACGCTCGTCGTTGCTTGGATCGACCACTCGAACCGGCCGTTTTTCCTGCGCGGTCCAGCCCGTCAGCCCGGTGCCAATCTCGTAAGACGCACGACCGATGTGCTTCTTCAGCGCCCCTCGCGATGCTCGTAAGACGAGCTTCTCGGTGGCCCTGTCTATGAGAAACAGCGAGCAGTCCTCGAACTTCAACGCTTCCGCGGCAACGTCCAGCACCTTCTGGAGAATGGCATGCCCGTCCGTGAACGTGTTGAGCTCCTTCCCGATCTGCACCAGGGCCGCTTCCCTCGAGCGATGGTCCGCAACGAGCATCGCAACTACGGCCAGATCCGCCAGCGAAAGCGCAAGCCTCACGTGCTCGTCGGTGAAGGTGGCAAGCTCTGTGCTTTGAAGGTTCATCACGCCTCTTGTGCGCTTGTTTCCATCAACGAGCGGGACCGCGAATTCGCTTTTCACGTCCTCGAACGAGCGGATATAGTAGGGGTCTTTGTCCACATCGGGGGAGTTGTATGGCAGGCCCGTGGCGGCAACATGGCTAGTGATGCCCTTGCCCGTTTCTTCAGAGACGCGAAGCCGCCCGAGGCGCCGTTCCTCGCTCCAATCGGCTCCGGCTGTGTAGCGGACATCGAGTTCGCCGCGGTCGTGATCGACGATGGCCAGGAAGCCGCGCACAGCGCCGCACGCGCACACGGAATTCTCCAGTATCGTCTGCAGGACTTCCTGGATCGATCCGCTGGTGGCAACGAGACGGCTGATCTCGGTGATTAGTGCTGGGTCGGCTGCCGGGCCGCAAGGGAATGCTTGTTTCATAGTGTTCGCGCCTTACTGACAAGTGAAGTATAGCAGACAGATGAGGTGAAGGACAATAAGGCGAGGAGGAGCGTAGTGGGCAAGATTGGCGAGTGGCCGGGACGGAGGGCGGCCACTACCGTACGTAGGAACGCCTTCGGCTTGTGCCGAAGGCATTAGATAGGTCTGTTCAGGAGCCTGTTAAGGGCCTTACTTGCCCTTTTCGTGGAACCGGACTATGAACCCGTAGCGCTTCTTGACCCAGGTAGTTGTGGCTCGCAGCGTGTCCTTGCGGTCCGCAGCGCTGCGCTGGTAGGCCTCAACCTTGACCCAGGCGTTGAACCTGGCCCTATATAGCTCCGCCGCCATTTTCGAGAGGTATTCGATATCGTCCGCGCTGGTATCTCCCGGAACAACGAAAGCGAACCTGCGGTCGCTGAGAAACTTGGCTTCAACGATCAGGCCGTCCTTGCCCTTATCCCTGACAAAATCCCGGGCGAAGCTCCGATGCTCCTCGTCGCGATAGGAACCGTCCAGTTTGGCCATAGGAGGCCCCTCGGGCCTCTGAACTGCGGTGGACTGCCGCTTCGATTGATATATCAGTGCACCCGATACCAGAAGCACTACCGCGAGTGTGATCAACCAAAGCCTGTTATTGTCCCCTATCCGCTGCAGCGTTGACCTGTAGCCCACTTCTTCGCTATCCGACACGTCAAGAGCCCATCCTTCCACCCTAGTTCGTCTCTTCAATCCTATCATTACGTGGGTATATCTCCTTACTCGCCAGGTAACATCTGATTATACCAGAGTCTATATGGCTCGGCAAACATACCTAAGCTAGATATTGGCACAATAGTGACGATTTCTCAGGAAATGATCGCACATATTTCCTGAAGGACAGTCGCCTCAGCCTATCGAAGGTGTCCGAGTTATGCGTATTGCAATGGTGCTTATGGTTGCTTTTCTCTCCACCGGCTGCCCCGCGGGAGCGATGCTTTCCACGAACGCCGATGGCTCGCTACAGGCTATTGCGCAGAGCCCCACCTCGATCGCCGTATATTGGCGGCACTCCGGACGTCCGCACAGCCTGTATATGAACGGAAGGCTTCTTGGCGAGTATCATCCGAACCTCAACCACGCATTCGCGTGCCAGGTCGTCTCCGGACTTACGCCGAACACCTGTTATACGTTCAGCCTGGACAATTCAGTGCCTGCCATAGCTGAAAAAACCTGGTCGGAGGTCCCGGACGAGGCCGAATACGACGTGCTGGTCATCGCCGCGACAGGCTCAGGAGTCGCGGCGGCGGTCAGCGCGGCAAGAATGGGGCTGAGGGTGGCGCTTGTCGAGGAAACCAATCGGCTAGGCGGCATGTCGGTACACGGGCTGGGCGCGGCCGATATACGCGTCCTCACACGGTCAAACGGGTTCTTCCAGGACTTCCGCGAGCGGGTGCTCTCCTTCTACAATCTGTCACCAAACGAGCGCCCGAGGTTCGAAAGCCGGGTGGCAAATGCGATCATCAAGGATATGGTCTACGCCCAACCGGCCATTACTGTTTTCATGAAGTCGGCCGCTTGCGGTGCGTTGGTTTCCGGAAAGACAGTGCGCGGCGCCGTTATAAAGGACCTGCAGAGCGGCAAGTGCGGGAAGATATGGGCCCCGGTGGTGATCGACGCCACGGATACGGCGGATTTCTCCAGATCGGCAGGAGCGCGTTTCAGGGTCGGCAGGGAACCGCGGACCGAGAGGGAACCGCATGCGGGTGTGATCTACTTCGACGACAAGACGCAGGAGATTCTGCCGGGAAGCACCGGTGAAGGCGACTGCAAGACGCAGTCGTACTCCTACTTGATGATCTGGAAGGACTATGGCGAGGCAGGGGCGCCGCTGATCGAGAAGCCGCGCGGCTATGACCCCGAGACCTACCGCCATTCGCCGGAGTGGCCGAAGACGTGGGCCGCTACATCAGGCAAGCTGCCTAACAACAAGTACGAGATCAATCAGCACCCGTTCGGTGGCGACTGGCCGGGGATCAACTTCGACTACCCCACCGCCACTCCAGAAAGGCGGCGCGAGATCGAGGCATTGTATCGGGACCGCGCCCTGGGATACCTCTACTACGTGCAAAACGAGCTTGGTCACAGGAACCTCGGGCTGGCGGATGACGAGTTCCTGGACAACTGCAACTTCCCGGTCGGGCTGTATGTCCGTGAGGCATCACGGCTGATTGGCGAATATACGATATACGAAGATGAGGTCACCAACGCGCGGAGTTACCACCGGGTGGATGCGGTGGCTATCGGTGATTACCCGATGGACAGCCACGCGATGGAGGACTTGAAGGACCCAAGCCGCCGGGACAAGGGTGAGGGCGAGCAGTATCTGTCGACTTTCACGCCGTGGAGTCAGTCTCCCTACGGAATCCTGGTCCCGTGCGAGATCGACGGACTGCTGGTGACAACGGCGGTATCGGCGACTCACGTGGCTTATGGCACACTGAGGCTGGAACCGATACGCATGTCGTTCGGGCAGGCGGCGGCTGCGGCGGCGTATTGGAGCATTCTCTACGGCATCCCGCTGCGGCAGGTAAGGCCCGCATGGACTCAAGACAAAGTGCTGGCGCAGGGCTCGTTTGTGAATTGGAACCCCGATGTGAACGCACAAACGCGGCACTTTGTAGCGATCAACTTCCTCGGAGCGAGAGGCGTATTTCCTGAAGAGGAATTCCGTCCCGACGCCGGCATCACCCGTGAACAGGCCGAGGCGGCGCTGAACCAGATGCTGCGGCTGGAGACCGAATGGGCGGGACTTAGGACCGTGCCCGCTCAGCCACAACCTGAGGCGCCCGCGAGTGCTCGCGCTCTTACACGTGGTGAGTTCGCGGTGATGCTGGTTGATGCGAAGCGGCGTGTGGACCCGTTATGGAATTGCTCGCCGACAGGCCAGTCGTATGCCGATGTGCCCCCTAACTCGCCCTATTACGTTGCGGTGGAGACGCTGCGCGCACATCGGATTTCCGCAATGCTATTTGCCGACCCGGAGCCGGGGCTGTTCAGGCCGGATGCGCCGATGACGAGGGCCGACGCGGCGCAGGCGATCTATCTAGCGCACAGGACAGCGGCTATGGGTTGGTGGAGACCGTAAGGAATGCGGAATTAGGAGTTGCGGAGGGGGTCGGGGACGAGTGATCTCGCGGCCTCGGCGATTCCCGCAGCGGTGAAACCCATTCTCTCGTAGAGTGCTTCCGGCGTGTCGTGCTCCACGAATGCGTCGGGGATGCCGATTCGCTTGATCTTGTTGAGCGGGTAGCCTTTGGATGAGGCGAGTTCCAGGACAGCGGACCCGAACCCCCCGATGATGGTGTTGTCCTCGGCTACGATGATCGGCAGGTTGCGCTCGAAGAGGCCAAGGAGCAGCGACTCGTCGAGGGGCTTGGCGAATCGGGCGTTGATGACTTCCACACTAAGCCCGTCTTTGATAAGACTCGCAGACGCCTCGACTGCGGGATAGACGGTCGAGCCTATAGCAATGATCGCCGCATCCGTGCCCTGCGTCAGGCGCTCGCCCTGCCCTATCGCCAGAATCTCAGGAGTGGAAGCTTCGTATTCGCAAGGCCCGCCGCCGCGAGGATAGCGGATCGCCATTGGGCCGTCGTGTCGCAGCGCGGTTGCAAGCAGGTTGCGAAGCTCGATCGTGTCCTTTGGGGCAGCTACCACGAGGCCGGGGACGTGGCGGAGATAGGAAAGATCGAACACACCGTGATGGGTAGGCCCGTCCTCCCCGACCAGGCCGGCCCTGTCTACGGCGAACACCACAGGCAGGTTTTGAAGGCAGACGTCGTGGATGATTTGATCGTAGGCGCGCTGCAGGAACGTCGAGTACAGCGCGACTACAGGCCGGAATCCGCCTGCGGCCAGCCCGGCAGCGAATGTGACCGCGTGTTCCTCCGCGATTCCGACATCGAAGAAGCGGTCCGGATAGGTTTCCGCGAACTTCGCAAGACCGGCCCCATCGGGCATAGCGGCAGTTATCGCGACAATGCGGTCGTCCTCAGCGGCAAGCTCAACAAGTGTCTCAGAGAATGCTTTGGTGTAGCTCGTGTTGCCGGCCGCGCGCTCTATGCTGCCGTCCTGGATGTCGAACCCGCTTATGCCGTGGAACCCGCGCGCGTTGCTCTCCGCGAACTCGTATCCCCTGCCCTTCTGCGTGATCGCGTGGACTAGAATAGGGCCCTGCAGGCCCCTGGCCTTCTCCAAAACGTCGATGAGGATCTCGGTGTTGTGTCCATCGATGGGGCCGAGGTAAGTGAAGCCGAGTTCCTCGAAGACCGCTCCCGCTTTCGACCCCAGAAGACGAATGACGCCGTGGCTGAAGCCTTCCGCGGTCCTTGCGAGGGTCCGGCCGGCCGGCATTCTTTCGACCATTTCCTTGGCGCGAGCCTCAACTCGTTTGTAGAGCGGCTTCATCCTGAGCTTGCTCAGGTGCAGCGCCAGGGCGCCGACGTTTTCGGATATGGACATCGTGTTATCGTTCAGGATCACGATGATGTTGGTGTCGAGTATCTCGGCGTTGTTCATGGCTTCGAGCGCAAGCCCGCCTGTCATGGACCCATCGCCTATGACTGCAATGACGTGCTCGTCCGTGCCCCGCAGGTCCCTTGCTTTGGCAAGTCCGAGAGCAGCGGAGATGGATGTGCTCGCGTGGCCGGCCCCAAAGGCATCATGCTCGCTTTCATCTCTGCGAGTGAAGCCGGAGAGGCCGCCGCCCTGACGCAGTGTGGCGAACGCGTCCCTGCGGCCAGTGAGCAGCTTGTGCGGGTAGCTCTGGTGGCTCACGTCCCAGACGATCTTGTCAACAGGGGAATCGAAGGCCGTGTGAATAGCGATAGCGAGCTCGATCGCACCGAGGTTCGACGCCAGATGGCCGCCAGTGCGGGAGACAGTGTCGATGATGAGCGCTCGCATTTCGTCGGCGAGCGTGCTTCTCTCAGCTTCCGTCAGCCCCTTGAGATCGGCAGGGCTCTCTATCCTGTTCAGAATGCCTTCGCTGAATTCCATTGTTACCTGTCTGAAGTCAACAGATTCCTAACGGCGGCTAGATCGGACGGTTTGTCCACATCCTCGCCAATCTCCGGGTACGCAGTGACCACCGCAGAGACCTTTCCTCCGAGCATCTTGGAGACGGAGCGCTCCAGCGCCGACACCCGCAGCACGAAAGGCAGTGCCTGACCTACTATCACTCGGGCCAGCACACCCAGTCCTATGTTACGGGCGAGCTTGATGATTTGTTTCCGCGCCGCGTAAGCGTCCTCGATCTCGTTCCAATTGCGCTCGAAGAACTCGGGCCGGACAAGCATCATGTTGCCGCCGGTGAACGTGCCATCGCCGGTCTTGAGATATGTTCGCCGCAGCTCAGGGTGCTTGTTGCAGTAGGCCTTCGGTATGATCGGATAGGCCATGTCCGCGTCGGATGCCACCGCGCGCAAGATGAAGTCTTCGACGGCCTCGGGCGTTAGCATTGGAATGTCGCAGCTCACGACAAGCACCCATTCGGCCGAACCGAGGGCCTTCAGCCCCAACTTCAGGTTGCCTACGAGGCTGTCGCCGGGCTCGATCACTTCGTCGATGCCATCAGCGAATACCGTGCCGACGGCAACGATCCTCCCCACCTTATCCGAACCGCGCAAGGCATCCACGACCCACTGGACCATCGTCTTCGGTCCGAGCGGGATCATTGCCCTGCTGATCGATTGATCCTCGGGATTGAGTTCGCCTGCCGGCGCGCCGGCCATGATTACTGCATTGATCTTGTTCATACCGCCGCCAGGGCGGACTCGCTCCGCCGAAGTGTCCTTGTGGCAAACACGTGCGCGAACCGGGGCTTCAGCTCATTGGCAACACGCGCCGCCGCCTCTGGCCCGTCGAACACGCCAAATACCGCCGAGCCTGATCCACACAGGACCGCGGCCCCGGCGCCCGCGCGAAGCAGCAGTTCCTTCGCAGTGGCAATCTCGGCGGTCGAGGCCGTGACCACGGGATCAAAATCGTTGGAAAGGCACTGCACCAGAGCTGCACGGTCTCCGCGTCTAATCGCCCGCTCAGCAGCATCACTGCTTCCTACCGTGCGAGCGATATCCGATTGGTCAAGGGCGCGATAGGCCCAGGGAGTCGATACACCCACGTCCGGCTTTACCACCACGAGATGCAGTTCGGGCGCATCGGCTAACGGCTCGATCTGCTCTCCCCGGCCGCTCATACGGACCGTGCCCCCATAGATGAACAAAGGAGCGTCGGAACCGACCTGGGCCGCAATAGATGCCAACCGTTCAGCGCTTAGCCCACACCCATAGAGCTTGCTCAGGCCTGCTATCGCTGCGGCGGCGTTTCCGCTGCCTCCTCCCAACCCGGCCTGCGCTGGAATGCTCTTGGTAAGCCTGCAGCGAACCCCGCCCCGCACACCTGTCGCTTCAAAGAACGACATGCATGCCTTGTAGACGGTGTTATCCCTGCCTGATGGAGCATCGCCTCGCTCGGTGACAACCTCAATGATACCATCATCGTCCCGGCTCAGGGTAAGCACATCTCTGATATCGATAATCTGCGCGATGCTATCGATGTCGTGGAATCCATCCGGCCTTAGGCCCGATACCTCCAGCGTCAGGTTCACCTTGGCGTAAGAGTGCAGTGTAAGGCTGTCTATGTCCATATACGCAAGAAAGCGGCCAGTTTCTCCCTGGACGCTTGAGTCAAGTGTAGCAGCCGCGCGTGGAGGTGTCAAATCTTGACACGTTCGGCTGGCGACAGTAGAATAGAGTTGGTAGAAAGAAAGACGTATCGGAAGGCATGGAATGACCGATTCTGACCAACCAGCCAGAGTTATCGTCTACCAGGAGTCTCGCGCATACTGCCAACGACTTCTGGAGGAGTCTCTGAGCGCGTCTCAATTCCACTACCTGAAGATTGAAACGTAGGCCCGCCCGGCACGAGTGTGTCGCGGCGGGTTTTTTTGTTACTCCGGCAGGAAGATAGATGACGCACGAAGTACTGGTATTGAACAGCGACTATGAACCGCTGAACATCTGCAATATGAGGCGGGCGATCAATCTCGTGTTCCTCGGCAAGGTCGATGTGCTGCACGAGGACTCGGTGGTGCTGCATTCGGCGACCTCTGAATACAGGGGGCCCTCGGTGGTGCGGCTCAGAAACCACATCAAGCGCCCGATGCCGCAGTTGAAGCTTTCCAGGCGCAGCATCTTTGCCCGCGACAACTACACCTGCCAGTACTGTGGACACAGGGGAAGCGACCTGACGGTGGACCACGTCATTCCCAAGAGATACGGCGGGCCGACGTCGTGGGACAATCTGGTGTGCTGCTGCAAGAAGTGTAACACCAAGAAGAGCGACAAGACGCTCTCGCAGGTGGGGTTCTCTCTCAAGAAGCCGCCCAGACGGCCCAAGTACGTGCCGTTCATCAGCCTCACGAAATTCATCAACGGCACGCAGAACGAGATCTGGCGCGATTACCTCCCTGTTTTCGATAGTTTCAACCGGGAGCATACCGCAGAGGAGCGGCAGACCGCGCACGCTGCGGGATCGTAGGTAGTCGTGGGTTCCAGGTACCCCCCTCAGTCCCCCCTTCGTAAGGGGGGAAGTCATGGGTGGCGATCGAAGCATTACCCCTTCGTCCTCCTTTGTAAGGGGGGAAAGTTGCCCGGGGGAGGTTGCCCCACAATGACGTTTCTGACCCGAGACCACTCAGCGAACTCATGCTCAGCAAGTGCTCAGCAAACTTGTTGACGAAGGCGGGGCGATGCTGGTAGAATGTACTTCGCTGCGGCGGAGTACCTCAGCTGGTCAGAGGACCCGGCTCATACCCGGGGCGGCGTCGGTTCGATCCCGACCTCCGCTACCATAAGTCGCAAGGGAGGCTCATCAAAAGCCTCCCTTTTCTGCATCTACCCAGACCAAGCCCGAAGGACAATGCCGTACCGGCGCAGAACAAGCTCTTGCGCCCGCTTGCCTCATCTCTCGGGCGCGAGGAGACCCAATGCTTCGCAATCGTGCTATTCGCCTGGCCATAGTGTCTGCTTGCTTGTTCTTGTTCGCCTTGCCGGCCCTGGCCGACAACGAGATCAAGTCGGAAATGACCGCGGCCGTTAAGGCCGTCCGCCCCGCTCTCATTCGGATCCACGTAGTCAGCGCGGAATACAGCCAGGGGCGCGAGGTGAAGATCGAATCCTCGGGCAGTGGGGTCATAATGTCGCCTGAGGGCTACGCGGTTACCAACCACCATGTTGCGGGGCATGCCGAGCGCCTGATGTGCACACTGGCCGATAGACGTGAGGTGGAAGCGAAGCTTATCGGCAGCGATCCTCTTGCCGACATAGCCGTGATAAAGCTGGCGTCGCCCGATGGCAAGCCGTTTCCCGTCGCTACCTGGGGCGATTCGTCTAAGGTGGAGGTCGGAGACAGGGTCTACGCGATGGGCTGCCCGTATGCCATCTCTCAGTCGGTCACGAACGGCATCATCAGCAACACAGAGATGGTGATGCCCGGGCCGTTCGATAACGAGCTTGAGCTCGAAGGTGAGGACGTAGGCTCGATCGTTCGCTGGATCGGCCACGACGCGTTTATCGCGCCGGGCAATTCCGGAGGTCCGTTGGTGGACCGTGAAGGCAAGGTCGTTGGCATCAATGAGATCAATATCGGCCTGTCCGGGGCGATACCTTCCAACCTGGCCAAAGATGTGGCGGATCAGCTAGTCCGCAACGGCAAGGTGGTGCGAGCGTGGCTGGGTATTGAGGTTCAGCCGCTCCTGCGAGCCCTGGATATGAAGAAGGGCATTCTGGTGAGCGGCGTCCTGGATGGCTCACCAGCGGCAAAGGCGGGCATCAAGTCCGGTGACGTCCTTCTCAGCCTGGATGGCCAACCTACAACGGCGCAGTTCCGGGAGGAGATTCCCGATTTCAACCAGTTCGTGGCGGGCCTTTCGATAGGAAAAAGCGTGAAGGCGGTGCTGCTGAGGGACGGAAAGCAGGTGAATGTCGATGTAACGCCCGCAGAAAGGCCGAACGCGACGGATAAGGAGCGGGAAATCCGCAATTGGGGCATTTGCGGCTCGAACATAACCTATGCGATGCAGAAAGAGCAGGGGCTTGACTCGCAGGACGGAGTGGCTGTGACGGGCGTGCTGCCCAGCGGTCCCGCGGGCTCCGCGAAGCCGTCCCTGACTGAAGGAGACATCATCACCCGCGTCGCCGATGAACCCATCAAGGACCTGACAGCGCTTCGGGCGGTAACGAAGGAACTGACCGACGGACGAACGGACAAGGTGCCGGTGCTCGTCAACTTCATCCGAGGCAAGAAGCACTTTGCGACCGTGGTCAAGATCGGCTCGAACGACACGACCAGCCCCGGTTCCGAGATCAGCAAGGCCTGGCTGCCAGCCGATACGCAGGTGCTGACCCGCGATCTCGCCGAAGCTTTGGGGGTTCCCGGTAAGACGGGGGTCCGTGTAACGCGAGTCTACGCTTCAGGCGCTGGAGACAAGGATGGCCCCAAAGTGGGCGACTTGATCCTCAAGCTTGACGGTGAAGAGATACCCGCAGAACAGGTGGAGGACGACGAAGTGCTGCCGAGTATGATCCGCCAGTATGACGTGGGAGCAACGGTGACGCTGGGGATAGTCCGCAACGGCAAGCCAATGGAACTTGACGTCAAACTCGGAGTCTCACCAAAGCCCTCGAGGGACTACCCGAGATATGAGGACACCGACTTCGAGTTCATCGCGCGCGACATAACATTCTCAGACAAGGCGAGTGGTGCAGTCGAGGAGAAGCAAGGCGGCGTCTATGTGGAGTCGGTATCTGAAGGCAGTTGGGCTGCTCTGGCTAAGTTGAGGGCCGGGTACGTGATATCGGCCGTCCAGGGGCGACCCATTGCGAACCTTGCCGAGCTAAGAGCTGCGATGGCCGATATTGCTGCAACGAAGCCGAAGAACGTGGTCTTCAAGGCGGCAAAGGGCATCCATACGATGTTTCTGGAGATACAACCGAGCTGGCCGGACGCCGGGCCGTAGCCCGAGCAAAGAATGGAGAGCGAGACATGAAGAGCAGATTGCTAGTAGGGGTCCTTGTGGCGGTACTTATGGCAGCCACGGCAGGCCACGCCCAGGTGGAAGTTGAGGCCCGCAAGATCGCCGAGACCTACAAAGATGCCATAGTCACCGTGGATCTGGTGGTCGAGATCATATCCAGCTACGAAGGGCAGACCGACAAGAGGGAAACCAAGCACAGCACGACAGCGACCATTATCGATCCCGACGGGCTGGCCGTCGCCTCCCTCACGCAGGTATCGCCGGACTCCTATATGGATCCGGACGACCCTGACTTCGGCATGACGAAGTATGAGATCAAAGACGTCAAGATCAGGCTTGCAAATGGCACGGATATCCCTGCCGATGTGGTTCTTCGAGACCGGGACCTGGACCTTGCCTTCATCCGCCCGAAAACAAAGCCCGCCCAGCCTCTGCCCAGCCTAGACCTGAAGAACGCGAGTACTCCGGAACTGCTGGACCAGGTGGTGATCCTATCCAGGCTCGGCCAACTGGCGAATCACGCGCCATCGGCACGGCTCGACCGGGTGGAGTCGGTGGTCACGAAGCCGCGAAGGTTCTACGTGATCAACGGCACGCTTCATCAGGAGCTTGGAATCCCGGTATTCACGCTGGACGGGAAGTGCGTCGGCGTCCTTGTGATCCGAATGAATATGTCCAAGTCACTCAGTTCCGGTACAAGAATGTACCTCTCGGTCCTTCCTTGCTCCACGCTCGCCACCGTTGCGCAGCAGGCAAAGACCGCGCAGCCCGTCGCCACCGAACCTCAGGAGAAGGGGCCTGCCAAGACCGCCTCGAAGCCTTCGGCCGACACTTCGGCGAACCCCAAGTCCGCAGAGTAGTAACGCTTCAGTGGGGCGGTGCGCAAGCGCCGCCCAAGCCTTCCCTTGCCTACTTCCTGCCTAGTCCCGCGAAAGTGGGTATGCTAAGCCTGGACAACGCGGTTGTAGGGAGCAGGCATATGAAGCAGCAGTTGGAATCTACTGTCAAGATAGAGTCAGCGGGAGTCGAGATCGAGGGCATGCTGGGGCTCCCGGAGAACGCTCAGGGCGTGGTGCTCTTCGCTCACGGAAGTGGAAGTGGGCGGTTCAGTCCGAGAAATCAGTTCGTGGCCAAGGTACTGCGGGACGGAGGGATTGGCACGCTACTGATGGATCTGCTGGACCCGAGCGAATCAGACGACCGGCGAAAGGTCTTCGATATCAAACTGCTTGCGGAACGGCTCAAGTCGGCCACTTACTGGCTGCAGTCGAACCCGAACACCTCTGAACTCAACCTCGGCTACTTCGGGGCAAGCACCGGAGCAGCAGCCGCATTGCAGGCAGCCGCGGAGATGGGAGATGCGATCAAGGCGATCGTCTCCCGGGGAGGCCGCCCGGACCTGGCCCTCCAGTATCTGCGCGCCGTCAAGGCGCCTACGCTGCTGATTGTCGGGGGAGATGACTACCCCGTGATCCCGCTTAACCAGAAAGCCTACGAGATGCTGCCCGGGCCAAAGGAACTGGCGATCATACCCGGCGCTACGCACCTGTTCGAGGAACCCGGCGCGCTGGAGCAAGTGGCGACTCGCGCGCGCAATTGGTTCAGCGAATACCTCGGCGGCGAAATTCGGCACGCAATATAACATAGCTGAAGGTGTATTGGCGCGGGAGGCTAAGCAGGCATTTAGAGTATTTGCGTTGGAGGAACAGACACTTGAAACCCATTTCCATACAGCTCTACACCGTACGCGAGGCGGCAGCGCAGGATTTCCCCGGCACCCTTCGCAAGATCGCTGAGATCGGATACAAGGCAGTCGAATACGCCGGACTGCACGGCCACGGTCCGAAGGAGATTGCGAAGCTGGTCTCAGACCTCGGGATGAAGGCATCCAGCAGCCACACCGGTCTTCCTACGGAGGAGACCGTGGGCGCGATCGTGGAGACGGAGGCCATCCTGGGCAACACCCGCATCATCAGCGGGTTCGGACCTGATGCGTTCAAGACGGCCGATGCCGTCAAGGAGGCCGCAGCGAAGTTCAACAAAGCATCAGAGCTTGTGAAAAAGCACGGCATGACCTTCGGGATGCACAACCACTGGTGGGAGTTCGACGAGATCGACGGGAAGTACATCTACGACATCCTTCTCGCCGAAGCGCCGGATATGTTCAGCGAACTCGATGTCTACTGGACGGCGTTCGGGCATGCCGATCCCGTCGAAGTCGTCTCAAAGAACAAGTCACGCCTGCCCCTGCTGCATATCAAGGACGGCATGCTCGAAGAGGGCAAGCACGTGCACACGGCAGTCGGTTCCGGCAAGCTGGACATTCCCGCCATCATCGCGGCCGCCGACCCCAACGTCCTGGAGTATGTGGTTGTCGAGCTAGATGCCTGCGAGACGGACATGATGCAGGCTGTCAAAGACAGCTACCGGTATCTGACCTCTAACGGCCTGGCGGAAGGCAACAAGTAGGCGTTTCAATGCCTGGAGCGTGCCGATGGGAGCACGCTCCAGGCGTCGAGTCTAGTTCACGATCTTAGCGCCCCAGAGAATTTCGTAGTTCTTGGGTCCGCTCACGTAGGTCACGAGGTCATCGCACACGCGAAGGCGAACTTGATCTCCCGGGGCATTGGTGACACAGAACTCCTCGCCGGTCGCCCAGTCGTAGCCGTATATGTCCAGGCCAGTGGCCGGGTCCCGCACATCCTGCCAAAATATGGCGCCGCGCCCGGCCTGCGGACTGGGCGGACCTACACTCGTATAGCCGACAGTCCGAACCTCACCGGTGTTCAGGTCGGTCGCTACGATGTTGAAGCCAGGGCCGTTCTTCTCCACCCAGGCCACCAACGATCCGCACACAGTTGGATATTTCCCGCTTCTTCTGGTGATAGTGAATTCAGGGCCGCCGGAAAAGTAGAGCCCCATTATGCGGTTGTCCAGGAAGCTGTAGTGCGCCGCGTAGACGAGCAGGTTGCCATCATGCGCGAACTGGCTCTTCTCTGAATCGCTGATGCACACGGGCTCGCACCGCCCCCCACCAGCGAGACGGATCCTGTAGATGTCAACGGGATAGTGATCCGCCACACGTATGTGGCGATACTGCCCATAATAGCAGTCCGCGCCCACGAAACCGCAGCCCACTTGCTTCTGAGGACTCCATTTTGCCACCGAGTAGATGTGATTATCGACGTCGTGAGCCATCAACCGGTCAATTCCTTGGTATGGCCCCACGTACATCAGCCATTTGATGGCTGAGCCCAACGGGGCCCACTCCCCCGGCATGGCAGTCTTCACGTTCATACGAGCGCGGGTCTTGTAGTCGTAGTAGTAGCAGATACGGCCATCTGGCATGTCCTCGGTCATCATGAGGCAGGTACCAAAGCCCTGCCAGACGATTGGATTGCGCAAACGGGTCAGAATCTGATATGGAGCAAGCGTCGCGGCATCGGTCCCGCAAGGCAGCAGCGCAATGAGACAGGTTGCGGCAATAAGCAGGCTCATCAGGCGTGGCGACAGTTTGGGCATAAGCATCTCCTTCTGCCTATCTACTGCCCGCCAGATTCCCTGCTAATTTCGTGCCAAACGGCTATGTGAGGTGGAAATCGGCCACAACGAAGGTATGATCCGAAGGCTTCTCAAGCTGCCTCGGCGCGGTATCGATCCAAGAGTCGACCGACCTCGCTGCCAGCGGCTCCGTCGCCCAGATGTGATCTATGCGCCACCCGATCTTTCGCTTCAGAGCGTAGGGCACCCTGTAGTCGAAGAAGGAATACAGCCTCGGCTCACCCTGGTGGTGCTTTCGGAAGACGTCACAGAAACCCCAATTCCGCACGTGCTCCAGAACTGCATGCTCCTTCGGGTGGTAGCATACACACCCCAGCAATGCATCCGGGTCCACCACGTCAATGGGCTCCGGCGCGACATTGAAATCGCCAAGCAGTGCGATCTGGTCGTCAGGTTTGAAGTTCTGGGCGAAGTAGTCCCGCAGCGCGGCAATCCAGTTCAGTTTGTAGTCAAACCGGGGGGAATCCGTCGCCGTACCCTGCGGAAAGTATCCGTTGACGACGGTTACCCCGTTCAGCCTCACGCGTATCAGCCGGGCTTCCTGATCGAGGTTTTCGACACCCAGCCCGGCCGCTACGTCCACCGGTTCCTCGCGCGACACTATTGCGACGCCATTGAATGACTTCTGCCCGACGAAGGCGGACTTGTAGCCCGCTTCCGCGAACGCATCGGCCGGGAATTCCGCGTCTACACACCGCGTCTCCTGGATGCACAGCGCATCCGGCTGGTGCTCGCGCAGCCAGTTGAGCGTGATCTCAAGCCGCGAACGAATGGAATTCGCGTTGAACGTGGCTAGCCGGAACGTGCTCATTGCGCTCCGGCCTTAGCCAGCGAGCCGATCCTCCTGCCCAGTTCAACGCACCGGGCCAGATCGTCTTGCGACGGCACGTAGTTGATACGCAGTGGTTCGTCCGCCATCTCGAACTTGAGTTCTTCCAGTGAGGCAGCTATGAGCCTTGCCGCTTCGCCGCCCCATCCGTAGGAACCGAAGGCAGCACCGATCTTCCCAACCGGCCTGAGACCCTTCATATAGCACAGGAAGTCCGCCATCCGGGGCAGCATCCCGTTGTTTAGCGTGGCGGAACCCAGGGCAATGGCCCGGGCGTCAAGTAGTTCGGTGATTATGTCGCTGCGGTGAGTAGTCGCAAGGTCCATAACCGCGACGCTCACACCTGTTTCCGCGATGCCATCGGCGATGGCCGCGGCAAGCCGCTCCGTAGAGTGCCACATCGTCTCGTAGACGACCAGCGCCTTGCTGCCTGAAACCTGCCGACTCCACTCATCCCAGGCGCGGATGATCTTGCCGGGCTCTGATCTCCAGATGGGCCCGTGGTCAGGGGCGATAGTGTCGATCTTCAGCCCCATTTCACCGACCTGGGCAAGCAGCTTCTGCACCAGGACCGAGTACGGCAGCAGGATGTTTGCGTAGTACTTCTTCGCCTGATACATTAACTCGGCCTGATCGACTTCATCGTCGAAACGCTCGCTCGTCGCCCAGTGCTGCCCGAATCCGTCCTGGGAAATCAGCAACCCATCCTGCTCGATGTAGGAGAACATGCTGTCCGGCCAGTGGAGCATGCGTGTTTCGAGGAACTTGATCGTCCTCGACGCTGTGCTGATCTCCTGCCCGGTCGAAACCACCTCATAGGGCCAATCCTCGCGGTGGAAATGCGCCAGCAACGCCTTCTTGCCCTGACTGGAGCAGATGATTTTCTCCGGCTTGACCAGGTCCACTACCTCCGGCAGCGAGCCCGTGTGGTCCATCTCCACGTGGTTGACGACGATGTAGTCGATCCTGCCGGGGTCTATCACCTGCGAGATGTGGTTGAGCAGTTGATCGCCAAACCCCTTCTTGGCGGTATCGAACAGCACAACTTTCTCATCCAGCAGCAGATATGAGTTGTATGTAGTGCCTTTCGGTGTGGAGTATCCGTGGATATCACGGATACTCCAGTCTATGGCTCCTACCCAATAGATGTCTTTCTTTAGTTCAGTTGCTTGCATCTATTCTCCGTCTACCAGTTTTCGGCGAGTATCTCGAAGTGCGCCTGCGGATGGGCACAAGCCGGGCAGGCATTCGGAGCGGACTTGCCCTTGTGGAGGAACCCACAGTTTCTGCATCGCCAGGTGATCTCGGTGCTGCGCTTGAAGACGAGGTCCGACTCGATGTTCTTGGCAAAGGCAAGGTAGCGCTGCTCATGGCCCATTTCAGCGACGGCAATGCTCTCGAACATCACTGCAATACCAGTAAGGCCCTCGTCGCGGGCGATAGCCGCAAACTCGGGATACATCGACTTCCACTCGTGGTTCTCACCCGCGGCCGCAGCCTTGAGGTTCTCGAGGGTGGTTCCGATAACGCCTGCCGGGAAGCTTCCGGTAATCTCGACTTCGCCGCCCTCCAGTGCCTTGAACAGGCGCTTAGCGTGCTCTTTCTCCTGATTCGCGGTCTCTTCAAAAGCAGCCGCTATCTGCTCGTAGCCGTCCTTCTTGGCCTGGCTGGCATAGAATGTATAGCGGTTTCTGGCCTGCGACTCGCCTGCGAACGCAGCCATAAGGTTCTTCTCGGTCTTGGTGCCCTTGACACTAGCCATTTCTACCTCCGAATACGCATGTTGCGTACGATTCCATTTCCTAGTACGCCATACAGTGGCCTTTCCCCTTCTTTGTGGCCGCCGGCTAACTGCCCGCACCTGGAGCGCCCTTCGACTGGGCTCAGGATGCTCCGCGTGCCCGGACGGTGGCCGCAGACGATGCTCCCGAAACAGGATCGAGCACTATTGACAATCGACCGTGCTTGACGCAGAATGATGGGCATGAGAAAGCTCATCGTTTCCGCCATAGCTATAACACTGCTGTCTGCTGCTTGCGCGAGCGCGAAGCCTTTTGAGGTGCGAGGAGTCAAGGGCCTCTGGTGGGAGGGCATCGAGAAGTATAACAAGATCATGCCCTGGCTCGCGGAGCACAACCTCAACTTCCTGATGCTGTGCTACTCGTCATTTCCCGCGAGCGGGATGGACTGGCGGTCTCAATATACGCCCGAGGAGCAGGCGCAGTTCAAGGCACTTGCGGCGCAGGGAAAGAAGCTCGGCGTCGATGTCTGCCTGTCCTTCAACCCAGGGATTTGGAGCAAGCCCCAGTTGATGTACTGCAGCGACAAGGACTACGAGATCGCCCTGGACAAGGTACGCACCGTACACGGCCTTGGCGTGAACTGGTTCGCGCTGTGCCTGGATGACATCAATAGAAGCCTGACTCCCGAGGACCAGGCCAGGTTTGGCAACCTGCAGGAAGCGCAGGTGTTCTTCGTCAACCGCCTCTGGAACGCGATGAAGACTATGAACCCGAGGCCAAAGCTCATCTTCTGTCCCAGTGCCTACACGACGGAGGACATGAAGGCGCATCTGGACTACATCCAGACCATCGGCGAAGGCATCGACCCGGAAGTGATGCTATTCTGGACGGGGCCCACGGTATGCTCAGCTTCGATAACATCGGCGGATGCGAGACTGGTCGAAAAGTGGCTGAAGCGCAAGCCGTTCATCTGGGACAACTACCCAGTTAACGACATGTATCCCTGGCGGCCGCTGATGAGCCCGCTCAAGAACCGGTCGGCGGACCTGGCGGCGTCGGTCTCGGGCTACATCGCAAACCCGATGAAGCAGCTTCACATCTCGGAGATCGTGCTTGCCACGACCGCCGCGTACCTGAACGATCCGGTCCGCTACGATCCGGCAAAGGCCATGGAGGCAGCGATCGCATCCTACCCGGCCGATCACCAGCAGGCGATCAGACTGCTCGTGGAGTTCTACGGCCACTCCTTCTGGGGTGAGGAAGGGTTCCCGCCGAGGCCGGACAAGCACACCCCGGAACAGGCCGCGAAGATGGTGCAGAAGCACCGGGCGCTGCGGCATATGCTGTCCAAGAACGCGTCTTTGGCGGCGCTCTCGGAGGAAGTCCGCCGTACCCTCGATGAGGACATCACGGCGCTCGATAGGCTCGCGAGAAGAGGCAATAGGCCCAATCCTCTACTTGCGGATGGCCTTGAGTTCTCAGGTGGGGCCGCCGATCTGTATGGCAACTACAAGGAGAACCGTTGGGTCAACTACGTCTACGCTAAGCCAACCGGCAGGCACGAAATGAGCACAACGTTCAGCATCGGCCCCATTCCCCAAAGGGCGAAGCTCCGAATGGTTGCTCGCAATGCCAACACTCGGGACATGGCCCGCTTGTCGATCTTGCTCAACGGGCAGGCGATAGTAAGCTCAGAGGTCGTCTTCACCAACACCGGCATGACCGAACGCAGCTTTGACATCCCGGCAGGCGCCTTGAAGCAGGGCGTGAATACGCTCCTGATCAGAAACGAAGAGGATCGGGGCAGCCTGGGCATGCCACCGTGGTTCATGATCGCCGAGGCGGAGATAGTGCCTGACTGATCGGATCCATGGATTCGGGATAGATCAGATATACGGTTCCCCACGAGCCGCCCTTGCCGAGCCAGGCGTACTCAAGGTCCTTGCGCGGAAATACCTTGCGAAGGTCCTCGATCGGGTAGTCTTTCGGGCAGTCCTCAGCCTTGCCGCCTCGCGGCCACGGGTCGTTGAAGATCGGGTCGCCGTCAGACGTGAAGCCGCGGATCACCATCAGGTGCCCAGGGTCGGTGCTCGCGTCCTGCCTGCGGAGTTTCCTGGACTTGAGGCTGACAATGACCGGAAGGCCTTTGGCAATCCATCGTTCGATCTGAGAAACGCTCATGAACCGCGTGACGTAGGCGCGGATGCCGGGATGCTCGGACGCATAGGCGGTGTTGAAGACCCAGTTACCAGTCCCGCCCCAGCTTACGTCGTGGACGGCCTGCGCGGTGGGCGTGATCGTCGTCTTGAGTTCCGGCCGGTCTAGCTCGCGCGCCCAGAAGCAGAGCAGCATAGAGACGGAAGTGGGGCTGCACCAACCTCGTCCGCCGGCCTCGGATATCTGGCAGAGGTACGGAATATCCAGTTCCCTCCCCCACGCTTCGGGCACCGAGGGAACTTGCGCGCTTTCAATTGACGAGTCGATGACGTTCACTGAAAGGAAGCGCAGACAGGGATAGCTGCCATTGGCGGATGCGAATTCGACCTTGATCCTGAACGCGTCCGCAAGCTTCTTCAGCTTCATGGTATCGCAGTCCACATCGCCGTGGGCATCCCCCTGGCCTTTCACGCTGGTTCGAGCCTGCGGCCAGCCGCCCTGGTTCCAGATGCCCATGTTGTACCACCCAGTCCACTCCCCGTCGATGCGCGCTTGAGCATGGAACGTCAGGCAGCTTCCTTCGGGTGTCGAGGCGTTCCACGACACAATGAGATGGTCGAACCCACTCCCGACGCCGATCTCCGGAGACTCGATCACGCCTACACCATCGCTGCCTGAGAACCTCAGGCACCCGCTGTCTTCGTCCCAGACGACGGATTCCTTAGCAAAGCCAGCGAAATCCAGCGCGGATTGGAACTTCACCAATGCCCCGTCCATCAAATCGGCGCCATTACGCTCAAATGAGACTATCATTCGGACCCTCACCACATAACCATCTGACTTCTCTTTCGATTCGCGCCAGGCAGGTTCCTCCGGATGAGGCAGACAGGCGTGGTAATGTCGGGTATAATCGTGCCGGTGAAGGTTATGCAACTCGAAGACGAATTCGGCGATGTGATCGCCAAGGCGCGCGCCGGTCTAGGCCTATCAGCATCTCAGGTGGCGGAGATGGCGGGCCTGAGCGAAACCCAGTTGGCGGAGATGGAGAGGTGCCGATTGACGCCGTCAGAGGATGTGATCAGGCGCCTTGCAGGCATACTCCACCTGGAGCCGGCAAAGCTGGCTGACATAGCGTCCCAGGCATGGGTCCCTAAGGCCTTTGCTCCTACGAGTAACTGCCCTCTCATCCACCGGATTCACGTTCCGTTCGGTCCCTACGGTGAAAACGCCTACATCGCCGCCTGTTCCAAGTCGGCCACGGCAGCCGTGATCGATCCGGGAGGCGCTGTTGATGAGATCCGGCAGGGGCTGGAAGAGCATGGACTACGGCTGGAGATGATCCTGATCACGCATTCTCACGCGGACCACATCGGCGGGCTTCACGAGCTTGTGGACCTCGCCCCCGATGCGTCGGTGGCATCGTCGCCCACGGACCGGGAATCCGTCACGAGAGGGTTGGACATCAAATGGCTTTCGAGCGAGGACGGGGCCCGGTTCATGCTCGGAGAGTGCTGCCTGCGGGCCGTCGCGACACCAGGACACACATCCGGTTCCACTTGCTACGTGTTCGACGGAGCTTGTTTCGTAGGCGATACGCTGTTCGCAGGCTCAATAGGAAGACCTGCATCCAGTGCGGTGTATCCGCAAATGCTCTCGGATATCCGGTCAAAGATATTGAGCCTGCCGGGTGATACGCGTATTCTCCCCGGCCACGGCCCAACGAGCACCGTAGCCGAGGAGCTTGAGCACAATCCTTTCTTCTAGCGGACCATCTACAGCTTGGGTTCGAACTCCTCCGGATACCGGCGTTTCAGTTCGGCGGCGTGGTGTCCACGGCCTGTCTTCTGGAGGCGGTCGCAGTAGGCGGGGAGACACCTTCTGGCGTGGCTAGGGCCACCCTCGGCCATAACGGTGTCCAGCGGGTCCACGTCGTAGGGCATCGAGTTCATCATTTGCTCGTGCCATTCGGCGATGATCTTCGCCCCCTGCTTCACTATATCAGGATGCTCTGCTGCTACGTCATGCTGTTCGTGCGGATCGTTGTTGATATTGTAGAGCATCTCGTCCGGGAAGAGGTGGTATCCGCAATGATAGGTGCGGGTGTAGAGCCACGGCCCGAAGCGAGCGCTTCGCTGGCACACGTGCGCGCACTGACTCAATACCAGCCAATCCCGGCCGCACTCGGCCCCGGACTCGATTGCCGGCGCATAGCTCTGCCCGTCCCAGGTCTTCATCCTCTCCTTGCCAAGCAGCTCCGCGAGTGTCGGCAGCAGGTCAAGGTTGTAGTGGAAGCCCCTGTCCACGGTCCCTCTGGCCTTGCCCGGCCAGCGGATGATCATTGGTATCCGGCAGGTAATCTGGTCAGCGGTGGCGTGCTCTCCGTAGATACCAAGTTCGCCCATGTTCTCGCCGTGATCTGAGCTGATGATGATGATCAGGTCGTCGTAGACTCCCTTCTTCTTCAGCGCGTCGATGATCTGCCCGATGTGCCCATCCATGTAGCGGATGCCGCAATCATAGCCGTCTACCATCCTTCGGACGTCCGCCATATCCTTGAGTTCGCCCGGATGCCGCGGCCACTTGGGGTTGGTCTTGTTGTTGTACATGTTGATCTCTTGTGGTCCGTGCGGCCCGGCAAGCGTGCGGTGCTTATCCAGCACTTCCTGATTGAGCCACTCGGGAAGAGGATCGTTCTCAAATGGATCGCCGAACTCGGCTGGCGCTCGATAGGGAGTATGGGCGTCCCAGTAGTTGACGTGGAGATACCAGTTGTCCTGTTCCGCGTTCCGGTCTATCCAGTCCAACACGGTGGGAGTGATCTCCTCAGCGGACTCCATACCTCCCTTGCCGGTGTTGTGCATTTCCTTGAAACCGGCGTAGAACCACCACGCCGAATGCCTCTCCGCAAAGGGGCTGATGCAGGCAGTGTGGAAACCGGAGGTCTTGAGGAGCGCCGGAAGTGATTCCCAGGCAAGTCTGTCTCTGAAGCCTCGCGGATAGCCCTCAAGCCGGAAATCAGCGGCGGTCCCGCCGTGGCCGACAACTCCGCTGTGGATGCCGAATCTGCCGGACATCAGCGCCGCCCGTGACGGCAGACAAGGGGCGTCCGAGCAGAAGTAGTTCTCGAACCTGACGCCTTCGCGGGCAATAGAATCGATGTTGGGCGACGTGTTCCGGGCATATCCATAGCAGCCCAGATGGTCAGGGCGCAGCGTATCGAGGTCAAGGAACAGTATTCGCATGGGTGGTCTCCTCCAGTTGATCAGATGATAGCTTAGCCTCACGCGCTCAGTCAAGGATGGGGCTTGCTGTGGCAAAGGAGTTTGGGGCGAGGATTGGGAACCTGTTAATGTATGCGCACGACTCGAGACGCGTTCCAAAGACGCAATGACGCGACAGCACTGATAACTGACGGAAGCATCTGGCGAGCCGTATGGTTCCTCGCATGGCCGTCAGCGATCAACAACATCACCGGCGCGGCCTACGGATTCATCAACGCGGCGTTCCTCGGGCATCTCGCTAACCAAGGAGAGGCCACCAACTCACTCGCCGCCGCCGGCATCGCAGGCAACTCGATACATCTGCAATTTGCGTTCGTGATGGGCCTGTCTGCCGGAACCGCGGCGCTTGTATCGCAGTCTATGGGCGCGGGAAAGCACGATGATGCGGAACAGGCCGCTAGGCAGTCCCTGATCGTAGCTGTCCTTGCCGGTATCATCACCGGAGTCCCTCTGGCCCTGCTGGGTGGTCCTATAGCAGTACTGGCCAAAGCTGCGCCGGACGTGGTCCCGCTGGCTGCCGCGTATACGGCAATCATAGCCTGGACTTCCTCAATACCGTGGTTCATCTATATGCTGTCCCTGGTGATTCTCAGAAGCCAGGGTGACGCTCTGTCCCCGTTCTACACGGGGGTCGCAATGATCTCGCTTAACATCGTTTTCGACTGGCTCCTGATCTTCGGTGTGGGCCCTTTCCCGAGGCTCGGTATTAGCGGCGCGGCCTGGGCGACCGCAATATCCCGCATTGCGGCAATGGTAATGGCGCTCTACTTCCTCAGGAGGTCGTCGCTCGGAGGGGCGCTGACCAAGCTGCGGCTTGATTTTTCGTGGATTCGCCGCGCGCTCGTGATCGGCTGGCCAGCATCTATACAGAGTCTGATTATGACCGCGGCGGGCTTTGCGTTCATACGCATACTCGGTCTGCTCCCGGCCGCGGAGAAGACTGCGGCTCAGGCAGCTTACACAGTCGCAATGCGGATCGAGGCCATTTCCTTTATGCCGGGCGTAGCCTATAGCACCGCCGCGACTCCTCTGGTCGGACAGAACCTGGGCGCGGGCAAGCCTGACCGGGCCGCTCGAAGCGCATGGGTCGCGGCGGGACAGGCAGTAGCGGTCATGGCGTTCGTGGGCGCTCTGTTCCTGATGATACCGCGGACGCTGGCAGCGCCATTCAATCCTGAGCCGATGGTGCTGCCGATGATCGTCTCGTATCTCGTGATCAACTCATTCTCTCAGCCGTTCCTCGCGCTGAACATGGTGCTCCGCGGTGCTCTGCAGGGCGCGGGAGATACGCTGGTACCGATGCTGATCATCCTGGGAAGCTTGTGGGTGGTGCGCATCCCCCTGCAGTGGTTTCTCGCTATCCATCTGAAGATGGGCGCGCCGGGAGCGTGGTGGGCGATGTCGATAACAGCCAGCCTGGCGGGCATCCTTATGGTGTTCTGGTTCAAGTTTGGCGGATGGCAGGAGAAGCGGATCTAGTGAGATCCGCGTTGTGCTTGGCCGCGAGCAAAGCCCGGGTTGACACGTGGGTATGTCGGGGCTAGCATGTGTTTGTTAGTGAGTGGACAATTCGGGTCTGTTGTGAGGTGAGCCCCAATGTGCGACTCCCGTAAGCGCGGCTTCACTCTGATTGAACTGCTGGTTGTCATAGCAATCATCGCTATCCTCGCCGCCATTCTGTTTCCCGTCTTTGCCAACGCCAAGGAGCGCGCGCGTCAGGCAAAGTGCCTCAACAACCTGAAGCAGCTTACGGTCGCTTTCCAGGCATACGTGGATGACAACAACGGATACACTCCGCTGTGAACCTGCCGCCCGGTATGCCCTGGCCACCTACCGGGTTGTAGACCAGGCTCAGCAAAACGGCTGGGCATACTCAGTGTTTCCAGCCGTTCGCATCTCCCGGTTTTCAGGTGTCAGTAGCACCGACAATTCTGGACCAGTCGCAGGTAGTGCTGCTCATCAGCGACCGCGCCATCCGCGATAGCCGTATGGCCTGCCATAGTATCTTCCACCGTAATAACGGCCGCTGTAGTAATACCGCGGATAAGCGTATCCGCCACTGCCGAATCTGATCACTACCCCCGGACTAGCATAGTAGCCCGGATAGTATCCGCCGTACGGATAGTACCCGTAGTAGCCTCCGTAGGGATAGTAGGGATAGTAACCCGGTCCACCGATGCCGATCCCTATCCCCCACGATACATTCGACGCCTGCGAAGCGGCTGCCGCTACGATCAAAAGCACTGCCGCGACGAGTGCTATATGCAAGACACGTCGTTGCATTGCTGTGACCTTCCTTTCGGTTGGCATTGTGATGCCGTAAGGGCATCATTTAATACTTACCCCCGTCACGGCGTGTGCAAACGACATGCCATACAGTCGCCCATTCGCATGCGGACGCCGCCCGGCGCACCACCACGCCTTTTTCACGCGCAAAACCGGCACAATTCCGCGGGAGGACCGGCCTCTGCAGTGCCGACCATATACATGGAAGTGCTCGCACCCCGCAACTTGCCGCTCGCCGAGCGGCCCCACGAAGTACAGTGCTGCAAGGAGAACAGGATATGAAGAAGCTGATCGGGACACTGCTGATCGCAATTGTGCTCGTGACCCTAACGTGCTCACTCGCCCACTCTGCTCAGGGTGATATCTGGCTTGCCGGTTACCTGCTCCTCACCCTGAAAAGCCCCACCGGAGATGCGCTCCAACAGCGGGTCGATGCCGTGCAAGCGCGCGCAAACGACTTGCTGATGTTGAGCAGCACGCTGCCGAAGATCACAGTCAAGAAAACCGGCGCGAACTACAGCATCTACGCGGACAAGAAGGTCTTTCTGACAGTCACGGCAGCCGACGCCCGCTCGTATAGCACCACAACGCAGAAGCTTGCGAATCAATGGGCGCACAAGCTGCGCGTGACGCTGCCGAAGGCGACGCCGATCAAGCATTAGGCCGGGCGGATTTGCGGTCGGAGGGGACGGAGCAAGTCCCCTCCGCGTGTAACGCTAGTGCGCCGCGCGAACCACTGTGTTCATCACGGGATAGGTGTCCCGCGAGACCAGTTCCCTTCGTGAGGTTCGCGGGCCGATGAACCGGCGGTAGGTTGCGACGCTGAAGCCCGGATGGCCTCTGTTCACGACACGGGTGCTTCCTGCGCCTGACCCTGCGCTCATCAGGACGATACGACCCGGCCGCGTGATGGAACGCACCTCGGATTCGATCTGGACCGTGTAGCCGGGCTTGTGTAGCGACAGCAGCTTGCACGAGAGCTTGTCACCCTCGATCCGGCTCACGATGCGGACCGGTGCCGGAAGCGTGTTCCTGAACTTGAGGTCTATGCTGGAGTAGGCCACGGCTGCATCCCGGCCAAGCGGCGCGTATCGCGTCGGCCAGTGGTGATGGTGGCGCTCCACGACCTCCAAACCGGCAAGAAGCCCCGCGTTGTAGAGCGTCGTGGAGGTCTGGCAGACTCCCCCACCCCAGTCGCGCACCAGTTCGCCATCATAACTGACGGGCGCTCGCACGTAGCCCATATCCGCCGTCCACGGGCCGACCTGCTTCACGAACGAAAAGACCTGGCCCGGTTGCAGGATCATCCCGTTGATGCGCTGAGCGGCAAGCTTCAGGTTGTGCACCTGCGAGGGCGTCCTGCCCTGCAGACTGGTGACATAGCACGCGATCTGTCGTTCGCCGGACGGCCGTGAGGCTGCCCAGATGCCAAGGGCCGCTGCTATGAGAAGGCCTATTGCCGGGCCAAGAAGACGCAGCTTCATCTTATTCTGAACTCCGTTGCGCCGGTTGTTGCGCGGATTGATGGTTCATACATCGAAAACACTTGCGCAGGCAGCGCGGTGTAAGTGCCTCCGAAACCCGCGCGCATTCGATAGTCGATGACCGACTTGCCCTCTGGCAGATGATCAACGTAGAACGATATCCTGTCATCGCGGACGTCCTGCCCTCCCCACCAGTAGTTCCAATCGTAGAAGTCGACATTGCCGCGTGTGATGATCTCGCAGCCGGCGGGGATGCTGTCCTCAAGGAGCATATGCCTGAATGGCCCGTTTGCATGGACAGTGAGGCGCACCAGAATGATGTCGCCGATACCGCAGCCTGTAATCGGATTTCCCACATTGGCCTGCGCCCTGTATGGGTTGTAGTTCAGCGGAAGCCTGTAGTAGGCCCGCTGAACCTTGATCCCTTCAGAGCTGATCACGGGCGGCATGCGCTTTCTCGCCGCGTACTGCGTTAGATTCGTCGAGTAATAGACGTTGCCCGAACCGGACTTCCTGATCTCCAGCGTGTTCCGGCCCCTGGTCAGGTCGGGGGAAGTAATGATGATCTCTTTCTGCGGTGCATAAACGAAGGCGCTCGTGAAGCGGGCTGATCCGACGGGGCGGCCGTTGAGAAGCACCGTCACGGTCTCGTTGGGTTTGAGTTCGTTAGTCCTCTTCAGGAACTCAGACATGGCGTAAAGCGCCATCGCAGTGCCCCGAGTAGACCACCAATAGTCATCGCTGCGCTGGTTCATCAGCCAACGCACCATCTCGTAGACGCGCGGATCGTTGGGCGATACCTTCAGCGCCGCCTGCAGGGCAAGAGCCGTAGGCTCGATCGACCCGCCGTCATAGCGATGCGCGCCGCGCCAGTGTGTTCCCGTGCCATCGCGAATGCTCGCGGCAAAGAGGCGATCCAACGCTGCTTTGGCTTTGGCCTGCTCGCCAAGGTTGTGATACGCAAGGGACATGACCGCAAGCGTCTCGTTCCATAGCTTCCTGCGCGCGAAAATGGCGTCGAGTTCCTTGGTGACGTCCTGACCGGCGAGCGACAGCACGTAGAGCCCGTAGGCGCGGTGATAGACGTACATCTTCCGGTTCGACGTGACCTGACCGCGCAACCACCTCAGACCGCGGTTCATCACGTCTTCTCTGACGGGAAAACCGGCTTCCTTCGCGCGGATGAGAGCGTAGCAAACGTAAGAGGTCATCCATACGTCCGATCTGCCGTATTCCGACCACGACCACCCCCCGTCCGGCAGCTCGAACCGGTAGAGGCGACCCAGACCCTTCTGCACCATGTCCGGCAGTTCCGCCTGCAGCCGGGGATTCCCAAGACCGAGATCACGGATCGACTGGAACAATACCACGTCCGGCAGGAACGCGCTCACGGTCTGCTCGGTGCAGCCGTATGGGTATTGCGCCAGGTAATTCAGCGAGCCGAAGAGCGACGACGCAAGTGATGGGGCAAGGCGAACCTTGAGCCGCGTGGCTTCCGGGATAGCGTCGTTGCGCACGATCACGCTGACCGATTTGCTCGCGCCGGTAAGAACTGCGGAAGTCGACGTGGAAATCCGCTCGCCGCGAGGCTTGACGGGCAGATCGAGCTGCACCGCATCACCGGCCGTCTGCCCTTCCGCACGGACTCCCACGGTGAAGTCGCCCGGCCTATCAGCCGACACCTCCCAGTCGATACGCGCCGAACCATCGTTCCGGATCGTAACACTCCGCTCGACGCCTCCATACACCCTCAGCCCCGGAGCGCGGATACGCACCTTAGTCCGCTGACTCCTACCTGTGTAGTTGTGAACAACCGCGGTGAGCCTGGATCTGTCCCCCTGAACGAGGAACCTCGGCAGTTCGAGCCGCACGAGCATCGGCTGGCGAGCAATCACCGTGCTGGTCGCCTGACCGCAGAGCGTATCGACCGTCACACCCCTTACTGTCGCCCGCCACGTGGTCAGATTGTCCGGAAAATCGAAGCTGACACGAGCTTCGCCGTTGGCATCCGTTATGATGTTCGGGCCCCAGTAGGCTGTGTCCAGGAACCGTTTGCGGACCCGGATCTTCATCGGCTCGTCGCGGAGTGTACCGCCGGCCTTATCGGGGTCGCTCAGGTATATGTGGGGAAACGTATCGTTCGTTCGCACGGCATTTTCCCGGCGCGCATAGAAGAAGTCGAGGATGGGCGTGGTGGTCTCAGGCTGTATCGCGTAAATGGCCTCGTCTACTACACCCATTGCAAGTTCCGCGGTGACCGGCTTGCCGCTCTCATCGGTTACCTTGAGGCGGTACGAAGCCTTCTGTGCCGGCTCGTAGACTTTTCTGTCCGGCTGAATGCTGATCTTGAGTTCCTCGGACTTGATCGAGACCCTGGCGCTCACTTGTTTGCGCAGGAACTGCTTCTGGTAGACCCCGCAGACGCTGACGTAGAAGTTCGGCTTGTAGCTGCCCCTTACAGGGAGCTCCACCAACGTCGATTTGCCCGTCAGCTTGACTGTGCGGCTGTCATAGATACGGCTGCCCTCGACGGTCACCAGAGCCGTCAAGCCCGGGCGATTCGTAAGGATCAGGACCCTGGCGGTGTCGCCGACGGAGTACGTTTTCTTGTCCAGTACTACATCGACACCCTCCATATTGGGGTCCTGGTAGCCTCTCTCGGTCTCCCCCGTGGACCAGAGATAGCTCGAGCTAACAATCGTGTTCCCGCGTGAGTCTTTCGCGCGAGCGGTGACAATCAGGCTGCCGGGTTTGCGTATGGGAAGCCTCACTCTGGCGCGGCCATTCTCGTCTGTGGTCACAGTCCTTTGCGCCAGCCTCTGGAGCGAGTATCCATTTTCTTCAGACCATCGCTCGCGCGCGAGCGTGATCGCCACTCTCGTGTTCCTGACGGGCCGGCGGTCGAAGTCCTGAGCTCTGACAACAACGCCTATGCTCTCGCCGGGTTCCGTAATATACGAATCCGGCTCCACCTCAACAGCGAATTGCCCGCGCGTCACAAGAACCGACGCCTCACCCGTGGCCTGCGTGTCGCTCTTGTCGGTTGCTGTCACGGAAACCAAGAACTGCTGGTCCGTGTCGTAACCCTGGTCTTCGCGGGGCTGCTCCCATGTAGCGGGGAACTCCACAATCGCTTCGCCGTTCCCGTCGGTGCGGAGATCTCCGTACTTGACTATCTCGCCATAGCCGCCATAGTCGGCGTAGCCATCATCCGCATATTCGTCCTCGCCGAACAGCCAGTAGCCAGCGCGACTGACGCTGTAGGTAAGATTGGCGTTGGCCACAGGCGATCCGAAGTAGTAGTTCACCGAGATCCTGGCCTTTACCCATTGGCCGCGAGTGTACCGCTTCTTGTCGAATGTGACGCTCACGCTGAACTCGGGCTTTCTGTAGGCGGCGACTGTGAATGCGGCGCCCTCGCCGCTGTCTCCCTCGCCATTCACGATGTTTCTGATGCTGTAACGACCGGTTGGCGCCTCGGAGCCGAGTGGAATGGAACCGGAGTAGCATCCGAACTTGTCCGTGGTCTTGATGCCGCGATAGATCAGCGTTTCGCTGGGGTCGCGCACCTCAACTGCTACCGGCAGACCTGCAGGAGTCTGATAGTCATCTCCTGCCCTCTTGCGCACGATTCCCTTGAAGAACACGGTCTGGGCCGGCCTGTAGACGGGACGCTCCGTGTAGGTGTAGATGGTCGTTTTGCCGGACCACGGGCCCGAGAACTCGGTGTGTACGAACGCAAACGAATCGCCGCTCCGTCCTACGATCATCTTGCTGGGCCTGCCGGTGGTTCCGAGAGGCACGGAAACGTAGGCTATGCCGCTGCCGTCGGTCTTTGCCGAATCCACGCGCCGTGAATCGAGGAAGAGAGCAATATCGGCTGAAGCGATAGGATCTCCGGACTTGAGGTCTGCAGCATATATCAGTGTCTGATCGCCCGCCGACTTGGCGATGAGACCCAGCGAGGTAACCATCACCCAACCGAATCTCTGAAGCCCGTCGGACGATCTAACAGCGGCGACATACAGACCCGGCGCCAACACGGGCAGATCGATGCGCTGAGTGAAGACGCCCTCAACGTCGCGGGTGGTGATCCTGACATCCTCAACGTGAGCAAGGCGCAGCGATGGATTAGCAGTGAGATCGATCCGCGACTGCTCCTCCGCTGACATCCAGGAAGAGCCGCCAATGAGCCTGCTCAGGGATGCATTTGCCCGCATGAGAAAAGCGTCCGGCTCAACCAGGTAGACGCGCAGATTGAGCATATCGGAGTCAACGAACCCGTGGCAGGTGATGCGCGGAGTCTCGCCCGGAGTGAAGACGTTCTGGTGGATGTAGAGGTCCAGGCTGGGCGCGTTCGGCTCCAGGAAAGCCTCAAACGTTTGCGTTTCGCCCTCCTCGACACGGAGCGTAGTGGGCTTCATGTGATGTGCCTGGCTCCGGATTTCGAGCGTATACTCGCCCGTCGCTACAGGCCCCAGCTTGAAGTTGCCGTCCTTGTCGCTCCTTGCGCCGTAGTAGACGTGCTGTCCATCGACTTTGGCAACGGACACCAGTCCAATATCCGCTTCCAGAGGCACGCCGCTCTCCCTGGCGAACACCGTACCCTCGATTGCGCCCACGGAAGGTTCCTGGCTGATCCCGTACGCGAGCATGCCGGCAGCGCCAATGAGGACGACGGCAACGGCTAGTCTCAGGCTGAGCAGTCGATTAGCGGACATAGCGCCCTCCTTATCGTGCCCTTCGGGCGAGCAGGCTCGTGATGCCCAACCACGCAACGGCTAGGACGACAACCACGGCAAGGATAGCGATCCTGACCGCGCGAGTTGTGTCGGCCTCCAAGACTGGCGCCATGAACTGGATTGCGACAAGCTGCGCGCCTATCACCAGAGGGGCGATGGAGTACCTGATGTCTCCAAACGCCAGCCTTGAGAGCAGCATGAAAGCTGTTGCAGCTACAAGCCCGAAGACGAACCCAAGGACGCTTCTATCGCCCCACAGCATGGCAACAATCAGTGGAGATGCTGCGGAGAACAGCCCCGTCATACCAACGGCGGCGATGGCCGCCAAACCCGCGGTTGCCTCACGAAGCTTCAGCACTCCGATCAGGAAGACGAACGGCAGTATGGCGCCCAGCAGGGCACCGATGAGCGTATAGTGTATCTCCAGGCCGGAACCCCGAAGATCCGGCCGGTACTCCTGCACGAACAGGCGAAACAGGAGGATGGTGAGGCCAAAGGACAGCGGCCAGAGAGCCGCGTCTGCAAGCAGCTTTGGACGCTCCTCTGAGGCGGGCAGTCCGCTCAATGCCGGAATCGCCACGACCCACGCCGCGATCAGGCCCACGCCGATGCCAAGCCCCGCCCACAGCTTGAACGCAGTCACCGAGAACGCCAGCATAAGCACAACCGTGGCCGCGCCTGCCTCCATCGCGCCCGCCCCACTCGCCTCCCGGCTGAATCCGGCGAACAACCAGGCAATCAACGCTCCAACACCCACTCCGACCGCAGTAACGTATAGCAGTTCCCAGACGCTGTACAGCCGCCAAGAGTAGATGGCCGTCAGGCCCGCAACGATTGCGGCCCCTATGAGCATCGCAACGAAGGTGGACATGCCCGCATTGTCCTTCAGCCTGCCAAGCGATGCTATCTCCACTGCGATGTACTGCGCTACGAGGACAGTGGTTGCGAGCAGGATCGGCATGGCCCACCACACGCGCAAGTGCGTCGCGTCGAAGTGCCTCATAGAGATCAGAATTGATGCGGCGATGGTGATCGAGAAAAGCGCCCAGGCCTCCGTCCGCACGGATAGCTCCTTGCCGCTTAGGTACTGCATGCAGGTGTGGAATATCGCTGCCATCGCAGCGCCGATCGAGAAGCCTATCAGCGGCTCCCACGGATTAGAAGCAAACGCGGCATAGGTAACGGACACAGCGGCAAGGCCCGCAAACAGACTTGCGAGAACGCTCAGGCGTGCCTGCCTGATATATGAGACGTACTCGCTCAGCCAGACCGTGCGCATTATCTCGATAGCCCCAAACAGGCCGCCGATCAAGAGCCCCACCGCCAGTCCCTGCCCTGGCGAGAACGGAACTTGCTTCAGCAGGGCTATCCCAAACAAGACCAGCGTGATGACGAATGTCGCGCCAGCGCAAAGCCTGTCGAACCGCCTGCCTGCCAACAGCGCGCGAGCATCTATCCGTCTTCCGCTCTTGGCCATCTCCTCGGTGACGATAGCCCCAACAGCACCTACAACGACACCCAGCCACCCCAGACCCACGTTCACGTTGTCCCTCCGCTTGCATTGTCTGCCTGTAATAACGATGCCCGTAGGGCATTAGTTTAGTCCGGCAACACACCTTTTTGCAAGCACCGGATCAGAACCCCAGAACGCGCGAAGCAGACTCAGCAAGGCCGATAAGCGGAGCAGGATAGAGGCCGAAGAGGATCATTACCGCGGTGCAGACCCCAAGCGAGACAAGGGCGGTCGCTGCCTTGCCGGGCTGGGACAGCTCGACGGTCGTATCCGGCCTTGCATAGATGGCGTAGACCACTCTCAGGTAGTAGAAAGCGGACATGCCCGTATTGACAACCCCGACCACCAGCAGCCACCATAGTCCCGCATCAGCGGCTGCGGTGAATATGTAGAGCTTTGCGAAAAATCCCGCAGTTAGCGGCATTCCCGTAAGCGACAGAAGGGATATCGCCAGCACGGCGGCGAGCGCCGGGTTTGAGGACGACAGCCCTGCATAGTCCGATATGCGCTCGACCTCCCCCGATTCCCTACGCGCGGAGATGATTGCTATCACACCAAACGCGGCAATCGCCGCCGCCATATAGGACACCAGGTAGAACACAGCAGACGGCGCCCCGAGCACCCCGCCGGAAAGAACTGGTATTAGCAAGTATCCCATCTGCGCGATGGATGAGTATGCGAGCAGCCGCTTCAGGTTCCTCTGCCCGAGCGCGAGCAGGTTGCCGACGAACATCGTAGCCGTCGCTACAACAGCCAGCGCAACAAAGCTCCGGCTGCCCACGGGCAATCCTGCTTCAGCAGCGATCCTGAGCAGCAGCGCGAACACGGCGCCTTTAGAACCGCTGGCGATGAGCGCAGTAACAGGGGCGGGCGCGCCCTGATACACATCCGGCGACCACATGTGAAACGGCGCCCAGGCAAGCTTGAAGCCGACTCCGACGGCGATCAGACCCAGGCCGAAAACGGAAACCACCGAATAGGCCGCACGGGGAATTTCCAGCAGGCGCGCGAAATCCATACTTCCAGCGTCTGCGTAGATCAACCCGATCCCGAAAAGCAGAAACGCAGAGGATGCGGCGGCAAGCACCAGATACTTGATCGCCGCCTCAAGCGACACCCTCTCCCTCCGGGTATAGCCGATCAGGCCGTAGAGCGACGCGCTCAGCGTCTCCAGCCCGAGGAAGAACGTCAGGAAGTGCGCACTGGAGGCGATCAGCAGCATGCCCGTCACCGAGAAGAGCAGCAGGATGTAGAACGCCTCGGAGCGTTTCTCACGACACTTCAGATACTCTCCTGCAAGCAGCGTCACCAGAAGCGACGCAAGCAGGATGATACCGCTGAACAACAGGGAGTAGCCGTCCACGCGGATCATGAACCAGACGGTGCGAGGCGCATACGCGGCGGCGGCGGGAATGGTCGCAAGCGAAGCGGCGAGGATCACTATGGTGGACCAGAACGCGAACCGCGGGCTGCGCAGGAACGCAGAGGCAGCCATCAACGAGACACCGCCGTAGGCAGCGACAAGCACCGGCAGAATGGCAATCAAGTCGCGGCCCGTCATCGGTCCGCCTCCCCGCCGCGCATTTCCGATGCAACTATCGCATGCTTTGCTGTGTCGAAAACGGGCTGAGGATACAGGCCAAGCCACAACAGCAGCGCCGCCAGCACACCGAGTGTGACTACTTCCCGCGCGGAGAGGTCGGGCAGCGTCCACTCGTTCTCATTCGGCCGGAATACCGACCTCTGCACCAGCCACAGTGCGTACACCACAGATGCGACCAGCCCGATAGACGCGACAATCGTGATCACCGGCGCTACTCCAAACGCACCGAGCAGCACAAGGAACTCACCGATGAAGTTGCCTAGTCCCGGCAGCCCGAGTGCCGCGAGCGCGAAGAAGAGAGTGAAGCCTCCCAGCTTCGGAGCAACTGCCCAGAGTCCTCCCAGACGCGAAAGCTCTCGCGTATGCGTCCGCTCCTGCACCAGACCAGCGATCACGAACAGCGCGCCCGTGGCTAGCCCGTGGCAGATGATCGACAGCACCGCACCCTGCAGCGCAAGCGGCGTGCCCGCGTAGATGCCAAGCAGCACGAAACCCATATGGCTGACGCTCGTATACGCGACCATCCTCTTCAGGTCGCGCTGCGCATACGAAAGGATCGCGCCGTAGAGGATTCCTGCAGCACCGAGGGCCATCATCCAGGGCGCGATCGCCGCTGAGGCTTCCGGGAACAGCGGGACCGCGAAGCGCAGCATCCCGTAGGCGCCCGTCTTCAGCAGCAGCCCGGCGAGCATTACGCTTCCGGCGGTGGAGGCCTCCGTGTGAGCATCAGGCAGCCAGGTATGCAGCGGAACAGCGGGCAGTTTGACCGCGAACCCGAGAACAAACCCGAGCATCAGCAGCATCGCGGCCGAAGCAGGCAGCGCCGTGCCCAGCAGAGCGGCATACTCGAAACTGCCGCCGCCGTTGTAGACATAGAGGCCGATGGTCCCGAGCAGCACGAACAGTCCTCCGAGGAAGGTGAACAGGAAAAACTTGATCGCCGCGTAGCGGCGGTTCTCGTGTCCCCAGATGGCGATCAGCAGATACATCGGGACCAGCATCGCTTCAAAGAAGAAGAAGAACAGCAGCAGGTCGAACGCCATAAAAGTGCCGAGAATAGTGGCGGAGAGCACCATCAGCGCCAGGTGGAACTCGCCTACCCGCTCCGTGATCTCCCGCCACGAGCACGCTATCGACACGACTGTGAGCAGCGTCGTCAGCAGCACCAGAAGCAGGCTCAACCCATCCAGCGCGAGGTGATATCTAATGCCTAGCTGCGGAACCCAAAGCGCATTCACCTCGGCAAACGTCTCTCCCGGCGCAAGCGAGGCAGGGAATCGGGCCCACAGCGCGAGCGTGATCCCGAGGTTGACCAGCGCGGCCAGAAGCGCCGCCCATCTGGACGCGAATGGGCTCCATCGGCCCGCGACCCAGGCCGCAAGCCCGCCAACCAACGGTATCAGAATCAACAGCGTAAGTATCATCGCCACAACACGATCGCCGCGAGAACGATCGCCCCCACCACAAGCCCCGCCGCGTAGTTGCGCACGCGGCCAGTCTGCGTCCGGGCAAGTCCCAGACCGGAGTATTGGGCCGATTGCCCCAGCCCTGCAAAGAACCAGTCGATGAAGTCCCGCCAGTTCACGTTCGCCGCCCATTTGAGCGGGATCACGAACAGGCGCTCATAGAGCCAGTCAAAACCCCAGCCGGTGAAGAAGAACCGGTGCATCGCGCGGCCGGCGGATGATTCCGCCACAGCCACCGACCAGCCGGGCCTCGTGAAGTAAAGATAGGCCAGGTACACGCCCAACAGCGCGGCGAGCGAGGATACCACCGCCAGAACCTGCTCCGCGGCGGTATCCAGATGAATCGGCGGAAACACGAAGAACCCGGCTCCGATTGCGAACACCGAAAGCACGATGAGCGCGAGATTCATGAGCACTCCCGGATGCTTGGATACCTCCATATGCTGCTCGCCGAGGAAGACGCGGAACACCAGCCGGAACGAATACGCCGCGGTGATGATCGCGCCGATGATCCCGACGAACATCAACGTCCTGCCGTAACCGGGGACGAGATAGCTCTCATACAGTATCGCTTCCTTGCTGTAGAACCCGGCGGTTACGAAGGGGAGCGCGGCGAGAGATGCCGCGCCGATCAGCATCGTCCAGAACGCTACCGGCAGGGACCGCCTGAGGCCGCCCATTTTGAAGATGTCGTGCTCGTGGTGCTGTGCGTCGATCACCACGCCCGCAGCAAGGAACAACAGCGCCTTGAAGAACGCGTGTGTGGTGAAGTGAAACGCTGCAGCGCCCCAGGCCCCTACGCCTAGCGCAACGAACATGTACCCGGTCTGGCTGATCGTGGAATAGGCGAGAATCCGCTTAATGTCGCGCTGCGTAAGTGCGCTCATCGCCGCATAGATCAGCGTGGCGGCGCCTACCACTCCCACAACCAGCATCGCAATCGGCGCTTGCTCGAAGATCGGCCCCAGGCGGGCGATGAGATAGACGCCCGCTGTCACCATAGTTGCCGCATGGATGAGTGCGCTAACAGGAGTCGGACCGGCCATGGCGTCCGGGAGCCACGTCTGCAGAGGAAGCTGGGCAGACTTCCCGACCGCGCCGCCAAGCACGAGCAGAGCAATGATGGCGGCTGTGCCGCCCGGCAGCGCATCGACCTGAGCCATCAACGTCGAGATATCGAACGTGCCTAATCGGACGTAGAGCATGAACAGCGCAATCGCCAGCGCTGTGTCGCCGATTCGCGTGACTATGAACGCCTTCCGCGCCGAGTCGCAGTTGATGCGGTCCTTATACCAGAAGCCGATCAGCAGATACGAGCAAAGCCCGACACCCTCCCATCCCAGGTATAAGAGCAGCAGGTTGTCGGCAAACACCAGCGTGAGCATCGAGCCGACGAAGAGCGTCATATAGCCGAAAAAGCGCGTGTAGCCGTCCTCGTCATACATCGACTGCGACGCATACAGCATGATCAGGAAGCTCACGAACGTCACAATCTCCAGCCACACGAGCGAGAGCCAGTCGAGCCGCAGCCCCATCGGCGCCTGCAGCCCGCCGACGCTCATCCAGGTATAGAGGGTTGTATTGAGGGTCTTCGGAATCGATCCCGCCAGGTAGCCCCAGCCGATGATGAACGCGCAGATCCACGAGACACCTACGGAGGCGCACGCAATCGCGCCCGCCGCGTTCTTGGGCAGCCTGGCCGATGACAGCAGCAGGATCAGCGATGCGGCGAACGGCGCAAGGACAGCAACCCACAGGAGCGCGCTCACGTCTCGCTCTCCTCTCTCAGCAGGTCCATATCATCCGAGTCCACGCTCCTGAAGTAGTGGCTGAGCCGTAGTATCAGCGAAAGCCCGATTGCGACCTCCGCGGCTGCGACTACCAGAATGAAAATGAATGCCGACTGTCCGTCGGGCTGCTGCCACTTCGAGCCAGCCGCAACGAAAGCCAGCCCGGCAGCGCTCAGCATGATCTCGATGCTCATGAGCACGAACACGAGGTTGCGGCGCGTGAGGACTCCAACAGCGCCGATCAGAAACAGCACGCCGGCCAGAACAAGCGCGTGGTTGGTGGGGATGCTACTCATCGCGAACCTCCAACCTGCCCGGAATCACGCCGTAGTGGAACGCCGCAACAAGCCCCGCCAGAAGCAGCACGGACGCGATCTCCACGCCGATGGCATAGGTCGTGAACAGGTTAGCCCCAACGGCGGCCGGGCTTACGACCTCTCTCTGTCCCGCCTGGTCCTGCCCGGAAACCGCGACCACGAACTGCACCAGCAGCACGGCGCAAAGAACCACCGGCACGATCCATGCGGCAGGGCTCCCGCCTGGCTGCCGGTCCTGGCCGACGTTCAGTATCATCACGGCGAATACAAAGAGGACCATAATCGCCCCGGCGTAGACTAGCACCTGCAGCACCGCCGCGAACGGCGCGCCGAGAGTCCAGAACACTCCAGCGACCGCAAGGAACGATACGATCAGGTTCACCAGCGCGTGCATCGCGTTTCGGCGGGTAACCACCATAAGCGCGGCTATCACCGCAATAGCGCCGGAAACGTAGAAAAGCGCGTTCATGGCAGCAGGCTCCTCGGGTCTACCGGCGGCTGCTCGTCTACGGCCTCGCCCTTACCCTTGCCTTCGATCGACACACCGGCGTGCCGGTAGAAATCGTATCCGTGGTACTTCCCTTGGCCGCTGATCAGTAGATCCTCCTTTTCGTAGACCATCTTCGAGCGGTCGTACTCGCTCATTTCGAAGTCGTTCGTGAGCTGTATCGCATACGTCGGGCACGCCTCCTCGCAATAGCCGCAGAAGATGCACCGGCTGAAGTTGATCCTGAACCATTCAGGATACCGCCGCCCGTGCTCGTCCTCCGTTGCCTGCAGAGCGATGCAATCGACCGGACAGGCCGCCGCGCACAGGTAGCAGGCGACGCACCTCTCGCCGCCCTCTGGGTCGCGCGAGAGTATGATCCGCCCTCGCCACCGGGGCGGTATATACTGCACCCGCTCCGGATACTGCACCGTGATCGGCCTCCGGAACAGATGCTTCAGTATTAGCCACAGTGATCTGAGTATGGACATCAACGACTCCGTCACGCCACCATCAACGCCACCGCGCCAGTCACTATCAAGTTAGCGATCGAAAGCGGCAGCAGAATCTTCCAGCCGAACGACATCAGCTGATCGAACCTGTATCGCGGCAGCACCGACCGGCTCCAGACGAACAGGAATATCACCGCCATCGTCTTCACGATGAACCACACGACAGGCGGCAGCACCGGGCCGTGCCATCCGCCGAGATACAGCGTCGTCACCATCGCGCTGATCAGAATCACGTCCAGATACTCGCCCATGAAAAACAGTGCGAACTTCATGGACGAATACTCCGTATGATAGCCCGCCACAAGCTCGCTATCCGCCTCGGGCAGGTCGAACGGACTCCTCCGCGCCTCCGCAATACCTGCAATCAAGAACACCACGAATCCGACCGGCTGCAGCACGAGATACCACAACCCCGACTGCGCGTTCACCAGATCGATCAGCCTGAACGAGCCCGCCAGCACAACCACACCCGCAAGAGAGATCGCCATCGGCAGTTCGTAACTGATCATCTGCGCGGCGGCGCGCATCCCGCCGATCAGCGAATACTTGCTGTTCGAGGCCCAGCCGCCGAGGACGATGCTATAGACACCCATCGATGTCATCGCAAGGAAAAAGAGCAACCCAACGTTTGCGTCCGAGACCCGGATCCGCTCCGTAATCGGCACGACCGCGAAGGCGAGCATAGCGCTTGCGGCCAGAATTGCGGGTGCGGCAATGAACGTCAGCTTGTCGGCAAACGGCGGAATCCAGTCCTCCTTCATGAACAGCTTGACTATGTCCGCCACCGGCTGCAGCAGCCCGAACGGCCCTACCCGGTTCGGCCCGAGGCGGTCCTGGAACCGCGCGAGCAGCCGGCGCTCGATCCAGATCATACCGGTCGTCAGGGCGAGCAAGCCTGCGATCACGCCGAGGCCGATGATGAGCGTCCAGACAGTGCCCGGCAGGTTCATTTGAGCCTCCCAACTGCGGGCGCGGTGATGCCTCGCGTCTCATCGTACCCCATCGGCACGCAGACGACTCCATCAGCGATCGAATCGTCGATCCTGACCGGCAGAGTGTATGAAGCCCCGTTGACCTCGATCTCTACGTTCTGCCCGTCCGATAGTCCAAGTTTCTCCATCAAGCTTGTGCAGAGCTGTGCTTCCGTCGGCGGTATGATCTCCTGTATGCCTTGCGCCCTCCTCGACAGCTCTTCCGAGCCAAATATCTTCGGCCGCGGGATAACCCAGAACTCCCCAGCTTCCGGTCCGATCGGCTGCTGCATTCCCCGACTTTCGGCTTTCGACTCGTGACCTTCGACTGGTGTGAGCCTCTTCCCCGAGTTTCCACCGTGCAGCGGCCCGCCGACCTCGATCTGAAACTTGTTGATCGAGTTTCCGGAGTTCCAACCCGGCCACCAGAACCGCGGAACAAGCGGCCCGGCGGGTGGGTTCTGGTCGCCCTCCATCGTAAAGGCAAGCGGGGTGTCGGGGTCCGGCGGCGGCATTGGCTCGTCGATCGTCCAATCCGCATCCTTGGCCGTCCTCCCGCTGAATCTGTGGGACTGGCGCGCTACCTTTCGCTCCGCGGACGACCTCCAGTCCGCCGGCGGCGCAGCATTCAGCGCGGGCGCGAACTCGGGCTTCTCGCTCGCAAGCTCGCGAAGGACATCGTCATAGCCCGCCCATTCGGATGCTTCTGCAAGCTCCTGAAGCGCCTGCCACGCGGGTCTGGAAACATTGGGAGGCGCGTGAACGGCGTAGAACCTCTGCGCGCGGCATTCGTTGTTCACAAACGTGCCGTCGGACTCGAAGTACGATGCGGTAGGGATCACATTTCCGGCGGCGCGAGTGGTTTCCGTCTGGATGCAATCCAGCACTATCAAGCTCCTGACGCGCTTCATCAGTGACTCGAACTGCGCCCGGCCGATCCGCCGCGAAAGGTCGTTTTCCAGCACGAGCAGCGTGTCGGCCTCGCCTGATTCAACGCGGCTGATCGCTTGGTCAACTGACATACCGCCGAGCATACCGACGCCCATAGTGTTCGCCTCCGGCATCGTGACGAACAATCCACAGTCTCTGCCCCTCTCGCAAAGCGCGTTCGCCAGCCTTGCGGCAGCACGTATCGCGTCAGCGCCCGCGGACACGCCAGTCACGATCAGCGGCTTTCGGGCATTCAAGAGCTCGTTCGTGATCTCGCAGGCGCCGTGCTCGAAGCCTGCCATGATTCCCGCAGCGAAATCCAGCACACCCTGGGGCGATGTGACCGCCGAGTCGGCAACGATTTCGGCAAGCTTCACCTGCCAGGGCGCGACGATGTAGAGCAGCCCCCTCGCGTCCTGAAGAGCCGTCGCCACTGCGTTCGCGTCCCAGTCGGGAATCTTGAGCTTTCGCGCGATGTCCAACGGCGCTTTCCGCATCGCCTGCCGGATGGCGAAATCGAGCATCGGAGCTTCGTTTGTCGGGTCAACCCCCAGCACGATGACCACATCGGCAAGCTCCACCTCGGCCAGCGATGGTATCCGCAATCGCCCGCCTCGCACCGCCTCCAGCGCGGCTGAGACTCCCTCCTGCTCGAACGCGGACAACCCTGTACTGAAGTTCTGCGCTCCGACGAGCTTTCGCAGCGCGTAGTTCGCTTCGAGCGACGCCCTCGGCGAGCCGATGCCGATCACGCCTTTGGCTTCGCGGAGTATCTCCCTCGCACGTGAGGGTGTTCCCTCTCCCCCAAGAGAGGGAACCCTCTCATTTGCATACTCGTATCCGAACCGGCCCCTGTCGCACAGAAAGTAGCCGTTGACGTCGCCGTTGAAGCGCGAGTAGATGCAGCGAATGGTCCCGTAGCGAGCGGCGGGGATGGTGTTGCAGCCAAGGCCGCAGTGGATACACACGGAGGGCGCCGTCTCGAGGTCCCACTTTCGCGTGTAGTGCCTGCCCCTTGTCTTGTCCGTGAACACTCCGGTCGGGCAGACTTCAACCAGGTTGCCGGAGAACTCGGACTCCAGCAAACCGTCCTGCTCGCGCCCGAAGTAGACCCTGTTCTTGGACCCAAAGAAGTGCAGGTCCCGCCCGCCCGCCAGATCACGGTAGAACCGCACACACCGGTAACACTGAATACAGCGGTTCATCTCGTGGTCCACGAACGGCCCCAAGTACTGGTTTGTATAGGTTCTCTTCTTGAACCTGAACCGCCGATACACCTGCCCGCACATCACGGTCATGTCCTGCAGGTGGCACTCGCCGCCCTCATCACACACCGGGCAATCGTGCGGGTGGTTGGTCATCAGCCACTCGATCACGTAACGGCGAAACTCGGCTGCGCCATGGTCGTTGATCGATATCCGCGTTCCGTCCTTCGCCGCGATCATGCATGCCATCATGATCTTGCCCCTGGTATCGTTCTCGTCCTTATAGGCGCGCACGGCGCACAGGCGGCACGCGCCTACCGACCCCATCGCCGGATGCCAGCAGAAGTATGGCAGGTCCAGCCCCACGTCCAGCGCGGCCTGCAACATATTCCGCCCCTCTGCTACCTCGTATTCAGTTCCGTCGATGATGACTCTTGGCATGATCTAGTCGAACGTCGGTAGGTCCGGCAGATTCTCGTAATCGACCGCTTTCGCGCTCGCCCAACCGAGCAAGCCCGTATGAGACTTGATCAGGTACTGGTCCTTCGGCCCTACCTTGAAGGAGCCGTCGGAGTTGCGCTGGGCCGGGGAATAGGCAAGGATGGTGATCTTGCTCTTCGGAGCCAGTTGCGCCACTATGCCGCCGCCTGCACGAGTGGCGTAGATGGGAAAGCTCTTGGCTACCGTAGCGGTGATCTGCGCGTCCACCTCAACAGCATACATGTCTTGCGGCACCGTATGGAGCTTTCTCTGTGATCCTTGAGGGACATACTTCTCTGTTGTGAACGCCCAGCCTATCCGGCGATGGACCAGCACGCTTCCATTACCTGGAAACTTCGCACTGCCGTCAAGGACGCCCATGTCCTTGATGTGCTTGCCGTCAAACCAGTACAGGTGGTGACCGTAGTCATCGCTGGGGCCGCGCGTGTGAACGGCGATCTCCTTCAGACGATCCCCGCAGTCTATATCCACGACCTGGAACCCGTCGATACCCTCCCACAGCTTGCCCTTGACCGACACGCTGCCGATCTTGAGCACGTAGTCACTCTCGAACTCGTCTTTGATTGTGATGGATATCTGCTCCGCTTTGCCATCGCCGTTCAGGTCAGCACTGGCCGACTTCACGACGGCAGCGAACCCCGGCGCTGGGACCGCAAGCACGCACACGAGCAGCAGACTCCTCAGACCAAGCCATCTCATCCTGTAACGCTCCTTTCCCTATCGTACGGACACTTCCCCAGCCGCACGTGCTCCTCGAAATCCTCGTGAAACATCTCGATCCCGGTTCCTATCGGAAACATCGCGCCGGTCGCCAGGGCGCAGTAGGTGTGCGGCCCGATGGACATAATCAGGTCCCGCAGCAGCTCGACATCGCCTTCCCTGCCGTCACCGTGCTCGATAGCCACGAGCAGCTTCTCGACCCACGGCAGCCCCTCTCTGCACGGTGTGCACCACCCGCAGGACTCGCGCGCATAGAACATCGCCAGGTTAGCAAGTAGCCCGACCGGGCAGGTCTTGTCGTCCACAACAATCGCCGTCCCGGTGCCTAGCGCCAGGTTCATCGGCTTCAGCGTGTCGAAATCGAGCGGCGTATCGAGCTGATCCGGCCCCATGAACATCGTCGATGCGCCGCCCGGCAGCGCGGCCCTGAACTCGTAACCGTCCAGCATCCCACCGGCGAGATCGAGCAATTCCCGCAGCGTCGATCCCATCGGCAGTTCCCACGCGCCGGGCTTCTTCACGCGGCCGCTGACGCCGTATATCTTGGTACCCGAATCCTTGGTCCTGCCGAGGCTGACAAACCACTCCGCGCCGCGCTCGACAATATGCGGCACGCAGCACAGAGTCTCGACGTTGTTGATCACCGTAGGCTTGCCCCACAACCCGCTGGTGCCGGGATATGGCGGTTTCGACCTGGGCTGCGCCGGCTTTCCCTCCAGCGCGTTAAGCAGGCCCGTCTCCTCACCGCACATATACCGGCCCGCGCTCACGTGGATGTGGATCTCAAAACCCCAACCCGAACCGAGCACGTTCTCGCCGAGATACCCCTTCTCATGCGCCTCTGCGATAGCACGCCTCAGCGCGTCCCGGGATACCCGGTATTCATCGCGAACGAAGATGTAGCCCACATCGGCCTGGCACGCCCAGCCGGCAATGAACATCCCCTCGATCAACTGATGCGGATCGCCCTCCACCAGGAACCTGTCCTTGAACGTCCCCGGCTCCATCTCATCGAAGTTGCAGACGATGTACCGCGGCCGTGCCGAAGACTCGACCGGCGCCATCGACGACCACTTCGCGCCCGTGGGAAACCCTGCCCCGCCTCGGCCCTTGAGCCCGGACTCCTGCACAAGCTTGATAACCTCGGCAGGATCCATGCCCACGGCCTTACGCAGTCCGGCATAGCCGCCGTTGGCTTCGTAGACGTCCATATAGGCAGGGCCATTACCCGATATGTTCCTGGTCAGAACTCTCTCCACATCAGACTCTCAACAGCTCGTCTATCTTCTCTTCCGTCAGATTGCCGTGTATCTGCCCGTCCATCATCAGGACCGGCGCGATCTCGCAGTGCCCGAGGCACACCGTCGGCAAAAGCGTGAACTTGCCGTCCGGGGTCGTCTCACCGGGCTGAATTCCGAGCTTCCTGACAAGCGCCTGCATCACGGTCTCATATCCCGTGAGCCAGCAGCTCACGCTGTCGCACACGAGGATCACGTGCTCCCCGACCGGATGGCGGAAGATCAGGTTGTAGAAGGTCGCGGTGTTGTCAAGCTCCGCGCACGACATCCCCAGCAGCTCGGCGATATCATCGAGCGCCTCGTTCGACACCCAGCCGCGATGGTTCTGCACGATTTTCATCGCGTCGATGCACGCGGACCGCGGCGTCGGCGAGTGCTTCAGCTCTTCCTCTATCTCCCGTCTCTCAACCTCGCTCAGCAAGATCGGTTCCCTTCATTCAACACCCATGATTCAAAGTTCAGAACTCCGCGTCAGCGGTCCACGTCCGCCAGCACGTAATCCAGGCTCCCGAGAATAGAGATCAAATCCGACACCAGCAGCCCCTTCGCCAGCATCGGCACGGTCTGCAGGTGCGGAAAAGACGGTGTCCTGATATGGCACCTGTACGCGTAGTTGCTGCCGTCACTGATCACGTAGTACCCATAGTTGCCCTTCGCGCCTTCGGTCGATACGATGGCCTCGCCTGCAGGTATCGGCTGCCCCCAGCTGACGCCGAGGAAGTGGTCGATCAGAGTCTCGATCGCCACCATCGTCTGCTCCTTGCGGGGCGGCATTGCGTAACGGCTGTCGCTCTTGATAGGCCCGGCCGGCATATTGCGCGCGGCCTGTTCAACGATCCGCAGGCTCTGCCGCATTTCCTCCACGCGCATCAGCGCCCTCGCGTATGAGTCCCCTTCGGTCGCTGTCGGTATCTCGAACTCGAACTGATCGTACATCGAGTACGGCCTTGCCTTTCGCAGGTCCCAGTCCACGCCGGTCGATCTCAGGTTCGGCCCGGTCACGCCCCACTCGATTGCCGATTCCTTCGTATACACCCCGATGCCCTTGGTCCGGCCCTTGAAAATCGAGTTCCGCGCGATCATATTCTCGAACTCGTCTATCTTCGGCGGGAAGTACTTGATAAAGCCCTCGATCAGCCCGAGCCATCCCTCCGGCAGGTCATTCGCCACGCCGCCTATCCTGAACCACGAGGGATGCATCCTCCCGCCGCAGATCGCTTCCACGATGTCGTATATCTGCTCGCGGTCGTTGAACGTGAAGAACACGGGCGAGATCGCGCCCACGTCAGCGCCGTAGGTGCCCAGATAGACGAGGTGATTTGCGATCCTGAACAGCTCGCACATCATCACCCGGATCACCTGAGCGCGCTCCGGAACCTCGATCCCGGCAAGCTTCTCCACGCTCAGCACGTAGGGCAGATTGTTCATCACACCGCTCAGGTAGTCCACGCGGTCCGTATACGGGATGTAGGTGTGAAACGTCTGGCGCTCCGCCATCTTCTCAGCCCCGCGATGGTGCCAGCCGATATCCATCGCGGAGTCCACGATATGCTCTCCCGATAGCTGCAGCACGACCCTCAGAATGCCGTGATTGCCGGGATGGTGCGGGCCGAGGTTCAGGAACATGAACTCCTCATCCTCTGAGCCTGCCGAAAGCCCCCACTCCTCCGGCCTCACCTGCAGCTTACGCTCCTCCTCTTCGCGCTTCTCGTCGGGAAGCTCGTAGCCGGGCATGTCCGTCGCCCGCGCGGGATACTCCTTACGCAGCGGATGACCGACCCATCCCGGTGGGTTCAGTATCCGCCTCAAACATGGATGCCCCTCGATGTTGATCCCGAACTGGTCCCATATCTCGCGCTCATACCAGTTGGCGCTGGGCCAGATGGATGTAATGCTGGGAATAGACGGATACCCGCCCTTGAGCGGTACCTTCAGCCGGATATCCGCGTTACGCTCGAAAGATAGGAGGTGATAGACGATGCTGAAGTCGCAATCAGGCTGCTTCGCGGGACTGCGCCGCGCGCGCTCATCGATCGCCGCCAGCGTGTAGAGCATCGCGTAGGGCCTGTCCGCTTTCGTCTTGAGGTAATTGAGCACGTCATGGACATGCGCCGCATCGAGCCACAGGGTCTCGATCCCGTCCACCGAGTCCTGCTCGGTGAACGTGACCTGTGGGAATCTCTCCCGGAGTTCTGCGGCGGCTGCGGAAAGCGTAGCTTCCATGCTAGACCTCATCCGGCGGGCGGATTTCGGTCATCGCCTGCCGCTCCTCTCTCTTGAGGTCTCTGAAAACGGGCAGCTCCGCCCGCACGATCTCACCATCTCCGACCACCCAGCTCAGCGGACGCCGCTCCGAGCCGATAGCGTTCTGCAGCAGGAGCAGCCCTTCCATGAACGCATCCGGCCTCGGCGGGCATCCGGGCACGTAGAGATCCACCGGCAGGAACCGGTCCACGCCCTGCACCACGCTGTAGATGTCGTACATCCCGCCGGAGTTCGCGCAACTGCCCATGGATATGACCCATTTCGGCTCCATCATCTGGTCGTGAAGCTGCTTGATCACCGGCGCGATCTTGGCAAACACCGTCCCGGCGATAACGATCACATCCGCCTCTCGCGGGCTCGAGCGGATCACCTCTGAGCCGAACCGCGCGATGTCGTAGGTGCTGGTGAACGCGGTGCTCATCTCCACGAAGCAGCACGAGGTCCCGAACCCGAAGGGCCAGATGGAATTGCGCCGCCCCCACGAGATGAGGTCCTGCAGCCGGGCGAGAAGGAAGTTCTCTCTCACTTCAGGGGACGAAGTCAGGAAACGCGCTGTGCTGGACTGGGTGTCTCTGCGGAATCTCATTCCTCGGCGCCTCCCGCGGGCTCCTTCGACCAGTCGAGCCCGCCCAACTTCCACGCGTAGACCAACCCCTCCACGAGCGTAACAATGAACAGCACCGCGACGATATACCCGAACCAGCCGAGCTGCCTGGCGGCGACCGCCCAGGCGAACACTATCGCCGCCTCGACGTCGAACAGGAGAAAGAAGAGAGCTACGAGGTAATATCTCAGCCCGTAACGCACTCGCGCGGAGCCGGTCGGCACTATGCCTGATTCGTAGGGCTTGTTCCGGGCAGGAGCCGCGTGCCGCTCGCCCAGCACGTAGGAAAGCGCGATCATCCCGGCCAACAGGAGCAATACTATGCCCCCATAGACCAGCACCGGCCAAACCACAAAACCCACCACAGCTAAATGCATGTCACCCTGAAAACCACCCCACACCCGGTTTCTGGATTGAATGCCATTTTCCGGATTTGCGCGAAGCGGAAGTCCCGAAACAACATCCACTTACGCATAGGAACAGCACAAACCTGCCTGACATACAGTTCCGGCAAGTTCCCTTGTCACGAATACCCAGCAGTAGGCACGGCAAAACGTGTTCAGCACGGATGAGCTAGAATTCTTCCAGCAGGTCGATGGCGGCCCTGGGTAGAACCATACCAGCGTATACATCATTCCAAGCAGACCTCCTACGTCATTCCGAGCAGAAGGAGAAATGACGTGAACTGGAGACGCACATGATACGCATCGGCACATCGGGCTTCAGCTACGACGACTGGAAAGGCCATTTCTACCCTCAGAACCTGGCGAAAAAGGACATGCTGGGCTACTACGCGCGCGTCTTCAACACCACCGAGATCAACTCCAGCTACTACAACATCCCCGGCGAGGCGTCGTTTGCGGGAATGGCGCGCAAGACCCCCGATGACTTCGAGTTCGTCGTGAAAGCGCACAAGGACATGACGCACGCCCAGCAGCCTGACAAGAACCTCTTCGATATATTCCTCGGCTCCATCGGGCCGCTCGTAGACGCCGGCAAGTTCGGCTGCGTGCTCGCGCAGTATCCGAACGGGTACCGTTACTCGGAGGAGAACAAGGACAGGCTGCGGCAGTTCAGGGACTGGATCGGAGATACGCCCACCGTAATCGAGTTCCGCAACGCCGACTGGCTCAACGATGACACCTTCAGCCTGCTGCGGGAGCTCAACTTCGGCTTCTGCGCGGTAGACGAGCCTCAACTGCGGAACATGATGCCTGACGTCACCGCCGCCACGTCGCAGATCGGCTACGTCCGCTTCCACGGCCGCAACGTGAAGCAGTGGTTCAACCACGAGCACCCGCACCAGCGCTACGATTACCTCTACAATGAGGAAGAACTCAAGCCCTGGGTCCCGAAAGTGACCGACATCGAGCGCAAGACCTCGAAGACCTACGTCTTCTTCAACAACCACTACCAGGGCAAATCCGCCCAGAACGCCCGCATGTTCGCGGCAATGCTCGGCATGGACCTGCCGAACCTCGAAATGTCAGAACCCGGCGGGCAGATGACACTGGGAGAAGGGTTCTAGCCGTGACACGGCTGGCATAGCGTAAGCATCACGTCATGCTGAACTCGTTTCAGCATCCAGACCCGAAGGGATTGATCCTGAATCAAGTTCAGGATGACGGACGTACTCACCAACTGTGAGCGGTTACCGACATTCCTTTTGCGACGCTGAATCCCGAAACATATCCTGCAGATTGGGTAGTATACATTTGTATACTTTACCATTGACAAACATCCGTTCGATGCCTATAATTCTAATGCCAGGCTCATCCTTGATAAGGGCTTGTGGCTGGCCTCAACTTTCAACTTGCCAACTTTCAACTATGAGCAGAGACATCCTACATCTCAGACTGGACTCCTTCTTCGCCGTTGTCGAGCAGAAGAAGCGGCCGAATCTGCACGGCAGGCCGGTGATTGTCGCGGAGCCTAAGGGCAACACCAGCGGGGTCGTCATATCGGCCTCCAGAGAAGCGAAACGGCAGGGCATAAAAGAGGGCGACAGCGTAAGGCACGCCCAACGAGCCTGCCCCGGCGTTGTCATCTTCAAGGCCGATTACACCTCCTACAAGCTCGTCAACGAGGAGTTCCTGGACCTGCTATCGGATTTCTCCCCGATGCTGGAGCCGGACGAGCTCGGCAGCGCCTATATGGACGTCACTGCGGACCGGAGCCTGGGCGGGGACCCCTCGGATATTTGCGCACGGATAATGCGGGAGGTCGCGGCGAGGCTCGATATGCCGCTTCAGATCGGCTGCGCATCCAATAAGCTGATCGCAAAGATAGCATCCCTCGTAGTGTCCGATCTCCGTCCTAGCCACTACAAGAGGTTAGTCCGTGTGTGGCCCGAGGGCGAGGCCAACTTCCTCAGCCCCCTGCCCGTCTCGGTGCTGGACGCGGTGACAGGCAAGATCGAAAAGCGCCTCGGCGAGCTTGGCATATCTACCATCGGCCAGCTTTCGAGGGTATCCGAGCGCGCGATGGTGAGCCAGTTCGGGCCGGTCGGAAGCATCATCCGCAGGCAGGCTCTCGGCATCGATTTCACCCCGGTTAAGGCGGCATATCCGCCTGAAGTTATTATTAGCGAACATACGTTCTGTTCCTCCGTCGAGGAACCGGCGGAGGTGGAAGAAGCCCTCGTGCTTTTGGCCAATCGCGCGGTGCTGAAGCTGCGCAAAAGAAGAGTCCTGGCAGGCGAGATCACGCTGACGCTAACTTGCGAGGGTCAAAAGCAGATTCTTCGCTCCGCTCAGAATGACGGGAGGGTTGCTCAGCATAACAATGCCGTCATCCTGAGGAGGAACGACGAAGGATCTGCTGTTGTCCAGAATGCTGGACATAATCGTCCGGGATATGTTGTCCCGGATGCAGCTTCCCTCGGACTTGCAGTCCGGCCAAATGAGTTCGTTTTTGAATATTTCACATTTAAGAAGCCCACCGACTCCGCCTACAGCATCAATCAGGCGCTCGTGAAGATGCTGCACAGCATCATGAAGCCGGGGATGGAGGTATCAAAAGTCCAAATCTCGCTTTCGGGGCTTACGCGGGGCGAGAGTTCTCAGCTAAGTCTGATCGGCGACAGCGAGCGCAGGGGCCGGCTCAACCGAGTAACCGAACTGCTGGTCCAGCGCTTCGGGGAGGACGCAGTCTTCCTCGCCGCAGCCCTGAAACCCGCACCCGACGCGCACCTATACAGGTAGGGGCGAAGCATTTGCAGGTAGCATTCAGTATTTGAATGGTCTGTTTGCAAATGCTTCGCCCCTACACGCTCTTTCGCGATTGCATTTCTGATGATAGACCAAAGCATACAAGTGATATTGAACAGCAGGCATGCGCCGGTCGCGTTCGAGTGGCAGGGCAGGATGCGGCGCGTGAAGGAAGTCCAGGAGTGTTGGAGGCTCACCGGCGCCTGGTGGGACGGCGAGAGCGAGAGGACCTTCTTCCGCGTGCTCACCAGCTACGGCGGGATATATGAACTCTGCTTCGACCACGACAGATCAGCGTGGACAATGACGGGAGTGCAGGATTGACCAGAGCCAGCGACACAACACCAAACTGTAGGGGCGAAGCATTTGCAAACAGCGCTTCAAAAACTCGCAAGGGTAACGTGCAAATGCTTCGCCCCTACACGCATCTGCATGTGCATTCCAACTTCAGCTTCCTTGATGGCGGCAGCACCGTAAAGGCACTGCTGGACCGGGCAAAGGAGGCCGGCTTCAAGTCGCTTGCGATCACCGACCACAACGGGCTCTACGGCGCCGTCCGGTTCTACGACTACGCAAAAAAGATCGGCATCAAGCCCATTGTAGGCGTGGAACTCGACTTGGAAGATGGCCACCACATCGTCCTGCTTGCCAAGAACCTCAACGGATACTCCAACCTCTGCAAGATCATCACCCGCGCGCAGCTCTCGCACGAGAAGGGCGAAGCTGCGGCCAGTATGGAGGTGATAGCTGAATATAAGGACGACCTCTTCTGCCTCTCCGGCTGCCCCAAAGGAGAGGTCCCGTCGCTGCTCCTCCAGGGCAGAGTCGATGAAGCAAGAGCCGCCGCCCAAAAGTGGATAGACATCTTCGGGCAAGACAACTTCCTGATCGAAATGCAGAACAACATGCTGCCCGGTACGGCGCTGCTGAATTCGCAGCTATCGGAGCTTGCGGAGGGGCTGCGAGTGCGTAAAGTGGCGTCAAATAACGTCCATTACGCCCAAAAAGAGGATGCTAAAATCCAGGATCTGCTCGTCTGCGTCCAAACGATAAGCACTTTGGACGATTTCAACCCGCTTCGGAAGCGTAATAGCGAGTACTATCTCAAAACACCCAAGGCCATGGCGAACCTGTTCCGGCGCTATCCGGACGCGCTCGCAAACACCGAATGGGTCGCGGAACAGTGCAATCTGGATTTGGGTCTGGGCGCCTATCGCTTCCCCGATTTCCCGCTACCGGAGGGCGAAACCGCCTACAGCTACCTCTGCAAGCTCTGTTTCGAAGGTCTGGAGCGCCTCTACCGGCCGATAACTCCAAACATAGTCGAGCGGCTGCAGCACGAACTCAAGGTAATCAACGACCTCGGCTTCCCGGAGTATTTCCTCGTCGTCTGGGATATCGTGAGCTACGCGCGGTCGATCGGGGTGCGCTGCTCGGGGCGTGGGTCGGCGGCGGACTCGCTGGTCGCGTATTGCCTGGGAATCACGATCGCGGACCCGATCCACCACAATCTCCTCTTCGAGCGCTTCCTCAACCCCGAGCGCAAGGGCATGCCGGATATCGATATCGACTTCGATGCCGCGCGCCGCGATGAGGTGATCGACTATATCTATGATCGCTACAACACTAAAAAGGGGACGGAGCCCTTTTCTTCTGACAAAAAGGGCTCCGTCCCCTTTTTGGAAGACAAAGTCGCGATGGTCTGCACAGTAAGCTGCCTCAAGGCGCGCTCCTCGATTCGCGATCTCGGCAAGGCGATGGGGTTTCCGGCGGACGATATCAGCCGCATCGCATCCGCTATCCCACACGTCGGCGGCAGGCGAATCAGGGAGGTAATAGACAAGCTGCCGGAACTGCGGGATTTGGGGCGGGATGTGCAATCCCGCCCCCAAAGACCCAACATAGTCAGCCGCCTCGAGGCGCTGATCGACATCTGCGAGAAAGTCGATGACTACCCCCGGCACCTTAGCGTCCACCTCGGCGGTGTCGTAGTTAGTAAAGGATTGCTCACAGAACTTGTACCGCTTGAATGGGCGACCAAGGGCGTAATCGTGACCCAATTCGACAAGGATGACATCGAGACGCTGGGGCTGGTGAAGATAGACGTCCTCGGCCTCCGTAATCTCTCCGCAATCGAGGACAGCCTGCCGCTGATCAAGCGCAACCATGGCGTTGATCTGGATATCGACAACATTCCCCTCGACGATGAACCCACCTACGAACTGCTGCGGAGCTGCGATACGGTCGGGTGTTTCCAGGTTGAGTCGCCCGGCATGCGAGGTCTTCTGGGCAGGCTCCAGCCGACGAAGTTCGACGACGTGATAGCGCAGATATCGCTCTTCCGCCCGGGCCCGATGCAGGCGGATATGATCAACCCCTTCATCGCCCGCCGCCACGGCGAGGAGGAGGTCACCTACCCTCACCCCTGTCTGGAACCGGTCCTGAAGGAGACCTACGGGGTCATCCTGTATCAGGAGCAGGTGATATCGGTCTCGCACGCGCTGGCGGGCTTCACCTACGGCCAGGCCGACTCGCTCCGCCGCGCGATGACTACCGACCGCAGCCAGGAGGAGATGGAGAAGATCAAGGACGGATTCATCGCAGGCGCGCTCAGTCGAGGTGTTGAAAAAGAGGTGGCCGAGGATGTCTTCTCCCGCCTGCGGGCGTTTGCTGCCTACGGGTTCTGCAAGGCGCACGCGGCATCGTTCGGCAAGATCGCATATCAAACGGCTTATCTCAAAGCCCACTACCCGGCGGAGTTCCTGACCGGGATCCTCAACAACGAACCGATGGGGTTCTACCCGCCGAACGTAATCATAGAGGAAGCCCGCCGCCTCGGCATCGGCCTGCTTGGAGTAGACATCAATGCGAGCGAAGCCAAATTCACGACAGAACCAATTGAGGTTGCAGATCTTGGATTGCAGATTGCAAATCGGGGATCCGCGCAATCTAAAATCGAAAATCTAAAATCTAGAATACCGTCCATTCGCGTTGGCTTGAACCAGGTCAAGAACATCAGCGAGGCGGAGGTACAATCGATTCTGGACGCGCGCGCTGAAAAACCCTTCTCATCATTCTCCGACTTCTGCCTGCGCACCAAGTGCGACCGGCCGACAATCGAGAACCTGATCAACTGCGGCGCGTTCGACTCATTCGGCCATCCCCGCGGGAAGCTGATGTGGCTGCTCGGCGAAGTGATCTCAGCCAAATCTAAGATCTCCAGTCAAAAATCTAAAATGGAGGGTCCATCGCTGATCGATGGCCTCACCGCACAAGACTTGGATAACCAGATACGCAATCTGCCCGATGGCCCCGAGCTGACTCTGCACGAGCGCGTGCGGATGGACTACGACATCCTCGGCCTCTCCACGATCTGCCACCCGATGGTGTTCTATCGAGAGAAGCTCACCAAAGCCAGGATGAAGACCGCGCGGGAGATCAGGGAAGTCGCCGACAACACGATAGTCAAAGTGGCAGGCGTGGTGGTCGTATGCATGCGGCCGCCCACAAAGTCGGGCACGATAGTCGTGTTCATCACCTTAGAGGACGAGACCGGCTTCGCGGACTGCGTGGTCTTCCCTAAGGTCTACGAGAAATACGGCAGCGTGATCTACAGCAACCCCGCGCTCATAATCGAGGGCAAGGCGCAGAAGATGGGCAAGGGGTATTCGATCATCGCAAGCAAGGTCCGGCCCCTCACTTCGATGTATCGCTCTGATATCGAGGTGCAGATCAAGCCATTCAAGGAGCGCATCCGCAGCGCCGGTCAAAGAAGCTTCGTGCGCAGCGCGGGGGTGTAATCGGCAGCCACGTGTGAATCGAATCTCCGAGTCCAGGTCCGTCATGCTTCTCAATCAGGTGGGATCAACAGCTACGACCTGAGCGGGCACCGGAGGCACGCGTTATCCGGGTGTTAGTACCCTGTCCTAACCTGACGGCAAACGAGCAGTTCGCAAAGTACAATCCCTACGTAACAACATGGGAACGCCAGACGATGCTTGGCGCAAGTGCATTCTCGACCAGGACTGACACGGGAGAAGAGATCATCCATCGGCTGATCATCATCAAGGACGGGATCGCATGGATGCTCAACTGCGTGGACCGCAAAGGCAAGACCTCAGACGAGGGACAGAAGGTGTTCGACTCGATAGCGGCCAGCTTCTCTGTCGGCCCCAGATCCGCTGCAAAGCCGGCTGCGGCAGCGACGGTCAAAGCAAAACGCTAGCTTCATCGAAACGCCTTACCTAGCGCCGTCGGACACATCTTCCGGCGGCGCTTCATTGTGCGCAGCCATCGCCGGTCTTCGTCCACCACAACAGGAAATCGCGGATCAGGTGGTGAAGTTAGCCCTATACTCACGACTTGGAGATATTATGATGCCCTTCAAATACTCTGTGTTCACGGTGATGATGCCGGAGTTCGACATACCCTCCTCCGCGGCTCTTCTGCAGTCGCTCGGCTACAACGGCGTCGAATGGAGGGTGCACAACGTGCCCAGCGTGTTCCCGGACAAGCCCGACTTCTGGCGCGGCAACAAGTCCACCGTCGACTTCGATACTATCCTCGATAAGGCGCCGGAGATCAAGAAGATCAGTGAGGACGCCGGTCTGGAAATAATCGGCCTCGGCACCTACCTCGGCTATAAGCTGCTGGACGATGTCAAGCGAGGCATGGAGGCAGCCCGGATGATGGATTGCCCCTGCATTCGCGTCTCCGCCCCGAGCTACGACGGCTCCACCAACTATAACGATCTCTACGAGCAGGCACTAGATGGATACGCCCTTGTAGAGGACGTTGCGCGGGACTTCGGCGTTCGCGCAGTCATAGAGATTCACCACGGCAGCATGTGTCCAAGTGCGGCTCTTGCTTACCGTCTCGTGTCGAACTTCGATCCCGATCTGATAGGCGTCATCTATGACCCAGGCAATATGGTCTGCGAGGGATATGAGAACTGGCAGATGGGCTTGGAACTCCTCGGCCCATATCTCTCACACGTCCACGTGAAGAACGCAGCCTGGCTCCAAACCGGCGAGACAGCGGATGGCGAGAAGCAGTGGAGACATCAGATGGTCGCAATCAAGGAAGGCTCCGTCTCCTGGCCCGAGGTGCTGCTGGCATTGAGCAGAGTAGGCTACCAGGGCTGGCTCTCGTTCGAGGATTTCGGCCCAGGTTCCACTGAGACCAAGCTCGCGGACAATCTCGCGTACATCAAGGGCCTGGTCGATAGGTTGGACATATAAGTGCTGCGAGTTATCCGCCAATCGAGATGCCTGCTTGTAGTGGTCGCTTCGGCTCTGGTGCTAGCGACCGGGCGGCCTCTGCTAGCGCAGGAGGAGAACCCGCTGGCCCCCACAATCCAGACGGATACGATCAAACCTCAGCCCGTCTGCCCGGAGCCGGAGAACTTGCCTGTCTGCTTCTCTGCGCGGACCTACGAAATGCTGGGGCCGGTCCTGCGGGCCGGCGGCGGAGTATTGTTCCTCAAAGGCCGGATGAAGATGACGGCAAGCGAGGTGGAGTACAACATCGACACCGAGCAAGGCAGGCTGCGGGACGTCTCCTTCACGACTTGCACCAACACCGCGCCGGATTACCGGATCACGGCCAGGGAGGCCACTCTTCTCCCGGACCACAAGCTCAGGGTCACCGATGTGGCCTTGTACGTCGGTAGGGCGCGTGTGCTCAGGTTTCCCTGGATGAAGCTGAGGATTGGTGGCAGGAACGCCACTGCCAACATATTCCCGCGTGTGGGCTATGACGACCGCGACGGATTCACGCTCTCGCAGACATTCCGCGTAGCCGACACGAACCGGACCCGCGCAAATCTGGACCTTACCGCAACCGCCTCCAACTCCATTCAGGGCGCGCTATACGCCCGCTATGCTGTGGGCGGAACCCTGGAGGACCGGCCGGGGCGATACCTTACCTACGGCTCCATGCGGGCACGGGCGCTTGATTTCCCTCAACCGCCCGCTCGTGAATGCGATCCACAGCTTCTTCGTCCCACCAACGCCGCCAGACTGCAGCCGTTCGGCGTATTCACCATCAGGCAGCGAACCTACGACGCGCGCAGCACCAGCCTCGTGCTTTACCGGCAGCCGGAAGTCGGAGTCACCTATGTCGGAGAGCAGTTGTCCCTGACATCCAGAAAGCTGGACCCGAGAATAGAGCTGTACCCTCAGGTAACGGTCTCAGCCGGCCGCTACAAAGAGATCCCCGGTCACGAGGAATATCTCTCCCGCTATCAGATCGCCGCGAAGGCTGGTCTCAATGTGGTATGGCTGGGCCCTACCACCACCGTCCAGCCTATTGGAACAATCACCCACGCAAGATATGGCGATGGGCAGGTATTCCGGACCTGGGGCGCCGGCATAGACGCGTCTCACATCTTCCCGAACAGCTCATTCGTCTCGGCTCGATATATCTCCCGCACCTCTTCCGGCACGAGTCCATTCATCTTCGATGCAATCGACCTCAGAAAGGAAATCGACGTCCAGACGATGATGTACTTCGGCAAGTACGTCGGCGGCCTCGCACTCACATTCGACGCCGACAGAGGAACGCTCTTTGACTGGGCAATAGTTGCCGGCCGCCGAAGCGATTGTTTGGCATCCTACGCTCGATGGGACAACAGATACCGTAGGTTCTCGGTGGATCTGGCTCTCATCAACCTTTGATTTCGCCAGTCGCGCACTCTCGATTAGTATTGACAGCGAGTAGGCGCGGGAGTATACTCTCGTCTTGTGTCTGAGAGGGGGCTTACGGAGTGAGCAGCAAGTTCAGCTTCCTTTTGAGTGTGCTTCTTGTTCTCTTCGGAATACTGATGATGTACAGGGGCCTGGCACAGAAGACCGGCGAGATGAACACGGACACCGCGCTAGGTGTGGTCCTGATCGTATACGGAATCTCCAGGTACTTCCTCTACTCACGCTTGGGCCGCCCCAGACGCTGACACTACCGGAGGATTTGTGGTGAAGATTGTCATTCTAGGTTGTGGCCGGGTTGGCTCCACCATAGCGACAACAATGTCTATGGAAGGGCACGATGTCACGATCATCGATATGAACCCCGATTCGTTCAGGAGACTGACGCCCGACTACACAGGCCGCAAGATTGTCGGAAACGGCATCGATGAGGACACGCTGCGCCGTGCCAGGGTAGACGAGGCCGACGCTTTTGTCGCTACTACGAACGGAGACAACAGGAACATCATGTCGGTTCAGATGGCCAAGGTTCGCTTCAACGTGCCCAAAGTCGTCGCCCGCATCTACGACCCCAACCGCGCGTCGGCCTACGCCGAGTTGGGAATTGATACCCTCTGCACGACGTGTGTCGGCGCCGGACTCATGCGCGATATGATCCTCGGCCAGCCTTTCGGTGACATATCGGAGTACGCTCGTATCGGCATGGAGCAGCACTCCAGTAAGGAGGGTGGCAATGCCTAAGAAGAGCCCGATGTACGTCATAGTGGTAGGCGCCGGCAAGGTTGGATACTACCTGGCGAAGACCCTCATCCAGGAAGGTCACGAAGTGCTCGTCCTCGAGAAGGACCGAAAGACGGTCGAGTCGTTCAAGGACGATCTCGGTGAACTGATATTCCACGGTGACGGCTGTGAGATCCGAACCATGGACGAGGTGGGTATGGGCCGTGCCAACGTGGTCGTGGCGGTAACAGGAGACGACGAAGACAATCTCGTCATTTGCCAGATGGCCAAGCGCAAGTTTGGCGTTGTCCGTACGATAGCGAGAGTAAACGACCCCAAGAACGAAGAGCTCTTCAAGCAGTTGGGCATCGACCAGACCGTCAGCAGCACCAGGATCATCTTCAACCTCCTGGAGCAGCAGATCGAGACGGGTCAGGTGATTCCTCTGGCAGCGCTGAAGAAGGGCGAGATAGAGGTAGTGGAGGCTAACATCACGCTGGCTTCGTCTGTCCTGGGTCTCAAGATTAGCGAACTCGATCTGCCCGAGAACACCCTCGTTATCTCCATCATCAGAGACGACCACGCGATCATCCCACACGCGGACACCCGGCTGCAGGATGGCGACAGCGTGATAGCAATGATCAAGGCCGACCAGGAGAAGGACCTGAGAGCAGTATTCGAGTAGCCTCAGACGCGGCGATCACCGAGCCCAAAGCCGATAGCTCACAGAAGACGCCATCGACTTTGGGCTTTGCTACTCCCGTATCAGGTCAGTTCCTCGCGTATGCCACCAGAGATGAGCCCAGCGGAGTGCGTTCTACGCCGACGATTGTTGCGCTAACGGACTCACCTACCCGTCCGCCGCCGCCCACGATGAGGACCATCGTTTCGTCCGGCAGGTATCCGATTCCTGCATCGTCCGCCAGACCATTGCGTTCGATTACAACCTCGATCTCCTCGCCACGCAGATAACTCATCCTCGTCTCCCATTTTGCTGAACACGCCTACTTCGGAGTGCTCAGAGCGGTCAGACTACCATCAGTTCCTACGACATAAGCGGTCGAGCCGCTGGCCCCAACGCCTGCCAGGACATAGAGCGTGGGAGTGCTGTCATACTGCCACAGCACCTTCCCATCGGCTGCTGAGATCGCGCTAACGGTGCCCTTGTTGCCGCACACATACACCACACCATCAACTTCGGTCGGCGCTGCCGGCACCATACCGGTGGGCACATCCGCCGACCATATCGTCTTGCCGGTGGAATCCACCTTATCCAGCTTGTTGTTGTTTCTCCTCAGGTAGACGGACTGGCCGTCCGCCGAAAGCCCTACCGCCGCAACGGTCGTCATCGACGAGATAACGTTGCCGGTAGCGTAATCGGAGAGTGACATCTCGTACTTTCTGTCAGGTGTGAAGACAACGCCATTGCACACAACCGGGCCGCAGTCGCCAGGGCTGTAGTAGGCCGCCGCGCCTCCGTGCGAGCTGCCCTGTCCAACGTGCTTCCAGACAAGCTTGCCGTCAGCGGTGTTGACGCAGTAGATGAAGGTGTCCCATGCGCCATAGTAGACCTTGCCGTCATGCAGGAAGGGTTTGATCTCGATGTTGTACTTGGCGTCGTTGTTGACCCAGTTCATGGTGCCTTTCGCGGCATCCACGGAGTAGAACGCTCCGCTGCCACAGCCAAAGTACACGGACTTGCCGTCAGAAACGGGGGAGGAATAGATCGGTTCCTCGGCCTCGAACTCCCACACATTCTTACCGTTCGCCGCATTGAGGCAGTGGAGCTTCATGTCCTCGCTGCCAGCGTAGACCTTATCTCCTTGCAGCAATATCTGCCCGGCGATGCCTCCGCCCGTCTGATACTGCCATTTGAGCTTGCCCGTCTGCACCTCATATGCGCGGACGCTGCCATCGTAGCCGCCAATGTAGACCAAGCTATCGCTGACTGTAGGGGTAGTCTTGCTCGCGGTATCCATCAAGACCCGCCAACGCACCTTCGGTCGTTCGGAATCAACATAGAAGAAGGTCGATCGATGGTAGGTGGCGCCATCCTGGCCGGTAAATGTCAGCTTCAAGCTGTGCGCACCGCTGCTGAAACCGCTCAGCGGCAGGGTAGCCTCGAAACTCCCACCAGGCATCAGCGTAAGAGGTTTGGTATCTTTCGAGCCATCGATTGCAAAGGCCGCATTTGTGATCTCACCCTTACCCGCTGCTATCCACGCCTTTACTTGCACCTGAGCACCGTAAGTAGCGCCCTCACGCGGCGAGTCGATCTTGATATTCGGGTAGCGTTTTGCCGGCGGAGCTAGCGGCTTTTCGATCATCTTCTTTGTTGCCTTAGGCTCGGGACCTTTGTCTTTGTAGGCTACGCGGAGGATGCCATCCATGACCGAGTAGACCTGATATCCGGCGGGCCCGGGGCCATAGGTAGAGCCGCCCTGCACGATGGTGAAGTTCTCATACGTGCCGTGATTAGCGCTGTGCCCGTGACCATACATAATGACCACGATGTTGTAGGGCCTGATCAGGTCCAACAGCCGATCGACGTCGAAGCGGCTGGCAAATTCGGTCGTATTAAGCGGATGATGCAGCGCAAGGAACACAGGCGCGTCCTTGCCTACCTTAGCCAGGTCCTTCTTCAGCCACGCTAGCTGCTCCGGTGTGATCGAAGGCAGCGGGTGCTGGAACCCAGCAGAGCAGATCACAGCAAAATGCACCCCGTGCTTATCAAACGAGTAATAGGGCGAGCCGTACAGCTTCCGCATCTCGGGAGCCAAGGACCTCCACGTATTGTCGTGGTTGCCGAGTGCAATGTAGTAAGGGATCTTCACGTCTTTATAGAAGCTCTGGAACTTCTCGAACGATCCGCGCCCGCCAAACTCGGTGATATCGCCGGTGTCTACCACGAAAGAGACCGGCAGCGCGATCATGTTGAACGGCTCCATCTTTATCGGCTGCGGATTCACAAACTCCGAAATCGTGACCGGAGCCAACGGCTGAACGTGGTCATCACTTGTATGCGCAAATGAGAAGTTCCCTATTGGCTGTGCACAGAGACCAGCCGATACAAGAACAAGAACCAGCAGTGCGGCTGTCGCCGCGATTCGGTAAGCTCGTATCACCTATTCTTCCCCCTAAATGACTTGCAGACTTTCCAACTTCGCCAGGGCGAACTTGTCTGCTTTGGTCTGCTTGTAGCGTCCGTTTCTCCCCTCTATGTGATCCAAATAGTGCGAGAACTCATGCAGGAAAATCGCCAGAATCAAGTCCTCCGCACTATCGAAACGTACCTTTTTCAGCTTCTGGTATTTCGTTTCCTGTCCCCTGGCATCCCTCCTGGTGTAGTACTCGGAGGTCTTGAACGATACATCCAACGGATACCTGTTGAAGCGGTTGATCCGCAGACGGATCAGCTTGCCGTTCTCATAGCCTTTCGTAAGCCTATAGTAGGTTCCGGATATGTATCGGCCCGACCCCTTGGGGCTGTACTTCAGTTCCACCACCAGGTCATCAACCGGGTATTCGCACACTGCCCGCTTCAGCGTAGCAGCCACACAGTACTTCGTCGAATTGCGTACGATCATGCCGACGGATAGCCCACCAGCCTTCCAACATACCGCCTGTTCGCCCAATGAGCACCCAGCAGCGCCAGCACAAAGACGCCCAGGGCCGCAGGCAGCATCGCGGGGTCGGTCATGAGCCGGACGTACGCTCTAAACTGGCTCGCAATGCCCCACCCGAACCCGCACAACCACATGATCAGGGCCGTGTAGGCCGCCTGCATGATGACTATCCGCACTGCCGTCGGCAGAGACCCATCTCGCGATCCCAGTCTCACTGCCAGCCGTCCGGAAACAAACGCCATCAGCCCGGCCAGAGCAGCCGCGATCCACACGTATGGGCCGAACTCGTTCTTGGACGTCTCCCCGGCGCTGTCCATCGTTGCTCCCCGGTAAAGATGTACTCTGCCGGAGTATCCTGCGCTCGGAACCCTTGTGGGCACCGCTCCATAGGATATGACGGCCCCATGCACGGCCGCGTAACCGGTGCCCGCTACCGTGGGCAATATCTGGACGAACTTCGCCTGTGCTTCACCTTCCACGCCCTCCGCGCCAGTGAACAGAATCACCCCTGCCAGGGCGATCAGCAGTTGGATCAGCAGCCCCGCGATAACCACAGCTTTCGCGCAAGACCACCACTTACCCGCCATGGACGGCTGAGGACTGAGCCTTAGCGCGAGTATCGCTCCGAGATAGGTAGAGATGACAGCGAAGATGCCGCACGCCCAGGGAACCGCGGCCAGCGACGGCCCAAACGGTATCGGCGGCGGGTTGAACTCAGTGGCGTTCAGCGGCGGCAGCGCGGTAGACACGAACTTCGCCGACACAACGTTGGCTGCGCCTGCCAACACTGCGGTGTATATCACCCCGCCCGCGACGGCCGCCGAGACCATACCCCACCTGCCCGTAGCCGTGCGCGACTTCCCGGCCAGATAGCCACCAAGCATTAGCGCAAGGAAGGGTACGGCGGCCCAGAGGGTCACGGGAAACGTTACCGCGGCCTCTGTCGGGGTATCCTCACCGGGAATTGTTGCATTGGCGATCAGGGGAACGTGCTGGGATGCATACAGATTAAGCGCTGCAAGCTGAAAGGCACGAGGACTGCTCCAGGCGTAACGTGCGCTGACGACACCTAAACCAAACCGACCAAACAGGTAGCTCAGCGCGAATGCCACGACCAGCGCAACCAGCGCACAGTATAGCGCCGCCGTTGTCGAGCTAGTCGTGTCACCGTTCCATCGATTCCCGGGCCTCATGCGGTTGCGCGCCTCCTTGGGCCGTGGCCATTACTCTTGGCTTAGACCCCGACGCATCTGTTTCCTTCCCTGACTCACCCAAGCTGGATTTGCTCGATTCCCCAACTCCGAACAGCCTCGGCGGAAGCGTAATCAGTCAAATCGAGATGAACGGGAGTAACTGAGACGTATCCCTCGGAAACAGCGTGAACGTCGGTGCCTTCTTCGAGCGTATCCTCCGGCAAGTCACCGCCGAGCCAGTAGTAGTCGCGTCCCATAGGATCGGTTCGCTTCTCGAGCTGACCCGAATACCGGCGCTTGCCCTGCCTCGTGACCTGTACACCCTTTATCTCAGACGCAGGAAGATCAGGCACATTGACGTTCAGAAGCGAGCTCTCCGGCAGCTTGCGCTGGTCCAGAATTCTGGCTATGTCGACGGCAAGCCCGGCTGCGGCGGCGTAGTCTACCGAGGCGGAGTAGCTGGCTACGGAGATCGCAAACGACTGGATGCCCATTATCGCGCCCTCCATAGCAGCAGACACAGTCCCTGAATAGGTAAGGTCCCACCCCAGATTCGGGCCCCTGTTTATGCCCGATACCACAAGATCCACCGGCTCTTTGATGATGCCAAGCAGGCCGAGGCTCACGCAATCCGACGGAGTGCCGTTGGAAGCATAGGCAACACTGCCGTCCCGCAGAGCAACCTTCTCAGCGCGAAGTGGCTTGTGAAGAGTAATTGAGTGCCCGCAGGCGCTTCGGGGCCTGTCGGGAGCCACTACAAAGACCTGGCCCAGAGCATCCAGTGCTGCTTTGAGCACCATAAGCCCCTCTGCATGCACGCCGTCGTCATTCGTGATGAGTATGTTCATATCCGGGAATACACCATTCGAGCCGTGTGAGCTATGTCTCACTTATTCCCCGGATTCCGTACTACCTTCACGATGCCGAGCAGTTGGGGGCAACACCGGACTCCCGAACCGGGAGTATCCTTCCTCGTCCGCGCGCGATTGGAGTGCCGCGTTGAACAGATACCAACCGATCGCTATCGCCCACAACCCGTCGAGTCCTCCACCAAGAAGCAGATACGCGCCGTATGCTGCCGCCGCCAGACCGAAGATCTCGCCAACCAGAGCAGTGAGCTTCGCGGACCGCAGCCTGTCATGCGAGACAGCCCAAAGCACCGCGTGCATCGCTCTACCTCCATCCAGCGGATAGGCCGGCAGCAGGTTCGCCGCGGCAAGAATCCCGTTGGCGAAGGCAAGGTAGAACATGATGATAGAAGCTGTGGATCCCGGCTCCAGCACCCAGGTCACTCCGGCCAGAGCAGCAGTGAGCAAGACGCTAACGGCGGGCCCGGCCATGGCAACGGCGAGTTCTTGCCCCCAGCCTGCCGCACCGCACGTCAGCTTAGCCTCGCCGCCCAGCAGAAACAAGTTCACGGATCGAGCCTCGATGCCGAACCTGCGCGCGCAGATCACGTGCCCGTACTCGTGAAGCAGAAGGCTCCCGAAAAGCAGCAGCGCAGCACCCGCGCCACCCGACAGCGCCGCCAGAGTCGAAAGAGAGGGATCTGCCTGCGCTATGAAGCCAATACCTATCAGGTAAGATAGCAGCAGAAACGTAATAGCCGAGGAAACGTGAACCCGAACCGGAACACCAGAAACATGGGCAACTCTGAAGCTCATCACGGCCTCCATCAGTTGCAAACCCAACCCAAACTGATTATGCCCATTCACAGCTATCTCAAACATTGTGCAGCCCGATTTGCCTAGCACTGATATTTTGCCGGAGGGTGCATCCCAAAGTAATGGTAGAGCGATTTTTTGGGTGAGCAGGCATGATTTCGGGTGGCCGATGTCGAATTCTGGACTGTACCCAGTAAAACGGACACTTTGTTAAGCTGCTTTGGCGGCGGCCTCGAACTCGACAGGGCTTAGGTAGCCCAGATACGAGTGCATCCGCTGCCGGTTATAGAAGACTTCGATG